>NZ_JAOTQT010000002.1:0-589007 GCF_025685725.1 Burkholderia sp. BKH01 | reverse complement strand
CCCGTCGCCAGCGGCACGCCGGCCGGCAGGCCGAGCGCCGCGGCCGCCTGCGCGCCGAGCGTACCGCAGCGTGCAGTCGACACATGGACCGGCGCGAACCGGTCGGCCGGCAGGCCGAGCGCGTCGATCAATGCCGTATCCCACGCGCCGTCGGGCGTCGCGAGCGCGGTCGCACACGCATCGCTCGGATCGGCCGCGACGTCGCCGCCGAGCGCGATGCGCAACCAGTCCTTCGGCTGCACGGCCCAGCGCGCGGCGCGCAGCGCATCGGGCTCGTGCGCGGCCAGCCAGCGCAACAGCGGGCCCGCCATGCCCGGCGCGACGGGGTTCGGGGCGACGGGCGATCCGGCGACGGGCAATCCGGCGGCAGGCGATCCCGCGACGGACCAATCGGACGCGTCAGCTTCGCGCACCGCGCGCGTGTCGGGCCACAGCAGCGCGGGCCGCACCGGCTGCCCGGCCGCGTCGATCAGCACGACGCCATGCATCTGCCCCGAGAAGCCGATCGCCGCGACCTGCGCGCGCTCGCCGGCCGGCAGCCGCGCGGCCGCGCGCACGAGCGCCTGCCACCACGCATCGGGCGCGATCTCGGCCCAGCCGGGCCGCGGCGACGACAACGCATAAGGTTCACTCGCGACCGCGCGCTCGACGCCATCGGCATCGAGCGTGACGAGTTTGACGGAGCCGGTGCCGAGGTCGATTCCGAGCAGGCGCATGACGGGAGGATGAATTCGTATGGACGGATGCCGATGATAACGGGATCGCGATGTGTGCCGCGGCTTTTGCGGTCAGCGCGGCGCAATGCGATGCAGGAAAGCAAGCGGTCGGCGGCCCGGTTTCACCGGGCTGCACCTTGCGTGCAAAAGCGGCCGTTCTCGGGTTAACCCGGCGCGATTTTTCGACACCCCTTTTTGCCACTATGCGGCCACGCCGATACACACCATAAAGCGGCCGATATTTGGCACGGGGGCCGGCGCTATTTTGAAGGGCTATAAAACCGGGGAACCTCACTCCTGCGGCAGCTTCCCGATGATCGACACCCTGTTTCATGCCGAAATGGCATATCGAACCAGCAAAGCACGGAATAGAACCCAGCGCTCTTGTTGCGTGGATTCATTCCGCATAACTTCGTATCACCCCGAAAACAAGATCATGGAGTGAGACAGATGCAATCGAACACGGTCCATCCGTGCGATGAGGTGCTGCCGACCGGCAAGCTGGTAACGCTTGGCCTGCAACACGTCCTCGTCATGTACGCCGGCGCCGTCGCCGTGCCGCTTATCGTCGGCGGCGCGCTCAAGCTGCCGAAAGACCAGATCGCGTTCCTGATCAGCGCCGATCTGTTTTCGTGCGGCATCGCCACGCTGATCCAGACGCTGGGCCTGTGGATCTTCGGGATCCGCCTGCCCGTCATCATGGGCTGCACGTTCGCGGCAGTCGGCCCGATGATCGCGATCGGCACGAACCCCGGCCTCGGCATTCTCGACATCTTCGGCTCGACCATCGCGGCCGGCATCATCGGCATCGTGCTGGCGCCGACGATCGGCAAGCTGTTGCGGTTCTTCCCGCCGGTGGTCGTCGGCACCGTGATTGCCGTGATTGGGCTGTCGCTGATGGAGGTCGGCATCAACTGGGCGGCCGGCGGCGTCGGCAACCCCGAATACGGCAGCCCCGTCTATCTCGGCCTGTCGCTGCTCGTGCTCACGCTGATCCTGCTGATCAACAAGTTCGGCCGCGGTTTCATCGCGAACATCTCGGTGCTGCTCGGCATCGTCGCCGGCTTCGTGATCGCGTTCATCCTCGGCCGCGTGAACACCGAAGGCGTGTCGCTCGCGCCGTGGGTCGGCTTCGTGATGCCGTTCCACTTCGGCTGGCCGCACTTCGACCCGCTGTCGATCGCGACGATGGTCACCGTGATGTTCGTCACGTTCATCGAATCGACCGGCATGTTCCTCGCGGTCGGCGACATGGTCGATCGTCCGGTCGACCAGGAGCGCCTGGTGCGCGGCCTGCGCGTCGACGGCCTCGGCACGCTGATCGGCGGCATCTTCAACTCGTTCCCGCATACGTCGTTCTCGCAGAACGTCGGCCTGATCGGCGTGACGGGCGTGAAGAGCCGATTCGTGTGCGCGACGGGCGGCGTGATCCTTGTGCTGCTCGGCCTGTTCCCGAAGATGGCGCAGGTCGTCGCATCGGTGCCGCCGTTCGTGCTCGGCGGCGCGGGCATCGTGATGTTCGGGATGGTGGCCGCGAACGGCATCAAGGTGCTGTCGAAGGTCGACTTCGTGAACAACAGCCACAACCTGTTCATCGTCGCCGTGAGCGTCGGCATGGGCCTCGTGCCGGTCGTGTCGCCGCACTTCTTCTCGAAGCTGCCGCCCGCGCTCGCACCGATCCTGCACAGCGGCATCCTGCTGGCATCGGCCACGGCCGTGATCCTGAACATCGTGTTCAACGGCGTGAAAGGCGAAAAGGATGCGCGCTGCGACATCCGCCGCGCCGGACACGACTTCGACGGGCGTCCCGCCGACGTGCACCACTGATCGCGCCGCGCCGGACGACGGCGCAACGCGGTAACGAAAAACGCCACGGCATGCCGTGGCGTTTTGCTTGGCGGGTGTCGAATCACGCGGGGCTCGGGCGAGCGCTATCGGATCGGAAGGGCCGGCCGCCGGCAGCGCTGCGCGGGTCGTGCCGATCTGTCGTGCGGGCCGAAGCGACCGGAGCGACCGGAGCCCGATGCACGCATCGTCACGGCAACGCTCGTCGCCCCGCGCGATACGACAGCACAAACAGAAACGCCACGGACGTTCGTCCGTGGCGTTTCTGTTTGCGCATACCGCCGGTTCGACGGACAGGAGCGGTCGCCCGCTCCCGCGCTGCTTCGCGCTTACCCGTTCGTTGCCGCCGCCGACGCAGGCGCCGGGGCGGCCGCCTTGTCGTAGTCGACCGGCTCATCCGGCGCGCGCGGCGTCTCGCCGGCTCGCTGGACCCAGCCGCCGCCCAGTGCGCGGTACAGGTCGACCAGGTTCGTCCAGCGCGCCAGACGCGCGCTGATGAGCGTCTGCTGCGCCGAGTACAGGTCCGTCTGCGCGGTCAGCACCGACAGGTAGCTGTCTACGCCGTTCTTGTAACGCAGGTCCGACAAGTCGAAGCGGCGCTGCTGCGCGTGCTCGTTGCGCTCGAGCGCGGCGATCTGCTGGTCGTACGTGCCGCGTGCGGCCAGCCCGTCCGACACTTCGCGGAATGCCGACTGGATCGCCTTCTCGTAGTTCGCGATCTCGATGCGCTTCTGCACGTGCGCGAGATCGAGATTGGCGATGTTCGAACCGCCCTCGAAGATCGGCAGCGCAATACTCGGCGCGAACGACCACGCCGCCGTGCCGGCCTTGAACAGGCCGCCGAGCGTCGGGCTGGCAGTGCCGAACGCCGCCGTCAGCGAGATCTTCGGGAAGAACGCCGCGCGCGCAGCGCCGATGTTCGCGTTCGCGGCCAGCAGCGTCTGCTCGGCCTGCATCACGTCCGGACGACGCGTCAGCAGGTCCGACGGCAACCCGGCCGGCACGTCCGTCAGCAGGTTCTGCGCGTCGAGCGGCATGCCCGGCGGCAGATCGTCCGGCAGCGGCTCGCCGATCAGCAGCACCAGCGCGTTCAGCGCCTGCGCACGCGCACGCGCCTGCGCCTGCTGGTTCGCGAGCGCCGTCTCGACCACCGTCTGCGCCTGACGCAGCTCGAGCTCGGAACCCGTGCCGTTGTCGAACTGCAGCTTCGTCAGGTCGTACGATGCCTGTGCCGTCTTCAGCGTGTTCTCCGTGACCTTCAGCAGATCGTCGGTCGACTGCAGCGTCAGGTACTGGTCAGCCACCTGCGACACCAGCGAGATTTCCGACGCCTGCCGCGCGTACGCGGTCGACAGGTACTGCGCGAGCGCCTGGTCCTTCAGGCTCTGCACGCGGCCGAACAGGTCGAGTTCCCACGACGCCGAAAGCCCGACGTTGTAGGAGCGCGTGATCAACGGCTGCCGCGTCGTCGACACGCCGGCCGGGAACCGCTGGATGCTGCCGGTACCCGTGCCGTCGAGCGTCGGGAACAGGCCCGCGCGCGTGATCTGGTACTGCGCGCGCGCCGCCTCGATGTTCAGCACCGACACGCGCAGGTCGCGGTTGTTCTTCAGCGCGATCTCGATCAGCCGCTGCAGGCGCGGATCGACGAAGAATTCGCGCCAGCCGATGGCGGTCGCCGCCTGGCCGTTCGCGCTGCGCGCGCCGGCAGCGCCCGGCTGCGTCGCGTAGACGCCGCCGGCCGGGTACGCCTGCGCGACGGGCGCGTCGGGCCGCTTGTAATGCGGCGCCATCGTGCAGCCCGTGGCAAAGAGCGCGACCGCGATTGCAGTCAAAGCATGTTTTTGCATCATCACTGCCCCTTCTTCTCGTCGTCGCCGTGGCCGCCCTTCTCCGCCTCGTGCATGTGATCCTGCGCAAGACGCAGCGCCTCGTCGACGTCTTCCTTCTCGCCGCTGAAGATCGCGCGAATCTTCACGAAGAACATCGGGATCATGAAGATCGCGAGGAACGTCGCCGTGATCATCCCGCCGATCACGCCCGTACCGATCGCGTGCTGGCTCGCCGAACCCGCGCCGTTGCTGATCGCGAGCGGCATCACGCCGAGAATGAACGCGAGCGACGTCATCAGGATCGGACGCAGCCGCAGGCGCGCCGCTTCCAGCGCGGCCTCGATCGGCCCCATCTTCTCCGTCTCCTGCAGTTCGCGCGCGAACTCGACGATCAGGATCGCGTTCTTCGCGGACAGGCCCACGGTGGTCAGCAGGCCGACCTGGAAGAACACGTCGTTCTCGAGGCCGCGCATCGTCGCCGCGAGCAGTGCGCCGATCACGCCGAGCGGCACCACCATGATCACCGAGAACGGGATCGACCAGCTTTCATACAGCGCCGCGAGACACAGAAACACGACGAGGATCGAGATCGCGTACAGGATCGGCGCCTGCGAACCGGACTGGATTTCCTGGAACGACAGGCCGGTCCACGAATAGCCGATACCGACCGGCAGCTTCTTCGCGAGCCCTTCCATCGCGCTCATCGCCTGACCGGTCGACTTGCCCGGTGCGGCCTGACCCTGGATTTCCATCGCCGAGACACCGTTGTAGCGCTCGAGCTTCGGCGAACCGTACGTCCAGTGACCGGTCGCGAACGCGCTGAACGGCACCATCCCGCCCGACCCGTTGCGCACGTACCAGACGTTCATGTCGTCCGGCGTCATCCGGAACGGTGCGTCGGCCTGCACGTAGACCTTCTTGATCCGGCCGTCGGTGTCGAGGAAGTTGTTGACGTACTTCGACGCCCATGCGATCGAGAACGTCTGGTCGATCGCATCCGCCGTCACGCCGAGCGCATTCGCCTTCTCGCGGTCGATGTCGACCTTGTACTGCGGCGTGTCGTTCAGGCCGTTCGGGCGCACGCCTTGCAGCGTCGGATCCTTCGAGGCCATCCCGAGCAGCTGGTTGCGCGCGGCCATCAGCGCGTCGTGGCCGAGACCCGCGTTGTCCGTCAGCTCGAAGTCGAAGCCGGCGGCCGTACCGAGTTCGGGAATCGACGGCGGGTTGAACGGGATCACGATCGCGTCCTTGTAGCCCGCGTAGCGCCCGAACATCCGGCCGATCAGCGCCTGCACCTTCTGGTTCGCATGCTGACGCTGCGAGTAGTCCTTCAGTCGCACGAACACGAGACCCGAGTTCTGGCCGCGACCCGCGAAGCTGAAGCCGTTGACCGTGAACGCCGATTCGACGATTTCCTTCTCGTCCTTCAGCAGGTAGTCGGAAATGTTCGCGAGCGTCTTCGCGGTCGTTTCCTGCGTCGAACCCGACGGCGTCTGCACGATCACGAACATCAGGCCCTGGTCTTCATCGGGCAGGAACGACTTCGGCAGGCGCACGAACAGCAGGCCGACCGCGACGATCACGACCAGGTAGATGATGAGCCAGCGGCCCGAACGCTTGATCACGTGGTGCACGCCGACGTGGTACTTGTCGCGGCTGTTGTTGAACGTGCGGTTGAACCAGCCGAAGAAGCCCTTCTTCTCTTCGTGATGCCCTTGCGGGATCGGCTTCAGGATCGTCGCGCACAGTGCCGGCGTCAGAATCAACGCGACGAGCACCGACAGCACCATCGCCGACACGATCGTCAGCGAGAACTGGCGATAGATCGCGCCGACCGACCCGCCGGAGAACGCGACCGGCACGAACACCGCCGACAGCACGAGCGCCACGCCGACGAGTGCGCCGGTGATCTGGCCCATCGCCTTGCGGGTCGCCTCCTTCGGTGACAGGCCCTCTTCCGCCATCACGCGCTCGACGTTCTCGACCACCACGATCGCATCGTCGACCAGCAGGCCGATCGCGAGCACGAGGCCGAACATCGACAGCGTGTTGATCGAGAAGCCCACCAGCGACATGATCGCGAACGTGCCGAGCAGCACGACCGGCACCGCGATCGTCGGGATGATCGTCGCCCGCAGGTTCTGCAGGAACAGATACATCACGAGGAACACGAGCACGATACCTTCGAGCAGCGTCTTGACCACTTCCTCGATCGACAGCTTCACGAACGGCGTCGTGTCGTACGGATACTTCACGACGAGGCCGTGCGGGAAGAACGGTGCCAGCTCGTCGATCTTCGCGCGCACGGCCTTCGCGGTCGCCAGCGCGTTCGCGTTGGTCGCGAGCTGGATACCGAGCGCCGCGGTCGGCTGACCGTTGTACTTCGTGTCGAAGTTGTAGTTTTCACCGCCGAGGCCGATCTGCGCGACATCCTTCAGGCGCACCTGCGAGCCGTCCTGGTTGACCTTCAGCAGGATGTTGCCGAACTGCTCGGGCGTCTGCAGCAGCGTCGATTCGGTGATCGTCGCCTGCAGCACGGTGCCCGGCTTCGCCGGCGTGCCGCCGATCTGGCCGCCTGCGATCTGCACGTTCTGCGCGGTGATCGCCGAGCTCACGTCGACCGGCGTGAGGCCGTAGTTCGTCAGGCGGGTCGGGTCGAGCCAGATCCGCATCGCGTACTGCGAGCCGAACAGCGTGACGGTACCGACGCCGTTCAACCGGCTGATCGGATCCTTCACGTGCGACGCCACGAAGTTCGCGAGGTCGTACTTGTTCATGCTGCCGTCTTCGGAGTTGAAGGCGAGCACCAGCAGGAAGCTGCTGCTCGACTTCGTCACCGACAGGCCGAGCTGCTGCACGACCTGCGGCAGAACCGGCGTCGCGAGCGACAGCTTGTTTTGCACCTGGACCTGCGCGATGTCGGCGTTGGTACCCGGCGCGAAGGTCAGCGTGATCGTCGCGTTGCCCGAGTCGTCACTCGTCGACGACATGTACAGGAAGTTGTCGAGGCCGCTCATCTGCTGCTCGATCACCTGCGTCACCGTGTCTTCCACCGTCTTCGCGGAAGCGCCAGGGTAGTTCGCGGTGATCTGGATCGATGGCGGCGCGATCGTCGGATACTGCGAGATCGGCAGCGTGAAGATCGCCGCGACCCCGGCCAGCATCAGGATGATGGCGATCACCCACGCGAAGATCGGGCGATCGATAAAAAACTTTGCCATGAAACAGGCTCCCTGTTATTGCGCGCTCGAAGCAGCGGCAGCACTCGCCGGCGCGGCGCCCGATGCGGCGGCACCGGAAGCAGCAGCGGCGCCGGAACCGGCGGCAGCCGGCGCGGCGGTTGCAGCGGCGCCCGATGCGGCATTGGCCGCAGGTGCGAGCTGCGCCGGCACCGACTTCACGGTCGCACCCGGGCGCACCTTTTCGCCGCCCTGCACGATCACGTGATCGCCCGCCGCCAGACCGCCTTCGACGATCCAGTTCGGGCCCTGCATGCCCGTCGTCTTCAGCGGACGCGGCTCGACCTTGTTGCCGGCGTTCACCACCATCGCGATCGCCTGGCCCTTCTGGTCATGCGTGACGCCGATCTGCGGCACCAGGAACGCGTTCTCGTTCACGCCTTCCTCGATCCGCGCACGCACGAACATCCCCGGCAACAGCACGCGGCCCGGGTTCGGGAAGACCGCACGGATCGTCACCGAGCCGGTGGCCTGGTCGACCGTCACATCCGAGAACTGCAGCTTGCCCGGCTCCGCATAGGTCTTGCCGTCCTCGAGGATCAGCGACACCTTCGCCGCGCCCGGGCCGCTCGTCTTCAGGCGGCCGCTCTGCACGTCCTGGCGCAGCTTCAGGCCTTCGAGGCTCGATTGCGTGAGGTCCACGTACACGGGATCGAGCTGCTGCACCGTCGACATCAGCGTCGCCTGGCTCGCCTGCACGTATGCGCCCGGCGTCACTTGCGAAATGCCGACGCGGCCCGTGATCGGCGACACGACATCCGTGTAGCCGAGGTTGATCTGCGCGGTGTCGACCGCCGCCTTGCCGGACGCGACGTCCGCCGCGGCCTGCCCTTGCGTGGCCACCGCGTTGTCGTAGTCCTGCTTGCTGACCGCGTTCGCGGCCACCAGCACCTTGTAGCGCGCGACCAGCGCGTTCTGCGTGGCGAGGTTCGCCTGCGCCTTCGCGAGCGTCGCCTTCGCGCTGTTCAGCGCGGCGACATACGGCGCCGGATCGATCTTGTAGAGACGCTGGCCGGCCTTGACGTCGGTGCCTTCGGTGAATTCACGGCGCAGCACGATGCCGTCGACCCGTGCGCGGACCTGCGCGACGAGGAACGCGCTGGTGCGGCCCGGCAGCTCGCTGAACACCGGTACGGCTTGCGGCTGGACGGTGACGACGCCGACTTCCGGCGTTTGCGGCGGCGGTGCCGATTCTTTTTTTCCGCATGCAGCCAGGAAAACCGCGGCTGCCGCGACAGTGATCAAGCGGTATGGAACCCGTTCGACGCGCATGGAGCGACCTCTGTGTGTAACCAATGGAATAAGTGCAGCACCCGACGGGAGCGCAACACGGATGCGCCTCGCGGCGCAGATCGAACACCTGAATTACTGGACTGCTGGATACAGCACGTCGGCACGAAACCTCCATGCCGACGGGATGCCGCGAACTGCGGATGGTGCTTTGGCGGGAATCAGCAGAGTGGGATATTAACTGATTGCCACTTGGGTCATTCGATCGTAGGGTGGTATTGTATATACATTCACGAATGTATGTAAAAAGCCCGATTGCGTTGTGCCGGCTGTCCAGTCTTACGAATTATTACCAGTCGCAAGCATAGCCAATCCGCTAGACGGCGACGAGGGTTACGGACCCTATATTCACCTACGATCGATCCAATCAGGCCTGCACATGGTCAGACGTACCAAGGAGGAGGCGCTCGAGACGCGCAATCGCATTCTCGATGCCGCTGAACACGTGTTCTTCGAGAAGGGCGTGTCGCACACGTCGCTCGCGGACATCGCCCAGCACGCCGGCGTCACGCGCGGCGCGATCTACTGGCATTTCGCGAACAAGAGCGAGCTGTTCGACGCGATGTTCGACCGCGTGTTCCTGCCGATCGACGAGCTGAAGCGGACGCCGCTCGACGCACCGGGCGGCAATCCGCTCGAGAAGATCCGCAAGATCCTGATCTGGTGCCTGCTCGGCGTGCAGCGCGACTCGCAGTTGCGGCGCGTGTTCAGCATCCTGTTCATGAAGTGCGAGTACGTCGCGGACCTGGAGCCGCTGCTGCAGCGCAACCGCGCGGGAATGAGCGAGGCGCTGCACATGATCGACGCCGACCTCGCGGTCGCCGTGCGGCTCAAGCTGCTGCCCGAGCGGCTCGATACGTGGCGCGCGACGCTGATGCTGCACACGCTCGTCAGTGGATTCGTGCGCGACATGCTGATGCTGCCCGACGAGATCGACGCCGAGCAGCATGCGGAAAAGCTCGTCGACGGCTGCTTCGACATGCTGCGCTACAGCCCCGCGATGCTGAAGGAAAGAGACTGACGGCGCGGCGGCCGCCCGCGCGCCGTTTCATTTTCATCGATCGGGGAGCCGGGCCGCACAACAGCCACGGCAATGCGCTGCCCGCCTCCGTCTCCCCGACCAGGTCACGCCGCCTTCGCGCGATGCGCGCGAGCCCGCCGGTTCGACGCGGCCACCGAATCGCGCTTCGGCATCGGCGCGCCGGCCAGTCCCGCGATCCACGCGTCGGTCGACATCACGGCCGCGAAATTCGACTGGAACACCACCGTGTATGCGCGGTGAATCTCTTCGGCGCTCGCCGCGCCCGCTTCGTTCTCATAGGGCAACGCGCCCGTCGCATCGTCCAGGTACTCGACATTCAGCCCCGCATGCGCCGCGTGATAGACCGTCGACGCATTGCAGTTGTGCGTCATGTAGCCGGCCACCGCGAGCGTGTCGATCCCGTGCGCGTCGAGCCATGCGGCAAGATCGGTCCCGGCAAACGCGCTCGCCTGCGCCTTCTCGATCAGGTGCGCGTACGGGCGGCCGGCGACGACCGCGTGCAGCGCAACGCCGTCGGTGCCGGGCGCGAAGATCGGCGCGCCGGCCGGCGCGACGTGCTGGACGACGATCACCGGCACGCCGGCCGCATGCGCGGCGTCGATCGCGCGGCCGATGTTCGCGAGCGACACGTCGAGCGGCGGATATTCGATCGGCAGGTTGCCCGTCACGTATTCGTTCTGGACGTCGATCACGATCAGCGCGCGGCGTGAAGTGGGATTGGAAGTGGAATGCGGGGCGGCGTTCGACATGGCGGGCTCCTGGTCCTGACGCGCGGCCCCGCCCCGGAACGGGACGGCCAGCGGCGCGATGCGATGCATTGTCGGGGCGCATCGCCTGCGCGGACAGTGGCCCGATAGCCATTCTTCGATAAAATCGGGCCATCACCATCCCGGAGCCCGCCATGACCGCCGTCGCGTCACCCGCCTCGCCTGCCCCGACCGTCGTCGCCGTGATCGCATACGACGGCATCAGCCCGTTCCATCTGTCGGTGCCGTCCGTCGTGTTCGGCAAGGAGCGCGACGCGGCCGCGTCGCCCGCGTTCGAGTTTCGCGTCTGCTCGGCCGAGCGCGGCCCGCTCGCGACGACGGGCGGCTTCACGATCACCGCGCCGTACGGGCTCGACGCACTCGACGACGCGGACATCGTGATCGTGCCGGCGTGGCGCGACCCGGACGAAGCGCCGCCCGACGAGCTGCTCGACGCCGTGCGCGCGGTCGCCGCACGCGGCACACAGCTCGTCGGGCTGTGCCTCGGTGCGTATGTGCTGGCCGCGGCCGGCCTGCTCGACGGCCGCCCGGCCACCACGCACTGGGCGTGGGCCGACGACTTCGCGCAACGCTTTCCGCGCGTGAAGCTCGACCCCGACGTGCTGTACGTCGACGACGGCAACCTGATGACGTCGGCCGGCACGGCCGCGGGGCTCGACTGCTGCCTGCACGTCGTGCGGCGGCGTTTCGGCTCGGACGCCGCGAACCGGATCGCGCGCCGCCTCGTGATCCCGCCGCACCGCCAGGGCGGGCAGGCCCAGTACGTGCCGCAGCCCGTCGCCGCACACCCGCGCGATGCGCGACTCGCGGGCCTGCTCGACTGGGTGCGCGCGCACCTCGACGCCGCGCACAGCGTCGATTCGCTCGCCGAACGCGTGCTGATGAGCCGGCGCACGTTCACGCGCCACTTCCGCCAGGCGACGGGCACGACCGTTACCGCATGGCTGCAGGCCGAGCGGCTCTCGCGCGCGCAGCATCTGCTGGAAACCACCGGACAATCGATCGACGCGATCGCGCAGGCGGCCGGCTATGGGTCGAGCGTGTCGCTGCGCCAGCATTTCGCGGGCGCGCTCGGCACGTCGCCGTCTGCGTATCGAAGGGAATTTCGCGGCGCCGGAGCCGGTGCCGACGCGGGACAATGACGCCCGCCGCATGCGCAGCGGGCGGGCCGTGAAGCGAAACCGGCGGGGTTCAGCGGCTCGACCGCTCAGCCGCCGTTGATCCAGCGCGCCGCATAAAGCAGCAGCGCGACGAACACGATCATCGCCGCCCATGCCCAAACGGACACCGGGCCGGAACCTCGATGATGAAGCACGCTGGCGACACGCGCGGTCAGCGCGCCGCCGGGGTGCGGCGGCAGCGGACGCTTCGTCGCGGCCATCAGCGACGCCGGCCGCAGGAACACATGCTGGCGCCGCGGTGCGGCCGGGTTCGCGCGATTCGGCGCGAGACCGTGCTTCGCCTGCACGACCGCGCAGAACTCGCGGAAGAAATCGTCGGCCCATTCGCGCAGCGCATTCTCGATCTGCCGCGCCGGCAACTCGGCGAGCGGCCCGCTCGCCGTCGCCCAGACCACGTACTCGATACACGTGGCGTTCGCATCGTCTTCGCGCAGCAGCACGAGTTCGACCTGGCCGCGCAGCGCACCGAGGCCGTCGGCCCGCGCCTTGAAATTGATCATGCGGCGCGGCTGCCCTTCCGCGTCGCCCTGCTCGCCGGCCGCATGCACACGCACGTCGTAGCGCGCACGCAGCGGGCCGAGCGGCACCGTGATCGCCAGCGCGAACTCGCCGTGCGCGAGCTTCACGAACGAGTCGCAATGGTCGAAGCTCGCCCGCAGCAATGCGGGATCCTCGAAGGCCTCCCGCACGACAGGCGGCGCGAGCGGAACGCGTAACGTGTCGTTCAGTTCCATGATGCCTCCCCGATGAACGCGCGCCGCATCAGGACGTCTCGACGAGACTGTCGATCCGTGCGACATCGAAGGCGACGTAGTGCGCAAGCGCGGCGGCAGCCGCCTTCGGTTCCTCGTAACTCCATGCGGCGTTCTCGATCACGCCGTCTTCCGTCTGCAAGTCGAAATGCACGGCCTCACCCCTGAACGGGCAGGCGCTCGTCACGCCCGACTTCACGAGCCTGCGCATGTTGACGTCGCCGCGCGGCAGGTAATGGACGTCCGGCAGCCCCGCTTCGCGCACGGTCAGCACGCCGTGCGAATCGGCATACGTGATGCCGCGGTGGATCACGCGCACGCGATGGCGGTTCGGCACGATTTCAAGGTGAGGGACGGCGGCGTCTGACATCGTTTCTCCTTCGGGCGGCCCGGCAGGCAGGCCGGTGGCAGGAAACGAAAAAAGCCACGGCACGAATGCCGTGGCTTTCATTATGGGCGAAACTTCGTCCGATTGCGCGACCCGGGCGGGGGCCGCGTGCGGCGGGCTACTGCGCGCTCCACTGGAACGCGGCTTTCGCGCCGCCCTTCGCGCCGACCGTGACGGTACGGGATTCGTCGCTACCCTGGTACGACGCCTGCACCGTATAGCGCCCCGGCGGCACCTGCACGAGCATGTACGGCCCGCGCGTGTCGGTCTTCAGCACTTCGGCACCCTTGCCGTCGACGATCCGCACATGGACGTCGGCCAGGAATTCGCCGCCCTTGCCGGTGAAGCGCAGCGCCAGCGGCCACTTCGCCTCGTTGCGCTGGAACGCCGTCGATTCGTCCAGCCCGATGCCGCCGGACACGAAGGTGACGTCGCCCTGCTGGCGCGCGGCGGGCAAGCCGTCCGACTGCGCGTACGCGCCGGCTGCGAAGCCGGCGGCCAGCGCCGCGGCGACGGCAAATCGGGACACGTTGCGTAGATATTGCATGGCTCTCTCCTTTGGGTCGGAACACATACGGGGCGCCACGCCACGGGGTCGGACGGCGGCAGCGCCCGCCGCGGCCGGCCTGGCCGGCCGTCGGCCGTCGCCGGTCAGCTCAGGTCGACCGGCACGAAGATCTGTGCATTATCGCGCTGGATCAGCAGAGCAAGACTGTTGCCCGCGCCCTTCACCGCGTCGCGCAACTGCTCGGGGCTCGTGACCGGGCGGCCGTTGACCGCGAGGATCACGTCGCCGGGCTGGATGCCCGCGTTCGCGGCCGGCCCGCCGGCCTGCTGCACGATCAGCCCGTGCGACAGGTTGCCGGCGCTGCGCTCCTGCGGCGACAGCGGGCGCACCGCGACGCCCAGGCGGCCCTGCTCGACCGGCCCGCCGTCGTTCGACGCGAGTTTCGCATCGGTCATCGCACCGAGCGTCACGCTGATCGACTTCTTCGACTTGTCGCGCCAGATCTGCAGGTCGGCCTTCGAACCCGGCTTCAGGTTCGCGATCTGCGCGGGCAGCGACGTCGAATCGGCGACCGGCGAGCCGTTGACCGACAGGATCACGTCGCCCGGCTGCAGGCCCGCCTTCGCGGCCGGGCCGTTCGAATCGACGGAGCTGACGAGCGCGCCGTCCGGCTTCTGCAGCCCGAACGAGCTCGCGAGCGTCTGGTTCAGCCCCTGCACGGCGACGCCGAGGCGGCCGCGGCTCACGTGGCCCGTCTTCACGAGCTCGTCCTTCACCTTGATCGCCTCGTTGATCGGGATCGCGAACGACAGGCCCTGGAAGCCGCCCGTCTGCGAGTAGATCATCGAGTTGATGCCGATCACCTCGCCCTGCAGGTTGAACAGCGGGCCGCCCGAGTTGCCGGGGTTCACCGGCACGTCGGTCTGGATGAACGGCGTGTAGTTCTCGTCCGGCAGCGCGCGCGACTTCGCGCTGATGATGCCCGACGTGACCGTGTTGTCGAAGCCGTACGGCGAACCGATCGCGACGACCCACTGGCCGACCTTGCTCTGCGCCGGATCGCCGATCTTCACGGTCGGCAGGCCGCTCGCGTCGATCTTCAGCACCGCGACGTCGGACTGCTTGTCCGAGCCGACGACCTTCGCCTTGTATTCGCGCTTGTCGGTCAGCCTGACCGTGACGACGTTCGCGCCGTCGATCACGTGCGCATTGGTGAGGATGTACCCGTCGGAGCTGACGACGAACCCGGAGCCGAGGCTCGCGCTCGGCTGGTCGTCCGGCTGCGCGTCGCCACCCATGCCCGGCACCTGGCCGTAGAAGTGCTTGAAGAACTGGTAGAACGGGTCGCTCGGATCGATCGGCAGCTGCGGTTGCGGCACGCGCCGCGACACCTGCTTCACGACGTGCTTCGCGCTGATGTTCACGACCGCCGGGCCGTAGGTCTCGACGAGCCCGGAGAAATCGGGGATGCCGGTCTTCGCGGCCGCTTCGGCCGGCATCAGCGCGGCCGCCTGCGCGGGCGTGATGATCTGCGGATCGGCACGGCGGGTGCCTGCGAAATAGCCGGCCGACAGGGCAGCCGCCACGGCGACCGCGACGGCGCCGCGCGCAAGGAATCGGGTGTTCATCGTAGGACCTCCTCTTTGTTAGGACGCAGCGTAACGACCCTGACTTAAAGGAGGCTTAATCAGCCTTAAGCGGGGCTTAAGCGGGCCGGCAAGGCCCGTCCGACAGCGTTCTTCACACGGATTCGGACTGCTGCGGCGCCTCGGCCGGCATCTCGGCGTCGCGGAACACGACGCTGACGAGCAGGCCGCCCGCGGCCGCGTCGCCGAGCGACACCGTCGCGCCCTGCTGCGCCGCCACGCGCTTGACGATCGCGAGCCCGAGACCGCTGCCCGACAAGTCGGCACGCGCCCGCGCGGAGCTGTCGCGGTAGAAGCGGTCGAACACGCGCTCGCGCTCGTCGGCCGGGATGCCGGGCCCGCTGTCGCCGATCTGCACGCATGCGCGGCCGGCCGCGTCGGAGGTCAGCGACACGTCGATGCGGCCGCCGTCCGGCGTGTACTTCACCGCGTTGTCGAGCAGGTTGCCGAACATCACGCGCAGCGCGCCGACGTCCGCGACGACGCTCGCCGCGCGCGTCTCCTCGAAACCGAGATCGATGTCGCGCCGCTGCGCGAGCGGCGCATGCGCGGCCACGCATTCGGCGAGCAGCGCCTGCAGGTCGACCGGCTCGCGCATCGTCGCGCCGTCCGGCTCGGCGCGGGCGAGCGCAAGCAACTGCTCCGCGAGGCGCGTCGCGCGCGTGACGCCGTCCTGGAGATCCGCGACCGCCTCGCGGCGCGACGCATCGTCCTTCGCGCGGGCGACGAGCTGCGCCTGGATCTGCACGGCCGCGAGCGGCGTGCGCAGTTCGTGCGCGGCGTCGGCCACGAACGCCTTCTGCGTGTCGAGCGCGGCCGACAGCCGCGCGAGCAGCCCGTTCAGCGCGCGCACGAGCGGCTGCACCTCGAGCGGCAGGCGCCCGTCGGGCAGCGGATCGAGCGCTTCCGGCCGGCGCGCCTCGACCGCACGCGTCACGCGCCCGAGCGGTGCGAGCCCGCGCCCGACGATCACCCACACGGCCGCGCCGAGGAACGGCAGCAGCACGATCAGCGGCCACAACGTGCGCAGCGCGACGTTCGCCGCGAGCCGGTTGCGCACCGACAGCGGCTGTGCGAGCTGCACGACGTTGTCGCCGACGATCGCGCCGTACACGCGCCATTCGCCGCGATCGGTGCGCTCGGTGGAGAAGCCGAGCTCCGCACGCGGCGCGATCGGCGCGCGCGGATGCGAGAAGTACATCAGCACGCCGTTGCGGTTCCAGATCTGGATCACGATGCCTTCGTCGCCGTTGGTCCGCGAGCCGAATACCTGCGAGAACGGCTCGGACGGCAGCGCCGCGGCGATTTCCTGCAGCTGGTAGTCGAACAGCTCGTTCGCCTCGGCGAGCGCCTGCCGATAGATCAGCCAGCCGGCGAGGCCGACGCCTGCGACGACGATCGCGAGCAGCCAGATCAGCAATTGATGACGAATCGACCTCACGCGTCAGCTTTCCTTGACAACCATGTAGCCGAGCCCGCGCACGTTGCGGATCAGGTCCGAGCCGAGCTTCTTGCGCAGAGCGTGGATGTAGACCTCGACCGTGTTGCTGCCGATCTCCTCGCCCCAGCCGTACATCTTTTCCTCGAGCTGGCTCTTCGACAGCACCGCGCCGGGCCGCGCGAGCAGCGCCTCGAGCAGCGCGAACTCGCGCGCGGACAGCGCGACGGGCGCGCCGTCGAGCGTCACCTGGTGCGACGCGGGATCGAGCGTCAGCGCGCCGTGACGGATCAGCGACTCGCTGCGCCCGGCCTGGCGGCGGATCAGCGCGCGCATCCGCGCGCCCAGCTCGTCGAGATCGAACGGCTTGACGAGGTAGTCGTCGGCGCCCGCGTCGAGGCCCTTCACGCGATCGGCGATGGCGTCGCGCGCGGTGACGATCAGCACGGGCAGCGACAGCCCGCGCGCGCGCAGCGTGCGCAGCACGTCGATGCCGTCGCGTTTGGGCAGGCCGAGGTCGAGCAGCAGCAGGTCGTACGTCTCGCCGCCGAGCGCCGTGAGCGCCGCGTCGCCGTCCTGCACCCAGTCGACCGCAAAGCCGTCCGAGCGCAGCGCCTTGCGCACGCCCTCGGCAATCATTCGGTCGTCTTCGACAAGCAGAATCCGCATCGGGACAGGCATCCATGGGTCGGGTGAAACACGCCGATCATTGTAGCGCCGCGAATCGCGCGCGCGGCATGCGCGCGGCAAAGTGATGCCGCAATGCGGCACGACACGTGATTTCGGCGGGCATTTGCCCACTTGTCTCTACAATGTGCGCTTGCGCGCGACGCACGCGCCGCCCGAGCCCCCGCTTACCCGTATTCGTCCATGCCGATTTCCACCCTTTCCACCCGGTTCGCTCCCCGCACCCGCGCCTGCCTGCGCGCAGCCGCCGTCATCGCCACCTGCACGGCCCTGGCCTTCGCGCCGCCCGCGCAAGCCCGCAAGAAATTCCACAAGGAAACGCGCAAGACCGCCGTCGTGTCGCCCGCCGCGCGTGCGGCCGGCCTGCCGGCATCGGTGCTCGTCGCGCTGCAGCGCGCGAAGGTGCCGGCATCGGCGATGAGCGTCGTCGTCGAGCGCGTCGGCGACCCGGAACCGCTGATCGCGTGGAATGCGAGCCGGCCGATGCTGCCGGCGTCGACGATGAAGCTCGTCACGACCTTCTCGGGCCTGTCGATCCTCGGCCCCGACTTCCGCTGGCGCACGACCGCCTACACGGACGGCACGGTCGACCCGGACGGCACGCTGCAGGGCAACCTGTACATCAAGGGCACCGGCGATCCGAAGCTCGTACCCGAAGAGCTGATCGACCTCATCGACAAGATCCGCAAGGCCGGGATCAAGCGCGTGGCCGGCGGCCTCGTGCTCGACAAGAGCTATTTCGCGGCATCGACGCGCGACCTGCCGTCGTTCGACGACGACGTGAGCGCGCCGTACAACGTCGGCCCCGATCCGCTGCTGTATGCGTTCAAGGCCGTGTCGTTCACGGTCACGCCGGGCGACGACGGCAAGGTGGCCGTCGACGTGCTGCCGCCGCTCGCGGACCTGTCGATCGACAACCAGCTGGTCGAAGGCACGGGCTCGTGCAGCGCGGCCGCCGCGGCCGCGCGCCCGACGCTGACGGCCGGCGGCGGGATGATGACCGCGTCGTTCGCCGGCGACTATCCGCTGCGCTGCGGCGCGCGCACGACCAACCTCGCGATCCTCGATCACACGACGTTCTTCGCGCGCGGCTTCCTCGCGCTGTGGCGGCAGGACGGCGGCACGATCGCGGGGCCCGTGAGCGAAGGCAAGGTGCCGACCACTGCGCGACCGCTCGCCGTGCATCACAGCCCGGTGCTCGGCAGCATCGTCTACGACATCAACAAGTTCAGCAACAACGTGATGGCGCGCAACCTGTTCCTGACGATCGGCGCGGTCAGCGGCAAGCCGCCCGCGACGCCCGAGCAGTCGAGCCGCGCGATTCAGGCGTTCCTGCAGAAGAACGGCATCGCGATGCCGGACCTCGCGCTCGAGAACGGCTCGGGGCTGTCGCGCGAAGAGCACGTGAGCGCGCTGTCGCTCGCCGCGCTGCTGCAGGCCGCGAACGCGAGCCCCGTCGCGCAGGCGTTCGTCGATTCGCTGCCGATCGCCGGCATCGACGGCACGATGAAGAACCGCCTCACCAACGCCGGCGTGCTCGGCAACGCGCACATCAAGACCGGCACGCTGCGCGACGTGCGCGCGATCGCCGGCTACGTCGCCGGCGCCGACGGCCAGAGCTACGTTGTCGTCAGCTTCATCAACAACGACCAGGCGGAAGGCGCGCGCGCCGCGCACGACACGCTGCTCGAATGGATCTACGCGGGCGCGCACTGACGGCTCGCGCGCCGCGATGCGGCGCATCCCCGCCCCTCTGTCGGCGTCGGCGTACGTCGGCCACAAGGCGGCACCGCGCATCGGGCAGCCCTGGCGGGCGGCCCGTGCGGCCTGCCGGCGCCTCGTACGCGGAATCGCGCCCTTCGCGGTTTGAAACGGCTGCCGCCACCGTCGCACGATGCACCGCACGCCGGCCGTGCCCGCAAAACGGGGCCGCACCGCCCGGCCCCGCGCCGCACGGTTTCCGTAGAAACCCTGTCCTCAGAGGGAACCCTCTACGCTGCCCCCTCGCCTAGCGCGTGGCGATTGCGTAGGCTGTTGGCCTGACCGATATCTACAACGGGCCACCGGCCCGGCCTCACGGCTTGCAGGGGAAAGGAGGAGACACGCCCATGCGATTCGACGTCGAATTGCTTCTGCTCGCGCTGGCGCCCGTCTTCCTGCTCTGCATCGCGTGGGAGGCCTGGCACCTCGCCCGCACACGTGCGCAGGACCACGTCTATGCGTGGCGCGACACGCTGTGCAATGCGGCGCTCGCGCTGATGCACCAGGGCGCGGACAAGATAGCGTGGATCTTCGTGATCCCCGTCTATGCGTACTGCTACCGGCACTATCGCCTGTTCACGTGGCACGACGGCTGGCTGTCGTTCGCGGTGCTGTTCGTCGCGCAGGACTTCCTCTACTACGTGTTCCATCGCGCGAGCCATCGCGTGCGCTGGCTGTGGGCCGCGCACGTCGTGCACCACTCGTCCGAGCGGATGAATTTCTCGACCGCGTTCCGCCAGAGCCTGATGTACCCCGTCGCGGGCATGTGGGTGTTCTGGCTGCCGCTCGCGTTCGCCGGCTTTCCACCGCAACAGGTCGTCGGCATCGTGCTGATCAACCTCGCGTTCCAGTTCTTCGTGCACACGCAGGCGATCGGCAAGCTCGGCTGGCTCGAGTACGTGCTCAACACCCCGTCGATCCACCGTGCGCACCATGCGCGCAATCCACGCTACATCGACCGCAATTACGCAGGCGTCCTGGTGATCTGGGATCGCCTGTTCGGCAGCTATGTCGAGGAAACGCCGGACGACCCGCCGCAGTACGGGATCGTCGAGCGGCTCGGCTCGAACAACCCGCTCGTCGCCACGTTCCACGAGTGGGTGTCGATGGTGGCCGACGCGTTGCGCGTC
The DNA here is from genome assembly GCF_025685725.1 of Burkholderia sp. BKH01. Taxonomy (NCBI): domain Bacteria; kingdom Pseudomonadati; phylum Pseudomonadota; class Betaproteobacteria; order Burkholderiales; family Burkholderiaceae; genus Burkholderia; species Burkholderia sp. BKH01. Next base: position 568,785 of record NZ_JAOTQT010000002.1, on the reverse strand, counting down.
GACGGATGGCGCAACAAGCTGCGCGCGATTTTCGGCCCGCCCGAATGGGCGAGCGCTTATCATGCGCAGATTGCCGAGGCCGCGACCCAGGATCCGCGCACCGTGCCGCATGCGGCTGCGCGTGAACAATAACCGTTTCAGCCAACGGCCGCCGCGCAGCCCGGTTCCGAGCAGGCACGCGGCAGATGAGAAACACATCAGGCCATATCTACGAGGAGATCGAACGATGCAGTCACAACAACAATTCCCGTCGCATACCCGGCAACGCCTGCTGCGCACCGCGCAAGTCGCGATCGCGGGTGCCGCGCTCGCGCTGCTCGCCGCGTGCGGCGGCGGCGACGACAACAGCAGCAGCGCATCGAACACGCCGCCGTCGGGCGTGAAGATGCAGATCGTGTCGTTCGGCGACAGCCTGTCCGACGCCGGTACCTATTCGCAGATCAAGCTCGGCTTCGGCGGCGGCCGCTTCACGACCAACCCGGGCCAGGTGTGGACGCAGCTCGTCGCGACCTACTACGGCGACACGCTGCAGCCCGCGAACCAGGGCGGCTTCGGCATTCCGCTGCAGGCCACCGGCGGCCTCGGCTACGCGCAGGGCGGCTCGCGTGTGACGCTGCAGCCGGGCATCGGCCATGCTGACGCGAGCGTGCCGAATTCCGACTTCGCGCAGGCGACGACGACGCCGATCGCCGACCAGCTCAAGCAGTACCTGTCGCAGCACGGCAGCTTCAACGCGGGCCAGATCGTGCTGCTCAACGGCGGCGCGAACGACATCTTCTATCAGGCGCAGGTCGCGCAGGCGCAAGGCAACACGCCGGCCGCGCAGCTCGCGGCGGCCCAGGCGATCGGGCTCGCCGCGCAGCAGTACGCAGGCATCGTCCAGCAGATCGTCGCGGCAGGCGGCACGCACGTGTTCGTGTCGAACATGCCGGACATCGGCGGCACGCCACTGGCGGTGGCAAGCGGCACGCAGGCGGCGTTCACGCAGCTGTCGGGGCTGTTCAATCAGACACTCGTCGCGACGCTGCAGGCGCTCAAGGTCGACACGACCAAGTACACGCTGCTCGACATTTTCACGTGGCAGGATGGCATCACGGCCAATTTCCAGGCGAACGGCTTCACGGTGTCGAACACCGGCACCGCGTGCAACCTGCAAGCGATGATCAACGCGGCGAAGGCGTTCGGCGCGCCGATGCCGACCGCATTCGGCTCGTCGCTGTTCTGCTCGCCGCAGACCTACACGACCGCGAACGCGGACCAGACCTACATGTTCGCCGACACGGTCCACCCGTCGACGCACATGGGTCAGCTGATCGCGCAGTTCGTCGAGAAGCAGATCGCGGCGACCGGCGTCGGCAAGTAAAGCACCGCGTCCGGTCCGCGCTGCTGCTGCGGACCGGACCGCGGATGCTTCGCGCCTGCGAACGCGAACACAAGCGAAAACGCCCGACCGGGTTCACCGGTCGGGCGTTTGTTTTTCCGATCCCGACGCGTCGCACAATGCATGCTCGTCGGCGAGCGACCTACGGCGTCGGCATGCGCCTCGCTGCCGCGCTCACCCCTGCGCTTCGAACGCGGCCGCCGCACGGCCGAGGCGATCGTTGACGGCAATCCATTCGACGGTCTCGGGCAGCTTCTCGACGAGAATCCGCGCGACCTGCGCGCGGTCGAGCGCACGCAGCATCCCGTACAGGTCGCGCGCATAGGCCTGAGGATCTTCCGGCGCCGCGACGAAATGCACGCCGTCGGCCTGCGCCCAGCGTCCCGCGCGCGACGCGCGTGCGACGAGCGCGACGCGCTCGCCGTCGGTTTGCGCGGCCGCGAGCAGCGGCTCGAGCGCATCGAACGGCAGCAGCGCGAGCGGCGTGCGCGGCGCGTAATGGGCCTTCAGCGTGCCCGACGCGCGCGGCGTGGTCGCGTCGCTGCCGTCCGGCAGGCGCGGCGCGCGGCCGAGCACGTCGGCGATCTGCTGCGGCGTCACGTGGCCCGGGCGCAGCAGCGCCGGGAAGCCGCGCGACAGATCGACGATCGTCGATTCGATGCCGACTTCGGATGCGCCGCCGTCGAGCACATGCACGGTGTCGCCGAATTCGTCGCGCACGTGCTGCGCGGTCGTCGGGCTCACATGGCCGAAGCGGTTCGCGGACGGCGCGGCCACGCCGCCATGCCCGCCTCGCCGCGCGCTGAACGCGGCCAGCAGCGCCTGCGCGACCGGATGCGACGGGCAGCGCAGCCCGACCGAATCCTGCCCGCCGCTCACGGCGTCCGGAATGCGCGCATGGCGCTTCAGGATCAGCGTCAGCGGGCCCGGCCAGAACGCATCGATCAACGCTTGCGCATCGGCCGGCAGCGCATCGACCCAGTAGCCCGGATCGCCGCCGGGCGGAAGGTGCACGATCACCGGATGGTTCGCGGGCCGCCCTTTCGCCGCGTAGATGCGCGCGACGGCCTCGGGATTCGCCGCGTCGCCGCCGAGCCCGTAGACGGTTTCGGTCGGGAACGCGACGAGTTGCCCCGCGTCGAGCAGCGCGGCGGCCGCTTCGATCTGCGCAGGCGTCACGGAGTTCGGGAGATCGACGGACATCGGCTGGCGCCTCAGTCGAGCGGCACGCGCAGCAGCAGCGCGCATGCGGTGGCCGCGGCGACGGCTTCGTCGCGCGTCTGGGCCGTGAAGTTCACGTGGCCCATCTTGCGGCCGACGCGCGCGTCTTCCTTGCCGTACAGGTGCAGGTGCGCAGCCGGCATCGCCGCGACCGTGTCCCACGGCGGCGTGACGGCGTCGGCCGCCGCACCTACGCCGGCCGCACCGTTCGGGAACCACACGTCGCCGAGGATGTTCAGCATCGCGGCCGGCGAATGCTGGCGCGGATTGCCGAGCGGCATGCGCGTCATCGCGCGCACCTGCTGCTCGAACTGGCTCGTTGCGCACGCATCGACCGTGTAGTGGCCGGAGTTGTGCGGGCGCGGCGCCATCTCGTTCGCGACGAACGAACCGTCTTCCAGCACGAAGAACTCGACGCACAGCACGCCGACGTAGCCGAGCGTATCGGCGATCCGCACGGCCGCCTGCTGCGCCTCTTCGACGCGCGCGGCATCGGCGGCCGGCGCGGGCACCACCGTCAGCGCGAGGATGCCGTTGTGGTGCGTGTTCTGCGCGAGCGGGAACGCGGCCGAGCGGCCGTCCGCGCCACGCGCGATCAGCGCCGACACTTCGTATTTCAGCGGCAGGCGCTTCTCGAGCACGCACGGCACGCCGCCGAGCGCCGCATGCGCGTCGCGCGCTTCCTGTGCCGTGCTCACGCGCACCTGGCCCTTGCCGTCGTAGCCGAGGCGCGCCGTCTTCAGGATGCCCGGCAGCACCGCGTCGAGCGCGGCATCGTCGAGCGCGGCGAGCGCCGCCGACGATTCGATCACGACGTGCGGCGCGACGGGCACGCCCGACGCCTCGATGAAGCGCTTCTCCGCGATCCGGTCCTGCGCGACCGCGACGCAGCGGCCGGCCGGCGCGACGAACGTCGTGCGCGCGAGGAAATCGAGGCTCGCGGCCGGCACGTTCTCGAACTCCGTCGACACCGCGTCGCACAGGTCGGCCAGCTCGGCGAGCGCGGCTTCGTCGTCGTAGGCCGCGCGCAGGTGGCGGTCGGCGACCGCGCCGGCGGGGCTCGTCGGATCGGGATCGAGCACGGCGACGCGATAGCCCATCGACTGGGCGGCAAAGCAGAACATGCGGCCGAGCTGGCCACCGCCGACCATGCCCAGCCACGCGCCGGGCAGGATCGGGGAAACGGAATCAGGAGTTGCGGTCATGTCAGTGGTCGGTCGCGGCGGGCGCTGCCCGCCGCAGTGGGGAGAGTCAGGCAGCCGCGACGCGCGGCCGCCGGCGCGCCGTCATTCCAGCGGCGGCAGCACCATCGCGTGCGCGGCTTCGTTCTGGCGCACGCGGAACGCGGCGAGCCGGTTCGCGTAATCGACCGACGTGCCGGACAGGATCGACACCGCGAACAGCGCGGCATTCGCGGCACCGGCCTCGCCGATCGCGAACGTCGCGACAGGCACGCCCTTCGGCATCTGCACGATCGAGTGCAGCGAATCGACACCCTTCAGATACTTGCTCGCGACCGGCACGCCGAGCACCGGCACCGTGGTTTTCGCGGCCAGCATGCCGGGCAGGTGCGCGGCGCCGCCGGCGCCCGCGATGATCGCGCGCAGCCCGCGCTCGCGCGCCTTCTCCGCATAGTCGAACATCTCGTCGGGCATCCGGTGCGCGGATACGACCTTCGCTTCGTACGGCACGCCGAATTCCTGCAGGATCGCTACCGCGTGCTTCATCACGTCCCAGTCGGAACTCGAACCCATCAGCACGCCGACGAGCGGCGCGCTATGCGTGTGGGCGGTCTGAATTTCACTCATTTCGTGGATTTCCTGTCGACCGGAGTTGGCGCTTCAGCGCTTATGTCGGCCGGAGTAAGTGCTGAAGCGCCAACTCCGGCCGCATGCTTCGCATCCGGTCCCATGCAAAGCTCGCTCAGGCGAGCGACTGGCCCGTGATGCGCTCGAGCGCTTCCTGGTACTTCGCGGCCGTCTTTTCGACGACGTCGGCCGGCAGCGCCGGCGCCGGCGCCGTCTTGCCCCACGGCTGCGCCTCGAGCCAGTCGCGCACGAACTGCTTGTCGAACGACGGCGGGTTCGTGCCGACCTGGTACTGGTCGGCCGGCCAGAAGCGCGACGAATCGGCCGTCAGCACTTCGTCCATCAGGTACAGCTTGCCGTGGTTGTCGAGGCCGAATTCGAACTTCGTATCGGCGATGATGATGCCGCGCGTCGCCGCGTAGTCGGCCGCTTCCTTGTACAGCCTGATCGAGATGTCGCGGATCGTCGCGGCCAGCTCGGTGCCGATGCGGCGCTCGGTTTCCTCGAACGTGATGTTCTCGTCGTGCTCGCCCATCTCGGCCTTCGCGGCCGGCGTGAAGATCGGCTCGGGCAGCTTCTGCGCGTTCTGCAGGCCTTCCGGCAGCTGCACGCCGCACACGGCGCCCGACGCCTGGTATTCCTTCCAGCCGCTGCCGGCGAGGTAGCCGCGCACGACCGCTTCGATCATGATCGGCTCGAGGCGCTTGACGACCACGCCGCGGCCCTTCACCTGCTCGACTTCGTCGGCCGCGACGACCGCTTCCGGCGCGTCGCCCGTCAGGTGGTTCGGCACGATGTGCGCGAGCTTGTCGAACCAGAAGTTCGCCATCTGGTTCAGCACGCGGCCCTTGTTCGGAATCGGCTCGCCCATCACCACGTCGAATGCCGACAGGCGGTCGGTCGTGACGATCAGGAGCTTGTCGTTGCCGACCGCGTAGTTATCGCGGACCTTGCCGCGACCGAGGAGCGGCAGCGAGCGGAGCGTGGATTCGTAAAGGGTAGACATCGTCTTTTCGCAGATAAGGAGCCAAACAAAAAGGGAAACGCCGTTCCCCGCGGCAGGCGGGAACGGCGGTCTTGCAATACGTCGGCGAACCGGCCGGGCGATACCCGGGCGGTTGCCGGCCGGCCCTCGTTCGGCCGGACGGAACGGCTGCCTGGGGCCGGATCACATCCGGCCTGGCTGCCCGCCCCTGCCTTGCGGAAGAATCGGGCGGGGCAATCGTACTACAGTCTCAGCGCACGACCTGTGCGAGCGCGCCGGACTTGTACTGCTCGGCGATCTTGTCGAGCGACACCGGCTTGATCTTCGCGGCCTGGCCTTCGCAGCCGAACGCGAGATAGCGGTCGACGCAGACCTGCTTCGCCGCTTCGCGCGCGGGCTTCAGGTAGTCGCGCGGATCGAACTTGCCCGGGTTCTCGAACAGGTAGCGGCGGATCGCGCCGGTGATCGCGAGACGCAGGTCGGTGTCGATGTTGATCTTGCGCACGCCGTGCTTGATGCCTTCCTGGATTTCCTCGACCGGCACGCCGTAGGTTTCCTTCATGTCGCCGCCGAACTGGCGGATTTCTTCCAGCAGTTCCTGCGGCACCGACGACGAACCGTGCATCACGAGGTGCGTGTTCGGGATGCGCGCGTGGATTTCCTTGATGCGCTGGATCGACAGGATGTCGCCCGTCGGCTTCTTCGAGAACTTGTACGCGCCGTGCGACGTACCGATCGCGATCGCGAGCGCATCGCACTGCGTGAGCTTCACGAAATCGGCCGCCTGCTCCGGATCGGTCAGCAGCTGCTCGCGGGTCATCGTGCCTTCCGCGCCGTGGCCGTCTTCCTTGTCGCCCTTCATCGTCTCGAGCGAGCCGAGCACGCCGAGTTCGGCTTCGACCGTCACGCCGATCGAGTGCGCCATCTCGACGACCTTGCGCGACACGTCGACGTTGTACTCGTACGACGCGACCGTCTTGCCGTCGGCTTCGAGCGAACCGTCCATCATCACGCTCGTGAAGCCGCTGCGGATCGCGCCCATGCAGACCGCCGGCGACTGGCCGTGATCCTGGTGCATCACGACCGGGATGTGCGGGTACGACTCGACCGCCGCTTCGATCAGGTGGCGCAGGAACGGCTCGCCCGCGTACTTACGCGCGCCGGCCGATGCCTGCATGATCACGGGCGCGCCGACCTGGTCCGCTGCCGCCATGATCGCCTGGACCTGCTCCAGGTTGTTCACGTTGAAGGCCGGCAGGCCGTAACCGTGCTCTGCCGCGTGATCCAGCAATTGACGCATTGATACGAGAGGCATTGTGGAACTCCTTGAATGAAAACCGGTGCGCCCTGACGCCGGCGCGGCACCCGCCCTCGTTCGAACCGGGGCGGCGCGGCGCGGCTGAGCGTCGAATAGCCGCATTTTATCGCGAAGCGCCTCCGATTCCGACCGCCCGGTGGCGCCCACTCGCAATTTGTTACGTTCGCACGGCACAATGCGGGCAAAAAAGAGAAAAAAAGCCGCGCGGGGCTTCGGACCCCGCGCGGCTTTCGCGTGAAAAACGGTGCCGGATCGAATTCGATCGACCCGGGTCGCCGGCCAGGTGCCCGGTGAACGCTCGACTCAATAGTGCTCGCCGACGCGCACGATCTTCAGCGTGTTGGTGCCGCCCGCCTGCCCCATCGGTTCGCCGACGGTCAGCACGACCATGTCGCCGTGCTGCACGTAGCCCTGCTTGACGACGAGCTCGAGCGCCGCCTGCAGCGCCGAGTCGCGGTCGCTGTTGAAGTCGACGTGCAGCGGCGTCACGTTGCGGTACAGCGCCATCGTGCGCTCGCTGCCGACGCGCGGCGTCAGCGCGAAGATCGGCACGTGCGTGTAGTGACGCGACATCCACAGTGCGGTCGCGCCCGATTCGGTCAGCGCGATGATCGCCTTCGCGCCCAGGTGGTACGCGGTGAACAGAGCGCCCATCGCGATCGACTGGTCGATCCGCGTGAACGTGCGGTCGAGGAAATCCTTGTCCAGCTCGACATGTTCCGACTTTTCCGCCTCGACGCATACGGCCGCCATCGTCTCGATCGTGACGACCGGGTACTTGCCGGCGGCCGTCTCGGCCGACAGCATCACCGCGTCGGTGCCGTCGAGCACCGCGTTCGCGACGTCCGACACTTCCGCGCGGGTCGGCACCGGCGCGTAGATCATCGATTCCATCATCTGCGTCGCGGTGATCACGAGCTTGTTCGACTCGCGCGCCATCCGGATCATCCGCTTCTGCAGCGCCGGCACGGCCGCGTTGCCCACTTCCACCGCGAGGTCGCCGCGCGCGACCATGATGCCGTCGGACGCGTCGAGGATGCTCTGCAGCGCCGGAATCGCCTCCGCGCGCTCGATCTTCGCAATCATCTTCGGCTTGATGCCGTACGGCGCGCCCGCGATGTTCGCGAGCTGGCGCGCCATTTCCATGTCGGTCGCGTTCTTCGGGAACGACACCGCCACCAGGTCCGCGCCGAGCGACATCGCGGTGCGGATGTCTTCCATGTCCTTCGCGGTCAGCGCCGGCGCCGACAGGCCGCCACCCTGGCGGTTGATCCCCTTGTTGTTCGACAGCTCGCCGCCCACCTTGACGATCGTGTGGATCTCGTCGCCGAGCACGCGCTCGACGGTCAGCACGATCAAGCCGTCGTTCAGCAGCAGCAGGTCGCCCGGCTTCAGGTCACGCGGCAGTTCCTTGTAGTCGAGGCCGACCCGCTCGTCGTTGCCGAGTTCGCAGGCTGCGTCGAGGATGAACGGCTGACCGGGCGCGAGCGTCGTCTTGCCGTTCTCGAACTTGCCGACGCGGATCTTCGGGCCCTGGAGGTCGGCCATGATCGCGATCTCGCGGCCAACCTTGCGGGCGGCCTCGCGCACCATCTCGGCGCGCTGGCGGTGATCGTCGGCCGTGCCGTGCGAAAAATTGAGCCGCACGACGTCGAGGCCCGCCTGCATCATCTGCAGCAGAATCTCCGGCGAACTGGAAGCCGGGCCGATCGTGGCGACTATCTTGGTGGCGCGCTGCATGAAACTCCTCATCTGGATCAAGGTGGATGCGCTGGGTGAAACGCTGCGAGAGCCGGACACGGCGGGCCCAGCGGCGGCCGTTCCGGAGGGCGTGCCGGTGCTTGCGCCCGGCATCGCTTTGTTCTGAATCTCGTGGTGCTGCATGGCCGCGTCGCCAGCGGCCGCCGCTGCGCGCGGGGTGGAGTTCGCCCGCGCGGGCGCGCGTTTGCGCTTGCCCGCGCCGGCCGGCTGCTCCGCTTTCGCGGAGCGCGCGGCCTTCGTCACCCCTGCGCGCGCCGCCACGCTCAGGCCGCCCGCGTTTCGAGCACTTCCACCGCCGGCAGCTTCTTCCCCTCGAGGAACTCGAGGAAGGCGCCGCCGCCCGTCGAGATGTAGCTGACCTGGTCGTGGATGCCGTACTTCGCGATGGCCGCGAGCGTGTCGCCGCCGCCCGCGATCGAGAACGCGGACGATTTGGCGATCGCCTCGGCGAGTGTCTTGGTGCCGTTGCCGAACTGGTCGAACTCGAACACGCCGACCGGGCCGTTCCACACGATCGTGCCGGCCTTCTCGAGCTGGCTCGCGAGCGCCTTGGCCGTTTCCGGCCCGATGTCGAGGATCATGTCGTCCGCTTCAATGTCGGCGACCTGCTTCACCGTGGCCGCGGCCGTCGGCGAGAATTCCTTCGCGGTCACGACGTCGGTCGGGATCGGCACCGATGCGCCGCGCTTGCGCGCGTCGTCGATGATCGCCTTCGCGTCGCCGACGAGGTCGGTTTCCGCGAGCGACTTGCCGATCGGCAGGCCGGCCGCGAGCATGAACGTATTGGCGATGCCGCCGCCGACGATCAGCTGGTCGACCTTCTCGGCCAGCGACTTCAGGATCGTCAGCTTGGTCGACACCTTCGAGCCGGCGACGATCGCCACCAGCGGGCGCGCCGGGTTGCCGAGCGCCTTGCCGAGCGCGTCGAGTTCGGCGGCCAGCAGCGGGCCCGCGCACGCGACCGGCGCGTACTTCGCGATCCCGTGCGTGGTCGCTTCCGCGCGGTGCGCGGTGCCGAACGCGTCGTTCACGTACACGTCGCAAAGCTTCGCCATCTTTTGCGCGAGCTCGTCCGAATTCTTCTTCTCGCCCTTGTTCACGCGGCAGTTCTCGAGCAGCACGACCTGGCCCGGTGCGACGTTCACGCCGTTCTCGACCCAGTTCGACACGAGCGGCACGTCGCGGCCGAGCAGCTCGGCGAGGCGCTTCGCGACCGGCGCGAGCGAGTCTTCCGGCTTGAATTCGCCTTCGGTCGGACGGCCGAGGTGCGACGTGACCATCACGGCCGCGCCGGCGTCGAGCGCCGCCCGGATAGCCGGCACGGACGCGCGCACGCGCGTGTCCTCGGTGATGTTGCCGTGATCGTCCTGCGGGACGTTCAGGTCGGCGCGGATGAACACCCGCTTGCCGGCAAGCTGGCCGGCGGCGATCAGGTCGGTAAGACGCTTGACTTGGCTCATGTTGAACAGATTGAAGTAGTGGATGGGGAAAGGGGGTTCACGCTGGACGTGCGCGGGCTGCCGCTAAAGGGCGCCGGATGCGGCCGTGGCTGGCGGTTCGCATGACGCGCACGGGTAAAAATCTCGAACGGGCATTCTAGCCGATCCACCCGGCAGACTGACCCGTGCGGCGGCGAATTCCGCCTATTTGGGATCGTGCGCGGGAACGGACGCGTTGCTGCACCGCAGCAACGCGCGCGCGCGAACTGCCGGCGCCCGGCAGGCCGGAGCGGCGGCTCATCAGAAAATCACGCGCAGCGCGGTGAACACGAGCATCCCGACGACGATCGTGCCGAGCATGCTGCGCCGCCACAAGAACCAGCCGAGGCCGGCGAGCGCCGCGTAGAACGGATGGTTGGACAGCGCGAACGACATCCCGGCCGGCGTTTCGAGCACGTCGGGCAGCACGACGGCGACGAGTGCGGCCGCCGGCGCATAGCGCAGCGCGCGCTGCGCGCGTTCGGGCAGCACGGTGCGCTCGCCGCCGATCAGGAACAGCGCGCGCGTGACGGCCGTGACGATCGTCATCCCGATGATGACGATCCAGATCTCCGTCGCGCTCATTCGATTTCCTTTTCGTGCACGGTTTCGGTGCGGATGCGCCGCCAGTCGGCCCGTTCGACGAAGAAATCGGCCATGCTGCCGGCCGCGAGCGCGGCGAGCACCGCGAGCGGCAACGCAAGCCGGTACGGCAGGTCGAACGCGACCAGCGACACGATGCCCGCGACCGCGACGGCCGCGAGCGTCGAGCGGTTCGCGACCGCCGACACCATGATCGGGATCAGCGCGAGCGTGCCGGCCAGTTCCAGCCCCCAGCTCGCGGGAAAGAAGCTCGCGAGCAGGATGCCGGCGAGCGACGACACCTGCCACGACGCCCAGCTCGCGAGCGCCATCCCCCAGAAATACGCTTCCTTGCCCGGCACGTGGCCGTTCGCGAAGCCCTGTTTCTGGAACAGCAGATAGATCACGTCGCCGTTGAAATAGCCGATCGCGAGGCGCCGCCACAGCGGCAGGTAGGAAAAATGGGGAGCAAGCCCAGCGCTGAAGATCACGAAGCGCGTGTTGACCATCGCGGCCGTGAGCAGCACGGTCCAGATCGGCAGCTTCGCGGCGAGGAGCGGCAGCACCGCGAGCTGCGACGAGCCCGCATAGACGAGCAGCGACATCGCGCTCGCCTGCCCGAGCGTCATCACCGACTTGCTCATCGCGATGCCGGTGACGAGCCCCCAGGACAGGATCGCCATCAGTGTCGGGGAATAGTCGCGCGCGCCCTGGATCAGCGCGAAACGGTCGGTGGCGGACAATCGAGCGAGCATGGGAAAGCGGGCCGCAGCGGGCGGTTCGTCGGGACGCCGGCGCCTCCCGCCGGCGCGACCCGTCGTTATTGGAATCGGTACCGGGCGATTATAGCGCCGGCCCCGCGCCGGCCGACCGGATCGTCGCCAAATGACGCTAAAATAAGCGTCTTTCCGGCTCAACGCTGCATACAACCGCATCCCAGGAGAAATCTATGTCAATGGCCGACCGCGACGGCAAGATCTGGATGGACGGCAAGCTGATCGACTGGCGCGACGCCAAGATCCACGTCCTGACCCATACGCTGCACTACGGCATGGGTGTCTTCGAGGGCGTGCGCGCGTACAAGACGGCCGACGGCAGCACCGCGATCTTCCGCCTGCGCGAGCACACGAAACGTCTGCTGAATTCGGCGAAGATCTTCCAGATGGACGTGCCGTTCGACCGTGAAACGCTCGAAGCCGCGCAACTCGAAGTCGTGCGCGAGAACAAGCTCGAGTCGTGCTACCTGCGCCCGATCATCTGGGTCGGCTCGGAAAAGCTCGGCGTGTCGGCGAAGGGCAACACGATCCACGTCGCGATCGCCGCATGGCCGTGGGGCGCGTACCTCGGCGAGGAAGGCCTCGCGAAGGGCATCCGCGTGAAGACGTCGTCGTTCACGCGCCATCACGTGAACGTGTCGATGGTGCGCGCGAAGGCGTCGGGCTGGTACGTGAACTCGATCCTGGCGAACCAGGAAGCGACGGCCGACGGCTACGACGAAGCGCTGCTGCTCGACGTCGACGGCTACGTGTCGGAAGGCTCCGGCGAAAACTTCTTCCTCGTCAACAACGGCAAGCTGTACACGCCCGACCTGGCGTCGTGCCTCGACGGCATCACGCGCGACACGGTCATCACGCTCGCGAAGGACGCCGGCATCGAGGTGATCGAGAAGCGCATCACGCGCGACGAGGTCTACACGGCCGACGAGGCGTTCTTCACCGGCACGGCCGCTGAAGTCACGCCGATCCGCGAGCTCGACAACCGCACGATCGGCAGCGGCGCGCGCGGCCCCGTCACGGAAAAGCTGCAGTCGGCGTTTTTCGATATCGTGTCGGGCAAGAACGCGAAGTACGCGCACTGGCTGACGAAGGTCTGAGCGCGCCGCGCCACCGACCGCCCCACAAAAGAGTGATAAGAGAAAGTCCCATGAGTGAAATCAAGGAAATGCCGCTGGTCGAGCTGACGGCCAAGGATCTTCCCGCCTACTGCCCGAACCCGGCCATGGCGCGCTGGAGCGCGCACCCGCGCGTGTTCATCGACGTCTCGCACGGCGAGGCGCGCTGCCCGTACTGCGGCACGCGCTACAAGCTGCGCGACGGCGAGGTCGTCAAGGGCCACTGAGCCCGGGCGGACGGGCCCGCGGGCCCGCCGCTCGCGAGGCGGCGCAGCCGGATGCCCGGCGCGCCGCCCTTCCCCATTCTGGCAACCCGAACGCGGCGCCCGCGCGCCGTGCTTCATTACGACATCGGAAGTCCACCTGATGCGTCGAGCGCTGGTTATCGCACCGAACTGGATCGGTGACGCATTGATGGCGCAGCCGCTTTTTGCGCTGCTGAAGAAACTCCATCCCCGCATCGCGATCGATGCCGTCGCGCCCTCGTGGGTCGCGCCCGTGCTCGAGCGGATGCCCGAGATCCACGATGTCTACGCGACCGATCTCGCGCACGGCAAGCTGCAGTTGCTGCGCCGCTGGCAGCTCGCGAGCGACCTGCGCGACGTCGGTTACGACGCGGCGTACGTGCTGCCGAATTCGCTGAAGTCCGCGGTGATCCCGTGGCTCGCGAACATCCCGCTGCGGATCGGCTACACGGGCGAGCACCGCTACGGGCTGTTGAACGTGCGACACGCGAACCCCGACAAGTCGGGCGAGCGGCCGCCGATGACGACCCACTACGCGGCGCTCGCGTACGCGCCGGGCGCGAAGCTGCCCGAATCGATGAAGACGCTGCCCGCGCCGCGCCTCGACGCCGACCTGAACGAGACGGCGCGGGTTTCCGCGCGTTTCAATCTCGATACGCGCAAGCCGCTCGTCGTGTTCTGCCCGGGCGCCGAATACGGCCCGGCCAAGCGCTGGCCGCCCGAGCACTTCGCGTCGCTCGCGACGATCGTGCACCAGTCGTTCCCGTACACGCAGATCGTCGCGCTCGGCTCGCAGAAGGACGCCGCGGCCGCGCAGGCGATCGCCGACCACGCGCCGAACGTGCGCAACCTGTGCGGGCAGACGTCGCTGTCCGAGGCGTGCGCGCTGATCGCGCGCGCGAACGCGGTCGTCACCAACGATTCGGGGCTGATGCACGTCGCCGCCGCGCTGCGCCGGCCGCTCGTCGCGCTGTACGGATCGACCGATCCGCGCCACACCCCTCCGCTGTCGGACCTGGCGAAGGTACAATGGCTGCATCTCGAATGCAGTCCCTGCTTCGAACGCGAGTGCCCGCTCGGCCACCTGAAGTGCCTGCGCGAACTCGGTCCCGAGCAGGTATTCGGCGATTTGCGCGGCATGCTCGTCGGGCAGCGCTGACCCTGGCCGGCAGCGTCGCACGACGCGCCGGGCAATCCGATTCACCGGTGTGCGGCGGCCCCATCCGGGCCGCCGTGCTGAATACGGCGCGCGACGCGCGCGAGAGACAACCCCGATGCCACGTTTTGCCCGCCTCTTCGAAGCCGCTGCCGATACGCTGAACGCCTACTACCAGGCCGTCGCCGATGCCAATCTCGACGCGCTGCTGGCGTTGTGGATCGACGAGGATTTCGCCAGCTGCGTGTGGGCGGACGGCGAGCATCTGCATGGCCTCGACCAGATCCGCAGCGGGCTCGCCAACCGGCTCGCGACGCGCCCGGTGACGATCGAACCGCTCGACATCCGCGTTTACGACAGTCTCGGCACGGTCGTCTACACGATCGCCGAAGCGCATCAGCAGGCCGACCTGACGGCCGACCCGGACATGGTTTTCGCCACGTACGTGATGATTCACGAACGCGGCGAGTGGCGCATCGCGCACATCCACGCGAGCCCGATTCCCGAACAAGCGGCCGGGCAGTTCGCCGCGAAGATCCGTCATGGGCAGGGCCCGCTGCACTGACGAAAAGACGAAGCAACGCATACGCGGGGCGATCATGAGTACGGCTTCTCCGCCCACCTCGCCGCTCGCCGGGGCTCCGGCCCCGGACGACGACACACTGCGCTATCGCGCACCACGCTGGCTGCCGAACAGCCATGCGCAAACCATCGTGCCCGCGCTGTTCGCGCGACGACCGGCCGTCGCATACCGACGAGAGCGATGGGAAACCCCTGATCACGACTTCATCGATCTCGACTGGGTCGCCCATCTCGACAGTGCGGCGCCGCCGCCCGATGCGCCGCTGTTCGTGCTGTTCCACGGCCTCGAAGGCAGTTCCGGCTCGCACTACGCGCTCGAGATGATGGCTGCCGCGCGCGCGAAGGGCTGGCATGCCGTCGTGCCGCACTTTCGCAGTTGCAGCGGCGAGATCAACCGCCAGCCGCGCTTCTACCATCTCGCCGATAGCGCCGAGGTCGACTGGATCCTGCGCCGGCTCGCCGCGCAGCATCGCGGGCCGCTGGTCGCGGCCGGCGTGTCGCTCGGCGGCAACGTGCTGCTGCGCTGGCTCGGCGAGCATCGCAGCGACACGTCGATCCTGCGGGCGGCCGCCGCGATCTCGACGCCGATCGACGTGCATGCGGGCGGCCGCGCGCTGTCGCAAGGGTTCGCGATGGTCTATACGCGCAGCTTCCTGAAGACGCTCAAGCGCAAGGCGCTCGCGAAGCTCGACCAGTACCCGGGGCTGTTCGACCGCGACGCGATGCTGCAAGCCGTGACGATGCGCGACTTCGACGAGGTCGTGACCGCGCCGCTGCACGGTTTCGCGGACGCCGACGACTACTGGACGAAGGCGACGACCCGGCCGCTGCTGCCCGCGATCGACGTGCCCACGTTGATCCTCAACGCCCGCAACGACCCGTTCCTGCCCGAATCGGCACTGCCGGGCCCGGCCGACGTATCGCCGGCCGTCGAGCTCGACCAGCCCGCGGACGGCGGGCACGCGGGGTTCATGACCGGGCCGTTCCCCGGCCGCCTCGACTGGCTGTCGGCGCGGGTGTTCGGTTATTGCTCGAAATTCGTCGACCATGGATGACATCGTCAGGCAGGCGCTCGCCAAATGGCCGAACGTGCCGCACTGCACCGGCTGGCTGCTGCTCGACCGGCGCGGCGAATGGCGGCTGCGCGACGACGCGGCGCAGGCGGCCGGCGAGCTCGGCTCGCCGATCCGGCATGCGGCGCTGAACGCGTTCATCGGCCGCAACTACGAATGCGACGCGCGGGGCCAGTGGTTCTTCCAGAACGGGCCGCAACGCGTGTACGTCGAGCTCGCGTATACGCCGTGGGTCGTGCGGCTCGCCGAGCGCGACGGACAGCTCACGCTCACCGACCAGACGGGCGCACCGTTCGAACCGGACGAAGCATGGCTCGACGATGGGGGCGGCGTGCTGTTTCGCGATGCGGGCGCGCCGCCGCGCATCGCGGCGCTGCACGACCACGATCTCGGGCTGTTCGCCGATCACGCGGATTTCGACGCCGCGCCGCCCGTGCTGCGCTGGCGTGACGGCCGCGCGCTGCCGCTCGGCAACATCGTCTGCGCGGACGTGCCCGCGCGGTTCGGCTACGTCGCAAGCCCGGCACGACAGGCACGCGACGCGGCCGACAGCGGCAACTGACCCGCACCCGCCGTTCCCGCGTTCGCCGTGCGCCGGCCGCTACCCGCGGCCGTTCTTCTCGTCGTCGCGCTCTTCCTTGTAGCGCGCCTCGAATTCCAGCAGCCGCGCGCCGATGATCGACTGCTCGTAGAACGACACGTCCTTCGCATCGCGCGCTTCCTTCAACTGACGGATCGCCGACGGCCATGCGCCGTCGAGTGCGAGTTTCTCCGCGAGCGCGCGGCGCCGCGCGAGCACGTCGCCCTTGCCGTCGCTCGCCTTCGCGAGGTAGTCCCACCAGTCCGGCTGCTCGGGATCGGCCTGCGCCTGCGCGCGTGCGAGCGCCTGCGCTTGCGCGAAGCGGCGCGCGCCGATCAGCGCCTGCAGGTGCGCGACGATCGCCGCGTGCGACGCCGGCCAGCGCCGCTGCGCGAGCGCCGCGAGCCGCACCGCGTCGTCGGTCCGGCCCGCACGCCGCGCGATGTCGGCGGCCAGCACGTCGAGGCTCGGCGAACTGGTCGCCGGGTCGCCCTCGTGCCGCTCGCGCGCATCGAATGCGCCGCGCGCCGCAGCGAGCGCCTTGTCCGCTGCGTCGTACTGGCCGAGCAGCGTGTTCGCGAGCGCGATGCCGTACCAGTTCGCCGCGACGTTCGGCGCCGTGCGATCGTCGATCTCGAGCTGCATCCGGTGCGCCTCGTCCGCTATGTCGGTCGGCGCGCGGTTCTGCAGGACGCGCAGCCGCGCGCGCACGAATCCGTACTCGGCCGACTGGCGCGGCTGCCGGTACGGCGCACGGCGCGCGCGATCCTCCATGTCGGCGATCCGCTCGCCGGTCAGCGGGTGCGTGCGCGCATAGGCCGGCACGCCGGCATCGCCCATCGACGCGCGGTCGAGCCGCTCGAAGAAGCCCGGCATCCCGTACGGGTCGTAGCCCGCGCCCGCGAGCAGCTGGAAGCCGACGCGATCGGCCTCGCGCTCGGCCGAACGCGAGAAGCGCAGTTGGTTGTCCACCGCGTATGCCTGCCCGCCCACCGCGATCGCACTGCCGAGATCGCCGCTTCTCGCGAGCACGCCGGCCAGCACGCCGAGCAGCATCGTCGCGAGCGCCGTGTAGCCGGTCTTCTCGCTCGCGCCGATCATCCGCGCGATGTGCCGCTGCAGCACGTGGCCCATCTCGTGGCCGGCCACCGACGCGAGCTCCGATTCCGTCTGCGTCGTGACCACGAGCCCGCTGTTGATCCCGATGAAGCCGCCCGGCATCGAGAATGCGTTGATCTGCGGATCGCGCACCGGGAACAGGTCGAAGTCCGGCGTGTAGCCGCCGATGTAGCGCGCGGCCGCCGCGGCCGCGAGGCGCGCCGCCATTGCGTTCAGGTAGTCGCGCACGAGCCAGTCGTCGAGATAATCGGGATCGCGCCGCACTTCGCGCATCACGCGTTCGCCGAGCCGACGCTCGGCCCGCGGCGTCAGCGAACCGCCGGAGCCGTCGCCGAGGTCGGGCAGCTCGAGCGCGCGCAGCGGTGCGCGCAGGCTCGCGGCCGGTCCCGACGCGCCGCCCGCGCCCGAAAACCGGCTCTCGGCGCCGCCGTACGTGCCGAACACGCCGGTCGCGATGCCGGACGGCACAGTGGAAATCGACGAGGAGCCGCCGGCCGCCGGCTCGAGCGGTGGCGCGGACGCGCTCTGCGCATGGCCGCTCGGCGGCAACGCGAGCGCCGCCGACAGCGACACGGCAAGCAACTGTTTGACACGCATGGCAGGATGAAAACGACGCCGTCCCGCGCGCCGGGCGCGCATCGCGGCGTTTGGTCTGAATATTCGGTTCATTGTACCGGCGCCGCCGCGACTGTCTCGTACCGCGCGTGCATCATCTGCGCCCCCGGCGACGCGAACGCCGCTGCTATGATAAGCGCCCGTTGAGACGGAGCAAGACATGTCAGGACTCACCCATTTCGATGCCGCCGGCCATGCGCACATGGTCGACGTCGGCGGCAAGCAGGAAACCCGACGCATCGCAATCGCGCGCGGCACGATCCGGATGCTGCCGGCCACGTTCGCGCTGATCCGCGACGGCAAGGCGAAAAAAGGCGACGTGCTCGGCGTCGCGCGCATCGCGGCCATCCAGGGCGCGAAGCGCACGGCCGACCTCATTCCGCTGTGCCACCCGCTCGCGCTGACGCGCGTGGCCGTCGACTTCGAACTCGACGATGCGCTGCCGGGCGTGCACTGCGGCGTGCAGGTCGAGACGTTCGGCCGGACCGGCGTCGAGATGGAAGCGCTGACCGCCGTGCAGGTCGGGCTGCTGACCGTCTACGACATGTGCAAGGCCGTCGATCGCGGGATGGTGATCACCGACGTGAGCGTGCGGGAAAAGCGCGGCGGGAAGTCGGGGGACTGGAAGGCGGAAGACGCGGCGAGTTGAAGCCAGGGCGCCGCCCGCCTGCAAATTCGAGATAGAACCGGTTTTCTCATACAATTACCGGATTCCGCACGGGAGAGCGTGCGAACCCGCACAAAAAAAAGAGCGAGCACTGGTGATGAATTTGCAAGCGTTAAGAAGCGCATTGCTGGCCGGACCGGTTCAGCACGAGCGGCTTGTCAAACTGGATACGCCGCTCGGCCCCGACGTCCTGCTGCCGCATCGCGTCAAGGGACGATCGCGGCTCGGGCGCCATTTCGAGTTCACCGTCGATACCGTCTCGGTGTCCGACAGCCTCGAACTCAAGAAACTGATCGCGCAGCCGGTGACGCTGTGGGTCCAGCAGGCCGACCGGTCGTACGCGCCTCACCACGGCTTCGTGCATGCCGCCCGCCGGCTCGGATCGGACAGCGGCGTCACGCACTATCAGATCGTGTTTGCGTCGTTCCTGCACTTCCTGAAGTTCCGCCGCGATCAGCGCATCTGGCAGGACCGGTCCGCGGACGACATCATCGCCGACGTGCTGAACCAGCATCCGCAGGCCAAGGGGCGCTTCACCTTCAAGCTCTACCAGCCGCTGCCGTCCCGCTCGTTCTGCATGCAATACGAAGACGACTGGAATTTCGTGCATCGCCTGATGGAATCGGAAGGTCTGTACGGCTTCTGGGAACAGGACAAGGACGGCAAGTCGCATCGGCTCGTCATCGTCGACCGCATCGACGCATTGCCCGCGCTGTCGCCGCGAACCGTGCGCTTTCATCACGCAGGCACGGGCGACGAAGCCGACACGCTCGTCCAGTTCTCCGGTACGCGTACGCTGCGAAGCGTCGAGCGCACCACGCGCACGTTCGACTACAAGCAGCCGCCCACCGCGTCGAATCCGAAAGCGACCCATACGCCGACGATCGCGAACCAGGGCGACCTGCCGCAGCAGCTCGAAGTCTACGAATACACGGGCGCCTACACGTATCCTGAGCAGTCTCGCGGCGACCATCTGTCGAAGATCTGGATGGAGGAGCAGGAGTCTCATGCGAAGCGCTTTCACGGCGTCGGCGGCGTGCGGCGCATGGACGCGGGACGCACGTTCGAGTTCGCGGATCACCCCGAACACGACAAGGACGATGCCGGCCAGCGCGAATTCGCCGTGATCGAGACCGCATGGATCATCGTCAACAACCTGCCCGTCGGCGACGGGCAGGCCGCCTTCCCGCACAGCCTGCAGGCCGAGATCGGCAGCATCGTGCAGGCCGGTGGCGCCGACTCGTCGCGCGTTCGCCATCCTGACGGCAGCGAGGGCTTTTTCCGGATCAGCATCGAAGCGCAGCGCACGACCGTGCCGTTCCGCAGCCCGCTCGAACACGCGAAACCGCCGATGCACCTGCAATCGGCGATCGTCGTCGCACCGCAAGGCGAGGAAGTCCATACCGACGAACTCAACCGGGTCAAGGTCCGCTTCCATTGGGACCGCCTCAACGACGGCGACGAGAAAGCATCGTGCTGGCTGCGTGCCGCGACGTCGGATTCGGGCAACGGCTACGGCGCCGTCCACCCGCACCGCAGCGGCGAGGAGGTGCTGGTCGATTTCCTCGGCGGCGACTGCGATCGCCCGATCATCGTCGGCAAGCTGTACAACGGCGCGACGAGCCCGCAGTGGCACACCAACGGGATCCTGTCCGGATACCGGTCCAAGGAATACGCGGGCGCCGGCTACAACCAGCTGGTGCTCGACGACGCGACCTCGCAGAACCGCGTGCACCTGTACAGCAGCCAGACCCACGCACACCTGCATCTCGGCTACCTGATCGACCACACCGGCAACAACCGCGGCAGCTATCTCGGCAGCGGCTTCGACCTGCGGTCCGACGCATACGGCGCCGTGCGCGCGAACCGCGGCCTGTACGTCACGACGCATCCGAAACGGCCGGCAAGCCAACCGCTCGACGTCGAGGAGACGCAACAGCAACTCGTTCGCGCGGAAGGCCTGATGGAGGCGATGTCGGATGTCAGCGCACAACATCAAGGCGAGTCGCTCGACCCCGGCCACGCGGCGCTGAAGCAGTTCACCGACGCGACGCAAAACAGCGTGAGCGGCAGTGCATCGGGCGGCCGAACCGCCGGCGGCGGAACCGGCAGCGCCAATGCGTTCAAGGAGCCCGTGATGCTGTTCGGCAGCCCGGCCGGCATCGGGATGTCCACGCAGCAGTCCACGCAGCTTGCCGCGGACCGGCACATCAACCTCGTCAGCGGGCAAAGCACGCACGTCGCCGCCGGAAAGTCGCTGATCGCGAGCGTCCTCGACCGGATCAGCCTGTTCGCGCAGAACGCGGGGATGAAACTGTTCGCGGGCAAGGGCAAGGTCGAAGTCCAGGCGCACGCGGACAACATCGAGCTGACCGCGCAGAAGGCGCTGAAGCTGATGGCGGTCACCGAGTCGATCGAAGGCGCCGCGGCGAAGGAAATCCTGCTGACGTCCGGCGGCGCCTACATCCGCATCGCGGACGGCAACATCGAAGTGCACGCGCCCGGCAAGATCGACATCAAGGGTGCGCAGCATGCGTTCAGCGGCCCGACGCACCTGTCGCAAACCATGCCGACGCTGCCGAACTCGACCGGCAACTACGATCAGGCGTTCATCGCGCACTGGGCCGGCACCGACATTCCGGTCGCGAACACGCGGTACCAGATGTTCTCGAACGGCAAGCTGCTCTCGGAAGGCGTCACCAACGCGGCGGGAGAGACTGGGCTCACACAGAGCCATGTGCCGCATGACGTCGTCGTCAAGTTTCTAGGGAAATCGAATGGCTGACGGACAACAGGAAAAGGTGCTCGGCACCGGCTCGGGGATGCTGACGCCGACGGCGTACAAGGATCGGCCGAAGGTCGAGA
Organism: Burkholderia sp. BKH01; assembly: GCF_025685725.1. Lineage (NCBI taxonomy): Bacteria > Pseudomonadati > Pseudomonadota > Betaproteobacteria > Burkholderiales > Burkholderiaceae > Burkholderia > Burkholderia sp. BKH01. The sequence continues at coordinate 547,458 of NZ_JAOTQT010000002.1, read as the reverse complement.
TCAATATCTGCGACAAGCATGTAACGCCGGCGCCGAAATGGATCGTCGGCACCTGTCCGTTCTACTATCGACCGCTTCACGGCGCCTATCTGGAAACGGTTGAAAAGGTCAGCATGTCGAGCATTTGGTCGACCATCAAGGGCTTCGCCCTCTCGTGGGATCCATGGACCGACTCCGATGTAGCGCACCGCCTCCTGCATCGGCGCGAGCAACTGATCGAGCCTGGCAGTTCGGATTCCGACTGGTCGCGGCATGGAAACTTCATGATGCGTCATATCGGATGCGGACATAAACCGCCCGATTACTACATCAGCTACGGCTACTACTATTGCTCCGACTACGGCGCCAACCTTCTCCCGCGACTGTCCGCCCAGGGGAAAGCGTGGTTGAACAAGGCGCGGAAGCTGCTCCAGGCCAACATGGAAGACGGACTGAACCAGAACATGATGGGCAATACGATCCAGATGGCCAGCCCGACACCGGGGAACGGCGGGGTCGATATGACCTGGCCGCAATTCGAACTGGAAATGAACAACGAAAAATTCAAGGAGTTCGCGTTCAAGACGCACCCGATGGCCTATCTTGACGGAGGATTGGCGGACTTGCCGGTCACGGATCTCGTCAAGATCGGGATGCGTCCGAACATCCAGGAATGGGGCGAAGGAAAGACGTGGGGGCAGGCTTTCGATTCGGGCATCCCCGTTCTCCGGAAAAAGGCCGAGGAATGGGATGTCGACGATCCGGTCGGCAAGGCGCTCGGAAGACTGCTGGTGAAGTGACATGCGAAAAGGCAAACGATGGCTTTTGATCGCGGGATGCGTTCTTGTTCTGCCGATCGCTATTTACGGATATACGGAAATGACTTCAGGGTGGGAAACGGTATCGACCGAATTCATGCGCAACGACAAGCCGTACGGCGCAGGCGCATTTCGCGTGCAGCGCAACGACTTCATGTCGTTGAAGGTTGCGAGACCGGAACTCACGTTCAAACCGGAAAGCGAGCAGAAGAACCCTGACGTCGCGGAGTTCGCCGAACCGTGGATGGACGACTCGAACGAGCGCCTGAACCGGTCCACCGTCAGTTTCCTGCGCGGCACCCTGGGCGGCAGCGTCGCGCGTCACTTCCAACAACCGGGCCAGACCGCGGCATGGTGGTACTCGCCCGACTGGCGCGTCTTGTACGTCAGTACCGGCTGGATGGATTACAAGGCGCCTCGCCCCGACGACGGCGCGGCCCCTCAGACCACCAAGCTCTGGAAATCGAGCGATGGCGGCCGGCACTGGTCCCAGCTCCAGTGGCCGGCGGACCATAACATCAGCCGGTTACTGTTCATCGATGCTCAACGTGGCTACGCGATCGGCTGGGGGCCACGCGTCTGGCGAACGGCAGACGGTGGCCAATCGTGGCAGGAAATCAAGGAGCCTCCAGGCGCAATCGTCCAGGGGAAGTCGCGTAGAACTTTCGACGGTACCAACCTCGGCCCGGACGGCACATTGCGCGTCGCCTATCTGAGCACCGACGTCGAGCATCCGCAACCGGCCGGCATCGTCAGTCGGCTCGACTGGGATCAGCAGGACTTCACCCAGGAAGCGGTGCTGCCCGGACAAGTCGTCGTCGGCCTCGAATCACCGCCGGCCCCCGCTCGAGATTACACCCTGTATGCGCTGTCGCGCGCGAGTGGTGAATCCGGCGGCAGCCACGGTGCAGGTGTCATTTCAGCCTGGACCAGCGAGCACCCCGATCACATCCGGGAGTTGCACACATTCGAAGGCCACTTGACGCTCAACGGACTGAGCGCGGGGCGCAACGGCGTCGTGCTAGTCCACGCTACCGATCCCAACACCGCCAACGACGGTGGCTCGCCCATCGACCTGACCATCAGCAGCACCGACGACGGTAAAACGTGGCAGCAGACCACCGACAAGGCTTCGCAGGGCGGCTACTTTGACCCGGAATCGAATACGCTCTACTCGGTGTTTGCCTACACGCTGAGGAAGCGGCAATTCTGATTGCCGCCCGACGTGCTTGGCGCGGGCTGCGTCCGCAGAAGTCGACGAAGCCCGCGACATGACCCGTCGCACGAGCAAACATAACGGCGCGGTTCAGTGATCAGGCAAAACCGTCGCGCGCGAGGCCAGTCAAGCGCCAACCCGAATTCGTCCTTCGACTTCCGTCGGCCCCCATGCGAAATCGATCCAAATTGAAGCGACTGGCTGCCATCGCGCTCGGCAGCGCCGCGCTAGCCTTTCTGTACGAAAGCACGGGCCCTCGATGGGAAACCGTTTCGTCGGAAGTCACGTGGCCGGACCCGCCGGTGGGCGGTGGGGATTTCTACCTTGACGGCAGCACGATCATGTCGCTCACGGTCTCCGATCCCGTGATTACGCTGAAGCCTGCCAGCGAGTGGAAAAGACCGATGGTCGCCGAACCCATCGAAGCGTGGATGAACAATGCGGGAGAAACGCTGAATCGACGAACCGCGAATTTCTTCCGCGGCACGATCGATCACGGGCTGCAGCGCTACTTTCAGGCGCCCGGCCAGAAAACCGCATGGTGGCATTCGCGCGACGGGAACATTCACTTGATCAGTGCCAGCTGGATGAGCTACACGTCTGCGCGTACTGCAGACGATCTCGTCCCGCATCAAACCCAAGTCTGGAAATCGCTCGACGGCGGCCACCATTGGTCACGGCTCGAATGGCCCGAGCACGAAGATATCGATCAATTCCTTTTCATCGATGCGCAGCACGGCTACGCGATCGGCTGGGGCCCTACCGTCCGACGCACATCCGACGGCGGCGAATCCTGGAAGCAGATCGCGCCACCGCCGGGTGCGGTTGTCCCCGGCGAAACTCGGCGCCAGTTCAAAGGTGTGAGCCTGGGGCCGGACGGCGTACTGCGAGTGGCTTACCATGTCGATCGATCGGCAACGGCCCCTGCCCGCAGCGTCATATATCGGCTCGCCCCGGATCAGCAGGCGTTCGTTCCGGATGCCGTCCTGCCGAACCAGACAGTCGTCCGGCTCGAGTCGACACCTGCCACGGCGGGGAGCTACGCGCTTTACGTGCTGTCCCGCCTCGACAATGAGAGCCACATCGACGCTACACGGGATCGCGGACACCGGACCGGCGTACTTTCCACATGGACGAACGCGCAACCCGAGCATGTCCGGCAAGTGGCGACGTTCGACAAGAAGCTCATTCTGGGCGGCCTCGACGTGGGCCGCGACGGCCTGCTGCTCGTGTACGCGATCGATCCCAAGCAGGCGATCGATGATCCACCGGTCGCCCAGATGTTCAGTAGCACTGATGCTGGCAAGACCTGGAAACAGACTGACGACGAGACGATCTATCGCAGCAAGTACTTCGATCCGGATACGAACACGCTCTATTCGCTGCTCGGTGCGAGACTGAAGAAGCTGTCGTTCCCGATGCGAAATACCCCTGCTTCAAAAGACTGAATCCCCTCGCTACAACCTGAGAAACCATTCGAAGATGAAAACGCTGCATTGCGCCGCGCTCTCGCTGTGGATTGCCGCCGCACCGGCAACCGCGTTCGCCGCCGGCACCTGCCCCGCCGCCGACACCGCCGCGCGCGCGGCAATCGATGCGCAGCACCGCGTGCAGCAGGTCCGCAATCCACAAGGCGACGGTGGTGGCAACGTCGATGTCTCGCCGCCGCTGCGCGACGCGCTGCGCGCATACAAGCAGGCGCTCGTCGGCGCGATCGACGCACGGCTCGCATGCAGCGACGAACACGTCGAACCGGCTGCACTGAAACGGACGCTCGCGGCCGCACTGGGCGTGCCGGCCCAGTCGACCCAGTCGGCAGCACCGAAAAACGGCGAATCGGCATTCGGCCGCAATCCGGACGTCGACGTCGAACGCGGCGGCACGTCCCGCCCGCTTCTCTTCGTGCGCGCCGGCTTCGACATCGCGTGCGGCGACGACAACCTGCTCACCGCGTACGCATGGGAAAACGGCGGCTGGCGGCGCGTGCTTCGCTGGCAGGCCGACGATTACAAGGACATCGGCGGCGCCTACGGCGGCGGCTTCTGGTTCTCGGCGCTGCCCGGCGGGCAGGTCGCGGTCGTCCACGGCACGCCGTGGTGCTCGTCTCGCTGGAGCCGGTTCGGCGCGGACGTGGTCGCACCGGCAAACGGCTCGACCGCGCAACGCACGCTGTTCCATACCGAACACGGCTACGTGATCGACGACGACGCGATCCGGTTCAAGGTGCGCCCCGACGGCTTCGAGCTGCGCACGACGGTCGGCTCGCTCGACAGCGAAGTCATGACGCGGCCGGGCATCTTCAGCTACCGCGTCGACGGCGACACCGTGCAACGCGTGCAGCCCGCGGCGCTCAACGGCCGCGATTTCGCCGACGAATGGCTGAAAGTGGACGATGCGCTTGCGCGCGAATGGAGCGAGCCCGCCGCCGCAGCGGCCGCGCTGAAAGCCCGGCAGGCGTTCAACGCGGCAAGCAAGGCGCCCGATACCGGCTTCGCGTACGGCCCCGTGCGCGGCTGCTCGGACAGCAAGGAGCGCTTTCAGGTCGAACTGGATCTGACGGGCAAGAGCGGGGAAACGGTCGCGCGGCGCTATGCGCTGATTCGCCAGGAGCGCAACGGATTCACGATGCTCGGGCTGCGCAATTCGGCCGAACCGGCCTGCCGCGGCGCGAACCTGATGCCGCAGCACTGAACATCGGGCACGCGCGGCGCAACGGCCGCGCGCAACGGTGCGGCCGGAGGATAGCGGCAAAACCGGACGGAAAGCGGCGCGCAGCCCGCGCCGTCCGACATCACTCGCCGCGTCGCGGCTCGAACACGAACGGCTGGGTCAGCAGGAACGGATTCGCCGTCGCGCCCGTCTGCGCGCAAGTCGCGTGCGTCATCGCTTCGACGGCCGCACGATCGGCGGCCGCATTGCGGCTGCTCGTCGTCACGGTGACGTTCTGCGCTTCGCCGGACGTCGTCATCAGCGCGCGCACGAGCACGGTGGCCGGACGCGCGAGCGGCTTCGCGGTGTCCGGATAGACGGCGCGCGGAATATGGCAGGTCAGCTTGCTTTCCTGCGACGACGACAGCATCGCGCAGCCGGAAAACAGCATCGCGACGGCGGGCAGGATCAGGTAGGTCGAGCGAATAGCCATGGTCGAATATCGTTCTTCAGCACTGTTCTGGACGAACGCGCCGCGCACCGGAAGACCTTGCCTCCGCATCACGTGCGTCGCACTGCGCCGCGGCCATCGGACCGGCGCCCCGTTACGGCCGCACGGCCGATCGATGCTCGGCCGCGATCCTGCCCGAAGGGCTTCCCGGATAGCCGGGGTGTTGCCTGTTCGCGCCGCCCCCGTGCCCGACGCGGGCCGGCATACGAGCGCTTGCGCGCATTGTGCACGCGCCACCCGGCCAGTGGCGGCGATTTGACAATGGTTGACGCGAATCGACGCGCCTTTGGCCGGAATCCGCGCCATTCGTGAGGTAATCGTTACCTGGCCGAATTCACGCGATTCACGCAGGGCCGATCTGCCCGACGGCTAACCCTATCGTGCATCGCTGCGCGGCAAACGCCGGAATTCCCCGTTCCGGCGGCCGCTGCGCGTTTCAATCCGAGTCGTCGTCGTCCGAGTCGTCGGCCGCATCGGCCGGCACTTCCCCGTACTTCGCGACAACGGCCGCCTTGAACGTCTTCAGCGCCGGCTGCTGGTCGCACAGTTTGTACAGCAGGGCCAGTTGCTGCGGCCAGTCCTTCAGCTCCTTCGCAAACACGTGCAGGCGCGCGACGGTATCGAGCGCGTCGGCTTCGCGGCCCGCCAGCGCCTGCAGCGCCGCATAGCGGCGCAGCACCGTCTCGCCCGGCAACAGCGCGATCGCGCGTTCATGGGCGGCGAGCTTGGCCGGCAAGTCTTCCGGCGAAATCGTCAGCAGCGTCGCCGCACCGTAATCGCCCCACGCGCCGAACAGCAGCGACGGCGCATCGCGATACTGCGCGGCCGGGTCGCTGCCGTAATACAGCACTTCCGCGCGCTGGTAGTCGCGCAGCACGGGCACCGCCGCCAGCACGCCGCCGAACGACAGCACCGCGAACAGCCCGAACGCCGCGCGGCCCGGCAGGATGCGCAGCGGCTTCACGTCGAGCAGCCCGATCACGAACATCGCCGGCAACAGGAAGAACATGTACTGCTGCGGATACTCGACCAGCGCATGCATCAGCAGGATGCCGATCAGCGCGAAGCCGAACACGCGCGTGCTCGACTGCGGCGCGCGCAGCGCACGCACGAACCACATCACGAGCGTGACGACGAGCACGCCAAGGCCGGCGAGACCGGACTTCGCGAGCAGGTCGATGAAGATGTCGTGCGAGTTGTTCGCGATCTCGACGCCACCCATCGTGCGCACGAGCGCAAACTGGTGCGACGGGAATTCGCCCCAGCCGACGCCGAGCAGCGGATGCTCGCGGAACATCGCGAGCCCGTACTTCCAAAGTGCGAGGCGCGGCGCGATCTGCCCCGCGTCGCGCATCCGGTCGGCCGCCGACTCCGCGAGATTCAGGTGATAGTGCACGTTGGCCCAGCGCACCGCGACGTTCACCGCGATGAACGCAATCGCGAGCACGGCCGGCATCAGCCATGCACGCGTATTGCCCGGCGCGCGGCGCGATTCGAGCCACGCCATCCAGAAGCCCGCGACGACCATCACCGCGACCTGCAGCCACGGCCCGCGCGACACCGTCAGCGCGAGACCGACCGACAGCACGATCGACAGCACGAACCACGCCCATACCGCGAGCCGGCGCGTCTGCACGAGATACAGCGCGCCCGCGAGCGCGAACGCGATGTAGGTGGCCAGGTGGTTCGCCTGCGCCATGTTGCCGTACGGGCGGCGATCGACCGCGACGTTGTACATCACGACGAACGGCGAGACGGCCGACTCGAGGTGAAACAACTGCACGATCTGCGTTCCGACCGCGAATACGCCGCCGACGAGCAGCGCACCGGCCATCATGCGCGAGACGACCTCGGCCAACCCGTCGCGCGCGAGCGCGTAGCCGGCCTGCATCGCGACCAGCGCGGCGGCGAGATAACCGAGCGCCAGCCAGTTCATCGACGGCACCTTGAGCGACATCAGCGCGACCTGCGCGATCAGCACCGCGGCGAACCCGAGCGGCACGACGAACGCGGCCGGCGCGGCGAACGGCTCGGCCGCACGGCTCGTCCGCGTGAGCAGGACGACCGACAGCCCCACCAGCAGATACAGCACCAGCGCGGAAAACTCGGAATAGAAGGTCGGGATCGGATACGTGTGATTCGTGATCGCGTACGGCACGATCAGGGCGACAGCCAGCGCAACGAGCGACAACGAACGGGAAAAAGTAGAGGGCATGAGCGAACCGGATGTCAGCAACCGGCGCACTATACAAAACTTTCCCCCCTCTGTGCGGGGCCGTCGCGCGGCGACCCGACGCCGCGCGACCGGCCCGGCCGGCCGAAGCGGCGGCCGGCGTGCCCCGCGCGCCGTCGCCCTCCTCCTCCGCCGGCGCTACGCGCGGCACTCCGCGGGCGCATATTTCGCCGGCAGCGTCGCAGCGGTGCCCGGCAGCGGCCCGGCCCCCGGCGCCGGCAGCGACGACGCATCCTTGCCGGCGGCGAAGCACTCCCACGCGATCGCACCGGCTTGCATCGCGCCCTTTTTGAGCGCCACGCGCGCGGTGGGCGCATCGGCCTTGTCGGGCGCGGCCGGCACGAGTACCAGCGTATTCGTGCCGGCCGCGGCGACGCGGGTCGTGAACGCGACCGTGATCTGGCCGGTCTCGCCGTCGATCGCAACCGATTCGACGTTGCGGGTAGCGGCCGGCGGGCTGTAGCCGCCGTCGAGGCTCGCGCCGCTCGCCGCGTTGTCGGCAACCGCGAGCCGCGCGGACGACGCGAGCGCGAGCCCCTCGCCGACACGCGAACGCGCGAGGTAATCCTGGTACGCGGGAATCGCATAGGCCGCGACGACGCCGACGATCGCCAGCACGATCATCAGCTCGATCAGCGTGAAGCCGGCCGGCCGCCAGCGCGGCGACGGCCGGCTCGCGCGCCGCAGATCGGCGGCAACGCGACGGAACAGTGAAACGGAAAAGGCTTCGAACATGGCAGGCTCCGGAAACGAAAAACGCCTGCCGATAAAGGCAGGCGTCTCGATCGTAGCCAGCGGGCCGCGAACCCGGCAGTCGGCCGGACGGCCAACGTCAGCGCGCGCCCGATGTGCCGCGGCGCCTCCTGAGCGCGTAACCGGCCGCCACGACGAACAGTGCGCCGGCCATGCTCGCGCCGTAGATCGCAGGTGGCGTATCGAGCACCGGCCAGCGGTCGCCGACCGGATCGTTCACGATCAGCCCGCCCGCGATCCAGCCGAGCAGCGCGGCGCCAAGCGTCACGACGATGGGGAAGCGATCGAGCATTTTCAGCACCAGCGTGCTGCCCCACACGATGATCGGCACGCTGACGACGAGCCCGAAGATCACGAGCGCGATCCGGTGCGACGGGTCGGCCTGCTCGGCCGCGCCGGCGATCGCGATCACGTTGTCGAGGCTCATCACCGCATCGGCGATCACGATCGTCTTCACGGCGTCCCACAGCCGGTCGGCCGGCTTGATGTGGTCGTGCGCATCGGCGGCCGGCGCCATGAGCTTGACGCCGATCCAAAGCAGCAGCAGCCCGCCGCCGATCTTCAGGAACGGCACATCGAGCAGCGCGACCGCGAACGTGATCAGCGCGACGCGCAGCAGGATCGCCCCCGCGGTGCCCCAGACGACGCCGCGCAGCCGCTGGTTCGCAGGCAGGTCGCGGCACGCGAGCGCGATCACGACCGCGTTGTCGCCGCCGAGCAGGATGTCGATGATGACGATCTGGAGAACGGCGCCCCAGTGCAGCGACGTCAGGAATTCGAGCATGGGGGTGATGTGCAGGATATGGCCGCCCGGCGGGCGGCCCGGTTCATCGCCGGCACATGCGCGATGCATGCCCGGTGCTTACGAATTCATTGCGCGAGCATAACAAAAAACGCCGGCGAAGCCGGCGTTTTCTGCAGGACGAACCCAGGCGGAAATATTACAGCGCTGCCTTCAGCAGGCGGCCCATTTCCGACGGGTTGCGCGTGACGGTGATGCCGCACGCTTCCATGATTTCCAGCTTCGCTTCGGCCGTATCCGCACCGCCCGAGATCAGCGCGCCGGCGTGGCCCATGCGCTTGCCCGGAGGCGCCGTGACGCCTGCGATGAAGCCGACGACCGGCTTCTTCATGTTGGCCTTGATCCACTCGGCCGCATTGGCTTCGTCCGGACCGCCGATTTCGCCGATCATCACGACCGCGTCCGTATCCGGATCGTCGTTGAACATCTTCATCACGTCGATGTGCTTCAGACCGTTGATCGGGTCGCCGCCGATACCGACTGCCGACGACTGGCCGAGGCCGAGTGCCGTCAGCTGCGCCACGGCTTCATACGTCAGCGTGCCCGAACGCGACACGACGCCGATGCGGCCCTTGCGGTGGATGTGACCCGGCATGATGCCGATCTTCAGTTCGTCCGGCGTAATCGTGCCCGGGCAGTTCGGCCCGAGCAGCAGCGTCTTGCGGCCTTCGCGGCGCATGCGGTCCTTCACTTCGATCATGTCGCGCACGGGAATGCCTTCCGTGATGCAGATCGCGAGATCCAGATCGGCTTCGACCGCTTCCCAGATCGCAGCAGCAGCGCCTGCCGGCGGAACGTAGATGACCGACACGGTCGCGCCGGTTTCTTCCTTCGCTTCCTTGACGCTTGCGTAGATCGGAATGCCTTCGAAATCTTCGCCGGCCTTCTTCGGGTTCACGCCCGCGACGAATGCTTCGCGGCCGTTTGCGTATTCACGGCAGGCGCGCGTATGGAACTGACCGGTTTTGCCGGTGATGCCCTGCGTGATGACCTTCGTGTCCTTGTTGATCAGAATCGACATGTATTTTGACCTCTGTTCGATTGGCGTCGCGTGCGAACCGCGCCGCCATGCGTGTTCATTGAGCGCGCGCTTACTTGCCTTCGGCAGCCGTGACGACCTTCTGCGCAGCTTCTTCCATGCTGTCCGCCGAGATGATCGGCAGGCCCGAGTCGGCCAGCATCTTCTTGCCGAGGTCCTCGTTCGTGCCCTTCATGCGCACGACGAGCGGCACCTTCAGGTTCACGGCCTTCGAACCGGCGATCACGCCTTCCGCGATCACGTCGCAGCGCATGATGCCGCCGAAGATGTTCACGAGGATCGCCTTCAGGTCCGGGTTCTTCAGCATCAGCTTGAACGCTTCCGTGACCTTCTCGGTCGTCGCGCCACCGCCGACGTCCAGGAAGTTCGCCGGCTCGCCGCCGAACAGCTTGATGGTATCCATCGTCGCCATTGCCAGGCCTGCGCCGTTCACGAGACAGCCGATGTTGCCGTCGAGCGAGATGTACGCGAGGTCGAACTTCGACGCTTCGATTTCAGCCGGATCTTCTTCGTCCAGATCGCGGTACGCGACGATTTCCGGATGACGGAACAGCGCGTTCGAATCGAAGTTGAACTTCGCGTCGAGTGCGATGACCTTGCCGTCGCCGGAGACGTTCAGCGGGTTGATTTCAGCCAGCGACGCGTCGGTTTCCCAGAATGCCTTGTACAGGCCTTGCAGGATGGCACGCGCTTGCGGAATCGAAGCAGCCGGCACGCCGATCTTCGCGGCGAGGTCGTCGGCCTGGGCGTCGAGCAGGCCGGTCGACGGCTCGACGATGACCTTGTGGATCAGTTCCGGGTGCTTTTCGGCAACTTCTTCGATGTCCATGCCGCCTTCGCTCGAACCCATCAGCACGATCTTCTGCGAGATGCGGTCGACGACGAGGCTGACATACAGTTCCTGCTTGATGTCGGCGCCTTCTTCGATCATCAGACGGTTGACCTTCTGGCCTTCCGGACCGGTCTGGTGCGTGACGAGCTGCATGCCGAGGATCTGGTTCGCGTATTCGCGAACCTGCTCGATCGACTTCGCCACCTTCACGCCGCCGCCCTTGCCGCGGCCACCCGCGTGAATCTGAGCCTTGACGACCCACACCGGGCCGCCGAGCTCTTCCGCCACCTTGACGGCCTCGTCAACCGAGAACGCCGGCTTGCCGCGCGGTACCGCGACTCCGAATTTCCGCAGGATTTCCTTACCCTGGTACTCGTGAATCTTCATGCGTGATTCCCTTCAGTCTGAGAGTTGGATGAAAAGTCGCTTAAGACGCTTCTTCGAATGATTTCCGTTCATTCCTTCGTGCTGCCGTCACCGGGCACGTTCGGCCGCTCCGCGCCATACCAGCGCGGGTAGTACTGCCGCACGACCTCGCCGTCGAACCGCAGCGCACGGCAGCGGCCGAGCTGGAAAGGCGGTTCGTCGCGCACGCCGTCGTGATCCGGCCCTTCGCCTCCCTCCTCGCGCACGTTCCACACGTCACCGGCGAACGCCTGGATCGCTGCCGTCGGCAGCACAGCGCACAGTTCGGTGAGATGGGAGCAGCCTGCGACACCGGACAGCAGTCGGTTCGCATCGCGGCGGAAGTGGCGGAAGAGATTGAGCCCGATGAGGGCCCGATAGGCGGGAGGGGCGGATTGACACTGACCGGGATAAGGCACCCATTCCGAAGACGCTTCGGCGTCGACGACATTGAGTTCACGATCGATAGTCACGCGCAGCCAGAGTTCGTGGATCGGCAGGCCCTGGGGCCGGATGCCCGACGCAAGCGCGACGTCGCGCGGCTTGTGGTCGGTCAGGCAGGCTTCGATGTCCCACAAGCCGTCGCCACGCTCGTAAGCTTCCGCTCGGATTGCGCGTCGATGTCGCAACTGACGGGGCACGGGCTCGGATAGCGGCATGCTGGAGATTGAGGCCGAAGAGGAAAACCCACGGATTTTAGCATATTGGGTATTTGAGACAGTTTGACGCGACGGCGGGTATTCCCGCCTGTCCGGAAGCGGTTGCGTTGCAGCAAAATCGCGCGCCACGCGCGCGACCGGCGCGATCAATCGTCGATCGGGAAATCGTCGCCGACCTTCAGCAACTTCACGATGGTCGAGCTCGAGAAGCCGCGCGCGGCGAGAAAGCGCGCCTGCTTCGCACGCTCGGCCGGCGTTTGCGGCAGTGCACCGAATTTCTTGCGCCAGACAGCCTGCGCGCGCGCCCATTCGGTCTCGCGCAACTGCGCGTTCACTTCCTCGACGAGCGTGTCGCCGACCGCATGGCGCTTCAGCTCGCTGACGATGCGTGCGACCCCGACGCGCGACGCGCGACGATGCACGAGGCTCTCGGCGAAGCGCGCGTCGGACAGCCAGCCTTCCTTCTCCAGCGCATCGAGCACCGGTTCGATGGACTCGTCTTCGCCGACATACGGCGCGAGCTTGCGCGCGAGTTCCGTGCGGCTGTATTCGCGCCTCGACAAATAGCCGAGCGCGCGGCCCTTCAACGAACGCGGCGGCTTCGACGACTTGCGTTTGCCGGTGCCCGGATCGTCGCCGGAAGCACCGCTTGAAGAAGTGCCGGACGCGCGGCGCGTGCGACGCGGATGCTGGCTGCTGCGTGTATAGACGTCTTCCGTCGCAGACGCCGACGCATCGGATGCGCGATCGCCCGGGAATCCGACACCGGATACGCGACGGCGGGACCGGTCGTGCGCGTCGAACGATTCATCGTCGTCGAACGGATCGTCCGGCGCGGCAATTTCAAACGAAACGAGGGCATCGTCGGATGCCCTCGTCGCGGTGCGGCCCGCGGCGTTGCTGCCCGCGACCCGCCGGTCGGCGCCCGAGGGCCCGGCTCGCCGGCCGGAGCGACCCGCCGTTTCGGGCGCGTCGCTCTCCTCCGGCTCGCCAGCCTGACCTCGGCGCCCGACCATCACTCTTCTTCGTCCATCGCCTCGGCTTCGTTGTCTGCACCATCGGGCATTGCGACGACACCGAGCGATTCGCGGATGCGGTTCTCGATCTCGCGCGCGATTTCCGGATTCTCGCGCAGGAATTCACGCGCGTTGTCCTTGCCCTGGCCGATCTTCTCGCCGTTGTAGCTGTACCAGGCGCCCGCCTTGTCGACGATCTTCGCCTGCACGCCGAGGTCGATGATCTCGCCCTGACGCGAGATGCCCTCGCCGTACAGGATGTCGAAGATCGCTTCGCGGAACGGCGGCGATACCTTGTTCTTGACGACCTTCACGCGGGTTTCGTTGCCGATCACCTCGTCGTTCTTCTTGATCGAGCCGATCCGGCGGATGTCGAGACGCACCGACGCATAGAACTTCAGCGCGTTGCCGCCCGTCGTGGTTTCCGGGTTGCCGAACATCACACCGATCTTCATGCGAATCTGGTTGATGAAGATCACGAGGCAGTTCGTGCGCTTGATCGTGCCGGTCAGCTTGCGCAGCGCCTGCGACATCAGGCGGGCCTGCAGGCCCGGCAGCGAATCGCCCATCTCGCCTTCGATTTCGGCCTTCGGCACGAGTGCCGCGACCGAGTCGATGACGATCATGTCGATCGAGCCCGAGCGCACCAGCGCATCGGTGATTTCCAGCGCCTGCTCGCCGGTGTCCGGCTGCGAGATCAGCAGTTCCGGCACGTTCACGCCGAGCTTCGACGCGTACTGGACGTCGAGCGCGTGCTCGGCGTCGATGAACGCGGCCGTGCCGCCGATCTTCTGCAGCTCGGCGATCACCTGCAGCGTGAGCGTGGTTTTACCGGACGATTCCGGACCGTAGATCTCGACCACCCGGCCGCGCGGCAGGCCGCCAACGCCAAGCGCGATGTCGAGCCCCAGCGAACCCGTGGAGACGACCTGGATGTCCTCGGCCACCTCGCCGTCGCCCATCCGCATGATCGACCCTTTGCCGAACTGCTTTTCGATCTGCGCGAGTGCAGCCGCCAGCGCCTTGCTCTTCTCGGCAGTCATCCCGGAGCCCTTCTTGCTTTCTTCCATGAATCGTCCTTTGCTATGATGAGCAGCGTCTGTTAAAGGCGCGCCCGCTTTCAAGCGCCGCCCACGAATGCAGACACTGTATAAAAAAACAGTGTTTTGTGCAAGCCCGCAATGCAGAGCGTTGTACACGAATAACTTCGGAGACAGCCGCGCCGGCGCGAATGCCCTGCCGGCCATCGGTCAGCAACATGCGAATTCTCATCGCCGAAGACGACAGCATACTCGCGGACGGCCTCACCCGGTCACTCCGCCAATCGGGCTATGCGGTCGACCACGTGAAGAGCGGCGTCGATGCCGATACGGCGCTGTCGATGCAGACATTCGACCTGCTGATCCTCGATCTCGGGTTGCCGAAAATGTCCGGGCTCGACGTGCTCAAGCGCCTGCGCGCACGCAATTCCAACCTCCCCGTGCTGATCCTGACCGCCGCCGACAGTGTCGACGAGCGCGTGAAGGGTCTCGACCTCGGCGCGGACGATTACATGGCCAAGCCGTTCGCGCTCAACGAGCTCGAGGCGCGCGTACGCGCGCTGACCCGGCGCGGCGCGGGCGGCGGCCCGACCGTCGTGCGGCACGGCTCGCTCGCGTTCGATCAGGTCGGCCGCATCGCGTATGCGAACGAGCGCGTACTCGATCTCTCCGCGCGCGAGCTCGGCCTGCTCGAGGTGCTGCTGCAGCGGATCGGCCGGCTCGTATCGAAGGAGCAGCTCGTCGACCATCTGTGCGAATGGGGCGAGGAAGTCAGCAACAACGCGATCGAAGTCTACGTGCACCGGCTGCGCAAGAAGATCGAGCCGAGCGGCGTCCGGATCTCGACCGTGCGCGGCCTCGGTTATTGCCTCGAAAAGGTCGCGCCCGCCGTGCCGGCCGACACGACAGCGCCCCAGCCCGCGACGGCCGGCACGCCGCTGCGCTGAAGCCGGGCGTCGCCGCGATGGCCACGCCGGCCCATTCCCGCCACCCGACCGGCGCGCCGTCGTCGGCCGCCGACGATGCGCGCGACGCACGCTACGAGAACCCGTTCGCGCCGCCCGACGAAACTGACGCGCCCGAGGCTACGCGCCCTCGCTCGCTGTTCGGCGAAATCCTCGACTGGATGCTCGCGCCGCTGCTGCTGCTGTGGCCGATGAGCATCGCCGTCACCTATCTCGTCGCGAAGACCATCGCGAACGGCCCGTTCGACCGCACGCTCGAGACCAACGCATACGTGCTCGCGCGCCAGATCCACCCGGTGAACGGCGTCGCCGAGCTGACGCTGCCGGAGCAGGCGCGCGACTTCCTGCGTGCGGACAACGTCGACAGCGTTTACTTCCAGGTGCTCGGCGCGCGCGGCGAGCTGGTCGCGGGCGAAGCCGACATGCCGCTGCCGCGCGACGAGGATCGCCCGCCGCCGGGCGTCGTCGTGTTTCGCGACGACCTGCTGCGCGGCAACGACGTGCGCGTCGCGTATACGACGGTCGCGCTGCCGCAGGCGAGCGGCACGCAGCCCGTGCTCGTGCAGGTCGGCGAGACGCTCGACAAGCGCAACGCGCTCGCGAACGACATCATCAAGGGCGTGATCCTGCCGCAGTTCGTGATCCTGCCGCTCGCGATCCTGCTCGTCTGGTTCGGGCTGTCGCGCGGGCTCGCGCCGCTCAATGCGCTGCAGGCGCACATCCGCGCGCGGCGGCCCGACGACCTGTCGCCCGTCGAGGCGCAGCGCGCGCCGCCCGAGATCGAACCGCTCGTCACGTCGTTCAACGACCTGCTCGCGCGTCTCGAACAGAACATGGCGCTGCAAAAGCGCTTCATCGCCGACGCCGCGCACCAGATGAAGACGCCGCTCGCGGGCCTGCGCACGCAGGCCGAGTTCGCGCTGCGCCACCCCGTCCCGCCCGACGTGCAGCGCTCGCTCGAGCAGATCGCGACGAGCTCCGAGCAGGCCGCGCGGCTCGTCACGCAACTGCTTGCGCTCGCGCGCGCCGAGAACCGCGCGAGCGGGCTCACGTTCGAGCCGGTCGAGATCGCCGCGCTCGCGCGGCGCGCGGTGCGCGACTGGGTGCAGGCCGCGCTCGCGAAGCGGATGGATCTCGGTTACGAAGGCCCGCCGGACGACGCGCCGCTCGACGTCGACGGCAATCCGGTGATGCTGCGCGAGATGCTCGGCAACCTGATCGACAACGCGATCCGCTACACGCCCGAAGGCGGCCGCATCACGGTGCGCGTGCGCGCCGAGCGCGCGGCGCGGCTCGTGCATCTCGAAGTCGAGGACACGGGCCCCGGCATCCCGGCCGCCGAACGCGAGCGCGTCGTCGAGCGCTTCTACCGGATCCTCGGCCGCGAAGGCGACGGCAGCGGCCTCGGGCTCGCGATCGTGCGCGAGATCGCCACGCAGCACGGCGGCACGCTGACGCTCGACGATCACGTCTACCAGCAGGCGCCCCGCCTCGCCGGCACGCTCGTGCGCGTCAGCCTGCCGCTGGCGGAAGCCGCTCCGGATTAACCCTGACGCGCACCGCGGCATCGCGACGCGATCGCATCGAAATCGGCGATTTGCCGGACGTTCGCGCCACGATCGGCGCGCGAAGCATCCGATTCGGCACGGGTTAACGCGCAGTCGTTTTGTGCGCGCGAGTCAGTGCGCCGTAAGTTTCCGTGCCAATAATCGTCGACAGGCCCGCCCACCCAAGGCGGCCGCATATCTATATCAAGGGACTTGGAGACGATTCATGGCAACGTTAGGCGGGCAAATTTCGCACGCGCCGATGACGGGCGAAGAGAAAAAGGTGATCTTCGCGTCGTCGCTCGGGACCGTGTTCGAATGGTACGACTTTTATCTGGCCGGCTCACTCGCGGCCTACATCAGCAAGAGCTTCTTCTCCGGCGTCAATCCGACCGCCGCGTTCATCTTCACGCTGCTCGGCTTCGCGGCCGGCTTCGCGGTGCGGCCGTTCGGCGCGATCGTGTTCGGCCGGCTCGGCGACATGGTCGGACGCAAGCACACGTTCCTCGTGACGATCGTGATCATGGGCATATCGACGTTCGTGGTCGGCTTCCTGCCCGGCTACTCGTCGATCGGCATCGCCGCGCCGGTGATCTTCATCGCGATGCGGCTGCTGCAGGGCCTCGCGCTCGGCGGCGAGTACGGCGGTGCGGCGACCTACGTCGCCGAGCATGCGCCGTCGAACCGGCGCGGCTTCTACACCGCGTGGATCCAGACGACCGCGACGCTCGGGCTGTTCCTGTCGCTGCTCGTGATCCTCGGCGTGCGCACGTTCATCGGCGAGGAAGCGTTCGGCAACTGGGGCTGGCGCGTGCCGTTCGTCGCATCGATCGCGCTGCTCGCGGTGTCGGTGTGGATCCGGCTGCAGCTGAACGAATCGCCGGTGTTCCTGCGCATCAAGTCGGAAGGCAAGACGTCGAAGGCGCCGCTGACCGAAGCGTTCGGCCAGTGGAAGAACCTGAAGATCGTGATCCTCGCGCTCGTCGGCCTGACGGCCGGCCAGGCCGTCGTGTGGTACACGGGCCAGTTCTACGCACTGTTCTTCCTCACGCAGACGCTGAAGGTCGACGGTGCAAGCGCGAACATCCTGATCGCGATCGCGCTCCTGATCGGCACGCCGTTCTTCCTGTTCTTCGGTTCGCTGTCGGACAAGATCGGCCGCAAGCCGATCATCCTCGCGGGCTGCCTGATCGCGGCGCTGACCTACTTCCCGCTGTTCAAGGCGCTCACGCACTACGCGAACCCGCAGCTCGAGATCGCCACGCAGAAGGCGCCGATCACCGTCGTCGCCGATCCGGCCACCTGCTCGTTCCAGTTCAACCCGGTCGGCACATCGAAGTTCACCGACTCGTGCGACATCGCGAAGAGCGCGCTCGCGAAGGCCGGCCTGAACTACGAGAACGTCGCGGCACCGGCCGGCACGACCGCGCAGATCAAGGTGGGCGACACCGTGATCGACGCATACGACGCCAAGGGGGCCGACGCAAAGGCGAAGGGCGCGGCGTTCGACAAGACGCTCGCGACCACGCTGAAGTCGGCGGGCTATCCGGCGAAGGCCGACCCCGCGCAGCTCAACTGGCCGATGACGATCGTGATCCTGACGATCCTCGTGATCTACGTGACGATGGTCTACGGGCCGATCGCCGCGATGCTGGTCGAGATGTTCCCGACGCGGATCCGCTATACGTCGATGTCGCTGCCGTATCACATCGGCAATGGCTGGTTCGGCGGCTTCCTGCCGGCAACCGCGTTCGCGATCGTCGCGGCGAAGGGCAACATCTACTCGGGGCTCTGGTATCCGATCGTGATCGCGCTGGGCACGTTCGTGATCGGCCTGCTGTTCGTCAAGGAGACGAAGGACTCGAACATCTACGCGCAGGATTGATGTCGACGCGCGGGTGGGCGGCGGTTGCCGGATGCGTTCCGGCGATCGGCAACCCGCCCTGCGACGAGGCCGACACGGGCCGCGGGCAACTTTTTTCACGCCAGCTGAAAAAAGATGTTGACAGCCAGAAGGCTCATCGGCATAATTTATTTCTTCGGCGAATTAGCTCAGTCGGTTAGAGCGACGGAATCATAATCCGCAGGTCCGGGGTTCGAATCCCTGATTCGCCACCAAACAAAACAAAGGGTTAGCTTCGGCTAACCCTTTGTCGTTTCTAGCCTCTGTCAACGGCGGGCACGCCTGCACGCACGAAGCGTCAGCTGACAGGTAGACCGTATTCCCACAGCACTACCAGGCACCAAAGACCAGAATGAGGGCTCCGCCCTTTGGGCGCTCGCCGCGCGGCGTCCCCTGCCGCGACCTCGAAACGGCATCAGTCCGCTGAGTTCGCCGCCCCTTACCCGACCGTAGGTGATTGGCTGCGAACTTTCGCGGCATATCCGCCCTACGCCTTGCTTCGGTCCGGTATTCCACGTTTCGCAGCCAATCACCTATCGGATCGCCGGGACGACGAACTCAGCGAACTGATGCCGAAAGCAATTTTGCAGCGCGCCCCAGACATCCCACGCCGGGACTCAGAATCTAGCGACCCGATGCCGCCAGCAACCCTCTGTCTGTAGGCAGCGCGACATGAAACCGCTCCCATACTCCTCGAACCATGCAGACTCGGTTACAGTTCTCCTCGAATTCAATTGAGGGTTGAAATGTCCGACGCTCGCCATCTTCTGTTTTCCGTCCCCGCAGATTGGACCAATGACGACAAGGGAGACTTCTATGAGGAATTCATCGTAGAAATTCTCAAGCCAATGCGGATGAGTTCTCAGCGCAGACTGCGAGTCTCCGGGATGGAGCTAGACATATTGGCCAAGAGCGAGGATCGGCCAATAACCGTTTTGGTGGAATGCAAAGCCCATCGCGATCCCGTCTCCGCAGACGTGATCACGAAGCTTATGGGAAACGTCCAACTTAGACGAGCAGACCATGGCTGGCTTTTCACAACGAGCGATCTGACGAAGGACGGCCGAGGACTCTGGGAAGAAATTCAACAGGATCGAGACCTCTCCCTCAAGTTCACCTGGTACTCGCCCGCCCGAACGATTGATGTACTCATAGCTCAACGCTCAATCGTTGACCCGCAAACTCTCAGCCATCACGTCGATGGCTTCAATCAAGGTGACTGGAGCCTTGTGGTCACGCCCGGACGGCGATCGTGGCTTGTCGAGCTGCTAGAGGAAGGAATTCCCGCCAAGTATGCAGTCTTCAACGCCAGAAATGGGCAACCACTAGGATCACGGGAAGCGGCAGAAGTCGCTGGCGCTTCCCACAGGTATGCGGCTCTACAGGCAATTCAGCTTCCGAGCGGCGCCACCGCCACTCCTACTCGCTCCCCGAAGGCGCCTGTTGCCCGAGTTATCTCCGGCGATGCCTGGGAAGATCCCCGCCCCGCACGTCCCACCGATTTTGTCGGCAGAGACGAAGTGATTTCTGGTGTCGGTGCATTCATTGAGCAAGCACGAAGTGGAGCCACCTCCACTCGCTCGTTCGCGGTTCTCGCACCGAGCGGATGGGGAAAAAGCTCGCTGGCACTAAAGCTAGTTCACAAATCTGGCACCAGCAGCATGGAAAAAATCTCCATAACCGCGGTGGATTCCCGCTCCGCCAGCAATGCCGGCTTCGTCGTGGAGGCGCTACGCCTCGCCCTCGACGATGCGGTGAACATCGGCGCCGCCCGCAAGAATCCGCTGAATATCCACAGCCTCCGCGAACCGCTCGACTCTCCGGACGTAAAAAATGCGCTAACGCAACTGCGAACGCAAGGAAGAATCGCGGTTCTCATGTTCGATCAATTTGAAGAACTATTCGCAAAGGAGAGCCTGTTTGAAGTATTCAATGCCGTTCGAGACCTGAGCCTCGATGTCGATTCTGCGCAAGCGCCCCTCGTACTCGGATTTGCCTGGAAAACAGACGTTTCGCTGCCGCAGCAACATCCTGCATACCACCTCTGGCATCAACTCGCCGACAGGCGAAAGACATTCAAGGTAACGGAACTCAAGCGTGGCGAAATCGATCGAGTTATATCCAAGGCCGAAAAAGCTATCGGAAAGAAACTATCTCGCCCGTTGCGGCATCGTTTAACGGAGCAGTGCCAGGGTCTCCCATGGCTCCTAAAAAAACTTCTTGTCCACGTGCTCCAACGCGTGTCGACAGCCGAGTCGCAATATCTCTTGCTGGAGCGTGAGCTAGACATCGAACAGCTCTTCAAAGAAGATCTTGAGCAACTTCAAGAGGATCACCTTCGCTGCCTAAAATTTGTAGCCGCACGAGCGCCCGTTGCAGTGGCAGAAGTCGAAGATAGCTTCTCTCGGGATACAACAAACCTTCTGATTAATCAGCATCTGTTGGTTAGAAGCGGCATGAACTACGTCGTCTATTGGGACATTTTTCGCGATTACTTGGTTGAGGAGCGGGTACCGCAAATTCCATGGACCCGAACATTCCAACGGACTCCCCCAGTGGCACTCCGAGCGTTGAACGTTCTTGAGAGCAAAGGGCCATTGTCGGCACTTGCTCTTGGCGAACAACTTTCTTTGAAAGAAGGGCCAACATTCAATCTGCTTGGCGATCTCGTAGCCTTCCAACTCGTAGATGCAGATGGCTCAGGAAACTACAAGATTCCCAGCCATCTTTCTGACCTATCCCCTACGACGATTGCTGGAATCGTGAGAAGTCAATTGCGTAGACATGTCGTCGCACGAGCAATTGAGCGTCTTTGGGCAAGAGACGAAGTCGTCAGCCAGGACGACTGGCTACATTTTTTTGATCAGCAGCAACCACGCAGCACCATCTTCTCCCCCGCCACCTTGCGAGTCTATTGCGCAAACTTGAAGAACTGGTTGTTGTTTGCCGGGTTGCTTGAACTTCGCCCACGCGGAATCGCTAGAGCTGACGGCAATGGCGGCCAGTTGGGTGTTGTATCAACCAGCAAAACCTTGACTGGCCTTTTTCTCGGAGCATCATCCCCGGCTCGCCTTCAAGAGTTGCTAACAAAACTTGTAGCTGGCGCCACAAGTCGACGTTCGCTAGATGGCGATGGCCTACGAAATGCAATCTCCGACGCATCGGCCTTAGGTCTCATCGACGTAACAGCGGATCGAGTAAATTTGCGCATGAACACAATGGACCTCTCGTCGCTGATGGACGAGGCCAAGCGTTCCGTTGCGCGCCAGCCGACCATTCAACTCGCGCTTGAATCGATCAAAGCCAACAACGGAGACAGAAATGCTGCTGCGCCTCAGTTGGCGGAAGGTCTTGGCGCGGTCGCTTGGAAGCCCGTATCGGCCCTGAGATATCTTGGAGGATTAGTTCGTTATGCAAATTGGGCTCACGGTCTCTCAAAATCGGATCACAACGGAACCGCGCCGCTCAATTTCGGTACCGGCGGTTGAAGCTCGTATCTCGGTCGGCATTGGCATGAGCAGAACGACTCGTCTATCGCGGTACATCGTCACGATGGCTGGCAATACGCCGTAAGCACTGACTTTCGGCGGAGATGCATCAACATAGACACATTTCGAGACAATCAGGTCGATGTTTGCCCCTTCACCACGTGTACCGCGATAGACGACAACCAACGCGAGCAACTACCAGCAATGCCCCCGAATCCCTATCGAGCAGCGGGCCTCCGATCATCGACTGGTGGCTTCGCTTTGCGCTTCAGAATTTCAGTGACAAGCTCCGGTTCAGCATCCCCCAACAACAACCTCCTATTCGGAGCAATGTAGGAGATCGTTTCGGCCAAAACCTTCATGTCGCGACCTATGCCATCTGAAAGTGAAGTAGCTTTCAGTAAGCCGAATCGCGCTCCTGCCGTAACGTCGTCCATGCTCTTCCGCGTAACCTCTAGGTTCGACCGTAAAGTAACGATTGCGTCTATCGCTCCCTTCTCAAGGATAAGCAATTTCGTTCCAAGATCATCGGTGAAGGGCATTTGACGCGGTCGATATGCGCTCATATCTAGCGCTTCCGCTACGGGACCGCCTGCCCGCAAGCTGGCGATCGCCGAATCAACCAACTCTTTGGCGCTCAGCAACCCAGCAGCAACATCGACCAGTTCGGCGGCAATGATTATTTTCAACTTTTCAAGCTGACCAGCTTCTTCACGCGCAGCTTTGAATCGGTCATTGGCTCGATTGATCCAGTTTCCCAGCAGCACTGCGGCACCGCCAAACAGGGCTCCCGCGAGAGCCGCGGCAGCAGACTCATCAGTCCCAATCCCCCATGGCTTACACACAATGACATACCCGCCGAAAGCCACCAGCGCCACAAATAGCACCAAATCGATATGGCCTACGACACGACGCTCCATAGCCCCCCCCCCCCCCCGAGACAGGATCGTTGACTTTCGCGCGCGAAAGACTCCACTATCAGTTGAGCATAGCGGATCATTGCGCCCCGCAACGCCGGAGAAAGCTCCGGCGGGTTCAACAGTGCCTCTACGAGAACTGATTGATCCTCGCGGGAGAGCATAATCGTTTCGACTATTTCCATGGTCAGCCCGAATCGGACTGTGAGCCGACAAGAACTTTCGCACGCGAAAGTTGCTCACCCCTATCGTCTGGACTATAACCGGCGAAATTCCAGAAGCACAAGTAACTGGGTCTTCCTTGAGTTGAAGGATCGCGACAGATTGAGCCACGAGAAAGGTCCAGATCGTCCGTCCGAAACAGTTTCTTCGTCTAGGCCGGCAAGCACAATCACCTCGCCATCTTCCGCGTCCACCCGTCTTGCCGGTCCCGGCTTTCGCCCGAAGGACGCAAATTCGTGAGCGATCTCCGCCAGCTTCGCCGCAGCCGACATCCAATCGCATTTACGTGCGAAAGAACCTCTAATATCAACGCTCGCCACACCGAGCTTCCCGGGCATCTCGTGTACAAAAAATCCCAATCCTGATTCGCACCCCGGCAATCGGATCGAATCGCCAACGAAGGTAACGAGAATCAAATGACGGAACACAAGGATTCGAACAGCGACAAGCATCGCGGACGCGCGAGAATGCGTTGGCTGGCGGCTGGCGTCGTGGTCGCAGCGGCAGTACTCGTTGGAGTGCGCTTCATTTCATCGCAAGGCGGCCTGGACAAAAGCGAGATCGACGAGATTCTGAAAGTCGCGCTCGAGGACAAGAACACGGCTCCGACAGACGCCTGCGTCAGCCTGACCGGCACCGAGCTTCCAGCCGATGTCAATGCGAAGAATTTACTGCGAGTAGACGGCGTGGTGAGAAAAGATGTGCAGGCGTTAATCGACCGCGGCCTGATTACCGTGAAATTCGATGCAGGTAGAGGAACGCCGACCGTTAGAAACCCGGACTACGAGTCGACTGACAAAAATGTTCCTTTAAGCCATATCGAGCTAACGCCTTTCGGGAAGTCGTTCTATCGGTACGAAGAATTCGAGACGACCGATGGGTCATCCCCCGGAGGACATGTGCTGCACATGGCGAATCTGTTCTGCGCGCACGTTATATACGGAGGCGTGGAGAAATTCATGGAGCCGTCCAAAAATCCGTTCGATGACAACCCGCATCTGGTTTCGTGGGTCAATTTCCTGTGGAAGCCGGATGAACGCGCCACACCGTGGCTGACGGACCCGGAACTCATGAACTCCTTGTCGTTTTTTCCTGAAAAGGATGGTTGGGCACACAAGGGGATTCTCCTTGAGCGGGACGACAACGGACACTGGGGACTCGGTACCAACCCATACACCATCCGCTGGTAGGCGGCGTCACACGAAGCGCACCGACAGTCGCGTCATCGGCATCCGGTCTTTCCGACAGGCCGGATGCCGAAGCGACCAACGACACGGCGGCCCGGCCTCGTCCCGACGTCCTACGCCGCCACCGCCCCACGCCGCTCCTCCGGCGCCTTTCCCCGCACCTTCCCGCGCCAGTTCTCCCCACCCTCCAGCGCCGGTGTCGACTCGAACACCTCCGCGATCCAGTCGGCGAACACACGCACCTTCTGCGACAAATGGCGATTGTGCGGATAAACGATCGAGATCGGCTTCGGCTTCGGATTGCAGTCCGGCAGCACCTCGACCAGCGATCCGTCGAGCAGGTTCGGCAGCACCATGAACAGCGTCGGCTGAATCATCCCGAACCCTTCGAGCCCGCACGTCACGTAGGCATCCGAATCGTTGACCGTGACCTCCCCGCTCATCCGCACCTCGACCGGCTTGCCGTCGATCATGAACACCCACGGAATCGCACGCGCGCCGTGGCTCGAACGGAAATTCACCGCATGATGCTCGGCGAGATCGGCAATCTCGTGCGGCTCGCCGTGACGCGCGACGTAATCGGGCGACGCGCAGGTCACGCGCTTCAGCATCCCGATCCGCCGCGCGACCATCGACGAATCCTCGAGCGGCCCGACCCGGATCATGCAGTCGATGCCCTCCTCGATCGGATCCACGTAGCGGTCGGAAAGCCCCAGCTCGAGCGTGATGTCCGGATAGCGCTGCCGGAAAATCGACAGCGACGGCAATACGATGCGCCGCCCGAGCGAACTCGGCATGTGGACACGCAACACGCCGCTCGGCTTGCGGTTGCCGGTCTGGAAGCTCGCGTCGGCTTCCGCGATCTCCGCGATGATCTTCATGCAATGCTCGTAGTACGCGGCGCCTTCCGGCGTCAGCGACAGCCGGCGCGTGGTCCGGTGCATCAGGCGCACACCGAGCAGCGCCTCGAGATTCTGGATGATGGTCGTCACCGACGCGCGCGGCATCGCGAGCGTGTCGGCCGCGCGCGTAAAGCTGTTCGCGTCGACCACGCGGGTAAAAACTTCCATTGCCTGGATTCGGTCCATGCTGCCCCCCTTCGAATCGCCAACAGGACAGAATAGAGCGCGCGGCGGGCACGGCACAAGCCCCCACCCATTGTTCTCCAACCCTGAATAGTCTCGGCGTTTCGCACTGGAAAACGATCGGTTTTCGTTCAGTTCCAGACGGCAACCGCACCGGCCCCGATCGCGCGCCGCGCGCTATCGCACGAACCTACCGCACGAACCGCTCCCGATACGTCTGCGGCGACACGCCCAGCACACGCACGAAGCTGCGCCGCAACGTCTCCTCCGAACCGAATCCGCATCGCGCGGCGATCCGCTTGACGGGCCATGTCGTTTCGCCGAGCAGGCGCTGCGCGGCCTCGACGCGGATCTGCTCGACCGCGCGCGCGGGCGTGCGCCCGGTTTCCGCGCGATAGTGGCGCACGAAGCTGCGCTCGCTCATGCGCACGCGCTCGGCCAACGCGGGCACCGACAGGTCGGCCGCCAGGTGCTCGGCCATCCACGCATGCAGTTCGCCGAAGCGGTCGTCGGTGCGCTGCATCGACAGCATCGCGCTGAACTGCGCCTGTCCGCCCGGACGCTTGAGGAACACGACGAGTTCGCGCGCGGCGTCGAGCGCGGTCGCGCGGCCGAGATCCTCCTCGACCAGCGCGAGCGCGAGATCGATGCCGGCCGTCACGCCGGCCGACGTCCACAGCGCGCCTTCGCGGATGAAGATCGGATCGGCTTCGACTCGCACGTTCGGGTAGCGCGCCGCGAATTCGCCGCAGCGCGCCCAGTGCGTGACCGCGCGCCGCCCATCGAGCAGGCCGGCCTCGGCGAGCAGGAACGCGCCGGTGCAAACCGACGCAACGCGCCGCGCACGCTCCGCCTGCTGCCGCACCCAGCGCACCAGCCGGACATCCTGCGATGCCGCGTGCACGCCCTTGCCGCCGGCGACGATCACCGTATCGGGACGGCGCGCGGCCGAACGGAGCGACTCGGCCATCACGACAAGGCCCGACGATGTCTCGATGGGCCCGGCGTCGGCCGCGACGACACGCGGCGCATACGGCGCCGGCTGCCCGCGCTCCAGCGCGAGTTCGTTGACGGATGCGAACACCTGCAGCGGCCCCGTCACGTCGAGCAATTGCGCGCGGGGGAACGCGAGGACCAGGATCGAGCGCGGAACGGCAGGCATGGCGATTGGCTGAAAACGTGGGTGATATGGCAATTTCGCCAGACACTACGCGCCTAGAATCGATCTGTCCATCGTGTGCCGGCAACGGCGCGTTCCTCTTTCACCCGGAGTCTTCGCATGACCCTGCATATCGGTCTTCTCGTGTTTCCCGGCGTCCAGCAACTCGATCTCACCGGCCCGCACGACGTGCTCGCGTCGCTGCCCGACGCAACTGTCCACCTGGTCTGGAAGTCGCGCGATGCCGTCGCGTCGAGCAGCGGCCTCGCGCTCGCGCCGACCTGCACGTTCGACGATTGCCCGCCGCTCGACGTGATCTGCGTCCCGGGCGGCATCGGGATCAACGACCTGCTGCTCGACGCCGAAACGATCGCGTTCGTGCAGCAGCGCGCGGCTACCGCGCGCTACGTGACGTCGGTCTGCACGGGCGCGCTGCTGCTCGGCGTGGCCGGCCTGCTGCGCGGTCGGCGTGCGACGACGCACTGGGCGTTCCACGCGCTGCTCGAACCGCTGGGTGCGGTGCCCGTGCGCGAGCGTGTCGTGCGCGACGGCAACCTGATCACCGGCGGCGGCGTGACGGCCGGCATCGACTTCGCGCTGACGATCGCCGCGGAGCTGGCCGGCGACGAAGAGGCGCAGGCGATCCAGCTTCAGCTCGAATACGCACCCGCGCCGCCGTTCGATGCCGGCTCGCCCGACACCGCGCCGGCATCGGTCGTGAAGCGTGTCACCGAGCGTTCGGCGGCCGGCTTCGCGAAGCGCAAGCAGATAATCGAGCAGGCGCTTTGCGCGGTGTCGCGCTGAATGCAGACGGAAGTGCGGGTGCGGGGAAACTGACTGGAAAACGACGCGCATTCGCGCCGGAGAACATATCGATGAACATCATCCGCAGCGCGGCGTTCACCGCGGACCGCCCGTGGGGGGCGCTCGACATCGCGAACCTGAACGGCATCACGGTCCGGCTGCACTGGACCGACCAGCCGTATCGATGGCATGTGAACGACGGCGAGGAAGTGTTTGCGGTGCTCGACGGTCGCGTCGAGATGCGCTACCGCGTCGCGGGCATCGAGCACGCAACCGTGCTCGAGACCGGCGACGTCTTCCACGCGACGGCCGGCACCGAGCACGTCGCGCATCCGCTCGGCGAAGCGCGCATCCTCGTGATCGAGACGGAAGGCAGCGTCTGACGGCGAGCGGCTGTGCGCCGATGCCGCGCGGCGGATTTTACCCCGAGATCGTGCCCGTGCCCTGCGACGGGATCAGTTTCGGCTGCGGCGTGCACAGACACTGGCACAGGTCGTGTTCGAGCGCGACGACCTTGCCCATCACGGTCATCGTCCGCTCGCCGCCGTCCGACACGATCACGCCCGTCGTCTTGCACGCCGCACAGAACACGGGCGCGCCGAGATAGGCGAGTTCGCGCCCGTCGAACGACGAATTGGCGATCCCCTCGAGCACCACGCCGCCGTGGTCGGTCGTGTCGCCCTTCAGAATGAATTTGCGGCTCATGATGTCGGTTCTTCCCTCGGAAACGCCGCGCCGCGCGGCAGCGTGGCCGCGCACGGGCAATCGGAATCCGCCCGTCGGTCGCGGGCGTCCCGCGAGCATATCACCGCCCGCGGCGGCCGCATGCCGTTCGCCGCGGCCGCGCCCGTCAGAACTTGTGCCGCATGCCGATCCGCGCCTCGAACCAGCGGTCGTTCGCGGACGCGCCTGGACCGTTGATCGCGGCGACCGCCGCCCGCCCCGTCGAGTCGGTGCCCGACGCGCGCTGGTAGACGGCAGTCAGATTCACGTCGGTGCGCTTCGACAGGAAGTCATCGAGCCCTGCCGCAACCTGGTGATACGTCGCGCCGTCGGCGCCGTTCAGACGAACAGCGCAATGCACAGCGCGGCGCCGCACAGATACGTGCCGAGCGCACCGATGAAACGCACGGGATTCGGCCTGGCCATCGTCGGCCACGCGAGCAATCCGATCACGAGCAGGCAGCGGCACGCGGTCGCCGCGACGATCAGCGACAGGATCGCGCGCGACGGATCGTGTGCGCCGAAATAGAGAAACAGCACCGCGAGAAACGGCGCGTATTCGGCCGTGTTGCCGTGCGCGCGCACGACCTTGTGCAACGCGTTCGTCGGATCGGACACGCACCCGGATCCGGTGGTGCACCGAAAGCGCGTGGCGGACACGACAAGCCCGAGCCCGAACAGCAGCAGCCCGAGGATGGCCGTACAAACGAGCGCGACGGGATGGATCGGCATGGGACTCCCGGCGAAAGCGGAAATGCGCCGCAGATCCGGCGATCGTACCCGCGGCCGGCGCGCGCGGCTATCGCGGAAAACCGTAGCGTCGTCGCGCGCCGCCCGCGATTTCACGAACAGGATCCGGCCCGAATTGCCGCGATACCGCAGCGCACGAAACCGGTGCATCGACCGCCTGCCCGGCCGCCCGAGCCTGCGCGCCGACACCCTTGTCACGCGGACGCTTCGGCGCGGAACGCGCAAACGTTAGCCCGCGACGGCGCTCGCCGCCGCACCGCAACGCCGCTTGCCGCGCGTCACAGGCACGTGCGTTGCGTCGGCGCATCTCGGTAGTGAACCGCCCTTGGCAGCACGCGGTTGAGGACTACACTAATCCTTAATGGGGTGCGGCCGGAGCCCGCGCCTTCAGGGAGACGCCGCCATGAATCGGCCGCTGAATCGTATCCTGCCGCGCGTGACCGGTCTCGCATCGGTCTGGACGTGGGTCAAGTGGTCTTTGCTGGCCGCGCTGGTGATCGCGCTGGCGATCGTTGCGCGACTCGTGCAGACCGAAATCGAAACGTCCCGGCTGCAGGCGCGCTACCTGTCCGAGCTCACCCGCGATGTCGGCTACACGGTCGAAACGGGCCCGAGCGATCATATCCGCTTCCCCGCGAGCGGCCCTTACGACCAGCGCCTCGGCTACGCGATGATTCCGTCGTTCCAGGAGCGGCTGCTCGCGCGCGGCTTCGTCGTCGGCAAACAGGCGCGCGATTCGCAGCGGATGCTGTCGCTCGGCGATCGCGGGTTGTTCCTCCCTTACGAAGAGAAAGACCAGGCGGGCCTGATGCTGTTCGATTCGACCGGCGCGCCACTGTTCACGACCGTGTTCCCGCAGCGCGTCTACGCCGACTTCGACACGGTGCCGCGCGTGGTCGTCGATTCGCTGCTGTTCATCGAGGATCGCTACCTGCTCGACGCGAACGAACCGAACCGCAACCCGGCGATCGACTGGGGGCGCTTCGGCCGCGCGCTCGCCGACCAGGCGCTGCACGTCGTCAACCGTCACCAGGCGCGCCCGGGCGGCAGCACACTCGCGACACAGATCGAGAAGTTCCGCCATTCGCCCGAGGGCCGCACCGCGACGCCGCCGGAAAAGCTGCGGCAGATCGCGTCCGCATCGGTCCGCGCGTACCTGAACGGCCCGCAGACGATGCTCGCGCGCCGCACGATCGTCGTGCGCTACCTGAACTCGGTGCCGCTCGCAGCGCGGCCGCACATCGGCGAAATCACCGGCATCGGCGACGGTCTTGCCGCATGGTACGGCCGCGACTTCAACGACGTGAACCGGGTCCTGTCCGCGCCGACGACCGGCGACAACGTCGACGAACAGGGCAAGACGTTCCGCGAGGTGCTGTCGCTGATCATCGCGCAGCGCGCGCCGTCGTACTTCCTCAACCGCGGCTATCCGGCACTGCAGCGGCTGACCGACAGCTACCTGCGGCTGCTGTCGAACGGCGGCGTGATCTCGCCTGCATTGCGCGATGCCGCGCTGTCCGCGCAAATCGAACGCAGCGCGCCGCCGGCCGCCGCGCAGGTGCAGTCGTTCGTGTCGCGCAAGGCCGTGACGTCCGCGCGCGCGTCGCTGCTGTCGGCCCTCGGCATCAGCGACGTGTACCAGCTCGACCAGTTCGACCTGGAGGCCACGAGCACGCTCGACAACGGCGTGCAGCAGGCCGTCGCCGAGCGGCTCGCGAAGGCGTCGACGCGCGACGGCGCGCAGGCCGCCGGCCTCTACGGCTACGAGATGCTCGCGCCGAAGGACGACCCGTCGCATCTGACGTACAGCTTCACGCTGTACGAACGCCGCAACGGCGCGAACATGCTGCGCGTGCAGACCGACAGCGTGAACGAGCCGTTCGACGTAAATCGCGGCGGCCGCATCAACCTCGGCTCGACCGCGAAACTGCGCACGCTGATCACGTACCTGCAGATCGTCTCTGACCTGCATGCACGCTATGCGAACCTGTCGAACGCGGAGCTGGCCCGCGTGAAGCCCGACCCGGCCGACGGGCTGTCGCGCTGGGCGCTCGACTATCTGTCGCATACGCGCGACCGCTCGCTGCAGGCGATGCTCGACGCGGCCGTCGAACGCAAGTATTCGGCGAGCCCCGACGTGTTCTACACGGGCGGCGGCGCGCAGGTATTCTCGAACTTCGAGAAGTCGGACAACGGCCGCATCCTGACGCTGCACGCGGCGTTCGAGCATTCGGTCAACCTCGTGTTCGTCAGGCTGATGCGCGACATCGTCCACTACGAGACGCTGCAGGCGGCCGGCCCGTCGACGTCGTGGCTCGGCGATCCCGAGCAGCGCCGGCATTACCTGCAGCAGTTCGTCGACGGCGAAAGCCAGGTCTACGTGAAGCGCTACTACACGCGCTATGCGGGCAAGGCGCCCGACGACGCGCTCGCGCTGCTGCTGCACGACGTGCGCAAGTCGCCGCCGAAGATCGCGACGGTGCTGCGCAGCGTCGCGCCGAACGAATCGCTTGCGTGGTTCGATACGCAGATGCGCGCGCAACTGAAGGGCACGCCGGCCGCGACGCTGTCCGACGACGATCTCGCCGCGCTCTACGCAAAATACGCGATCGACCGCTTCAACCTCAACGATCGCGGCTATATCGCGAGCGTGCACCCGCTCGCGCTGTGGACGCTCAACTACCTGCGCGCGCACCCTGCCGCGTCGCTCGGCGAGGTCCAGCGCGAGAGCCGCGATGCGCGTTTCTACACGTATTCGTGGCTGTACAAGACGCGCTACCACGCAACCCAGGACCGGCGCATCCGCCGCATGGTCGAGCTGCGCGCGTACGCGGAGATCACGAAGTCGTGGCGCGCGCTCGGCTACCCGTTCGCGGAAGTCACGCCGTCCTACGCGGCCGCGATCGGCGCATCGGGCGACCAGCCCGACGCGCTCGCGAAACTGATCGGCCTGATCGCGAACGATGGCCAGAAAGCGCCGACCGAGACGATCACGCGGCTCGACTTCGCGAAGGGCACGCCGTACGAGACGCGCTTCGTGCGCGCGGCCGCGCAGCCGCAGCCGACGCTGTCGCCGGAAATCGTCACCGTGGCGCGCACGCTGCTGCGCGACGTCGTGCTCAACGGCACCGCGCGCCGCCTCGCGGGCGGCTTCACGCTGCCCGACGGCAAGACGCTCGCGGTATACGGCAAGACGGGCACGGGCGACCAGCGCTTCAACGTCTACGCACGTGGCGCGCGGCTGATCGAGTCGCGCAAGGTGAACCGCAGCGGCACGTTCGTGTTCGTGATCGGCGATCGGTTCTTCGGGGTGCTGACGGCAACCGCGCACGAACCGTATGCGGCGCGCTACGACTTCACGAGCGCGATGGCCGTGCAGTTGCTGAAGTCGATGGCGCCGGCGCTCGCGCCGCTGATCGAACGTCCGGCCGCCACCGGCACGCACGCCGCGGCCCCCGCGCCGCAGGCGGAAATGCCCGCGCCGGGCGCCGCCGCGGCGCAACCTTCCTGACCGCTGCGCGTACGTTCACGCGACGGCACGCCGCTCAGTGCGAGCGGCCGTCGTAGTGCGTGACGGGCAGCGTGTCGAGGTCGACATCCTCCAGGCAGCGTACGTTGATCGCGGCCATCGCGGTACCGTTCGGATGAACACCCTCGGCGAACGGCTGCATCCCGCAGCGCTTGCAGAAGCGATGCCTGATCACGTGCTTGTTGAACAGGTAGGTCGCGAGATTCTCATCGGGCGTGAGGAGCTTCATGTGGTCGCGCGGCACGAACCACATCAGCGCACCCTTGCGCTGGCAGATCGAGCAGTTGCACGCCATCACACCCTGCAGGTCGCCTTCCACTTCGAACTTCACGTCGCCACAGTGACAGCTTCCGCGATAAAGCATGGTCGTCTCCCGGTGCGGACCGTGCGCGTCGGCGGCGCCCGGACGGACGCCGTTGGCCAGGCCGATTCAAGCGGGTACAGTAGCGCGCACATGCGCCGCACGCAATGTCCGGCGGCCCGTCCCGACCCTCCCCAACCAAGGAAAACCATCATGCTCGAACTGCGCCCCGGCTGCGAATGCTGCGACAAGGACCTGCCGCCCGATTCGGCGGATGCGCGCATCTGCACGTTTGAGTGCACGTTCTGCGCGACCTGCGCCGACGACGTGCTGAAAGGCCGCTGCCCGAACTGCGGCGGCGACCTGGTCGTGCGCCCGCGGCGTCCGGCAAGCCTGCTCGCGAAGTATCCTGCATCGACGGAGCGCATCCACAAGCCGGGCGGCTGCGCAAACGCCGCCTGACGGCGCCGCCCCGCCCGCCCCGTTCCGTCACGACATCTCGATCCGCGCGCGCGTCACCGCGAGCAGCGCCGCCATCGCGCGGCGCGCGCCGTCCTCGTCGCGCACGCGGATCGCGTCGCGGACGGCCGTGTGCTCGGCGAGCGACGCGTTGTACACGTCCGCGCGGCGCGCATTCAGATGCAGTTGCGCCTCGAGCGTGCGATCGATCAGCGCGCCGAGCGGCACCAGCAGTTCGTTGCCGCCCGCCGCGAGCACGCTCAGGTGAAAGCGCAGGTCGGCGCGCACCCATTCGTCTACGTTGCGTGCATCGGCCATCGCGCGCGCCGCGTCGTCGATCGCGTCGAAGGCTTCCGGCGTATGTGCGCGCGCAGCGAGCGCGGCCGCGTACGGCTCGATCATCTCGCGCATCTCCTGCAGCTTCAGCGCGAACGCAAGCGGCGGCGCGACGCGCGCGTACCAGTCGAGCAGGTCGGCGTCGAGCAGGTTCCATGCATGGCGCGGCCGCACGCGCGTGCCGACCTTCGGCCGCGATTCGACCAGCCCCTTCGACGTCAGCGTGCGCAGCGCCTCGCGCATCACCGTGCGGCTCACGCCGTACATCTCCATCAGGTCGGGCTCCCTCGGCAGCAGCGATTCGGGCGGATAGTCGCCGCGCAGGATCGCCGTCGCAAGCCGGAAAGCCGTCTGTCCATGCAGGTCGTGTTGAATGATCGTTCTCCGTCGGGCCGGCGTGCAGGCTGCCCACTATCTGCACAATAATGCTATTAATACTATTTTTTATCCGGCTACGCTAGGATAATCGTGAAAGCACGCGACCGTGCGCCGCGCCCGAGCGCCCGCGCCGGCCAACCATGGAGACTCGCATCGTGAAAATCACCCGCCTCGAAACTTTCGTCGTCCCGCCGCGCTGGCTGTTCCTCAAGATCGAAACCGACGAGGGCATCGTCGGCTGGGGCGAGCCGATCGTCGAAGGCCGCGCGCACACGGTCGAGGCCGCGGTGCAGGAACTGGCCGACTACCTCGTCGGCCGCGACCCGCTGCTGATCGAGGATCACTGGCAGGTGATGTACCGCGCGGGCTTCTACCGCGGCGGCCCGATCATGATGAGCGCGATCGCGGGCGTCGATCAGGCGCTGTGGGACATCAAGGGCAAGCATCACGGCGTGCCGGTGCACGCGCTGCTGGGCGGCCAGGTGCGCGACCGCATCAAGGTGTATTCGTGGATCGGCGGCGACCGGCCGAGCGACGTCGCGAGCAATGCGCGCGCGGTCGTCGAGCGCGGCTTCAAGGCCGTGAAGATGAACGGCTCCGAGGAACTGCAGATCGTCGACACCTACGACAAGGTCGAGCAGGTGATCGCGAACGTCGCGGCGGTGCGCGACGCGGTCGGCCCGCACGTCGGGATCGGCGTCGACTTCCACGGCCGCGTGCACAAGCCGATGGCGAAGGTGCTCGCGAAGGAACTCGACCCGTACAAGCTGATGTTCATCGAGGAGCCTGTGCTGTCGGAAAACGCCGAGGCGCTGCGCGACATCGTCAACCAGACCAACACGCCGATCGCGCTCGGCGAACGGCTGTACTCGCGCTGGGACTTCAAGCACATCCTCGCGGGCGGTTACGTGGACATCATCCAGCCCGACGCGTCGCACGCGGGCGGCATCACCGAGTGTCGCAAGATCGCGACGCTCGCGGAGAGCTACGACGTCGCGCTCGCGCTGCACTGCCCGCTCGGCCCGATCGCGCTCGCCGCGTGCCTGCAGCTCGATGCGGTCAGCTACAACGCGTTCATCCAGGAGCAGAGCCTCGGCATCCACTACAACCAGGGCAACGACCTGCTCGACTACCTGCGCAATCCCGAGGTGTTCCGCTACGAGGACGGCTTCGTCGCGATCCCGCAGGGCCCGGGGCTCGGCATCGACGTCAACGAGGAGAAGGTGCGCGAGATGGCGAAGACGGGCCACCGCTGGCGCAACCCGGTGTGGCGCCACGCGGACGGCAGCGTCGCCGAGTGGTGAGCGCGCTGCGCATCGCGCGCGGCCGCGGCCCGCGCGATACGCATCGACTTCGGAGCGGCCGCCCGACAGGCGGCCGTTTTCGCATGTGCGGCGCGACGAACGGCACGTGCCATGCACGCGCCGGCGACCTTGCGCCGCGCCATGCGGAACCTGCCGTCAGCCGAGCGCCGCGAACCCCGGCACGCTGGACGACAGCACGGCGGCCGCGACGAACACGCCGATCATCGTCATCGCCTCGAGATGCAGGATGTTGCGGAACGTGTGCGCATCCTCGGTCGACGCGGTGCGACGCAGCCGCGGCAGCGCCGAGAAGCGGTTCAGGCTGCCGAGCACGAGCGCGAGCGCGACGAGCAGCAGTTTCAGCAGCAACACGCGCCCCCACGTGCTGCCGTCGAGCGGCGCGAGCGAACCGCCCAGCCCGCGCACCGCATTGAGCACGCCCGCCCCGAGCACGAATACGACCGCGATGATCGACGTACGCGACAGTTGCTGGCCGATGCGGATCAGCGCGCCGCGTGCGACCGACGAACCGAGTGCTGGCAGCACCGCGAGCCCGCCCGCGAGCACGAGGCCGCCCCACACGGCCGTCGCGAGCAGGTGCAGCGTCTGCACGCCGACCGCCGCGGACAGCGCGCCCGTATCGGCCGCATGGCCGAGCGATGCCTTGCCGGCCGCGACCACGATCACCGCGAGCCACAGCACCGCGTGCGCGACCGGGCCGTCCGGCTTCGCGAGCGCGACGATCGCGAGCACCACCGCACCCGCAAACGCGACGCTCCACGCGAAGCCCGCGTGCGTCTGCATCAGCACGACGGGAATCGCGGCGAATGCGCCGCCGAGCCCCGCGCCGCTCATCGTCGCGGCTTCATAGACCAGCCAGCCGAGATCCGCGAGCACGAGCGCCAGCGCCGCCGCGACCAGTGAATGTTGCGCGCGCAGCCACGCGGGATGCGAAGGCGCGATGACCGGCCGCGCGCCGTCCTTGCCGAGCCACGCCTTGAGCAGCGCCGAGCCGACCGCCATCGCGAACGTGGCGTCCATCAGCGCCGCGAGCGCGACCTGCCCGATCCACAAGCTATCGAACTTCATTGCGCGCACCCTCCCGGAAACGGCCGGCCGGCGACGCGACGGCAACGGGACAGACAACGGGAACGAGGCAACGGCACGGTAGAAAACGTCATCGATGAATCCGGAAACGGGAGAAACGACTGGACCTGCGGCGGAGGCGGCGCCGCGCGACCCGCGAGTGTACGGTCTTCGATGGTGAAAGCGCACGCCGGTTCACTTCGCTGCTGTGCAATACGCGTCAAATTGTCGCAAGTCGTAAACAGACAGGAACCGCTGTCCTTTTGCCAAATAGCCGTCATTACCCATCGATGATAGAATGCCGCGTCGCAGCAGCCCGGCTGTCCTGCCGTCCATGCGCCGAGCCGATCGTAGCCCGGACAAGGTCCCCGACGAATAATCATGGAGTCTCGTGTGTCTTCAAGACGCCTCTTCCGTCCGCTGCTCGCCGTTCTGTTGATCGGCGGAGCGGGCCTTATGAGCGCTGCCCAAGCGCAGACCAAGCCCACGGAGCAAGCGCACGCCCAGCAAGCGCCGCTCAAGGCACCCGATACGATGGCCGAGCGCGTGCGCGGCTGTACCGCATGCCATGGCGTCCACGGCCAGGGCACGGACAACGACTACTTCCCGCGTCTTGCCGGCAAGCCGGCCGAGTACCTGTACAACCAGCTCGTCAACTTCCGTGACGGCCGGCGCAAGTACCCGCCGATGAATTACCTGCTGACCTACCTGAACGACGACTACCTGCGCGAAATCGCCGAGCACTTCTCGGCCGAACGTCCGCCGTACCCGACGCCGGCGAAGCCGACGCTGCCGGCCGCCACGCTCGCGCGCGGCAAGCAGCTCGTCACGCAAGGCGACCCGTCCCGCAAGCTGCCGGCCTGTGTGGCCTGCCACGGCGCAGGGCTGACCGGCATGCAGCCGGCGATCCCGGGCCTCGTCGGCCTGCACGCCGATTACCTGAGCGCACAGCTCGGCGCATGGCGCTCGGGCAACCGCCACGCGAAGGCACCGGATTGCATGCACGACATCGCGGCGAAGCTTTCCGACGAAGACGTGACGGCCGTGACCGCATGGCTCGCCGCGCAACCGGCGCCCGCCAACCCCGTGCCGGCCCCGGCGCGCTCGATGAAGACTCCGCTCGCCTGCGGCAGCGAACCGCAATAAGGCAAGGGAGACAGACACAATGAAACGCAAGTCCCTGTTTGCACTCTCGGCTGTCGCGATCGTCGCGGCTGCCGCCCTCGTGCCGGTCCTGTGGCCGGGCAACGACACGCTGCACGGCGCTGCCGCCGTCGCGGCCACGCCGGCCGACCAGGCCGCGCTGATCAAGAAGGGCGAATACCTCGCGCGCGTCGGCGACTGTATCGCGTGCCACACCGTGCGCGGCGGCAAGTCGTTCGCGGGCGGCCTGCCGATGGCGACGCCGTTCGGCACGATGTACACGCCGAACATCACGCCGGACGACCAGAACGGCATCGGCAAGTGGACGTCGGACGACTTCTACCGCGCGATGCACACGGGTCGCTCGAAGGACGGCAGCCTGCTGTACCCGGGCTTCCCGTTCGCGAGCTACACGAAGGTCACGCGCTCGGATTCGGACGCGATCTACGCGTACCTGCGCTCGGTGCCGCCCGTGTCGGTGCCGAGCCGTCCGCACGAACTGAAGTTCCCGTTCAACAACCGCAACCTGCTGATCGGCTGGCGCACGCTGTTCTTCAAGGAAGGCGAATACAAGCCGGATCCGACGAAGTCGGTCGAATGGAACCGTGGCGCCTACCTCGTCGAAGGCCTCGGCCACTGCTCGATGTGCCACACGTCGATCAACATGATGGGCGGCCCGGTGAGCTCGTCGGCATTCGCAGGCGGCCTGATCCCGCTGCAGAACTGGTATGCGCCGTCGCTGACGAACGACAAGGAACTCGGCCTCGGCGACTGGCACGTGCAGGAGCTGTCCGACCTGCTGCAGGCCGGCGTGTCGCACAAGGGCGCGGTGTTCGGCCCGATGGCGGACGTGGTCCACAACAGCCTGCAGTACATGACCGACGAAGATACGCGCGCGATGTCGACGTACCTGAAGTCGATCCCGCAGAAGGCTGAAGCGCCGAAGAACATGCAGTACGAGCCGTCGAAGCAGTTCGGCAACGCGTTGTTCGACCAGGGCAAGAAGATCTACGCCGACAACTGCGCGACCTGCCACGCCGAAACCGGCGCGGGCAAGCCGCCGGCGTATCCGCCGCTCGCGGGCAACCACTCGATCATGATGGAATCGGCGGTCAACCCGATCCGCATGGTGCTGAACGGTGGTTATCCGCCGAGTACGTTCAAGAATCCGCGTCCGTACGGCATGCCGCCGTTCGCGCAGTCGCTGTCGAACCAGGAAGTCGCAGCCGTTGTAACGTATATTCGGATGTCGTGGGGCAACAACGGTACGCCGATCTCGCCCCAACAGGTGAGCGACCTGCGTTCCGCGCCGCTTGACTAAATAACGCGTGACGCAAACGGGGCGCGGCTGCGGGAAACCGCAGCCGCGCCCCTTTGCTTTTTGCGACGCCAGTCCCCGCGCGGGCCGCGCGAGGTGTCGCCGATCATAAAACTCAAGAGTGGTATCTATGTCTTTCGAATCTCTCGGCCTGGCCGAACCGCTTGTCAAGGCGGTCAACGAGCTCGGCTATACGTCGCCGACTCCGATCCAGCAGCAGGCGATCCCTGCTGTCCTCGGCGGCGGCGACCTGCTCGCCGGCGCACAAACGGGCACCGGCAAGACCGCCGGCTTCACGCTGCCGATCCTGCAGCGCCTGCACACGTTCTACGCCGAGCATCGCGGCGCGAAGCGCGCGGTGCGCGCGCTGATCCTCACGCCGACGCGCGAACTCGCCGCACAGGTCGAGGAAAGCGTCCGTGCCTACAGCAAGTACCTGAAGCTGCGCTCGACCGTGATGTTCGGCGGCGTCAGCATCAATCCGCAGATCGATGCACTCAAGCGCGGTGTCGACATCGTCGTCGCGACGCCGGGGCGCCTGCTCGACCACATGCAGCAGAAGACGATCGACCTGTCGGAACTCGACATCCTCGTGCTCGACGAAGCCGACCGGATGCTCGACATGGGCTTCATCCACGACATCAAGCGCGTACTCGCGAAGCTGCCGCCGCAGCGCCAGAACCTGCTGTTCTCGGCGACCTTCTCCGACGAGATCAAGGCGCTCGCCGACAGCCTGCTCGACTCGCCCGCACTGATCGAGGTCGCACGCCGCAACACGACCGCCGAGAGCGTCGCGCAGAAGATCCACCCGGTCGACCGCGACCGCAAGCGCGAGCTGCTCACGCACCTGATCCGCGAACACAACTGGTTCCAGGTGCTCGTGTTCACGCGCACCAAGCACGGCGCGAACCGGCTCGCCGAACAGTTGACGAAGGACGGCATCAGCGCGATGGCGATCCACGGCAACAAGAGCCAGTCGGCACGCACGCGCGCGCTCGCGGAGTTCAAGAACAGCACGCTGCAGGTGCTCGTCGCGACCGATATCGCCGCGCGCGGGATCGACATCGACCAGTTGCCGCACGTCGTCAACTTCGACCTGCCGAACGTTCCCGAGGATTACGTGCACCGGATCGGCCGCACGGGCCGCGCGGGCGCGACCGGCGAAGCCGTGTCGCTCGTGTGCGTCGACGAGAAGCAGCTGCTGCGCGACATCGAGCGGCTGATCAAGCGCGAGATTCCGCAGGAAGTGATCGCGGGCTTCGAACCCGATCCGAACGTGAAGCCGGAGCCGATCCTGCAGCGCCGCGGGCAGCAGCAACCTCGCGGCGGCGGTGGTGGCGGCGGCGGCAATCGCCAGCCGCGCGCAGGCGGCTCAGGCCAGCCGGCCGCGAAGCGCGACGCCAACGCGCAACCGAAGGCATCGCAGCAGAAGGCCGCGAAACCGCGCACGCAAGGCGGCGCCGGCGGCAACGGCGGACGCCCGGCGGGCGGCGGCAACAGCGCCCGCCCCGCGAGCGGCAACGCCGCACACCCGAACCGCAACCGTTCGTCGCGCAGCGGCCAACGCGGTCACTGAAGCCGCGCGGCCGCGCGCCGCAGGTGCTCGAGCTGGCGTTGCCAGCGCGCGAGCACCGCGGCGCGCTCCCCTTCCAGCGTGAACGTGACGCCTGTCGCGAGACGCGCATAACCGACCCGCTGCGCATCGCCGTGCGCGATCGTCGCAGCGAATCCGGCCAGTCCGCCGAAGTCGCCTTCGAGCGGCTCGATCCTCAATTGCGCCTGAAAGAACGCGCCGTCCGCGACGAGCGTCAGCGCGGCCGCGCGCCGTTGCGCGATCGCGCGCGCCGCACGCGATTGCGGCCATAGCGCCAGCAGCAGCGTGCGCGCGTCGCGCGCATAGATCTCACCGACGCCGAGCAGCGTCGTGCGCAACTGGCCGTCGTCGGTCGCGACGATCAGCGATGCGGCGATATCGGCATGACGCTCCAGCGCGGTACCGTCGAACAGCGATACGACGGCCGGCGGCCACGCATCGAACGTCCATTGTTCGAGCGCGTGGCGATGGGTATCGGTCATGATGGTGTGGCCCTGGTGCAGATCGGATGACGATGCGGCAGCATACGCCCGACGGGCCGCGTCGCGGCGATCAGCGCAGGAATACGTGCCGCGTGATCTTCGTGAGCGGATAGTGGACGCCCGGCTGGATCTTCGCGGGCAGGTCAAGCGGCTTGAGCAGCATCTTCACGCACATGTCGGCCGACAGGTTGCGCCGCACCAGCGAACTGATGCGTGCGACGCGCTCGCGGTTGTATTGGCTGTCGCCGATGCGATCCGGATAACGAACCGCGAACACGTGGCGCAGCGCGATCTCGGAATCCTCGTTCTTGATTTCCATCACGCGGCGCGCCAGCGCGCCGAGCACCGCGAGCCGGCCATTGCCTTCGAGCTTGTTGTACTTCTTGAAGAATTTGAAGAAGTGCTTGTAGTGGCGCACTTCGTCCGTGCGGATGTTGTCGGTGATTTCCTTCAACACGGGCTCGTCGGAGCATTCGTTGATCGCGCGATAGAGCGTGGCCGTGCCGGTCTCGACGACGCAGCGCGCGACCATCTCGAGCGCGCGGGTCTTCTCGAACGCCTCGACCTTGCAGGTCTTCGAATACTCGGCGAAGAAATTCGCGAATGCGGTATCCCAGTCGAACTCGGGCCACACGTGCGCGATGTATGCCTTCAGCGCGCGGCCGTGCTGCAATTCTTCGTGCTCCCATGCATTGTTGAGCCACGCGGATACTTCAGGATCGTCGTTGAAGAATTCGCTCAGATTGCTCGTATAGAGATCCGAGCCGCTTTCGATGAACGACGACGCGCACAGCAGCAGCAACAGATCCTCGTTCGCGGCGGCACGCTGACGATCGATCCGGTTCAGGTCGATGTCCTCGATTCGCCACGGCATGACATGCGTCGTTTTGGTGTCCATGGTGGTGCGCTCCCAGTCGTCGCGCGGGGGCCGGCCCATGCCTTCGGCACAGGCGCCGACCGTCCCGCAGGCGGCGTTTTACTTGCGTTTATAGTGACTTGGTCCGGCCGAACCATCCTGGCATCTTAGCCGGACTTTGACGTTCGTGCTCCAAAGCACTGACCATAGCCGACAAGCGCAGTTCCACGGCGTCTGTTGCCGTTCGTTAGACGAGTCCTTCGAACCGCTTGCAGCCGTTCAGTGGCACGGGCCGCACCAAACGAAACGGGCGGTCGTTCGGCCGCCCGTCGAGCGCATGAAATGGAGGCGAACCGTCAGAAGCCGGCCGCCAGACCGTCGCGCCGGCTGTCGCTCGCGGCCACGTAGCCGCGCTCGCGATCGTCGCGGTCGAGACGCCAGATGAACTGCCCCGAACCGAAATCCATGTAAGGATCGTCGATCGACTTGATCGTATGGCCGCGTGCGGCCAACGCGTCGACCGTCGCGCGATTCATCGTCGCTTCGACGTCGAGCGTGAAGTCGCGGTTGACCTTCCAGCGCGGCGCATCGCATGCGGCCTGCGGCTGCTGCCCATGGCCGAGCATCCGCACGACAGTCTGCAGGTGGCCCTGCGGCTGCATGTCGCCGCCCATCACGCCGAAGCTCATCACCGCCTCGG
This sequence comes from Burkholderia sp. BKH01, assembly GCF_025685725.1. NCBI lineage: Bacteria > Pseudomonadati > Pseudomonadota > Betaproteobacteria > Burkholderiales > Burkholderiaceae > Burkholderia > Burkholderia sp. BKH01. Next base: position 505,270 of record NZ_JAOTQT010000002.1, on the reverse strand, counting down.
TGCGGCCGTCGACCTGCTCGGTGACGAACGCCGGGATGATCGTGTGGAACGGCCGCTTGCCGCCCGCGACGACGTTCGGCGAAGCCGGATCCATCGAGAAGCCGTGCCCGCGATTCTGCAGCGCAATGCCGGTGCCCGGCACCACGAGCCCCGAGCCGAAGCCCATGTAGTTCGACTGGATAAAGCTCACCATCATCCCGCGCTCGTCGGCCGCCGACAGGTAGATCGTGCCGCCCGAATGCGGCCGGCCGGCGCCGAAGTGCGTCGCGCGCGCGGGATCGATCTGCTTCGCGCGTTCGGCGAGATACGCATCGTCGAGCATCTGCTCGGGCGTGACTTCCATCGCGCGCGGATCGGCCACGTAGCGATAGACGTCCGCGAATGCGAGCTTCATCGCCTCGATCTGCAGATGCTGCGAGTCCACCGAATCGAGCGGCCAATCGGTCACGCCCGCATGCTCGGCGATCCCGAGCGCGATCAGCGCGGCGATGCCCTGCCCGTTCGGCGGGATCTCGTGAATCGTGTGACGGCCGAAGCGCTTGCCGATCGGCTCGACCCATTCCGGCCGGTATGCGCGCAGGTCGGCTTCGGTCAGCGCGCCGCCGCCTTCGCGGGCGAACGCGGCGATGCGCTCGGCGAGCGCGCCTTCGTAGAACGCTCGGGCGCCGTCCTTCGCGAGCGTGCGCAGCGTCTGCGCATGGCCGGGCAGGCACACGCGTTCGCCGACGAGCGGCGCACGGCCGCGCGGCATGAAGGTCTCCGCGAAGCCCGGCAGCCCTTGCAGCGCGGGCACCGCCGCCGCCCACTTGTGCGCGACGATCGGCGGCACCGCATAACCGCGCTCCGCAATCTCGATCGCCGGCTCGAGCAGGTCCGCGAACGGCAGCGAGCCGAACTTCGCGTGCAGCGCTTCCCAGCCCGCGATCACGCCCGGCACGGTGACGGTGTCCCAGCCGCGCGTCGGCTTGTTCGCGATGCCGTGCGCATCCTCGCCGTGGCGCTTGCGGAAATAGTCGACGTTCCACGCGGCCGGCGCGACGCCCGACGCGTTCAGCCCGGACAGCCGCTCGCCGTCCCATACGAGCGCGAACGCGTCGCCGCCGAGCCCGCACGACACGGGCTCGACGACGGTAATCGCGGCGGCGGCGGCCAGTGCCGCGTCGACCGCGTTGCCGCCTTTCCACAGCATCCGCAGCCCGGCCTGCGCGGCGAGCGGATGCGACGTCGATACGACGTTGCGCGCGAATACCGGGATGCGGGTCGTCGGATACGGGTTGTGCCAGTTGAAGCCAGTCATCGGTGCCACCTCGTCGAAAGCTGAATGAACGCGCCGAACGCGTGCCCGCGTGCGCGCGCAGTCCGCCATTGCAGCGCGATCAGCGCAATCGCACAAATTCATTTGTCACATGAATCCATGCTGTTTCCGCATGAATTACAGGCGGCCGTGCCGGCCAGGCCGGCCGAACGCCGTTGCCGCCCTTACAATACCCGCTCCGTCTCACGACACGACCATCGAGCCATGACCCGAGATCCCCGCCTCACCCTGAACGCGCGCCAGCAGGAACTGCTCGAATGGGTGCAGCGCGACGGCTTCGTGACCGTCGACGATCTCGCCGCGCACTTCGCGGTGACGCCGCAGACGATCCGCCGCGACGTGAACTGGCTCGCCGACCTGAACCTGCTGCGCCGCTACCACGGCGGCGCGAGCCTGCCGACCAGCTCGGAGAACGTGTCGTACACGGCGCGCCAGCGGATGTTCCACGACGAGAAGCGGCGCATCGCGGCGCTCGCGGCGTCGCACATTCCCGACCAGGCGTCGCTGTTCATCAACCTCGGCACGACGACCGAGGAAGTCGCGCGCGCGCTGAACCGCCACCACGGGCTGCACGTGATCACGAACAACCTGAACGTCGCGTCGATGATGAGCGGCTACCCCGACTGCGAGGTGCTGATCACGGGCGGCATCGTGCGGCCGTGGGACAAGGGCATCGTCGGCGAGCTCGCGATCGACTTCATCCGCCAGTTCAAGGTCGACTACGCGATCATCGGCACGTCGGCGATCGAGGCCGACGGCACGCTGCGCGACTTCGACACGCGCGAGGTGCGCGTCGCCGAGGCGATCATGCAGCATGCGCGCACGGTCTACCTCGTGACCGACCATTCGAAGGTCGGCCGCCCGGCGCTGGTGCGCCAGGGCCACCTGAGCCAGGTGCACGCGCTTTTCACCGACAAGCCGCTGCCGCCCGAGATGGCCGACACGGTGGCCGCCGCCGGCACCCAGGTGTACGTCGCGGAATGACGCTTGCGAGGGCGCCAGCGATGCTGCACCGCACCCGAAACTTCAAGTGAAATCAAGAAGTTGGCGCCGCGAGCCGACCGCTTGCGACGCATTCTCCTGTCAAACGGAAAATTAACGGGGCACGATTTGTCGTTGCCTGCGCGCTCGACTAGACTCCAGTTCCCCGGTCCGTTTGCCCGACCGCCTGTGCCAGGGTGTGAGCGAACTTCAGGGCCGGCGAATACAGCTTTCCCCCCAAGCCATACCCCCCGGGGTATCGTGCGTCGGCGTTTGCGCCGGCCGCGCGGGCAGACCGGATGCCATGGAGAGAACGATGCTGAGTCCGCATGAATTCGCCACGCTATTGCTTGTGAAGGACGCGCCTGACCAGCGCGACATGGATCGGGATGAACTGGACATCCTGCTCGAACAGCAGCTCGTCCGCCTGGAAGGGCTCGGCTCGGGGCGCAAATACTGCGTGACCGAGACCGGCGACGCCGCGCTTCGATCCATCAAGTACCGGTATTCGTGAAAACCCCGCAGTTCCTGACCTGACCGTGCGGCCGGATTCCCGGCCGCACGGTCGTTTCAGCTTCCCCGCCGGTTCGCCTCACCCGGCCGCAGCCGGCTTCAGCCGCCGCGCAGCGTCGGATCGACCGCCGCCCGCCAGCTGATGGCCTGCGCGCGCGCACCGTTGAAATACGCGATCCAGCCGGCGCGCGCCGCCGCGTCGGGCGCCGCATAGCGCGTCGAAAGTTCGTTTACGAACGCACAATAGTTCGCTTCGGTCAGCCCGCGATACCGTTTCGCCACGTACGCGTCGTAAAGCGCCGAGTAGACCGGCTGCGCGTCCGCGCCCCAGTCACGCGCCGAGCCGCCGCACGACGCCTGCAGGTCGACGAACGACGGCGCCCGCCAGTTGCCGGCGAGCGGCGGCATACCGGCGCTGCACCCCGCCAGAAGGACGGCGCATAAGCCGGCCCACATCCCAATACGCATGATTCACCTCGCGAAACGGTCGATTCCGCCAGTATCGTCCGGGATCGCGTCGCGCGCTACTGGCCCCGCTTTTCCGAACTTTACTTTTTCGATTTCGTTCGTTAAATTTCGAATTCGAACATTTCTTGTTCGCCCATTTCCATCAGACGATAAGGACAGCAGGTGACCCAACCGAATCGCTACGATCTGCTCGTCGTCGGCGGCGGCATCAACGGCGCGGGGATCGCGCGCGATGCGGCCGGCCGCGGCCTGTCGGTCATGCTCTGCGAGCAGGACGATCTCGCGTCGCACACGTCGTCGTCCAGCACGAAGCTGATTCACGGCGGCCTGCGGTATCTCGAGTACAACGAGTTCGGGCTCGTGCGCAAGGCGCTGCAGGAGCGCGAGACGCTGCTGCGCGCGGCGCCGCACATCATGTGGCCGCTGCGCTTCGTGATGCCGCACATGCCGAACCTGCGTCCGGCCTGGCTGATCCGCATCGGCCTGTTCCTCTACGATCACCTCGCGAAACGCGAACTGCTGCCCGGCTCGCGCGGTATCGACATGCGCCGCCATGCGGCCGGCGCGCCGCTGATCGACTCGATCAAGCGCGGCTTCGTGTATTCGGACGGCTGGGTCGACGACGCGCGCCTCGTCGTGCTGAACGCGATGGATGCGAAGGAGCGCGGCGCCGAGATCCTGACGCGCACGAAGCTGGTATCCGCCGAACGCCGCGGCGACGAATGGGAAGCGCGGCTGCAGCACGCCGACGGTTCGATCCGCGTCGTGCATGCGCGCGCGATCGCGAACGCGGCCGGCCCGTGGGTCGGCGACGTGCTGCACGGCGCGCTCGGCCGCGGCGCGCAGCACAGCGTGCGGCTTGTGAAGGGCAGCCACATCATCACGCGCCGCCTGTTCGATCACGATCACGCATACATCTTCCAGAACCCGGACAAGCGGATCATCTTCGCGATTCCGTACGAGCACGACTTCACGCTGATCGGCACGACCGACGTCGAATACACGAACGATCCCGCGAAAGTCGCGATCGATCGCGACGAAACGCAGTACCTGTGCGATTCGATCAACCGCTACTTCAAGCGCAAGATCTCGCCGGCCGACGTGCACTGGACCTATTCGGGCGTGCGCCCGCTGCTGGAAGACGAAAACGCGGCGAACGCATCCGCCGTCACGCGCGACTACCGCCTCGAGCTGGACGACGGCGCCGGCGCACCGCTGCTGTCGGTGTTCGGCGGCAAGATCACGACGTTCCGCAAGCTCGCGGAAGAAGCCGGCGACATGCTGTGCCGCGCGCTCGGCAGTGACGCGAAAACCTGGACGGCCGGCGTCGCGCTGCCGGGCGGCGACATCGCGAACGCGAAGTTCGACGCATTCGCCGACACGTTCGCGAAACGTCATCCGTGGCTGCCCGCCGCACTCGCCCGTCGTTATGCGCGCGCCTACGGCACGCGCGCGGAGCGCGTGGTCGACGGCGCGAAGTCGCTCGCCGATCTCGGCACCGAAATCGCGCCGGGCATCCACGACGCCGAACTGCGCTACCTGCGCGACGCCGAATGGGCGACCTGCGCGCAGGACGTGCTGTGGCGCCGCTCGAAGCTCGGCCTGCACGTCGCGCCGGGCACGCTCGATGCCGTGACGGCCGCGGTCGACGCCTGGTTCGCCGCCGCGCACGCGCCGCACGCGTGATTCGAATGCAGTTGCAGTTGTCTTACCGACGTTGACTCACCGACGCGCCGCGCACCATGCGGCGCGCATCACAACTAAGCCAATCCACGGATGGAGATGAGAGACATGCAGGACCAATACATCCTCGCGCTTGACCAGGGCACCACGAGTTCCCGCGCGATGCTGTTCGATCGCCAGGGCAATATCGTGTCGATCGCCCAGAAGGAATTCGAACAGATCTACCCGCAACCCGGCTGGGTCGAGCACGACCCGCAGGAAATCTGGTCGACGCAAGCCGGCGTCGCCGCGGAAGCCGTCACGCGCACGGGCCTGAACGGCACGTCGATCGCGGCGATCGGCATCACCAACCAGCGCGAGACGACGATCGTCTGGGATCGCGAGACGGGCCAGCCCGTCTACAACGCGATCGTCTGGCAGGATCGCCGCACGGCCGACTTCTGCGACTCGCTGAAGAAGCAGGGTCTCGAAGCGAAGGTGCGCGCGAAGACCGGCTTGCCGATCGACTCGTACTTCTCCGCGACGAAGATCCGCTGGATCCTCGACAACGTGCCGGGCGCGCGCGACAAGGCACGCCAGGGCAAGCTCGCATTCGGCACCGTCGACAGCTGGCTCGTGTGGAACTTCACGAAGCACGAACTGCACGTGACCGACGTGACGAACGCGTCGCGCACGATGCTGTTCAACATCCATACGCGCGAGTGGGACAGCGAGCTGCTCGAACTGCTCGACATCCCGCGCAGCATGCTGCCGGAAGTGAAGGCGTCGTCGGAAATCTACGGCCATACGAAAACCACCGTATTCGCGTCGAAGATCCCGCTCGCGGGCATCGCCGGCGACCAGCACGCGGCGCTGTTCGGCCAGATGTGCACGACGTCGGGCATGGTGAAGAACACCTACGGCACCGGCTGCTTCCTGATGATGAACACCGGCGACAAGCCGATCGAGTCGAAGAACAACCTCGTCACGACGATCGCATGGCAGATCGGCGACGACGTGCAGTACGCGCTCGAAGGCAGCATCTTCATCGCGGGCGCGGTCGTACAGTGGCTGCGCGACGGCGTCGGCATCATCAAGACGGCCGCTGAAATCGAAGCGCTCGCCGCGAGCGTGCCGCACACCGACGGCGTCTATCTCGTGCCCGCGTTCGCCGGCCTCGGCGCACCGCACTGGAACGCGCGGGCGCGCGGCTCGGTGTTCGGCGTCACGCGCGGCACGACGGCCGCGCACCTCGCGCGCGCGGCGCTCGATTCGATCGCGTACCAGTCGCTCGACGTGCTGGCCGCGATGGAAGCCGATTCGGGCATCAGCATCGGCGAACTGCGCGTCGACGGCGGCGCGAGCGCGAACGACCTGCTGATGCAGTTCCAGGCCGACCTGCTTGGCGTCGACGCGGTGCGTCCGCAGATCACCGAGACGACCGCGCTCGGCGCGGCCTACCTCGCGGGCCTCGCGATCGGCTACTGGAAGAACCTCGACGAAGTGCGCGACCAGTGGCAGCTCGATCGTCGCTTCTCGCCGTCGATGCCGAAGGAGCAGGTCGAACGCTGCATGGCCGGCTGGCAGCGTGCGGTGCGCGCCGCGAAGGCGTGGGCCGACGACACCCAGTAATCGTCAGCCATCCGTACGAAATACAACAACACCGGCGGACCGCGCAGCGCGCGAGTCCGCCGCGACATACGAGAGACAATCATGTCACCTTATATTGCAGAATTCATCGGCACGGCGATCCTCGTGCTGCTCGGCAACGGCGCGGTCGCGAACGTGCTGCTTGCGAAGACCAAGGGCAAGGGCGCGGACCTGATCGTGATCGTCTGGGGCTGGGCGATGGCCGTATTCGTCGCCGTCTACGTGACCGCGTCGTTCAGCGGTGCGCACCTGAACCCGGTCGTGACGATCAGCCTCGCGCTCGCGGGCAAGTTCGCGTGGTCGAAAGTCGGCGGCTACATCCTCGCGCAGATGCTCGGCGGGATGGCCGGCGCACTGCTCGTGTGGCTCGCGTATCGCCAGCACTTCGCGAAGGAAGCCGATGCGGACCTGAAGCTCGCGGTGTTCTGCACGGCGCCCGCGATCCGCAGCGTCCGGCACAACGTGCTGACCGAGGCGATCTGCACGTTCGTGCTGATCCTCGGCGTGCTGTATCTCGCGTCGCCGCAGGTCGGCCTCGGCGCACTCGACGCGCTGCCCGTCGGCCTGCTCGTGCTCGGCATCGGCATCTCGCTCGGCGGCCCGACCGGCTATGCGATGAGCCCCGCGCGCGACCTCGCGCCGCGCCTCATGCATGCGCTGCTGCCGATTCCCGGCAAGCGCGACAGCGACTGGCGCTATGCATGGATTCCGGTGGTCGGCCCGCTGATCGGCGGCTCGCTCGCTGCCGTGCTCTATCTGCAACTGCACGTACCGCACTGACGCGGCCCGTCGCACCGACGAAGCAACACAGCCCGCGTGCCGGAAGGCCGCGGGCTGTTTTTCATCGGGCGTTGCACCTACCCGCCTACGCGCCGGCTGTCGGCAACAGCGACTTCAGCTTCACGTTCGAGTCCGCGACCGCCGCGGGCGCCGCCGCGCCGCCGCGTTCGACCAGCGTCCTCGCCAACTTCATCTCCTTGACGAATCCTGACGCGCGGCCGAAGCCGCTCGCCGCGACGAGCCGTCCGCCACCATCGAAATGGAAGTGGATTTCGGCGTCGCCATCGAGCCTGCGCGCGACCACCAGCTCACCGAGCGCCGGCTCCCCTGCCACCTGCAACTGCGCGTCGTACTGATCCGACCAGAACCACGGGATGTCGCGATACGGTTCGTCGGCGCCGAGCATGTTGCGCGCGGCTGCGCGCGCCTGGGTCTCGGCGCCGTGCCACGTCTCCTGCCGGACCGGTCGCCCCGACAACGCACTCGGAAACACCGCGACGTCGCCGGCCGCATGGATGCCGCGCGCCGACGTCTCGAGCCGCGCGTTCACGACGATGCCACGATCGACCGCGAGGCCCGCGTCGCGCGCCAGCTCGTCGGCCGGTTCGATGCCGATGCCGGCCACGACCGTATCGGCGATCAGCGTGTCGCCGTCGTCGAGCGCGACGGCCAGCGCGCCGCCCGAGGTCCGCTCGATCGCAACGGGTTTCCGGTTCACGCGGATCGCCACGCCCTGCTCCTCGTGAAGCGCCTGCACGCGCGCGGCGATCGACTCCGGCACCGCGCGCCCGAGCAGGCGCGGCGCCGCGTCGAGCACGGTCACGCGGCAGCCGCGCAGCCGCGCCGACGCCGCGACTTCGAGACCGATGAAGCCGCCGCCGATCATCACGATCCGCGCATCGGGTACGAGCCGCGGGCCAAGCGCCGCCGCGTCGTCGAGCGTGCGCAATGCAAACACGCCGTCGAGCGCCGCGCCCGGAATCGCGAGGCGGCGCGCACGCGCGCCGGTCGCGAGCAGCAGCGCGTCGTAGCCGAACACCCGGCCGCCGGACACGCGCACTTCGCGTGCGTGCGGATCGATGCGCTCGACCGTCGCAACGACCGGCTCGATACCGTCGGCCGCCCATGCGTCCGGATCGCGCAACCGGCACTGCGCCGCGCTGCGCTCGCCCGTCAGCACGCCCTTCGACAACGGCGGTCGCTCGTACGGCAGGTGCGACTCCGCGCCGATCAGCACGATACGCCCGCGCCAGCCGGACTCGCGCAGCACCTGCGCCGCGCGGCCGCCCGCATGGCCCGCGCCGACGATCGCCATCACACGGTGGTTCGTCATCGCGTCACACCTCGATCAGGACGCGGCCGCCCTCGATCTTCGCGCGGTACGTGCGCAGCTTCTCGCATGCGGGCGCGGACAGCGGCCGGCCGTCGCGCACGTCGAAGCGGCCGTTGTGCTTCGGGCATTCGATCACATGGCCCATCACGAGCCCGTCCGCGAGATGCACGCGCTCGTGCGTGCACAGGCCGTCGCTCGCATAAACCTCGCCGTCGATGCGGTAGATCGCGTACGTGCGGCCCGCGTGATCGAAGCGCGCGACGTCTTCATCGTCGATGTCGTCGAGCGCGCCGGTGTCGATCCATTGCGTCATGATGCGTGTCTCCTTGATTGGGTTGTTCGATGTCGGTCACGTGCGCGCCGTGTCCGGCACGGGCCGCACGACGTAATGGGACGGGTCGCGCGTCTGCCGGACCAGCGCCGGCACGATCTCCGCATACGCGGCGAGCGTGCTGCGGTACGGCGGCGGCATGTCGGCCTTCACGGCCTCGTGCAGCTTCGGCAGCGCATGGAACGGCACCATCGGGAACATGTGGTGCTCGACGTGGTAGTTCATGTTCCAGTACAGGAAGCGGAACACCGGATTCATCATCACGGTACGGCAATTGCGCCGGTGATCGAGCACGTTCTCGGGCATGCCTGCGTGCTGCGTGAGGCCGAAGTACAGGTACAGCCACGCGCCGTAGAGGCTCGGCAGCCCGATGTAGAGCAGCGGCAGGAGCGTGTGCCAGTACAGCGACGCACCGGCCACGAGCGCATAAACCGCAAGGTGGATGCGCGATTCGCGCACGACCTTCGGCCATTCCGACTCGGGCACGTAGGTGCGCTCGTCGTCGTCGAGCCGGCCGGTGAACGCGGCCGCGATCATCTTGCGCAGTTCGCCGGCCACATGCTTCAGCGCGACGACGTTCAGCGCGAGCGCGAGCCAGTCGGTCGGCTTCGGCGCGGCGATTTCCGGATCGCGCCCGACGACCAGCGTGTCGGTGTGATGGCGCGCATGGCTCCAGCGCCACGCCGTCGCGCGGCGGAACACCTGGAACGACGCGACCTGGTACAGCGCGTCGTTCATCCAGCGCGTGCGAAATGCGGTGCCGTGCCCGCATTCGTGCCAGCGCGAGTCTGCCGGGCTGCAATAGAGCGTGCCGTACACGAAGAACGCGGGGATCGCCCACGCCGAATGCGCGCGCCAGGCAAGCCACGCGATCACGCCGCTGGCCGCGATCGCCGCGTACCAGATCAGCGTGTCGCGGATCGCACGCGCGTCGCCGCGCTGCATCAACTGCTTCATCAGCGGCCGCGGCACCGCGCACCGGTACCACTCGGCGTTGACGAGCCCCGCCGCGTGCGCGCGCTCGCCGGCGCCGCCGATCATTCGGTATTCCTGACGGCGCGCCGCCGCGCGATCGTGCGCCTGGTCGTCGGTATGTGCCACTCGTGTCTCCGGGGTTCCTTGTGCGTGGGAAGCACGGCAAGCGCTTCCCCATGGAACCAAAATTAGGCGACCGGCCGCCCCCGCTCAATCGAAACGTTGACGAAATTTCGCCATCGTTTTAGCGTTCCCGACGGCGCCACGCACCCGATGATGGCGACCACGACGATGGAGGCGACCATGGCAGGTGAATCCGGGCCGCGCTGGCGCAAGCGCACCGCGCGCTTCGACGAGATCGCGGCACTCGCCGGCGTCAGCACGACCACCGTCGACCGCGTGCTGAACGAGCGCGGAAGCGTGTCGGCGCAGGCGCGCGAGCGCGTGGTCGCGGCGGCGCGGCAGCTCGGCGTGCCGCGGCAGCTCCCCGACACGCGGCACGGGCTGATCCATGTCGACGTGCTGCTGCCGGACACCGACGCGCCGTTCTTCCGGCGGCTGCAGCAGGCGCTGCAGCGCTCGCTGCAGATGCTCGACCGGCGCGTGGTCGTACACCGGACGATCCTGCCCGCCGCGGACGACGAACGCGCCGCCGCGCTGATCGAACGGCCCGCATACCGGCGCGCGGCGCTGATCGTCACGGCACGCGACACCGCCCGCGTGCGCGATGCGCTGGCCGGCGCGATCGCGCGCGGCGAGACCGTCGTCACGATGGTCACCGACATCGGCGGCATCGATCGCGTGCACTACGCGGGCATCGACAACTACCGCGCCGGGCGCACGGCCGGCTATTACGTCGGCCGCCTGGCGGCACACCCCGGCCGCGTGCTGCTGCTCGGCGGCCGCATGGGCTACCGCGCGCACGCCGACCGGATGGCCGGCTGCCGCGACCAGCTCGCCGACGCGTTCGCCACACTGCGCTGCGACGGCGAGCCGGTCGAGACGCTCGACCAGGACGACCGCTGCTACCGCGCGGTGACGAAGGCACTGCAGGCACACGACGACGTGGTCGCGATCTACAACAGCGGCGCCGGTTCGGCCGGCATTGAAGCGGCGCTGCGCAAGGCCGGCGCGACCGGGCGCGTGATCTGGATCGGGCACGAGATGCTCGACGAGCACCGCACCTTCATCGACGCCGGCGCGATGGATCTCGCGATCGACCAGGATCCGGACGGACAGGCGATTTCCGCGCTGCAGCACGTGCTGCATGCGTGCGGGATCGTCGAACAGCCACCGCCGGGCGACCCGGTCGAATTCCGCGTGTTCTGTGCGGCGAACGTGAGGACGAGCGCCTACTTGCAGCCCTGAATGTCGCCGCGCATCGCGATGCCTGCGCGTGGCGAAAAAAATCGACCGGCGCATTGGCGATTTTTCGTCAACGTTTGTCATGCAGCCCGCACGGCGTATCCGTACATTGGACAGCCATCCCCAGCACGACAACGGACAGGAGACAATGGCTGAACCGATCCTCATCGGCGTGAACCTCGACGGCGTGCTCGAACACGACGGCCTGCCGCTGCCCGCGCCAGCCGAACGCTTCCGGATGGTCGCCGGCGCCGGCGTGTTCGACTACGTCGAAAAGAACCCGGCGCGCGGCGAAGATCTGTCGCCGTATTTCGCGCTGGTCGAACGCCACGCGCTGCCGATTCGCGTGATCGGCGGCATCTGGTGCGCGGGCCGCGACGATGCGCATGCCGCCGAAATCGTCGATGCCGGCGCGCGGTTCGGCAGCACGGTGCTCAACTGCCAGCTGTACGCGCATCACGCGGACGGCCATCCGCTGTCGGACCGCGAAGTCGCCGATTTTTACCTGCGTACGTACGAACGCGGCGAGCCGGTCGGCTGCCTGCCGAGCCTCGAAGTGCACGTCGACATGTGGAGCGAGGACTTCACGCGCGTCGCGCGGGTCGCGCGGCATGTCGAGCAGGCCGGTGCGCCGTTCCGGATCACCCTCGATCATTCGCACCTGCTGTTCAAGATCGGCAATCGCGCCGAACTCGACGCATCGGGCATTCGCGAACGGGTCGACAGCGACAGCCTCGTGCTCGACCCTGCGTCGCCGGCCGCCATCTACGCCGACTGGATCGCGCGCGGCTGGGTCCGGCATGCGCATGCGCGCAGCGTGATTCCGAACAATCCCGAGAACTGCTGGATGCGCCGCGCGGACGGACGGCCCGGCCGCGGCATCCAGTATCCGTTCGTCGCGCCGGCACCGGGCGCCTATCACGGCGAATGGCGCGTGGCACTGCTCGACACGTGGAAAACCGCGCTGCGCCAGTTGCTGCAATCGCAGGCTCACGCTCGGCCGGCGCGGCTCGAGCAGATCAGTTGCGAGTTCATCCCGTTTCCCGACTACGGCGGCGGCGCACGCTATTCGATCTTCGACAACAACGTCGCGTGCGCGCACTGGTTGCGCGACACGTGGCACGCACTCGCCGCGCCGCCGGCAAACCCGCCGGCCGGCGGCACCGCTCGCACCGGCACCTGATCCGGCCCCCGCCCCCAACTCGACACGCAAGGACAGAACGATGACGCAAGCATTCCACTTTTCGCTGAACCGGATGAGCGCGCCGCGCCTGCCGCTCGACCGCTATGTCGCGCTGTGCCGGCGCCTCGGCATCGACACGATCGAGATCCGCAACGATCTCGACGGCGTCGAGATCGCCGACGGCACACCGGCCGCCGCCGTGCGCGCGACGGCCGAAGCCGGCGGCGTGACGATCCTGACGATCAACGCGCTGCAGCGCTTCGAGCAATGGAACGCCGAGCGCGCGGACGAAGCGACCGTGCTGGTCGACTACGCGGCGCAGTGCGGCGCGCGTGCGCTGGTGCTGTGCCCGACCAACAGCCGCGGCGACACGCGCGGCGCGGACGCGCGCCATGCGGATCTCGTGAAGGCGCTGAAGGCGCTCAAGCCGATCCTCGAAGCGCGCGGCCTGCTCGGCTTCATCGAGCCGCTCGGCTTCGAGGAGTGCGCGCTGCGCCGCAAGTCCGACGCGGTGAAAGGCATTTACGACGCGGCCGGCGAACAGGTCTTCCGGCTCGTGCACGACACGTTCCACCATCATCTGTCGGGCGAGGACATCTTCTTCCCGAACCTGACGGGCCTCGTGCACATCTCGGGCGTCGACGAAGACGACCTGCCGGTCGACCGGATGCGCGACGGCCATCGCGTGCTGGTCGGCGGCGCCGACCGGCTCGGCAACATCCGGCAGTTGCGCGAACTGCTCGCGCGCGGCTACCGCGGCGCGTTCTCGTTCGAGCCGTTCGCGAACGAAATCGCCGAAGCCGCCGACATCGAAGACCGGCTGCGGGCAAGCATCGACTATGTGCGGCGCGAACTGGCGGATTGCTGACCGTCGCCGCGGTGCGCGGCCGGCGTGACGACCCGTACACGTGACGACGCGTGCGGCGATGCACTCGATGTGCGCGCCAGGCGCGGGCCTGACAGGAAGAAGACAACGAACTCAAGGGAAGAGGAGAACAGAATGATCGAATTCGCTTTGTTCGGCGCGGGAAGAATCGGCAAGATCCATGCGGCGAATCTGGCGCGCCATCCGGGCGCGAAGCTGAAGTATGTGGTCGACCGGCATGCGCCGTCGGCCGAAGCGCTGGCGCATGCGCACGGCGCGCAGGTCGCCGATATCGAGCGAGCGCTCGGCGATTCGGCCGTGCAGGCGGTCGTGATCGCGTCGAGCACCGACACGCATGCGGACCTGATCGTCGCGGCGGCGAACGCGGGCAAGGCCGTGTTCTGCGAGAAGCCGGTCGACCTGACCGTCGGGCGCTCGCGCGCATGCGCGGACGTCGTGCGGCGCACCGGCGTGACCTGCATGATCGGCTTCCAGCGCCGTTTCGACCCGACCTTCGCGGCGCTGAAGGCGCGTGTCGAACGCGGCGAGATCGGCGCACCGGAGATGCTGATCGTCACGAGTCGCGACCCGGGCGCACCGCCCGTCGACTACATCCGCAGCTCGGGCGGCATCTTCAAGGACATGCTGATCCACGATTTCGACGTGTTCCGCTGGATTCTCGGCGACGAAGCGCAGACGCTGCACGCGACGGGCAGTTGCCTGACCGACCCTGCCGTGCTCGATGCCGGCGACATCGATTCGACCGCCGTGACGATCCGCACGCGGCGCGGGCTGCTGTGCCAGATCAACACGTCGCGGCGCGCGGCCTACGGCTACGACCAGCGCTTCGAGCTGCTCGGCAGCAACGGGATGCTGCAGGCCGGCAACGTGCGGCCGACCGAGGTGAGCGCATGGCTGGCCGACGGCATCGCGTCGGACGTGCCGGAGCCGTTCTTCCTCGAGCGCTACCGGCATGCGTATGCGGCCGAGATCGCGCACTTCGTCGATGCGCTGCGCGACGGCACGCCGGTCAGGACGACGATCGATGACGGGCTCGCCGCGCTCGAGCTGGCCGAGGCCGCAATGACGTCGTGGAAAACGGGGCGCGTGATCGAGGTGTGACGCAGGCGACGGCGGCGCGTGCAAGCGGGCCGCCGCACGATCGGCAGCACACCTGCACGAAATGCCGCGACGGCACGGCCGCATCGGGCAGATTTGCCGAAACGTCGCGCGGCATGCGCGTGAAAGCACGTATGATGGCGAATCGATCGGCGTCGCCGATATCCCGCTTTTTCACCATCATGCTCGATCACCTCATCTGCGACTGCGACGGCGTGCTCGTCGACAGCGAAGTCATCGCCGACCGCGTGCTGCTCGACACGCTGACCGCCACCTTCCCGCACATCGATTTCGAAGCCGCCGCGAAGTCGGCGTTCGGCCAGCAGACGTCACGTTTCCTCTCGGGGCTCGAATCCCGCTTCGGCGTCGAGATGCCCGCCAACTTCATCGAGACCATCGAGCACAACATCGAGATCGCGCTGGCGCAATCGCTCGCGCCGATCACCGGCGTGCGCGACGCGCTGCTGAAGGTCAGCCTGCCGGCCGCCGTCGTGTCGAACAGCCGGCTCGTGCGCGTGCGCAGTTCGCTGAAGCGCGCATCGCTCACCGAGATCTTCGGCGAACGCGTGTTCAGTTCCGAGCAGGTATCGCGGCCCAAGCCCTACCCCGACGTCTACCTGCATGCGGCGCAAACGCTCGGCGTGGCGCCGGCGCGCTGCATCGTCGTCGAGGACAGCGTATCGGGGTTGAATGCCGCGCGCGCGGCGGGGATGAAGACGATCGCGTTCGTCGGCGCAAGCCATATCCCCGACAACTACGCGGACGCGCTGCGCGCGATGGGCATCACGCGGATCATGCGCAAGATGGACGAACTGCCGGCGCTCGTCGAAGCCGGCATGCGCGGCGAATTCGGCGACGTGCAGTCCTGACTTTGATTCAGGCCGGAACAGGCCGACCCGGCGTGCGCCGATTCACGCACGCCGCGTCAGGGGCGCGCGAACGCGCCCGCTCCCTCCCCGCTCAGGCAGGTTCGCAGCAGCCCTCGCGCGCAGCCGCCAGCGCCTCGCGGAATTCGACGAGTTCCGCGATCGTCAGCATCGGCAGCCCGTGCTGTCGCGCGAAACGCTCGACGTCGTCGCCGCGCGTCATCGTGCCGTCCGGATTCATCAGCTCGCACAGCACGCCGGCCGGCTTCAGGCCCGCAAGGATCGACAGGTCGACCGTGCCTTCGGTGTGACCGCGGCGCGCAAGCACGCCGCCCGGTTGCGCACGCAGCGGAAACACGTGGCCGGGACGCACGATGTCGTGCGGCTTCGCACCGTCGGCGATCGCCGCGCGGATCGTCGTCACGCGGTCGGCCGCCGATACGCCCGTATGCACGCGTTCGCGCGCCTCGATCGATACGGTGAACGCGGTGCCGTTGCGGCTCTCGTTGGTCTGCACCATCGGCGGCAGTTCGAGCGCGCGCACCGTGTCGTCGGTCAGGCACAGGCACACGATACCGCTGCACTCGCGAATCAGCAGCGCCATCGTCTCGGGCGTGATGCGCTCGGCGGCGACGATCAGGTCGGCCTCGTTCTCGCGGTCGTGGTCGTCCTGCAGCACGACCGCGCGGCCCGCACGCATGGCTTCGAGCGCAGCGGCGATGCGCGGCGGCACCGGTTCGGAATCCAGCAACGGGAGATCGGCAAAGGCGTCGGCGGGTGCCGACGAAACGGACATCAAGGACATGTGAAACGCTCCTCGCAAATACGATTTGGGCGAAAAACGTTTCAGGGCATTGCAAACAGACAGAACGACAACCCGCTTCGCATGCAGCGCGAAGCGGCCCTGGCGGACATGACTATCTGCACATCTTCTCTCATCCGGACTGTGACCGTCGGCTCTGGCATTCGACCAGATCTGCTGACCCCGCGCGGTGGCGCGGGCGCTCGCGGGCTCGCCGGCTTACGCCAGCCTACCGCCGGTGGGGAATTTCGCCCCGCCCTGAAGACGCACTGATTGCCGGATCGGGGGCTGCCCATCACCGGCGGGCCAAGCATACAACAGCCGCGCGCGTCGCGCAGCCAACAACACCTAAAACCTTACTGACGACCCCGTCTAACGGCATCTTCCAGACGGCCGACGGCCGCGCCGCGATCCCGCCCGAGACAGGGACCGCAACCGCTCCGTGCGGCCCGCACGATCAGCCGGCCGCGTGCGCCGCGTCGGGCACGAGCCAGCGCGGCGGCACCTCCGGGCTCACCGTCACGCGAAACGCGCGCGCTTCGCTGTCGCCCGGATTGCGCAGGCTGTACGGCTGGTCGGCATCGAACACGATCGCGTCGCCGGTCGCGAGCAACTGGCGGCGGTCATGCACGCTGAGTTCGAGCGTGCCCTCGCTGACGACGAGGTTGACCGTCGTGCCGGGCGCGCGGCGCGTGCCGGGCTCCGTATGCAGCGGCGCGATCCGCAGCTCGTGGAATTCGGCCGCGGCCGGCTCGCCTTCCGGGTACAGCGCGCGCACCGAGAAACGGCCGTTCGAGCTGACGACACGCGACGCGCGCTCGGCCGCCAGATGCTCGAAGCCGTTCACCGCATGGCGGCGCAGGAACGCGGCGACCGACACCTTCAGCGCCGCGGCGATCTTGCAGAGCACCTTGATCGACGGCACGCTGCGCGCCGACTCGATCTGCGCGAGCATCGCGCGCGACACGCCGGACAACCGCGCGAGCGCATCGAGCGACAGTTGCCGCTCGGCGCGCAAGCGCGCGAGGTTCACGCCGACGACCTGTTCGAGGACATCGAGCGACGCGGATGCCCGCGCGTCGGCGGCATTGCCGGACTCGAAGGAAGACACGTCGCGCACGAGCGCCAGGGATGAAGACATAGCATTGCCTCCGGGCCGCTGCGCGGCCCTGCGTATGGGGTAAGCCGGGATCGGAATCGGGTTGCGCCTGCAACGGCGCGTATCGAGACGCTATCACCCGGCCTTGCGCGGGCAAACGAAGTTATCTTCACACCGTTATCAGCATCGCGGAGGAATTCGATTCTCGCGAACCTTTGCACGCCGCTATGTGGTCGCTGTCACGCCACTATCGCACCGCTCATTGCGCCGCCGGCGCCGCGCCGCGCGCCGGAGCACGTGCATCGAGCCGCATCGCGAGCCACGTGACGACGAGCGCCGCGAACGTCACCGCGACGGCGACCCACGGCAGCGCATCGAGCGCGAGGCCGTGTTCCAGCGCGAGGCCGCCGAGCCATGCGCCGCCGGCGTTGCCGACGTTGAACGCACCGATATTGAGCGTCGACGCGAGATGCGGCGCGCTCGCGGCCTTCTCGACCACGCGCGCCTGCAGCGGCGGCACCGTCGCGAACGCGGCGATCCCCCATACGAATACGGTGACGGCAGCCGCGACCGGCAGGTGGCTCGTCTTCGCGAACAGGGCCATCACGGCCATCAGCGCGACGAGGATCGCGATCAGCGACGGCATCAGCGCACGGTCGGCGAGCTTGCCGCCGAGCGTGTTGCCGATCGTCAGCCCCGCGCCGAACAGCACGAGGATCAACGCGACCGAGCGCGGCGCGTAGCCCGACACCGTCTCGAGAATCGGCGCGATATACGTGAACACGACGAACACGCCGCCGAAGCCGAGCACGGTCATCAGCAGCGCGAGCCACACCTCCGGCTCCTTCAGCACGCGTACCTCGTGGCCGAGGCCGACCGGCCCGCTTTCGTGGCGGTTCGGCACCAGCGCGGCCACGCCGCCGAGCGCCAGCACGCCGAGCGCGGCGACGATCCAGAACGACGCGCGCCAGCCGAGCAGCTGGCCGACGAACGTACCGAACGGCACGCCGAGCACGTTCGACAGCGTGAGCCCCGTGAACATCAGCGCGATCGCGCTCGCCCGCTTGTCGGCCGGCACCAGCGACGCGGCGACCACCGCACCGATCCCGAAGAACGACCCGTGCGCGAACGACGTGACCACGCGCGCGACCATCAGCATCGCGTAGCCGGACGCGGCGGCGCACAGCACGTTGCCGACGATGAAGATCGCCATCAGCAACAGCAGCGCGGCCTTGCGCGGCATGCGGCTCGTCAGCACCGCGAGGAGCGGCGCGCCGACCGCGACGCCGAGCGCGTAACCCGTGACGAGCAAGCCGGCCGACGGCAGCGATACGGCGAGATCACGCGCGACTTCGGGCAGCAGGCCCATGATGATGAATTCGGTGGTGCCGATGGCGAAGGCGCTGATCGCGAGCGCCAGTAGCGGAATGGGCATGACGTTCTCCGGAAGGCGGCGGACGCGGCGCCCGGTCGGTGCCGCACCGCACAAGAAGCGGGATGTGCGCGCATTGTCCCGAAGATGCCTATATTTGATAATTGGCGTGGCATTTGAACCATTTTCAAAAAATTCTGGAAAATCGAATGGATCGACTGGGCGACATCCGGCTGTTCGTCGAGGCGGCGGAGCTGGGCAGCCTGTCCGCTGCCGGGCGCAAGCTGAACCTCACGCCGGCCGCCGCGAGCGCGCGCCTCGCGAAGCTCGAGGCAAAGACCGCGACGCGGCTGTTCGAACGTTCGACGCGGCAGTTGCGGCTCACCGACGAGGGCCGGCTGTACCTGAACTGCTGCCGCCAGGCGCTGCAGGCGCTCGACGATGCGGACGCGATGCTGCAGGAAGGCCGCAACGTCGTCGGCGGCAAGGTGCGGCTGTCGTCGACGTCCGATTTCGGCCGCAACCAGTTGCTCGACTGGCTCGACGAATTCACGACGCATCATCCGGACGTCACGTTCGCGCTGACCGCGTCCGATTCGTCGTCGAACCTGTGGCAGGACGAGATCGACCTCGCGATCCGCTTCGCCGCGCCGCCCGACGGTGCGCTGATCGCCCGCCGGCTCGCGACGAACCGGCGCGTGCTGTGCGCGGCGCCGTCGTTCGTCGAACGCCACGGCGTGCCGGCCGATCCGCATGATCTGGCCCGATTTCCATGCAACGTGATCACGATCGCGTCCGGCCCGATGAATACGTGGCACTTCACGCGCGGCGACGAGGTGCAGATCCACACGGTGCCGGTGGCGACCGCGTTCGAGACCAACGACGGCGGCCTCACGCGCGAATGGACGCTGCGCGGCCACGGCATTGCGCTGAAATCGCTGTGGGACATCGCCGACGACGTCCGCGCGGGCCGGCTGCGCGTGCTGCTGCCCGACTGGCGGCACCAGGACGCGCCGCTGCACGCGATCTATCACAGCAAGCGCTACATGGCGCCGCGGGTGCGCGTGCTGCTCGACTTTCTCGTCGAACGCTTCGCGCGCGAGGAAGCCGCACTCGACGACCTGCTGAACGCGTGCCGCTGACGGCTGGCGAGCCGCGGCTCAAGGGTCGGAACCTGACGATCGACGTCGCGCGGCGGCAACCCGCCGGCCGCCCCGGGCAGCGCGAAAAGCTATAATGAAAAGCTTTTCCGACGGCTTTTCATGCTTGACGCGCACAACTCGCGCGCAGCGCGCGGCCGTCCCGATTCACCCTTGACGACGCCCCCAGGTCAACCACTGCGAACGGCGAATCCCCATGACCAAGAAAGTTTACGTAAAGACCTTCGGCTGCCAGATGAACGAGTACGACTCGGACAAGATGGTGGACGTGCTCAATGCGGCCGAAGGCCTCGAAAAGACCGATACCCCGGAAGACGCGGACATCATCCTGTTCAACACGTGCTCGGTGCGTGAAAAGGCGCAGGAGAAGGTGTTCTCCGATCTCGGCCGCGTGCGCGAGCTGAAGGAAGCGAAGCCCGGCCTGCTGATCGGCGTCGGCGGCTGCGTCGCGAGCCAGGAAGGCGCGTCGATCGTGTCGCGCGCGCCGTACGTCGACCTCGTGTTCGGCCCGCAGACGCTGCACCGCCTGCCGCAGATGATCGACGCGCGCCGCGAAAGCGGCCGCTCGCAGGTCGACATCTCGTTCCCGGAGATCGAGAAGTTCGACCACCTGCCGCCCGCGCGCGTCGAGGGGCCGAGCGCATTCGTGTCGATCATGGAAGGCTGCTCGAAGTACTGCAGCTACTGCGTGGTGCCGTACACGCGCGGCGATGAAGTGTCGCGCCCGCTCGACGACGTGCTGACCGAAGTGGCCGGCCTCGCCGACCAGGGCGTGCGCGAAGTCACGCTGCTCGGCCAGAACGTGAACGCCTATCGCGGCGCGCTGACGGCCGGCGCATCCGAGATCGCCGATTTCGCGACGCTGATCGAATACGTCGCCGACATCCCCGGCATCGAGCGGATCCGCTACACGACGTCGCACCCGAAGGAATTCACGCAGCGGCTGATCGACACATACGCGAAGGTGCCGAAGCTCGTGAGCCACCTGCACCTGCCCGTGCAGCACGGCTCCGACCGCATCCTGATGGCGATGAAGCGCGGCTACACGGTGCTCGAATACAAGTCGGTGATCCGCAAGCTGCGCGCGATCCGCCCCGACCTGTCGCTGTCGACCGACATGATCGTCGGCTTCCCCGGCGAGACCGAGGAGGATTTCGACAAGATGATGGCGCTCGTGCACGACATGAGCTACGACACGAGCTTCTCGTTCATCTACAGCCCGCGCCCCGGCACGCCGGCCGCGAACCTGCACGACGACACGCCGCGCGAAGTGAAGCTCAAACGCCTGCAACATCTGCAGGCGACCATCGAGGAGAACGTCGCACGCATCAGCCGGTCGATGGTCGGGAAGGTCGAGCAGATCCTCGTCGAGGGGCCGTCGCGCAAGGACCCGAACGAACTCGCGGGCCGTACCGAGAACAACCGGGTCGTGAATTTCCCGGCGCCGCTCGCGTCGCACCCGCGCCTGATCGGCCAGATGATCGACGTGAAGATCAACCATGCGTACCCGCATTCGCTGCGCGGCGAGCTCGTGCTCGTCAGCGGCGAAGCAAGCGCCGCCACGCATTGACCGACTGACGCCCAACAGGAACCCGACGCCACTTTGAAGCCCGCCCAAGCACTGGAATTCACCGCGCCGCGCGACGACAACGCGCGCCTCGCCAACCTCTGCGGCCCGCTCGACGAAAACCTGCGGCAGATCGAACAGGCGCTCGACGTCACGCTCGCGCGGCGCGGCCACCGGATCACGATCCGCGGGCGCGGCGCCAAGCTCGCGCTCGCCGCGCTCGACAACTTCTACAACCGCGCGCGCGATCCGCTGTCGGTCGACGACATCCAGCTCGCGCTGGTCGAAGTGCGCCACACCGCCGGCAACGGCCGCGAGAACACGCTCGACGTGCGCTTCCGCGGCGATCCCGATCACCCGTTCGACGAGCCCGTCGTGCAGCTCGACGACGAGACGCTCGAAGATCAGGGGCCGAAGCTCTACACGCGGCGCGCCGACCTGCGCGGCCGCACGCCCGCGCAGCGCGAATACCTGAAGCAGATCCTGTCGCACGACGTCACGCTCGGCATCGGGCCGGCCGGCACCGGCAAGACCTACCTCGCGGTCGCGTGCGCGGTCGACGCGCTCGAGCGCGACCAGGTCAAGCGGATCGTGCTGACGCGCCCGGCCGTCGAGGCCGGCGAGCGGCTCGGCTTCCTGCCGGGCGATCTCGCGCAGAAGGTCGACCCGTACCTGCGTCCGCTGTACGACGCGCTGTACGACCTGCTCGGCTTCGACAAGACCGCGAAGATGTTCGAGCGCCAGATGATCGAGATCGCGCCGCTCGCGTACATGCGCGGCCGCACGCTGAACCACGCGTTCATCATCCTCGACGAGGCGCAGAACACCACGCCCGAGCAGATGAAGATGTTCCTCACGCGGATCGGCTTCGGCTCGAAGGCGGTCGTGACCGGCGACACGAGCCAGGTCGACCTGCCGCGCGGCCACAAGAGCGGCCTCGTCGAGGCGCAGCAGGTGCTGAGCGGCGTGCGCGGCATCGCGCTCACGCGTTTCACGAGCGCGGACGTCGTGCGCCATCCGCTCGTCGCGCGCATCGTCGAGGCGTACGACGAGTTCCACGCGCAGCACCAGGACAGCTGACCGGCCGGCGGCGCCCGCGCGCTGCCCCGGCCTGCCGGCCCGGCCCGCCAGACGGCGCGCCGGGCTTTTTTTCGCCCGCGCGAATTCGGGTGCGATCGGCCGTTTGGTGTATCCTCATCGCGTTCCAATCGCCGCACGCGTCATGAAATCCTCCCGTTCTCGCAAGTCCGGGCGCGCCCAGTCCGCCGCGCCCGAATCCCCCCGTCTTTCGCTGTTCGATGCGAAGGGCAAGGCCCGCACCGTCAACGCGCAGGGGCTGCGAATCGACTTCCCGGACGGCCGCAGCCTGATGTTCGACCTGTCGGGCAGCTCGGGGGAAGCGGCCGTCGCGATCGTCGCGCAGCACAACGATCCGGCGATGCGCGCGAAGCTCGCGCTGCAACCCGAGCACTACGACAGCGTGACGCTGCACGTGGGCGCCGAACCCGCGCCGCGCGAAGACGAAAGCGAAGACGCGTTGCGCGAGCCGGAACTCGACCTGTCCGTGCAATACGGCGACGAGATCACGAGCGACGTGCGCAAGACGCTGCCCAAGCGCAAGCTGATCGCCGAATGGATCGAGCCGGCGCTGTTCGCCGACGCGCAGCTCACCGTGCGCTTCGTCGGCGAAAACGAAGGCCGCACGCTGAACGCCGGCTACCGCCACAAGGACTACCCGACCAACGTGCTGACCTTCGCGTACGACGCGGCGCCCGACGGCACCGTGATCGGCGACCTCGTGCTGTGCTGCCCGGTCGTCGAGAAGGAAGCGCACGACCAGGGCAAGCCGCTCACGGCCCACTACGCGCACCTGCTGGTGCACGGCGCGCTGCACGCGCAGGGCTACGACCACGAGACGAGCGACGAGGACGCGGCCGAAATGGAAGCGCTCGAAGTCGACATCCTCGCGAAGCTGGGCTTCCCGAACCCGTACCAGTAAGCCGTTCGCACGATGCGCAACGCCGCAATGCTCCCGCCCGCCTACCCGCCGTCGATCGGCGACGGGCGGCTGCTGACGGAAGACGAGCTCGCGGCGTCGCTCGCGCACACGATGCGCGACTGGGACGGCCGGCAGGACCTCTGGCTGTTCGGTTACGGCTCGCTGATCTGGAACCCGGGGTTGCCGACCGTCGACGCCGTGCGCGGCAAGGTGCACGGCTACCATCGCGGGCTCTACCTGTGGTCGCGCGTGAACCGCGGTACGCCCGAACGTCCGGGCCTCGTGCTCGCGCTCGATCGCGGCGGCTCGTGCTCGGGCATCGCGTTCCGGCTCGCGGGCCCGACCGCGCAGCCGCACCTCGAGACGCTGTGGAAGCGCGAGATGCCGATGGGTTCGTACCGGCCCGCGTGGCTGCCGTGCTCGCTCGAGAACGGCGAACGCGTGAACGCGCTCGCGTTCGTGATGCGCCGCGACGTGCCGACCTATACGGGCAAGCTGTCCGACTCCATCGTCAAGGAAGTGTTCGGCTGCGCGGCCGGCCGCTACGGCACGACGCTCGACTACGTGAGCCGCACGGTCGACGCGCTACGCGCGAGCGGCATTCCCGATCGCGCGCTGGAAGGGCTGCTCGCGCGATGCCGGTGACGCAACGCGACGCCGGGTTTGCCGCCACGCGATACCGCGCCGCCCGCCCGTTCGAACGAGGACACGACCGATGAAACCGTCACACTGGTCGCGCTGCAAGGTCGCCGCGCTGCTCGTCGCCGCGAGCGTCGCGCTGTCCGGCTGCGGAATATTCGGCTGCGGCGGCGCCGCGACCAACGGCGCGGCCGCCGGCGGCTGCTCGACCGGCATGCGGTTCTGATCCACGGCCCGACGGCGCCCGCGTGCGGCAGAATGCCACCGTCACCGGCCGCCTCGGCCGGGCGCCTTCCCGCGCCGCGCTGCCCCGCCTTTCCCGCACCCGTTTTTTGCCGCTGCTGCGCCGCCGCCCTTTTCTGAGATAGGATGGGCACGAGGACGATGCCGCGCCCGGCACGGCCGTCCGCGAGCGGGCCCGCGCGCGAGCCGCCCACCCTGGCCGGTCGGCCGGTGTGACACGGTCGCGTCGTGCCCTTGGTGTATCCTTGCCTACTCCGTGACAGCGCGCCCCGGCACGACCCGGGCGCACCACCATGAACGATTCGTATCCCAGTCGTAAGCCAACCGACAAACCGCAAGAAAAGCGCTCGCTCCTCGAGCGCCTGACCGACTTCATCTCGCCCGAGCCCGAATCCCGCGGCGAGCTGCTGGAAATCCTCCAGGATGCCCACGAACGCAACCTGATCGACGCCGATTCGCTGTCGATGATCGAAGGCGTGTTCCAGGTATCCGACCTGTGCGCCCGCGACATCATGGTGCCGCGCGCACAGATGGACGCGATCAACATCGCCGACAAACCCGAAGATTTCATCCCGTTCGTCCTCGAAAAGGCGCACTCGCGCTACCCCGTGTTCGAGGAGAACCGCGACAACGTGATCGGCGTGCTGCTCGCGAAGGATCTGCTGCGCTTCTACGCCGAGGAAGAATTCGACGTGCGCGGGATGCTGCGCCCGGCCGTGTTCATTCCCGAATCGAAGCGCCTGAACGTGCTGCTGCACGACTTCCGCGTGAACCGCAACCACCTCGCGATCGTCGTCGACGAATACGGCGGCGTCGCGGGCCTGATCACGATCGAGGACGTGCTCGAACAGATCGTCGGCGACATCGAGGACGAATACGACTTCGACGAGGAAGCCGGCAACATCATCGCGGGGCCGGATGGCCGCTACCGCGTGCGCGCGCTCACCGAGATCGAACAGTTCAACGAGACGTTCGGCACCGATTTCCCCGACGACGAAGTCGATACCATCGGCGGCCTGATCACCCATCATTTCGGACGCGTGCCGCACCGCGGCGAGAAGCTGCAGCTCGGCAACCTCGTGTTCGAGATCCAGCGCGGCGATGCGCGCCAGGTCCATGTGCTGCTGGTGCGCCGCAACCCGCTCACCAGCCGTCGCGCCGAAACCTCGCACGAGGACTGACCGTCCCGCGCCAGCCGCGTCTCCTTCAACCGCTCGCCCACTTCCGCTTCACATGGACGATCCGATCCCGTCCCGCCCGGCTGGCGGCCTTCTCGCGCCGGCACCCGGCCGCGCGCTGCCGCGCTGGCACTACCCGGCCGCGCTGCTCGCCGGCGCGGCCAATACGCTCAGCTTCGCACCGACGCCGCACGGCGGCTGGCTGCAGCTCGTCGTATTCGTCTGGTTTTTCGCGCAACTGACGCGCACGTCAAGCTGGCGCGGCGCCGCGCTCACGGGCGGCGCGTTCGGCTTCGGCAACTTCATCAGCGGCGTCTGGTGGCTCTATATCAGCATGCACGTGTACGGCGAGATGGCCGCGCCGCTCGCGGGCGGCGCGCTCGTGCTGTTCTCGCTGTACCTGTCGCTGTACCCGGCGTTCTCGGCCGGGCTGTGGTCGTTCTGCGCGGGCCATGCGTGGCATCGCCGCGCACCCGATCCGCGGCCGTTCTCGCCGACCTGGCACGGCGCGTTCGCGTTCGCGAGCGCGTGGGCCTTCGGCGAATGGCTGCGCGGCACGCTGTTCACCGGCTTTCCGTGGCTCGCGAGCGGCTACCCGCAAGTCGACGGCCCGTTCGCGGGCTTCGCGCCGGTCGTCGGCGTGTACGGGATCGCGTGGGTGCTCGCGCTGTTCGCCGCGCTGGTCGTGCAGGCGCTCGTCGCCGCGCGCCCGTCGCCCGCGCGTGAAAGCAGCGCGGGCGACGGGCGCGTGCGCATCGCCGCGCCGGCCGGCGTCGCCGTCGCGCTCGTCGCGGCCGGCCTCGGGCTGTCGCAGGTCACGTGGACCGTGCCCGCGAACGCACCGCTCACCGTGCGGCTGCTGCAGGGCAACGTGAAGCAGGACATCAAGTTCGAGCAGGAAGGCATCGACGCGGCGATCAAGATGTACCAGCAGATGATCGTCGAGAAGCCGGCCGACCTGATCGTCACGCCCGAGACCGCGATCGCGGTGATGATCCAGGAATTGCCCGAGCCGTTCGCCGTCGCGATCCGCAAGTTCAGCGACACGACGGGCTCGGCCGTGCTGTTCGGCGCGGTCGGCGCGTCGGTGACCGAGGAAGGCCGCTACGTCGACTATACGAACAGCCTGTACGGCGTGACGCCGAACTCGCGCGACATCTATCACTACGACAAGCACCACCTCGTGCCCTTCGGCGAATTCATCCCGTGGGGCTTCCGGTGGTTCGTCGACCTGATGAAGATGCCGCTCGGCGACTTCGCGCGCGGCGCGCCGGTGCAAAAGCCGTTCCTCGTGCACAACCAGCCCGTGATGGCCGACATCTGCTATGAGGATCTGTTCGGCGAGGAAATCGCCGCAACGATCCGCGACAATCCGCAGCCGCCCGGCGTGCTCGTCAACGTGACGAACCTCGCATGGTTCGGCGACACGATCGCGCTCGACCAGCACCTGCAGATCGCGCGGATGCGCTCGCTCGAAACGGGCCGGCCGATGCTGCGTTCGACCAACACCGGGATGACGGCCGCGATCGACGCACACGGGCGCGTGCTCGGCCAGCTGAAGCCGTTCACGATCGGCTCGCTCGACGTGCGGATCGAAGGCACGAGCGGCTTCACGCCATACGTGACGAGCGGCAACAACATCGTGCTCGCGGTGTCGTTCGTGCTGCTCGCGTTCGGCTTCACGTTCGGGCCGGGGCTGCGCCGGCGCAACGGCCGGAAGAACGGCAGCGACCAGCAGGCATGACGCAATAGGGCCTGTTCACGCTGATAACGGGCTTGCGAACGTGCCTTGCCGGCTGCCCCCCCCAAGGGGACAAGCGACGCACGACGCCGCAATGCGGCCGGCAACGCACGTTCCCCTGTTTGGAAAAAACCATTCGTGGGGCTGGCCACCAGAAGGGCCGATCGCTGCGCGATGCGGCCCGCGACCGCAACGCGGTCGGCCGCTCAGGCCTGCCGGGCCGATCGATCCGGTTGAGCCGGTTGCACGGCCAGGCTCCGCAGATCGCGGCTCACTTCCTCCATCACCGGTTCCCACGCGCCGAACGTCCGCTGCCGGTACAGCGTCGCGGTCGGATACCACGGGCTGTCCTGGCGTTCGAGCAACCACGGCCAGTGCGGATTCACGTCGAGCAGCACCCAGGTGCGCGCACCGAGCGCGCCCGACAGGTGCGCGACCGACGTGCACACGGTGATCACGAGATCCAGCGCGCCGATGAACGCGGCCGTATCGTCGAAGCTTTTCAGTTCGGCCGTGAAGTCCTCGATCGCGAAGCCGGCCGCACGCGCCGCCGCGACATCCGCGTTCGCACCCGGCTGCAGCGAATAAAACGCGACGCCGTCGATCCCGCGGAACGCGTCGGCATAACGCTCGAGCCCGACGCGCCGGAACGGATTGCGCTGGTGGCCCGTGCTGCCCGTCCACACGAGCCCGACCTTCAGCCGGCGGTCGCCCGCGAGCCGCGCGCGCCACGCATCGCGCGCATCCGGATCGGCCCGCAGGTACGGCACCGACGACGCGAGCGTCGACGCTTCCATGCCGAGCATCAGCGGCAGACCGATCAGCGGCACTTCGTAATCGAATGAGGGCAGCGCGTCGACGCCGCCGCCCGCACCGAACGCGTCCGCGTGCGCGCCCAGGCTGCGCTGCATCAGCGTGCCCACCTGCGGGAACGTATTCCACGCGAGCCGGCCGCCCTCGCGATGCACGCGCTCGGCGAGCGGCGTGACGAAGCGGCAGAACTGCAGCACGTCGCCGAGCCCCTGCTCGCCCCACACGAGCAGCGTCTTGCCCGCGAGCGGCTCGCCCTGCCAGCGCGGGCCCGGCAGCGCCGGCCGGCGGCCGCGCAGCTCGCCCGCGCCGTCCCAGCGCGCCTCGTGGCCGCGCCAGCCGGCCGCGTGGTTGCCGCGCACGAGCTGGATGATCGCGAGGTTGAAACGGAACGACGCGTCGTCGGGCGCCAGCTCGCACGCGCGCGCCGCGTAACGCTCGGCGTCGTCCCAGCGCTGCGCCTCCTTCATCGCCATCGCGACGTTGTTCACCGCGAGCGCGTTGTCGGGCGCGAGGTCGGCAAGCCGTGCGGCGCATGCGAGCGCGCCGTCGAGGTCGTGCGTCGCGAGCCGCGCGACGACGAGGTTGATCCACGCCTGCACGTCGCGCGGATCCGCATTCACGGCCGCGTCGAGCAGCGCGATTTCCTCCGTGCGATCACCGCCCGACAACCGCAGCGCGATCGCGAGGTTGTTGCGCAGCGACGGCCAGCCGGCATCGGCGGCGAGCGCCGCTCGGTACGGCGCGACCGCGTCCGCGTGACGGCCGGCCATCTGCAGCGTATAGCCGTGGTTGAAGTGCGCGGCCGCGCCCGGCCGCACGCGCGCCGCGCATTCGGCAAGCGCGAGCGCATCGGCCGTGCGCCGCCGCGCGACGAGCGTCGCCGTGAGTTGCGCGAGCGCATCGGCGTCGACCGCATGCAGATGGGCGGCTGCGGCGAGCCACAGATCGTGCGCGGCGCGCTCGCCACGCGCCTGCGCATCGGCGGCCTGCCCGAGCAGCGAGAGGAACGGCGGAAGCAGCGGAATGAGGATGTCGGTCGGGTCGTCCATGCGATCGGAACCTGCAAGCGGTGACGCGGCACGCGTCGCGCGAACCGCAATACGCGCATCTTAACGCCCGCGCGAAGCGCCGCGGCACGCGCGTCGCGACGAGCCGTACGCGCCCGCGCGGAGCGCACGGGGCCACGCTCGCGCAGGCCGCGGGAAGCGGGCCGGCGGCGGCCTCGCCCGCGTTCCGGCCGCATCCGGTCGCCGATCCGGTAAAATTACGCGTTTCAGCACACTAACAAGCCGCGCCGCCGCGCGAGCCGACCCTCGGGGCCCCGCCCGGAGCACGGCCCGCAACGGAGCGCCAGCGCCACGAAGGCTCTTCATGCTTACGTTTCAGCAAATCATCCTGACGCTGCAGTCCTACTGGGACAAGCAGGGTTGCGCCCTGCTCCAGCCCATCGACATGGAAGTCGGCGCGGGCACGTCGCACGTCCACACGTTCCTGCGCGCGATCGGCCCCGAGCCGTGGCGCGCCGCGTACGTGCAGCCGTCGCGCCGCCCGAAGGACGGCCGCTACGGCGAGAACCCGAACCGCCTGCAGCACTACTACCAGTACCAGGTCGTGCTCAAGCCGGCGCCGGAGAACATCCTCGACCTGTACCTCGGCTCGCTCGAAGCGCTCGGCTTCGACCTGCGGCAGAACGACGTGCGCTTCGTCGAGGACGACTGGGAAAACCCGACGCTCGGCGCATGGGGCCTCGGCTGGGAAGTGTGGCTGAACGGGATGGAAGTCACGCAGTTCACGTATTTCCAGCAGGTCGGCGGCCTCGACTGCAAGCCCGTGCTCGGCGAGATCACGTACGGCCTCGAGCGCCTTGCGATGTACCTGCAGAAGGTCGAGAACGTGTACGACCTCGTGTGGACCGAATGGGAAGAGCACGGCCCGAACGGCCCCGAGCTCCGCCGCCTGTCGTATGGCGACGTCTACCACCAGAACGAGGTCGAGCAGTCGACCTACAACTTCGAGCACGCGAACGTCGACCTGCTGTTCACGTTCTTCAACAGCTACGAAGCGGAAGCGAAGCGGATGATCGACGCGCAGCTCGCGCTGCCCGCGTACGAGCTCGTGCTGAAGGCCGGCCACACGTTCAACCTGCTCGATGCGCGCGGTGCGATCTCGGTGACCGAGCGCGCGGCGTACATCGGCCGCATCCGCGCGCTGTCGCGTCTCGTCGCGCAGGCTTACTACGACTCGCGCGAGAAGCTCGGCTTCCCGATGCTCGGCAACCCGCCGGGCGTGCCGGGCCTCACCACCGACGCCCAGGACGCCGCGCAGCCGGCATGGGCACCGCCGCTCAAGGTCGAACGCAAGATCGACCAAGACTGACGAGACGAGATTTCTTCCAAACATGACGCACAATCATCCCGCTCCCCTGCTCGTCGAACTGCTGACCGAAGAGCTGCCGCCGAAGGCCCTCGCGCGCCTCGGCGACGCATTCGCCGAAGGTCTCGCGCAACGCCTCGCGGCGCGCGACCTCGTCGAAGGCGAACTCGTGTGCGAACGCTACGCCACGCCGCGCCGCCTCGCCGTCGTCGTGCAGAACGTGCGCGCCGTCGCACCTGACAAGCAGGTCCGCGAAAAGGTCCTGCCCGTATCGGTCGCGCTCGACGCCGAAGGCAAGCCGACGGCCCCGCTCGCGAAGAAGCTCGCGGCGCTCGGCCACCCGAACCTGTCGATCGCCGATCTCGAGCGCGCGCAGGACGGCAAGGCCGAAGCGTTCTTCATCAACTATTCGGCAGCCGGCGCGACGCTCGCCGACGGCCTGCAGGCCGCGCTCGACGAAACGCTCGCGAAGCTGCCGATTCCGAAGGTGATGACGTATCAACGCCCGGACGGCTCCGACGTGCAGTTCGTGCGCCCAGTGCATCGCCTGACGGTGCTGCACGACGATCGCATCGTGCCCGTCACCGCGTTCGGCATCGACGCCGGCGACACCACGCTCGGCCACCGCTTCCTGTCCGACGGCCTCGTCGCGATCCAGCATGCGCGCGCCTACGCCGACACACTGCGCGACAAGGGCCGCGTGATCGCGCACTTCGCCGACCGCCGCGAAACGATCCGCACGCAACTGAACGAGCACGCGAACAGCGACACGGTCGTGATGCCCGAATCGCTGCTCGACGAAGTGACGTCGCTGGTCGAATGGCCGGTCGTCTACCCGTGCCGCTTCGAGGACGAATTCCTGCAGGTGCCGCAGGAATGCCTGATCCTCACGATGCAGACGAACCAGAAGTATTTCGCGCTGACCGACGTCGGCGGCAAGCTGCGCTCGCGCTTCCTGATCGTGTCGAACATCGAGACGAAGACGCCCGGCGAGATCATCGAAGGCAACGAGCGCGTCGTGCGCCCGCGCCTCGCCGATGCGAAGTTCTTCTTCGAGCAGGACAAGAAGAAGCCGCTCGCCGACCGCGTGCCGCTGCTCGCGAACGTCGTCTATCACAACAAGCTCGGCTCGGCGCTCGCGCGCGTCGAGCGCCTCGAGGCGCTGGCCGGCGAGATCGCGCCCGCGATCGGCGCCGACGCCGCGCACGCGAAGCGCGCCGCGCGCCTCGCGAAGGCCGACCTGCTGACCGACATGGTCGGCGAATTCCCGGAACTGCAGGGCACGATGGGCACGTACTACGCGCGCCACGACGGCGAAGCCGACGACGTCGCGCTCGCGTGCGCCGAGCACTACCAGCCGCGCTTCTCCGGCGACGCGCTGCCGACCACACCCGTGTCGACCGCCGTCGCGCTCGCCGACAAGCTCGAGACGATCGTCGGCATCTGGGGCATCGGCCTCGCGCCGACCGGCGAGAAGGATCCGTTCGCGCTGCGCCGCCACGCGCTCGGCGTGCTGCGCCTGCTGCTCGAGAAGCAGTTGCCGCTCGATCTCGTGTCGCTGCTGCGCACGGCCCACGCGCGCTTCGAAGGCGTGCCGGGCGTCGCCGAATCGACCGATGCAATCTTCGCGTTCTTCATGGATCGCCTGCGCGGCCTGCTGCGCGAGCGCGGCTATTCGGCCGGCGAAGTCGACGCGGTGCTGAGCCTGAACCCGACGCGCGTCGACGATCTCGTCGCGCGCCTCGACGCGGTGCGCGAATTCACGCACCTCGTGGAAGCCGAAGCGCTCGCGGCCGCGAACAAGCGGATTTCGAACATCCTGAAGAAGTCGGAAGGCGGCGCGAACGGCGCGGTGCAGCCGGCGCTGCTCGTCGAAGCTGCCGAGAAGGCGCTGCACGAACAGCTCGCGGCCGTGACGCCGCACGTGCAGTCGCAGCTCGAGGCGCGTGCGTACACGGGCGCGCTGTCGGCGCTCGCCGCGCTGCGCGTGCCGGTCGACACGTTCTTCAACGACGTGATGGTCAACGCGGAAGATCCCGCGCTGCGAGCGAACCGTCTCGCGCTGCTGTCGGCGCTGCACCAGCAGATGAACTGCGTCGCCGACATCTCGAAGCTCGCCGCATAAGGGCCGCACGATGCCGACCAGCCCCAACCGAAAGCTCGTCGTCCTCGACCGGGACGGCGTGATCAACGTCGATTCGGATGCGTTCATCAAGACGCCCGACGAATGGATCGCGCTGCCCGGCAGCCTCGAGGCGATCGCCCGGCTCAACCACGCGGGCTATCGCGTGGTCGTCGCGACCAACCAGTCCGGCATCGGTCGCGGGCTGTTCGACATGGCCGCGCTCAACGAGATGCACCTGAAGATGCATCGCGCGGCGGCCGCGGTCGGCGCGCGCATCGACGCGGTGTTCTTCTGCCCGCATACGGCCGAGGATCACTGCGACTGCCGCAAGCCGAAGCCCGGCATGATGCAGATGATCGCCGAGCGCTTCGAGATCGATCCCGATCACACGCCGGCCGTCGGCGATTCGCTGCGCGACCTGCAGGCCGGTGTCGCGGTCGGCTTCCAGCCGCACCTCGTGCTGACCGGCAAGGGCAAGAAAACGCTCGCTGCCGGCAATTTGCCGCCCGGCACGAAGGTCCACGACGACCTGCGCGCATTTGCGCTCGATTTCCTTTCACACGAACACGAGTGATGCGGCTGCCGCGCGCATCCTCCCTAATGCCAGACTCACGCCGATGCGCTTCGTCCGCTCCCTGCTGCTGCTGATCTACTTCATCCTGTACACGGTGCCGTACGCCACCGCGTGCTTCATCGCGTTCCCGTTCATGCGCCCCGACGCGCGCTACTGGATGGCGGCCGGCTGGTGCAAGTCGACGCTGTGGGTCGTGCGCTGGCTGAACGGCATCCGCTACCGGATCGAAGGGATGGACAACCTGCCCGACGGCCCGGCCGTGCTGCTGTCGAAGCACCAGTCCGCGTGGGAGACGCTCGCGTTTCCGGCGCTGATGCCGAAGCCGCTCTGCTACGTGTTCAAGCGCGAGCTGCTGTACGTGCCGTTCTTCGGCTGGGCGCTCGGGCTGCTGCACATGGTCAACATCAACCGCAAGGAAGGCAAGAACGCGTTCAACTCGGTGATCCGCCAGGGCAAGAAGCGGCTGTCGGAAGGTGCATGGATGATCATGTTCCCCGAAGGCACGCGCACGCCGGTCGGCAAGCAGGGCAAGTACAAGACGGGCGGCGCGCGCTTCGCGATCGAAACCGGCACGCCGGTCGTGCCGATCGCGCACAATGCAGGGCGGGTATGGCCGCGCAACTCGTTCATGAAATTCCCGGGCGTCGTCACCGTGTCGATCGGCAAGCCGATCCCCGTCGACGGGCTGACGCCCGATGCATTGAACTCGCAGGTCGAAGCATGGATCGAAGCGGAAATGCGCCGCATCGATCCCGATTCGTATCGTCAGGCGGGCAACGCCGGCACGCGCGATGCCGCGCGTGTCTGAATCCCGCAGATTGCAGCCGTTGCGTACGTCAAAAAGAAGCGAACTGATGAAACAGCGTCCGCGGCCACGGCCAGCCGTCGTGGCTCTCGATCATCGTCAGATGGATCTGCCGCTCTTCGATGGGCCGGCCGCCGCACCGTCGGCGCCCGCCACGCCGCCGGCGCCGCCTGAAGCGGCGCCCGCCGCACCGCTCGATCCGGGCCCGGCGCCCGACCGCTCGCGCGTGCGCACGTTCGCACTCGACAGCCGCGTGCTCGAATACCGCCTGAAGCGCTCGGCGCGTCGCACGATCGGCTTCACGATCGACGGCAGCGGGTTGTCGATCACCGCGCCGCGCTGGGTCACGCTCACCGACATCGAGGCCGCGATCTCCGAGAAACAACGCTGGATCTTCGCGAAGCTCGCCGAGTGGAAGACGCGCACCGAGCAGCGCGCGCTGCCACAGATCGACTGGCGCGACGGCGCGCAGCTTCCGTATCTCGGCAAGACGGTGACGATCGCGCTCGGCGCGGGCGCCGTCGGGTTCGACACCGATGCGCTGCGGCTCTCGTTGCCGCTGCCCGCGCAGGCCGACATGCAGCAGATCAAGGATC
Source organism: Burkholderia sp. BKH01 (assembly GCF_025685725.1). NCBI lineage: Bacteria > Pseudomonadati > Pseudomonadota > Betaproteobacteria > Burkholderiales > Burkholderiaceae > Burkholderia > Burkholderia sp. BKH01. Next base: position 470,778 of record NZ_JAOTQT010000002.1, on the reverse strand, counting down.
GCGTGCAGGGCTGGCTGCAGGGCGAGGCGAAGCGGATCTTCGGCGAACGCCTCGCGGTCTACGCGGAAAAGCTCGGCGTCACATATTCGATGTACGCGCTGTCGTCGGCCGCGACGCGCTGGGGCAGCTGCTCGAGCGACGGCAAGATCCGCCTGAACTGGCGGCTGATCCATTTCCCGATGTCGATCGTCGACTACGTGGTCGCGCACGAACTGTCGCACCTGCGCGAGATGAACCACAGCCCCGCCTTCTGGCAGACCGTCGAATCGATCTTCCCGGAGTTTCGCGAAGCGCGGCACACGCTCAAGCATCATCCGCCCGAGCTGCTGCCGTCGCTGTAACGCGCGCAGTCTTCGTTTGAAAACGCAAACGGGCGATGCGGGACACCCCGCACCGCCCGTTCGCTCCGCCGCCGCGCGCATCGCGCGCCGCGGCCCGTTCATCCTGCGCTTAGTGCGCCTTCTTCTGGATGAACTCGATCTTGTAGCCGTCCGGATCCTCGACGAAGGCGATCACGGTCGTGCCGTGCTTCATCGGCCCGGCTTCGCGCGTGACCTTGCCGCCTTGCGCCTTGATCTTCTCGCACGCCGCGTAGGCATCCTCCACCGCCACCGCCAGATGGCCGAAGCCGTTGCCGAGATCGTAGGACGGCGTGTCCCAGTTGTGGGTCAGCTCGATCACGGTGCCGGTGCTTTCGTCTTCGTAGCCGACGAACGCGAGCGTGAACTTGCCTTCCGGATAATCATCGCGACGCAGCAGCTTCATGCCGAGCAATTCGGTGTAGAACTTGATCGAGCGGTCGAGATCGCCGACTCGCAGCATCGTATGCAGCAAACGCATGTCGTGTACTCCTGTGGGGCCTTTCCAGAGCCGGAAACTCTACCAGAGTCGGGTGAATTTCGCTGGCGGCGGCCCCGATGCGCAAGCCCATATGGAGCGCGCCGGGTTCCTCGCCATTCCCGGCCCGTTCGTTATCCGGAATATATAGAAATCGATTATTGAAGCAATAGGAATTTAGAAATTCCATGAGTGAAAGCCTCTTGTTAGATTGCGATCTCAACATGAAATACGAGGAATCCATCCATGGCAGCCTATCGTCTCCCCGTTCCCTTGAGTCGCCTGCTCGTCGCAGCGTCCGTCCTGGGCGCATTCGCGGCTCACGCGTCAACGCTCACCCGCGACAACGGCGCACCGGTGGGTGACAACCAGAATTCGCAGACGGCCGGCGCAAACGGGCCCGTTCTGCTGCAGGACGGGCATCTGATCCAGAAGTTGCAGCGTTTCGATCGCGAACGCATCCCCGAGCGCGTCGTGCATGCGCGCGGCGCCGGCGCATACGGCACATTCGTCGCGACGCGCGACATTTCCGATCTCACGACGGCGAAGGTCTTCAATCCCGGCACGCAAACGCCGGTATTCGTGCGATTCTCCAGCGTGATCCACGGCGGAACGTCGCCGGAAACGCTGCGCGACCCGCGCGGCTTCGCGACCAAGTTCTACACGTCGGAAGGCAACTGGGATCTGGTCGGCAACAACCTGCCGGTGTTCTTCATTCGCGACGCGATCAAGTTCCCGGATATGGTCCACTCGCTCAAGCCGGCACCCAACACGAACATTCAGGATCCGGGCCGCTTCTTCGACTTCTTCTCGCATCAACCGGAAGCGACGCACATGATTACGCGCCTCTATTCCGACGCAGGCACGCCCGCGACATATCGCGAAATGGACGGCAATAGCGTGCACGCGTACAAGTTCGTCGATGCGAAACAGCGGATCTCTTACGTCAAATTCCACTGGAAAAGCCTGCAGGGAGAGAAGAACCTGACCGCGCAACAGGCGGAGTCGATTCAGGGCAAGGACTTCAATCACATGTCCCGCGATCTGATCGCGGCGATCGACGCAGGCCGGTATCCGAAATGGGACCTGTACGTTCAAGTGCTGAAACCCGAGCAGCTCGACCGCTTCCCGTTCGACCCGCTCGATGCGACGAAGGTATGGACCGGCGTGCCCGAAACGAAGATCGGCACCATGACGCTCAACAAGAATCCTGACAACGTGTTCCAGGAAACGGAGCAAGCGGCGTTCGCACCGTCGAACCTCGTGCCGGGCATCGAGCCTTCCGAGGATCGCCTGCTGCAAGGCCGTCTCTTCGCGTACGCGGACACGCAGCTTCATCGCGTCGGAACGAACGCGCTGCAGTTGCCCGTGAACCGCCCGCGCGTGCCGGTCGACAACGTCAACCAGGACGGCGCGATGAACGGCGGCAATACCCGCGGCGGCGCGAACTACGAGCCGAGCCGGCAGGCCTCGCTGGCGGCGAACCCTGCGTTCTCGGCCAGTCGCTTGCCGCTTGCCGGCGCGACACAACAGGCTCGCATCGCAAAGACGCTCGACTTCGAGCAGGCAGGCGAGTTCTACCGTTCGCTGACGGCCAGCGAACGCGCGAACCTCGCAAGCAACCTGGCCACCGATCTGAAGCAGGTCAAGAACGACGACGTCAAATACACGATGCTGTCGTACTTCCAGAAAGCAGACGCGGAATACGGGCGTCAGGTTACCGCCGCGCTCGGCGCGGATCAGCGCCGCGTCGACGAGTTGACTGCCAAGCTCACCGACTGACGCGAAACGAAGCGGCGCCGCGCGCGCCGCTTGGTTTCCTCGCCGCGCCTCTCGACCGTGCACGACGGGCCGCGTCGGCCGACCAGCGGCGCGGCCCGCAGCGCGATTCGCGGCGCACGGCGGTACGCCGATCGTGTACCATCGTTCGCCTGCGGAAGCGGATATTCGCTCGACCGCAGACGTTCCCCGTTCCGGCGCCCCGCACGACGCACGACTTGCGGCATGCTCGCCCTCCAACCATTCGACACACTGCCGTGCGAGACCGCCGATCCGAGCGCGCCGGACGCGCCCCCTGCCCGAACCTGCTGGCGCCGTTGCATTCCAGCGAGGCCCGCCGATGACCACGCTTGCCGCCACGCCCACGCGCCGCGCGCTCGACATGCGCGCAGTCGGCCTGATGCTGTTGCTGTGCGCGATCTGGGGCTTCCAGCAGGTCGCGATCAAGAGCACGAACGCCGCCATCGCACCGATGTTCCAGGCCGGACTGCGCTCGGTGATCGCCGCGCTGCTGCTGTGGGGCTGGGCCCGCGCGCGCGGCACGCCGCTGTTCCGCGCGGACGGCACGTTCGGCGCGGGCCTCGCGGCCGGTGCGTTGTTCGCCGGAGAATTCGTCTGCGTGTTCTTCGGACTGACGCTGACGAGCGCGTCGCACATGGCGATCTTCCTGTACACGGCACCCTGCTTCACCGCACTCGGCCTGCACCTGTTCGCGCCGGGCGAACGGCTGCAGCGCGTGCAGTGGGCCGGCGTCGGCCTCGCGTTTGCCGGCATCGCGCTCGCGTTCGCGGACGGCTTCCTGAAGCCGCGCGCGCCGGGCGCATCTGTGCTGGCGGGACTGGCCGGCGACGCGCTCGGCATACTCGGCGGCGCGATGTGGGCCGCGACGACGGTTGTCGTGCGTTCGACGGCGCTCGCGCGCGCAAGTGCGAGCAAGACGCTGTTCTACCAGCTCGCGGTGTCGGCGGTCGTGCTGGTCGCGCTCGCCGCGCTGTTCGGCCAGGTGTCGTTCGCGCACGTCACGCCGATCGCGGTGGCGAGCCTCGCATACCAGTCGGTGGTCGTCGCGTTCGTCAGCTACCTGTCGTGGTTCTGGCTGCTGACGCGCTACAGCGCGTCGCGGTTGTCGGTATTCACGTTCCTGTCGCCGCTGTTCGGCGTCGCGTTCGGCGTGCTGCTGCTCGGCGAATCGGTCGGCTGGCGCTTCATGTCCGCGGCCGCGCTCGTGCTGACCGGCATCGCGCTCGTCAATACGCCGCCGCGCAGGCGGGCGTGACGGCAAGCGGCAGGCGGCCGCCGCACATGCGAAGAAAGGCACGAGCGCAATAAAAGAGCTGCCCCGCGGGGCAGCCTCATCACGACATCCGGCGCAGGCGCGTTACCCGGCCTTGCGCACCGCCGCGAGCGTCTGCGCGACACCAACGTATTCGGCCACGCTCACGTCCTCCGCACGGCGCGCGAGATCGAAGCCGAGCGCATCGAAATCGATCGTCTCGCGATAGTCGCCGAGCGTATTGCGCAGCATCTTGCGGCGCTGAGAGAACGCGGCGGTGACGATTTCGCCGAGCAGCACCGGATCGACGTCCGGCAGTTCATGCGGCTCGTACGGAATCATCCGGACGATCGCCGAATCGACCTTCGGCGGCGGCTGGAACGATTCCGGCGGCACGTCGAGCATCTTTTCCATCACGTAGCGGTATTGCAGCATCACCGACAGCCGCGAAAACGCCTTCGTACCCGGCTCCGCGACCATCCGCTCGACGACTTCGTTCTGCAGCATGAAATGCTGGTCGATGACCACGTTGGCGAACGTCATCAGGTGAAACAGCAGCGGGCTGGAAATGTTGTACGGCAGGTTGCCGACGATCCGCAGCGACGGCTTGCCGCCGGGCGCCGCGAGCGAACCGAAGTCGAACGCGAGCGCGTCGCCCGCGTGCAGTTCGAGCAGCGCGCCGAAGCGCTGTTGCAGGCGCCCGATCAGGTCGCGGTCGAGCTCGACCGCGTGCAGCGGCGCCTCGGGCGTCGCGAGACGCTCGATCAGCGGCCCGGTCAGCGCGCCGAGCCCGGGGCCGATCTCGACCATCCGCTGGCCGCGCGCGGGACCGATCGTCGACACGATCGAATCGATCACGCCGTGATCGACGAGGAAGTTCTGCCCGAAGCGCTTGCGCGCGAAGTGGCCTTGGTGCTGTCTGCTGTTCGACATCGACTGAGTAAAACGAAAAATACGACGAATGGGGTGAGGTCGGGCCGCGTCAGGCGGCGCGGCGATGGCGCGCCATCGTGACGGCCGTATCGAGCGCGGCAATCATGCTGCCCGGATCCGCGCGGCCCGTGCCGGCCAGATCGAGTGCAGTGCCGTGATCGACCGACGTGCGGATGATCGGCAGCCCGAGCGTCACGTTGATGCCCTCGCCGAACGTCGCATACTTCAGCACGGGCAACCCTTGGTCATGGAACATCGCGAGCACGCAATCGGCATCGGCCAGATGGCGCGGCTGGAACAGCGTGTCGGCCGGATACGGGCCGCGCGCGTCGATACCCTGCGCGTTCGCGCGGGCCAGCGCCGGCGAGATCACGTCGATCTCCTCGCGGCCGAGATAACCGTTCTCGCCCGCGTGCGGGTTCAGGCCCGTCACGAGGATGCGCGGCGCGGCGAGACCGAAGTCGCGCCGCAGGTCGCGATCGATGATCGCGAGCGTCTCGACGAGCCCGTCGATCGTCAGCGCGGCCGACACGTCCTTCAGCGGCAGGTGCGTGGTCGCGAGCGCGACGCGCAGCGGCTTGGCGCCGGTGCCCGCCAGCATCATCACGACACGTGGCGTATGCGTGCGCTCGGCCAGGTATTCGGTATGGCCGGTGAACGGCACGCCCGCATCGTTGATCGTGCTCTTCTGCAGCGGCGCGGTAACGATCGCGTCGTACCGGCCTGCCAGCGCGCCGTCGATCGCCGCGTCGAGCAAGTCGAGCACGTACCGGCCGTTCGCCGCGTCCAGCTTGCCCGCCTGCACGGAAGCGGCGAGCGCGTGATGCGCGACCGACACCTGCCCGCCTGCGAGCGTTGCCGGGTTCGCGCCGACCGCCGCCGCGCGCGCGTCGAGCAGCGCCGCATCTCCAAGCACGGTGAAATGCGCATCGGGCCAGCGCTGCGCGGCATCACGCAGCGCCTGCACGGTCAGCTCCGGGCCGACGCCCGCGGGTTCGCCGGTCGTGATCGCGATCTGCAGCGCGGGCGTGGTCATCGGAAGCTCGTTCAGTTCGCCGGGCCGACGCCGCCGATCTTGAACTGCACGTACGACGAGTCGCGCAGCTCGCGCAGCCAGTCGGCATATGCCTGCTCGGCCTTGCGCTGGCCGATTGCCTGACGCGCGATGTCCATCTGCTGCTGCACCGAGCCTTCCGCCTCGCGGCGGTTCAGCACCTGGATCAGGTGGTAGCCGTACTCGGTACGAATCGGCTGGCTGATCTGGCCGTCCTGCAGGTTGTTCATCGCACGCTCGAATTCCGGCACGGTCTCGCCCGGGCTGATCCAGCCGAGATCGCCGCCCTGCGACGCGGAACCGTCCTGCGAGTAGGTGCGCGCGAACTTCGCGAAATCGCCGCCGGCCTCAACCTGGTTGCGGATGTCGGCCAGTTGCTGGCGCGCCTGGCCTTCCGACTTGCCTTCGCCCACGCGCAGCAGGATGTGGCGCACGTGCGTCTGGACGATCTTCGGCGCCGCGGCGGAAGTGCCCTGGCTCTGGCGGCGGTCGACGAGGCGCACGATCTCGAAGCCGTCCGGCACGCGGATCAGCGTCGGGTTGACCTGGCCCGGGCGCAGCTTCGATGCGGCGTCGACGACTTCGGCCGGCAGCGCGCTCGGTGCCTTGAAGCCGAGGTCGCCGCCCTTCTTCGCGTCGTTCGCTTCGGAGTTGTTCTTCGCGAGCCGCTCGAAATCGGCGCCCGACTTCGCTTGCTGCAGCAGCGCGTCGGCCTTCTTCTGCGCGGCTTCGATGTCGGCCTGCGGCGCGTTGGTCGGCGCCTTGATGAAGATGTGCTGGAAGCGCAGGTCCTGCTGCTGCGCCGCGTTCGGCCCGCGCTGGCTCGCGATGTAGTTCGCGACTTCGGCGTCCGACACGGTGATCTTGCCGTCGACCTCGCGCTCCCGCAGCTTCGACAGCATCAGCTCGGTACGCGCATCGCTCGTGAAGATGCTCCAGGGCACGCCTTGCGACTCCAGACGCGCGCGGTACTGTTCGAGCGTCATCCCGTTCGCTTGCGCGAGACGCTGCAGCGTCGACTGCACGGTCGCGTCGTCGATGCGGATCCCGTCGTCCTTGGCCTTCTGCACCTGGATCCGCTCGAGCACCATCTGGTTCAGCACCTGCGCGCGCAACTGGTCGGCCGGCGGCACCGGCGCGTTCTGCTGCTGCAGCCGGCGCGCGATCAGGCCGACGCGCTGGTCGAGTTCGCGGCCCGTGATCACGTCGTTGTTGACGACCGCGACGACTTCGTCGGCGAGCTGCGCACCGCGCGAACCGAGCGCCTGCGCCGCGGCCGGCGCGGCGGCGAGCAGCGCGGCGGACGCGGCGAGGCTGGACACGACTGCCGCGAAACGAAGGGTTTTCTTCATTGCCACTGATACTCCATTGAAATCGTGCTGACCGGTGCAGACAAGCCGGCGTTACTCGTAGTTGCTGAAGCGGGACATCGGCGGCGGCGGCGGCGGCAGCGGCGTGTAGCCCGGCACCCCGGCGCGGAATGCGGACACGAGGCCGTTGTCGACCGTCGACAGGCCCTTGAGCGTCAGTTGCATCATGACGCGCGTCGACGAGTTCTGCTGTCCCGACGAATTTATGCCGTTCGCAGCACGCTGCACTCCGACCCCGAGCGCCCAGCAATCCGCGTCGTATTGTAAGCCGAGCAGACCGTCGACCACGCGATCGCCGGCAAGATCGTAGTTGAAACGGCCGATCGCATACAGGCGGCGCGTGAGCGGCCATTGCGCGGACACCAGGAACTGGTTGATCGGCTGGTTGTCGAGCGTCGTGTTCGAGCGCGTATAGCGGTAGCCGACGTTGATCACGCGGCGCTCGCCCGGGCTGTAGCCGAAACCGATGCTCGACTTCACGAGCTGGTTGTTGTTCTGGTTGTACTGGAACGCCGTCTCCGACATGAAGCCCGAGCCGAGCTTCAGCGCGGCGCCGACGATCAGGTCCGAGTGGCGCGCCTGCACCGCGGTCTGCCCGGAATTCAGCGTGACGCGCTGATCGGCGAAGTAGTACTGCTGCGCGATCACGAAGCGCGCACGCTCGTCGCCGGTGCGCGGATCGATGAAACGCGACGTGAGGCCGGCCGTGATCCGGTTCGCATCGGCGATCCGGTCGTTGCCGACGAACGTGTTCGGCTGGTAGATCTCCGCGAGGCCGAAGTCCGATTCCGCGGTGTCGAACAGCGGCGCGTTCGACTGGTCGCGATACGGCGTGTACACGTAGTACAGGCGCGGCTCGAGGGTCTGGATGAAGTCCTGCCCGAACAGGCGCACCGAGCGGTCGAAGATCAGGCCCGAGTCGAAGGTCACGGTCGGGATCGACTCGGTGAAGCGCTTCGGATTGTTCGGCGTGCCCGACGACAGGTGGTTCAGGTCGTACGACGCGAAGTGGTACTGGACCTTCGGCACGACGAAGTAGCCGGGGCCGTACACGCCGTACGCGATGTACGGGTTGAAGACGATCCGGTCGCCTTCGGTCGCATCGCCCGTCGTGATGCGGAACCGTGAATAGTCGGCTTCCGCACCGAAGTCGAAGCCGCCGACGTTGTACTTCGTGTACTTCACGTTCAACTGCGGCTCGCGGCTGTACGGCGCGATCGACGGCGGCAGCGTCTGCCAGTGCTGGTAACGCGCAAGCACCGACCACGGGCCGTTGTTGTACGTGAGGCCGGCTTCCTGCTGGTACAGCGTCTGCGTCCCGTTGATGAACTGGTTCATCGAACCGAGATCTTCGGGATAGGTGTTGTCGGAGACCTTGTTGTAATAGACGTAGCCGCCGAAGCCGCCGCCGAAGTTCTGCTGGTGCTGCCAGTAGATCGCGTAGCGGTTGCGGTGTGCGAGCCGGTCATCCGGCAGGTAATTGGCCGTAAACGTGCCCGAATACGACGGCGACAGGTAGCGGAACGTCGCTTCGGCCATCACGCCGCGCCGCGAGATGATGCGCGGCGTGAGCGTCAGGTCGCGGTTCGGCGCGATGTTGAAGTAGTACGGCAGCGTCAGCTCGAAGCCGTTGTTCGAGTTCATCGAGAACGTCGGCGGCAGCAGGCCGCTGCGCCGCTCGCCCGACAGCGGGAACGTCAGCCACGGGCTCGCGAAGATCGGCACGCCCTGGAAGAACAGCACGCCGTTGCGCGCGGTGCCTTCGTCGGCGCCCGTATCGAAGTCGAAGCGGCTGCCCTTGATGTACCACGCGGGGTTCGTCGAGCACTGGCACGCCGTGTACGTGCCGTTGACGAACACCGAGCGCTCGTTGTCGACCATGTCGACGCGCTCCGCGCTGCCCGACCCGCCCGTCACGTTGAAGTGGTACTTCGGCGCCGTCATGAAGCCCTGGTTCGCCTCGATCTTCAGATGCGCCTCGGGGCCCGCGAACGACGTGCCGCCATTGATTACCCTGACCTGGCCGTACGCATCGGCCATGTCGGTATCCTGATCGTAGTGGATCGCGTCGGCCTTCACGACGGCGTCACCGCGCCGCAGTTCGGCCGAACCCTTCGCGGCCAGATCCTGGTCGGCCGTGCCGCTCGTGTGGTCGGCGATCACGAAGGCAGCGGGCTTCGAGCCGTCCTTCAGCGGATGATCCTCGAGCTGGGGTGCGAGACGCAGATCCCACGGCGAGTCGAGCGGCTGCGGCTGCGCAGCCGCGCCCGACAGCTGCGCGTACGACACGGCCGGCACGAGGCCGGGCACGGCCAGGAGCGCGAGCGCGAGCCGCCGTTTGCGCGGCGCCCCGTCACCGGGGAAAACATTCGGGAATAGCGGTTTGGGCGGCATCTATCGTTTGGCGAATCGCCCCTTGTCAACCGCGCCTGCACGGCACACTCGCGCACGGCGGGCCGCGCCATCGAACCGCGACTGCGGCTGAGCGCAAACCGGGGAGGCGATCGGGCGGACGGCGCGACAGGCCGCGGGCCTGTACGGCGGAAGCTGACGCGGGGCGCGTCAAAAAAGTCGTGGGGTATTATATGGCAAGACGTTCCCCCCTCCCCCGAGTTTCATGACGCCGCCATCCGCCGCATCCCAGCCCGACGCCCGCCTCGAAGCACTCGCCGCGTGGCTGCACCCGCTCGCCGGGCGCTACGCCCTTGACCTGTCGACCCTCGCGCCTGCGTCGTCCGACGCCAGTTTCCGTCGTTATTTCCGTGTCGCGTCGGCCACGAGCGCCGGCGGCACGCTGATCGCCGTCGACGCGCCGCCGCCCGAGAAGTGCCGCGAGTTCGTCCAGGTCGCGCAGTTGCTCGCCGCGGCCGGCGATCACGTTCCGGACATCCTGGCCCACGATTTCGATGCGGGCTTCATGCTCGTGACGGACCTCGGCCGCACGTCGTACATCTCGGTGCTCGATCCGGCCGACCCGGCCGCCGCGCGACCGCTGATGCGCGACGCGCTCGACGCGCTGATCCGCTTCCAGCTCACGTCGCAGCCCGACGTGCTGCCGCCGTTCGACGAAGCGTTCCTGCGCCGCGAAATGGAGCTGCTGCCCGAGTGGTTCGTCGGCCGCCACCTCGGCAAGCCCGTCACCGACGCGATGCGCGGTACGCTCGACCGCACCTTCGCGCTGCTGGTCGCCAGCGCGCACGCGCAGCCGCAGGGTTTCATGCTGCGCGACTTCATGCCGCGCAACCTGATGGTCTGCGAGCCGAATCCGGGCGTGCTCGATTTCCAGGACGCCGTCTACGGGCCGCTGACGTACGACGTCATGTCGTTGCTGCGCGACGCATTCATCAGCTGGGACGAGGAGTTCGAGCTCGACTGCTTCGCGTATTACTGGGAAAAGGCGAAAAAGGCCGGCCTGCCGGTCGATCCGGATTTCGGCGAGTTCTACCGCCAGCTCGAATGGATGGGGCTGCAGCGCCATATCAAGATCCTCGGCCTGTTCGCGCGCATCAATTACCGCGACGGCAAGCCGCACTACCTGAACGACCTCCCGCGCTTCCTCGCGTATGCGCGCAAGGTCGCGCTGCGCTACCGCCCGCTCGTGCCGTTCGCGAAGCTGCTCGACGAACTCGAGGGCAACGCGCCGGCCGACGTGGGCTATACGTTCTGACCGTCCTGACTGCCCTGAAACCCAGCCGAACATGAGCGACACCCTGACCACGGCGATGATCTTCGCCGCCGGGCGCGGCGAACGGATGCGCCCGCTGACCGACACCCGCCCGAAGCCGCTGCTCGAAGCGGGCGGCAAGCCGCTGATCGTCTGGCAGATCGAAGCGCTCGCTCGCGCGGGCATCGAGACGATCGTGATCAACCATGCGTGGCTCGGCGAACGGATCGAGACCGCGCTCGGCGATGGTTCGCGCTGGGGCGTGCGGCTCGCGTATTCGGCCGAGGGCGAAGCGCTGGAGACCGCCGGCGGCATCGCGCAGGCATTGCCGCTGCTGGAACACGACGGGCGGTCGACGGTGTTCGTCGCGGTGGCCGGCGACGTGTTCGCCGAGTTCGATTACCTGAAGCTCGCCGCCCCTGCCGCGCGCATGGCGGCGCTCGACGCGCCCGCGATGCATCTCGTGATGGTGCCGAATCCGCCGTTCCATCCGGCCGGCGACTTCGTGCTCGGTGGCGACGGGCGCCTGTCGCTCGACGGCGGCGAGCGCGTCACGTTCGGCAGCATCGGCCTGTACGACACGCGAATGTTCCGCGATCTCGCGCCCGGCACGCGACGCGCACTGACGCCGTACTTCCGCGCGACGATCGAAGCCGGCCGCGCGAGCGGCGAACTGTACGAAGGCATCTGGGAGAACGTCGGCACGCCCGCGCAGCTCGGCGAGCTCGACGCGCGGCTGCGCGCCGCGGGCTGACCGGACGACGGACGGACTAGCGACGCGGCGCCGCGTCGTGCCGCTACGCTGCCCGCGCACCCTTCCGGCAGACCGCCCTGCGTTCCCGCTGCGCGCCATCGCGCGCAGCATCGCCGCTCATACGGCCTCGGCTTCTTCCCCGCCCGCCGCCGCGCGCTGCTGCTGCAGCGCCCACATCTGCGCATACAGCCCGTCCGCGCGCACGAGTTCGTCATGCGTGCCGCGCTCGACGATCCGTCCGTGATCCATCACGAGGATCTGCTGCGCGTGCACGACCGTCGACAGCCGGTGCGCGATCACGAGCGTCGTGCGATGCCGCGCGATCTGGTCGAGCTCGTGCTGGATCGCGCGTTCCGAGCGCGAATCGAGCGCCGACGTCGCTTCGTCGAACAGCAGGACGGGCGGATCCTTCAGCAGCGTGCGCGCGATCGCGACGCGCTGCTTCTCGCCGCCCGACAGCTTCAGCCCGCGCTCGCCGACCGGCGTGTCATAGCCCTTCGGCAAGCTCTCGATGAAATCGTGGATGTGCGCGGCGCGCGCGGCCGCGACCACCTCGTCGCGGGTCGCGGTCGGCCGGCCGTACGCGATGTTGTAGTAGATCGAGTCGTTGAACAGCACGGTGTCCTGCGGCACGATCCCGATCGACGCGCGCAGCGAATCCTGCGTGACGTCGCGGATGTCCTGGCCGTCGATCCGGATCGCGCCGCCCGCCTGCCGGTCGAGATCGTAGAAGCGGAACAGCAGGCGCGACAGCGTCGACTTTCCGGAACCGCTGTGACCGACCACCGCGGTCGTCGTACCCGCGTCGATCGTAAACGTCACGTCATGCAGGATCGACCGCGCCGGCTCGTAAGAGAAGTTCACGTGCTCGAAGCGCACCTGCGCGCCGGCCACCGCGAGCGGCCGTGCATCGGGCAAATCCGCGACTTCCTTCGCGGCCGACAGCAGCCCGAACATCCGGTCCATGTCGGTGAGGCTCTGCTTCAGCTCGCGATAGACGACGCCGAGAAAGTTCAGCGGAATATAGAGCTGCAGCATGAACGTGTTGATCAGCACGAGATCGCCGAGCGTCAGCTTGCCCGCGAGCACGCCTTGCGTCGCACGCCACAGGATGAACACGAGCCCCGTGCCGATGATCGCCTGCTGGCCGAAGTTCAGCACCGACAGCGAGTTCTGCGAGCGGATCGCCGCCTTGCGATAGCGCTTCAGGTTCTCGTCGTAGCGCTGCGCTTCCCACTCCTCGTTGCCGAAGTACTTCACCGTCTCGTAGTTGATCAGCGAATCGATCGCTCGCGAGTTCGCGCGCGAATCGAGTTCGTTCATCGTGCGGCGAAAGTGCGTGCGCCAGTTGGTGACCTTCACGGTGAACACGATGTACGTGACCAGCGCCGCGAACGTCACGTACGCGTAATAGGCCTCGTACTTGACCACGAAGAAGCCGAGCACGAGCCCGACCTCGACGAGCGTCGGCAGGATGCTGTACAGCGAATACGAAATCAGTTGCTGGATGCCGCGCGTGCCGCGCTCGATGTCGCGCGACATGCCGCCCGTCTGGCGCTCCAGGTGAAACCGCAGCGACAGCCCGTGCAGGTGCCGGAACACCTGCAGCGCGAGCTGGCGCACCGCGCTCTCCGTGACCTTCGAGAACAGGATCTCGCGCAGCTCGGTAAACAGCGACGTCGACAGCCGCACGAACGCATACGCGACGACCAACAGGCCGACGCCGCCCGCGAGCACGATGCCGGCCGACTGTTCGGCGCGGCCGAGCGCGGTGATCTGCTGCACGTAGGACAGGTGGTCGACGATGCGCTTCATCACGACCGGCACGCCGAGGTTCGCGACCTTCGCACCGATCAGGCAGGCGAGCGCAAGCGCGACGCGCCATTTGTAGGTGCTCAGGTACGGCAGCAGCGACCGGATGGTCTGCCAGTCGTTGCGGGGCCCGGTCGAAGCCGGCGCGGGCTCGCCGGAAGCAGGAAATCGGCGCATGGGGGGAAGGATCGGCGGCGGTGCCGGACGCTTTCATCGGCGGCCGGCTCGCCCGCTTTCTCGTACAATTTGCGAACGTTGTATTGTCGCAGAAGCCGCTTCGCGCCGCTGCCGGCGCCCTTGCCGGCCAGCCTGCGCACGGCGGCGAATTTATTACAGGATGAAAGCCTCCGCCATGACCGATTCGACCCTCGAACTTCCGCAAAAGCAGCCCGCGCTGCGCGTCGTCCCGCAACCGCACGATGCGAACGTCCACGGCGACGTGTTCGGCGGCTGGATCATGTCGCAGGTCGACATTGCCGGTTCGATCCCCGCGAGCCAGCGCGCGAACGGCCGCGTCGCGACGGTCGCGGTCAACTCGTTCGTGTTCAAGCAGCCCGTGTTCGTCGGCGACCTGCTGAGCTTCTACGCGACCATCATGCGCACCGGCAACACGTCGATCACGGTCGACGTCGAGGTGTACGCACAGCGCATGCGCCTGATGGGCGAAATCGTGAAGGTTACCGAAGCGACGCTCACGTACGTCGCGACCGGCCCCGACCGCAAGCCGCGGCAACTGCCGCCGCTCTGACGCTCCGACGGACAAGCGCCGCGCTGCGGCGCGGCACGCGGCCCGTCAGTGCGTGGCCGTGAGCCCGAACTCCCGCATCGCGGGCAGGAAATCATGATTCAGCTTCGGCTTGCGCGACAGCTTCACCAGCACGTAGCGCTGGAACGGCGCGAGCCGCTGCCACTGCGCGAGCGCGGGCGCGGACAACCCGGCCAGCGCGCTCTGCTGCACGAGCGACTCCGGCACCGTGTCGGTGGCGCGCCAGGTCGGCTGCTCGTCCGGCTGGAACCACGATGGTTCCAGATCGGCATGCGTGCGCAGCATCTCGAACAGCGCGTGATCGAAGTTGGGCTCGATCGCGGTGTCGTCGTCGGCCGGGAAGCGCGCGAGCAGCTTGCGGTCCTCGAGCGGCAGCAACTGCCATTGCTCGAGCGAAATCCGCAAACCGAAGCGGTCGAGGTTGAAACGCACGATCATCGGGATGTACGTGAAATTTTCCGACGAATCGTGTTCGAAGTTGAATAGCAACGGAGCGTCGCTGAGTCCCATGGTCGTTACCTGACGTGGCGGATGCCGGCGCGGCCGGCCTGCCTGAGGTATTTTAGAACCTCTGCGCGCGGGCGGCGGACACGATTGTCGCCGGCCGCGCCTCGAATCAACGGGAGTGCTCGTGAATCCGACCGAATCCGACGAACTGCGCGACCAACTGCGCGCCGAACCGCGCGGCGCGATCGAACTGTCCGTGCGCCGCACGCGCGGCGGCGCCGTCGAAACCGCGCACGACTACGTGGGCCAGGAATGGCCCGTCGCACTCGTCTTCAACGGCATCTCGCACGCGGTGATGATGTGCACGCCGTGCGACCTCGAAGCGTTCGCGGTTGGGTTCGCGATCTCGGAAGGAATCGTCGCGCGCGGCAGCGACATCAAGGACATCGAGGTGATCCTGCACGCCGACGCGCCGCTGCCGCACGCGGAAGTGCACCTGGAAGTCGTCCAGCAGGCGTTCGCCGCGCTGAAGGACCGGCGCCGCGCGCTCGCAGGGCGCACCGGTTGCGGCGTCTGCGGGATCGAAAGCATCGACCTGCTCGACCTCGCGCCCGAACGCGTACCCGACACGGGCTTCCTCGCGCGCCTCGCGCCCGACGCGCTGGCGCGCGCGGCGCATGCGCTGCCGGCCCACCAGGCGCTCACGCAGCTCACGGGCGGCCTGCATGCGGCCGCGTGGTGCGATGCATCAGGCGCGATCCGGATCGCGTTCGAGGACGTCGGCCGCCACAACGCGCTGGACAAGCTGATCGGTTCGCTCGTGCTGTCGCGCGCCGACGCGACCGACGGCTTCGTGTTCCTGTCGAGCCGCGCGAGCTACGAGCTCGTGCGCAAGGCCGCACGGGTCGGCATCCCGATGGTCGCGACCATCTCCGCGCCGTCGTCGCTCGCGATCGAGATCGCGAAGGCGGCCGGCCTGCGGCTCGTCAGCTTCTGCCGCGAAACCGGCCACGTGGATTACGGCACCGCGTGAGCGCTCGCGGCGGGCGCCTTGCCCGCCGGTTCGGGAACCGCGCCCGGCAGTTCGTCCGCGGCGGCCGGCGGGAGCGCCTCGCATGCCGCGTCGCTCGTCGGGTTTCCGAGGTAATCCGCCCAGAGCTTGCGGTCAGTGTCATAGAGCTTGCAGCGGCGGGCCGTGTCGAAATACCAGCGCCAGCTGAAGCGCTGCACGACAATCCGCCCGGGCAGCATGTCTTCCAGTTTTGCCTGCGCGGGCTTGAGCCGGTACAGCGGCACGCTCATGTCGACGTGATGCGCCGTGTGCTCCATGATGTGGTGCAGCAGGCCGCCGATACCGAACGGGAACGTCAGGTGCAGCGTGGTCGACACGAACGGCGCGGCATTAGACCATTCCGCGCGGTTCGCGTGCCACGCGATGCGCGGATCGGTGTGGTGGACATACACGACGAAGCCGATCATCGAGCACCAGAACAGGAACGGCACGAGCACGGCGGTTGCGAGCAGCAGCGCAATGGGCTGCCGTGTCGCGACCGCCACCCAGACGACGGCGGCGATCCACACGGCCGCGAAGCCCGTCACCAGCAGGCAGTCGCGCCGGAACACGGGCCGCGACGTACCGATATAGGTCCTGGTCGGGAAATACATCCGCAGCCACCAGATCTCGACGAGATAATAAAGCCCCGGCGCCCAGCCGCTTCGGTAGATGCGATCCAGCAAGCGGCGCGCCGGCGCCAGCGCGGCGTATTCCGCCGGGGTGTGGGGCGCCCACACGAAGTCAAAGCCCTTCAGGTTCGTATAACCGTGGTGCACGACGTTGTGCCCGACTTCCCACAGGCTGTATGGCGTCAGCGACGGCAGGAATGCGATGCGGCCGAGCCAGCGGTTCAGCCGGCGATCGGGCGTCAGGCTCTGGTGACACGCGTCGTGCCCGATGATGAAGAGCCGCCCGGTAACGAAGCCGGCGGCCATCCCGCAGACGATCTTGCCGATGATCGACGGAATCAGCAGCGCCCCGGCGAACGCCGCGAACAGCAGCAGGTAGTCGAGCACGAGCAGCGCGATCGGGCGCACGATCTCGCGCGTGGCGAACGGCACGAGCCACGCGCGGATGACCTTGCGATGCGGGATCGGCTCGTCGGCACGAACCGGTGTCTGGGAATCGTTGTTGATCATGATGCGCAAAGGCGCGCGAACCGCACGCCCGAAAGGAAAATGGCCGTGCGACGGGCACGGCGCGGAAGGGCGGACCAAACACGGCCCGGGCCGGTTAACGCGACATCATGTTCATGCTGACGTTGTGCATCACCCACAGCGTCCCGAAGATCAGGATCAGCGCGGTGAGCACCGTGTAGCTGAACGCCATCACGTTCCAGCGCTGGCTGGACGACGTGTTCATGTGCAGGAAGCACACGAGGTGCACGAGAATCTGCACGAACGCGAGCACCGCGAGCGCGATGAGCGCCGCCCTCGGCGCCAGCACGCCGCCCGTCACGAGGCCGAACGACGCGGCCGTCAGCAGCACCGACAGCACGAAACCGACGATGTAGCCGCCGGCCGTGCCGTGCGCTTCATCGTGGTGGATGAGTTCCGAATGAGCCATTTAGATCACGCCCGCGAGATAGACGAAGGAGAACACGCAGATCCAGACGATGTCGAGGAAGTGCCAGAAGAGGCTCAGGCAGGTGAGGCGCCGGAAGTCGCGTTCCGTCATGCCGGGGCCACGAGCGATCTGCACCACGAGCACGACCATCCACAACAGGCCCACCGCCACGTGCAATCCGTGCGTGCCGACCAGCGCGAAGAACGCCGACAGGAACGCGCTGCGCTGCGGGCCCGCGCCTTCCGCGATCAGGTGCGAGAACTCGCGCAGTTCCATCGCGAGAAACGCAGCGCCGAGCACGAACGTCACCGCAAGCCAGACGAACACGGTGCCGCGTCGGCGGCGCTGCGCGCCGAGCATCGCGAAGCCGTACGTGATGCTGGACAGCAGCAGCGCGGCGGTTTCGAGTGCGACGCCCGGGATATCGAACAGGTCCTTCGCGGTCGGCCCGCCCGCAAACTGGTGGCCGAGCACCGCGAACGTCGCAAACAGCGACGCGAAGATCACGCAGTCGGTCATCAGGTACAGCCAGAAGCCGAACACCGAATGCGACGGCGGATGGTGGTGCGCCGCCGGTTGATGGCCGGCGCCCGCGAGAGATTGATACGACATCAGTTCGCCTCCAGTTCGGCTTGCGGCGCCGGTGTGCCGATCCGCACGCCCGCGCGTTGTTCCTCGATCGTACGGACGGTATCCGCCGGAATGTAATAGCCGTCGTTGTCCTGTGCGCTGTACAGCACCACCGTCGCGACGATGCCGACGAGCGCGGCGATCGCGAGCCACCAGATGTGCCAGACGAGTGCGAAGCCGAGCATCAGGCTGAAGAGGCCGACGAAGAAACCCGCACTCGTGTTCGACGGCATGTGGATATCCCGGTACCTGACGTTCTTGCCGAGGCCGAGCCCGAGGCCCTTCGCCTTGCGATACGCAAGCTCGTCGAGTTCATGAACGTTCGGGATCACCGCGAAGTTGTAGACGGCGGGCGGCGAACTCGTCGCCCATTCGAGCGTGCGGCCGTTCCACGGATCGCCCGTCGCATCGCGATACTGCGGCTGGTTGCGATTGCGCCAGCCGACCCACACCGACGCGACCTGACACAGCACGCCGATCGCGATCAGCGCGACGCCGAGCGCGGCGGCGACCAGCCACGGATGCCAGGCCGGGTTGTCGTAGTGGTTGAGCCGCCGCGTCATGCCCATGAAGCCGAGCACGTACAGCGGCACGAACGACGCGTAGAAGCCGAGGAACCAGCACCAGAACGCGCGCTTGCCGAACTTCTCGTCG
This sequence comes from Burkholderia sp. BKH01, assembly GCF_025685725.1. Classification (NCBI taxonomy): domain Bacteria; kingdom Pseudomonadati; phylum Pseudomonadota; class Betaproteobacteria; order Burkholderiales; family Burkholderiaceae; genus Burkholderia; species Burkholderia sp. BKH01. The sequence continues at coordinate 452,185 of NZ_JAOTQT010000002.1, read as the reverse complement.
AGCCTGAAACCGAACACCTTCGGGAACCAGTAATGCACGCCCGCGAAGTAGCCGAACACGACGCCGCCGATGATCGCGTTGTGGAAGTGCGCGATCAGGAACAGGCTGTTGTGCAGCACGAAGTCCGCGCCGGGAATCGCCATCATCACGCCGGTCATGCCGCCGAGCGTGAACGTGACCATGAAACCGATCGTCCACAGCACGGGCGCCGTGAATTCGATGCGTCCGCGGTACATCGTAAACAGCCAGTTGAAGATCTTCACGCCGGTCGGAATCGCGATGACCATCGTCATGATGCCGAAAAACGCGTTGACGTTCGCGCCGGAACCCATCGTGAAGAAATGGTGCAGCCACACGAGGAACGCGAGCACCATGATCACGCACGATGCATAAACCATCGTCCTGTAGCCGAACAACGGCTTCTTCGCGAACGTGGCGATGACTTCCGAATAGATGCCGAACGCGGGCAGCACGAGGATGTACACCTCCGGATGCCCCCATGCCCAGATCAGGTTCAGGTACAGCATCGCGTTGCCGCCGGCATCGTTCGTGAAGAAGTGCATGTCGAGGTAGCGGTCGAGACCCAGCAGCGCGAGCGCGACCGTCAGGATCGGGAACGTGGCCATGATCAGCACGTTCGAGCACAATGCGGTCCACGTGAACACCGGCATCTTCATCAGCGTCATGCCCGGCGCGCGCATCTTGATGATCGTCACGAAAAAGTTGATCGCCGTGATCAGCGTGCCGACGCCCGAGATCTGCAGCGCCCACAGGTAGTAGTCGACGCCGACGCCCGGGCTGAACTGCAGCTCCGACAGCGGCGGATACGCGAGCCAGCCCGTCTGCGCGAATTCGCCGATCACGAGCGAGATGTTCATCAGGATCGCGGCCATCGCCGTCATCCAGAAGCTCAGCGAGTTCAGGAACGGGAACGCGACGTCGCGCGCACCGATCTGCAGCGGCACGATCAGGTTGAAGAACGCGACCAGCAGCGCCATCGCCATGAAGAAGATCATGATCACGCCGTGCGCGGTGAAGACCTGGTCGTAATGATGCGGCGGCAGGTAGCCGGGGCCGTTGTACGCGAGCGCGAGCTGCACGCGCATCATCACGGCGTCCGCGAAGCCGCGCAGCAGCATCAGCACCGCGACGACCAGGTACATCACGCCGATCTTCTTGTGATCGACGGACGTCAGCCATTCGCTCCACAGCCATTTCCATCGGCCGGTGACCGTCAGCGCGGCGACGAGGCCCAGCACGACGAGCCCCATGAAGGCGCTCGCCCCCATGATGATGGGCTGATCGAACGGGATCGCCGATAGTGTGAGTTTGCCGAACATGCGTTACCCCTTCGTCGTGCAGGCGGCATCCTTCGGGTCGAGGACGTGGCCGTTGTTGTATTTCGCGATGATGTTGTGAAACAGCTTCGGATCCACCGACGAGAAGTAGCGCACGGGCGCCTTCTCGCTCGGCTGCGCGACCGCGCCGTATGCGGTCATGTCGAGCCGGTCGGACGACGCCTTCACCTTCTGCACCCACGCGTCGAACTGCTCGCGCGGCTCCGCGAGCGTGCGGAACTTCATGTCGGAGAAGCCGCGGCCGCTGTAGTTGGCGGACACGCCCGCGTAGCTGCCCGCCTCGTCGGCGATCAGGTGCAGGCGCGTCTGCATGCCGGCCATCGCATAGACCTGGCTGCCGAGCTGCGGGATGAAGAACGAGTTCATCACCGAGTCCGACGTGATGCGGAAATTCACCGGCGTGCCCACCGGAATCGCGAGCTGGTTGACCGACGCGATGCCAAGCTCCGGATAGATGAAGAGCCACTTCCAGTCGAGCGCGACAACCTCGACATCGATCGGCTTGACCGACGATTCGAGCGGCTTGTACGGGTCGAGCTCGTGCGTCGTCCGCCAAGTGAGGATGCCGAGGAACAGGATGATCAGCGTCGGCACCGTCCAGATCACGACTTCGATCGCGGTCGAGTGCGACCAGTTCGGCGCGTAGGTTGCGTTGCGGTTCGACGCGCGGTAGCGCCACGCGAAGTAAAGCGTCAGCAGGATCACCGGCACGACGACGATCAGCATCGCCCACGTCGCCGTCGCAATCAGCGATTTCTCGGCGACGCCCACCGCGCCCTTCGGATCGAGCACGTGAAGGTCGCTGCACCCGGCGAGTGCCGCCAGCAGCCCGATGGCGGGCGCCGCACGCGCTCCGCCGGTGATTCGTCCGATCATTGTTCGTTCGCCTGATTGTCGTTGAGAAGAGCCGGCCGTATGCCGCCATCGCGCGACGCATCCGGCCGCGGCGACCTGTGCGCGAACTGTACGGAAAAATGCCGCAGTGCAACTTGACGGCGGACAAGCTTTGCCGAGGTGAGCCGGAACCGCCCCGAGCGAGGCGAGTCGGTGCGCGGGCACCCGCATACGATTGCCGGCGATGGCCGACGGCGCAACGGATAGGGGGCCGTCGCTCAGGCACCGCGGATAGCGGGCGGCAATGGCGAAACGGGAAACATGTCGGCGCTGCACCGCGACACGAGAGACGCCGGCCGCGGCATCACGCCACGCCATCGTCGACACCGACGCGCGTATCGAGTGCAATATGGCCGCGGAACGGCGCAGGGGAACGCTGAACGCCGCGCGAACGCACAGCGGCGCAGGTTCGAGCCGACGCGTCGATTGACGCATCCGCCGTGAAGACCGAACGGAAGCCGCGCGGTCGGCGGCTCGCGGGGGGCTAGCGTGGCCGCCTCGGACGACGAAGGAATCCGAGGCGGCAAAGGACGTGCGCCCGGTGTCAGTCGAACTGACGGAAATCCGGCTTGCGCTTCTCGAAGAACGCCGTCATCGCCTCGCGCGCTTCCGGCGCGCGCAGCATCGCGGAGAAGTGGCCCGCCTCTTCGGCCATCCGCGCGGCGATCGCGACACCGCCCGTATCCTTCAGCAGCGCCTTCGTCACGCGCAGCGACGACGCCGGCAGCGCCGCGAGCTTCGCCGCCTGCTTCGCCGCGAACGCATCGAGCTCGGCGGCCGGCAGCACGCGGTTGACGATGCCGATCCGGTGCGCTTCCAGCGCGTCGAACGCCTCGCCGAGCAGCAGCTTCTCCGCGGCGACCTGATGGCCGGCCAGGCGCGGCAGCAGCACGCTCGATGCGGCTTCCGGGCACAGCCCGAGCTGCGCGAACGGCAGCGAGAACGTCGCGGTGTCGGCCGCATAGACGAGATCGCAATGCAGCAGCATCGTCACGCCGACGCCGACCGCGATGCCCGGCACCGCGGCCACGATCGGCTTCGGTGCGCTGCTGATCCGCGCGAGAAACTGGAACACCGACGCGTTCTCGTCCTTCGGCGGCGACTTCAGGAAATCCTCGAGATCGTTCCCCGCGCTGAAATTGCCATCGCCGCCACGCAGCAGGATCACGCGTACCGCCTTGTCTTCCTGCGCTTCGGCGAGTGCGTCGGCCATCGTCTGGTACATCGCCGCCGTCAGCGCGTTCTTCTTCGCCGGGCGCGCGATCGTGATCGTCATCACGCCGTCGGCGCGTTCCACTTGAATTTCGGCCACAACCGTCTCCTTTGACTTTCCTCTATCGGAATGAAAAAACGGTGCGCGAGCTCGTGGCCCGCGCACCGTCGTCGCTTTTCGTCGCGTCCCGCTTACAGGCGTTCGATGATGCCCGCGGCGCCCATGCCGGTGCCGACGCACATCGTGACCATCCCGTACTTCAGGTTGCGGCGGCGCAGGCCGTGCACGACGGTCGCCGCGCGGATCGCGCCGGTCGCGCCGAGCGGGTGGCCGAGTGCGATCGCGCCGCCCAGCGGGTTGACCTTCGACGGGTCGAGGCCGAGATCGCGGATCACCGCCAGCGATTGCGCGGCGAACGCCTCGTTCAGCTCGATCCAGTCGAGATCGTCCTGCTTCAGGCCCGCGGCCTTCAGCGCGGCCGGAATCGCTTCCTTCGGACCGATGCCCATGATTTCCGGCGGCACGCCGCGCACCGCGAAGCTCACGAAGCGTGCGAGCGGTGTCAGGTTGAATTCCTTGAGCACCTTCTCCGACACGACGAGCAGCGCACCGGCGCCGTCCGACGTCTGCGAGCTGTTGCCGGCCGTGACCGAGCCCTTGTTCGCGAACACCGTGCGCAGCTTCGCGAGCCCTTCGAGCGACGTGTCCGCGCGCGGACCTTCGTCGAGCGCGATCTCGCGCGTCTTCACGTCGACTTCGCCGGTCGCGAGGTTCGGGAAACGCTCGGTGAGCGTGTACGCGGCGATCTCGTCGTTGAACTCGCCGGCCTGCTGCGCGGCGAGCGCCTTGCGGTGCGACTCGACCGAGAACGCGTCCTGGTCTTCGCGGCTCACCTTCCACTGGTCGGCGACACGCTCGGCCGTCAGGCCCATCCCGTACGCGATGCCGAAGTCTTCGTTGCGATCGAAGATGTGCGGCGACATCGACGGCTTGTTGCCCATCATCGGCACCATGCTCATCGATTCGCAGCCGCCCGCGAGCAGCGCGTCCGACTCGCCGACGCGGATGCGGTCGGCCGCCATCGCGAGCGCCGTGATGCCCGACGCGCAGAAGCGGTTGACCGTCACGCCGCCGACCGTCTGCGGCAGGCCCGCGAGCAGCGCGCCCATCCGCGCGACGTTCAGGCCCTGCTCGGCTTCCGGAATCGCGCAGCCGATGATCGCGTCCTCGATCAGCTTCGTATCGAAGCCGGGCACCTGCGCGACCGCCGACCTGATCGCGTGGACCAGCAGCTCGTCCGGGCGCGTGTTCTTGAATACACCGCGCGGGGCCTTGCCGATCGGCGTGCGGCTGGCGGCGACGATGTATGCGTCTTGCAATTGTTTGCTCATTTCAGACTCCTTGTCCGCTCTGTCCGCTCGCTCAGTTACGCACCGGCTTGCCGGTCTGCAACATGCCCATGATCCGTTCCTGCGTCTTCTGCGTGCCGAGCAGCTCGACGAACGCGCGGCGCTCGAGCGCGAGCAGCCACTGCTCGTCGACGAGGCTGCCGGCTTCGACGTCGCCGCCGCACACGGCTTCGGCGATGCGGCTCGCGATCAGGTAGTCGTGTTCGCTGATGAAGCGGCCGTCACGCATGTTGACGAGCGATGCCTTGATCGTCGCGATCGCCGAGCGGCCCGCGACCGGCACGTCCTTCGCCCGCAGCGGTGCGCGGTAGCCGGTTTCGGCCAGTGCGCGCGCTTCCTTCTTCGCGGTGTCGAGCAGTTCGAACACGTTGAAGATGATCGTGTCGGACGGCTTCACGTAGCCCATCGCTCGCGCATCGTGCGCCGATGCCGACACCTTCGCCATCGCCGCGTTTTCGAACGACTTCGTGACGAACTTCAGGATGTCGGTGGTCGCGTTCGCGGCCGTGGCGGCTTCCGCCGCGCGCAGCGCCGCTTCCTTCAGGCCGCCGCCCGCCGGCACCAGGCCGACGCCCACTTCGACGAGACCGATGTAGCTCTCGACGTGCACGACGCGCTTCGCGCTGTGCAGCATCAGCTCGCACCCGCCGCCGAGCGCGATGCCCGACACGGCTGCAACGACCGGCACGTTCGCGTACTTCACGCGCAGCATGCCTTCCTGGAACTTCTTGACGAACGGCTCGATGCCCTTCGCGCCGCCCATCATGAACGCGGGCATCGCCTCTTCGAGGTTCGCGCCGGCCGAGAACGGGCCGCCCGGCGTGCCGAGCTTCAGCGACGTCGGCTGCCAGATCACCACGCCCTTGTAGTCCTTCTCCGCGAGCTCGATCGCCTGCACGAGGCCGTCGATCACGCTCGGTCCGATCGTGTTCATCTTCGACTTGAACGACACGATCACGACGTCGTCCTCGCCCGCACGGTCGTCGACCCATGCGCGCACCGCGTCGGTTTCGAACAGCGTCGTGCCGTACGTCTTCGGATCGGCACCGGCTTCACCGAGCAGCGGCGCGCGGAACACCTGCTTGCCGTAGACCGCGAGGTCCGAACGCGGCACGAAGCGCTTCGCCGCCGGCGCCCACGAGCCTTCGGCCGTGTGCACGCCACCCTGCTCGGCAACCGGGCCTTCGAGCACCCACGACGGCAGCGGCGCGTTCGCGAGCGCCTTGCCGGCCGCGATGTCTTCCTGCACCCACGCGGCGACCTGCTTCCAGCCGGCAGCCTGCCAGCCTTCGAACGGGCCTTCGTTCCAGCCGAAGCCCCAGCGGATCGCGAGATCGACGTCGCGCGCGTTGTCGGCGATCGACTCGAGATGCACGCCGATGTAGTGGAACACGTCGCGGAAGATCGACCACAGGAACTGCGCGTGCGGATGGTCCGTCTCGCGCAGCAGCTTCAGGCGCTCGGCCGGCGGACGCTTCAGGATGCGGCCGACCGTTTCGTCAGCCTTCGCGCCCGAATCGACGTAGGTGCCCGTCTTCGCGTCGAGCACCTTGATCGCCTTGCCTTCCTTCTTGTAGAAACCGCCGCCCGTCTTCTGGCCGAGCGCGCCCTGCTTCACCAGTTCGGCGAGCACGGCAGGCGTCTGGTAGACCGGGAAGAACGGATCGTCGGCGAGGTTGTCCTGCATCGTCTTGATCACGTGCGCCATCGTGTCGAGGCCGACCACGTCCGCGGTGCGGAACGTCGCCGACTTCGCGCGGCCGAGGCGGCTGCCCGTCAGGTCGTCGACTTCGTCGAAGCGCAGGCCGAACTTCGCGGCCTCGGTGATCACCGCGAGGATCGAGAAGATGCCGACGCGGTTCGCGATGAAGTTCGGCGTGTCCTTCGCGCGCACGACGCCCTTGCCGACGATGCTCGTCAGGAACGTCTCGAGCTGGTCGAGGATTTCCGGGCGCGTATGCGCGGTCGGGATCAGCTCGACGAGGTGCATGTAGCGCGGCGGATTGAAGAAGTGCACGCCGCAGAAGCGCGCCTTCAGCTCGTCCGAGAAACCTTCGGACAGCTTCGTGATCGACAGGCCCGACGTGTTGGTCGCGAAGATCGCGTTCGGCGCGAGGTGCGGCGCGACCTTCTTGTACAGGTCGTGCTTCCAGTCCATCCGCTCGGCGATCGCCTCGATCACGACGTCGCATTCGGCCAGCTTCGCGATGTCGTCTTCGTAGTTCGCCGCTTCGAGGTACTTCGCGTCGTCCTTCACGCCGAACGGCGCGGGCGACAGCTTCTTCAGGTTCTCGATCGCCTTCAGCGCGATCGCGTTTTTCGGGCCTTCCTTGGCCGGCAGGTCGAACAGCAGCACCGGCACGCGTGCGTTGATGAGGTGCGCGGCGATCTGCGCGCCCATCACGCCGGCGCCCAGCACGGCGACCTTGCGAATCAGGAAATTGCTCACGGGATGTCTCCGGATAGTGTCGTGCAGCGCAGGATGTGAGGGCTGCACGGAGAAGTGAGTACCAGGAACCGTTGCGTTCTGGCGGTACGCATCGCGCACCGCCCGGACTCGCGTCAGAACAGCGATTCGTCGACTTCCATCAGCGTCTTCGAGCCGGCGCGCGCGGCGCGGATCGTCGACGCGGTTTCGGGCAGCAGGCGCGCGAAGTAGAAGCGGGCCGTCGCGAGCTTCGACTTGTAGAACGGATCGCCCGATGCTTCGTTGTCGAGTGCGAGGCGCGCCATCCGCGCCCAGAAGTACGAGAACACCAGGTGGCCGACGGTGCGCAGGTACGGCACGGCGGCAGCACCGACTTCGTCGGGGTTCTGCATCGCCTTCATGCCGATTTCCATCGTCAGCTTCTGCACCTTGTCGCCGATGTCGGCGAGCGGGTTGATGAACTCGGCCATTTCCGGCTTCACGCCTTCGGCTTCCGCGAACTCCGTGACGAGCTTGCCGAACTTCTTCAGCTTCGCGCCCATGTCGCCGAGCACCTTGCGGCCCAGCAGGTCGAGCGACTGGATCGAGTTCGTGCCTTCGTAGATCATGTTGATCCGCGCGTCGCGCACGTATTGCTCCATGCCCCACTCGGAGATGAAGCCGTGGCCGCCGTAGATCTGCATCGCGTGGTTCGTGCACTCGAACGCGTTGTCGGTCAGGAACGCCTTGATGATCGGCGTGAGCAGCGCGACGAGGTCGGCCGCTTCCTTGCGCACCGCTTCGTCGGCGTGCGACAGCTCCTTGTCGATCTGCAGCGCGGACCAGTACGTGAACGCGCGTGCGCCTTCCGCGTACGCCTTCTGCGTGAGCAGCATGCGGCGCACGTCCGGGTGCACGATGATCGGGTCGGCCGGCTTGTCCGGCGCCTTCGGGCCCGTCAGCGAGCGCATCTGCAGGCGCTCCTTCGCATACGTGAGCGAGTTCTGGTACGCGACTTCCGTGAGGCCGAGGCCCTGCGCGCCGACGCCGAGGCGGGCCGCGTTCATCATCACGAACATCGCGTTCAAGCCCTTGTTCGGCTCGCCGACCATCCAGCCCTTCGCGTTGTCGAGGTTCATCACGCAGGTCGAGTTGCCGTGGATGCCCATCTTGTGCTCGATCGAGCCGCACTTGATGCCGTTGCGCTCGCCCGGCTCGCCCGCCGCGTCCGGAATGAACTTCGGCACGATGAACAGCGAGATGCCCTTCGTGCCTTGCGGCGCGTCCGGCAGGCGCGCGAGCACGAGGTGGACGATGTTCTCCGCCATGTCGTGTTCGCCGCTCGAGATGAAGATCTTCGTGCCGCTGATCGAGTAGGAGCCGTCGCCGTTCGGTTCGGCCTTGGTGCGCAGGATGCCGAGGTCGGTGCCGCAGTGCGGCTCGGTCAGGCACATCGTGCCGGTCCATTCGCCCGTCACGAGCTTCGGCAAGTAGGCCTTCTGCAGTTCCGGCGCGCCGTGCGCGTGCAGGCATTCGTACGCGCCGTGCGACAGGCCCGGATACATCGTCCATGCCTGGTTCGCCGAGTTCATCATCTCGTAGAGCGCGTTGTTCACGAACGCGGGCAGGCCCTGGCCGCCGTAGTCCGGATCGCAGCCGAGCGCCGGCCAGCCGGCCTCGACGTATTGCCGGTAGGCCTCCTTGAAGCCGGTCGGGGTCTTCACGACACCGTCGCCTTCATACGTGCAGCCTTCGCGGTCGCCGACCTGGTTCAGCGGGAACAGCACCTCGGAGCAGAACTTGCCCGCTTCTTCGAGGACCTGGTTGATCGTGTCGGCGTCGAGGTCCGCATGCTTGGGCATTTGCTTGACTTCGGCTTCGACGTTCAGAAGCTCGTGCAACACGAATTGCATGTCGCGCAGCGGCGCGGCGTACTGTCCCATGACTCTCTCCAAAGGTGGGCAAAACGGCTCGAGCTCCTGGCGGGCGGATCACGCGCCGCTAACGGCTCTCGCTCTGATACGAAACAATCGTCTTTTCCAGCGCGGCCCACGTGAGACGCACGGCATCCGGCGAATGCAGGAAACGTGCGTCGTGATGCAGGCCGAGCGTGAAGCTGTACAACTCGAAGAGCATCAGGTCCGGATCGGTATCCGTGCGCAGATGCCCCTCTTCCATCGCCTGCGAAATGGCGCGCAGCAACGCGGCACGCCAGGCCGTCACGCTCGCGATCAACTGCTCGCGCACGGGGCTGTCCGGCCGGTCGTCGTACTCCACGGCGCCGCTGATGTAGATGCATCCAGTCGTCACCTCCTGGATGCGCTTCTCGATCCAGCGCGCCAGCATCGCCCGCAGACGCGGCAGACCGCGCGCTTCGCGCAGGCTCGGAAAGAACACCTCGTTTTCGAAACGATGGTGATACTCGCGGACGACCTCGACCTGCAGGTCCTCGCGCGATCCGAAGTGCGCGAACACACCACTCTTGCTCATCTGCATGCGCTCGGCCAGCAGGCCGATCGTCAGCCCCTCCAGCCCGTCACGGCTGGCGAGGTCCAAAGCAGCTTCAAGTATCGCGGCACGCGTCTGTTCGCCTTTTCGCATAGCTATTTCTGTAACCGTTCGGGGGTTCGAATAAAATCGAACGGCCGTACTATTATTGAGTGCGGCCGCTCGCGAAACAAGGAAATTATTAGAAACCGGTGTCTAACCGAGCCGCTATTTTGCGCGATTCCGGCGGGACCGGAGCGGCTTTTCCGCACGAACGTGCGGACAGATTTTTTGAAGCGAACGCTTAGTCCGCGTCAGTCGTAACTGCCGACCGTCAGCGCCTTCATCACGACGCGATACACGGTATAGGCGAGCCAGTTCAGCATACGCTCGATGCGCGGGCGCGCGGCGAATCGCGCGGCGTCGATCTCCCGCCCATCGGCGAACGCGGCTGCGATCGCATCGCGCAGTTCGTTCGTGACCGCATCGTAGCGCACCAGCACGACGTTCGCCTCATTGTTCAGCATCAGGCTCAGCGCGTCCAGATTCGACGAGCCGACTGTCGCCCAGTTGTCGTCGATCACGGCCACCTTGCCGTGCAGCATCGTCTTGTCGTATTCGGCGACGCGCACGCCCGCGCGCAGCAGCGCGTGATAGAGGAACGGCACGGCCGTATCGAGCGCCGCGAACTCCTTGCGGCCGATCAGGATCCGCACGTCGACGCCGCGTCGCGCGGCGCCCGTCAGCGCGCGGCGCAGCTTGCGGCCGGGCATGAAGTATGGATTCGCGAGCAGGATCCGCTGGCGCGCCTGCCCGATCGCCGCGAGATAGGCCTTCTCGATCGCGCGGCGGTTCACGACGTTGTCGCGTGCGACGAACGCGACGCTCGGCTCCGTCACGACCCGCAGCGCGCCGGCCTTGATCCACCGGTGGCTGCGTATCCAGCGCCGGAACATGTCGGGGAACGCTTCGCCGCCATGCAGCCCGGCCGCGTACTGCGCATACGGCTTGTGGCCGAACAGGATCCGGTGCCACTGCAGTTCGAACGCGGCGCGCACGTCGGACACCGCGGGCCCCGCCATCTCGACCGCGAAATCCCAGCGCGGAAACGGCAGCGTCGTGCCGTTTTGCGCGTAGTCGTCGACGATGTTGATGCCGCCGCAGAACGCGACCGCATGATCGATCACCGCGAGCTTGCGGTGCGTGCGCGAGAAGCCGAAACGGCCGAACAGGAAACGGTTGTAGATGCAGTGCTCGACGCCGGATTGCGCCCACGTGTCGAACAGCGGCAGGCGCGCGGTGCCGATGCCGTCGGTGATCACGCGCACGCGCACGCCGCGTTGCGCCGCGCGGATCAGCGCGTCCGACACCGGCCGGCCAGCCGCATCGTCGCAAAAGATATAGGTTTCGAGCATCACCTGCTCGCGCGCGGCATCGATCCGCTCGATCAGCGCCCGGAAGAATTCGCCGCCGCCCTCGCACAGCCGCACCGTGTTGCCCGCCGTGAACGCGAGCCGCGACGCGGAGCCGCGTTCCTGCAGGAACATCTGCCGCAATTGCGCGAAGCGTTTGCGGGCCTCCGCAGTCATGCGGACGAGCCGTGCGGCGCGCGCGCGAGTGCGACGCGTGCGGGCAGTTGCAGGATCGCCTCGGCGTTCGACGGCGAGAAGCAGCGCGCGGCCGCCTCGCGGAACGGCAGCCATGCGTGATCCACATGCTCGCGCGGCGACAGCGTCACGTCGATGCGACGCGGCACGCACAGGCCGAACCAGTGCTCGGTGTTGCGCGTGACGCCCGGTGCGTAGCGGTGCAGGTATTGCGGATAGATCGTGTATTCGATCCGGTGGCGCCAGTCGACCAGCGCGGTGGCCGGCACGTCCGGCGTGCCGACCGAGATGCCGGTTTCCTCGGCCACTTCGCGCGCGGCGGTGACCGCGAGCGGCTCGTCGAGCGCGTCCTTCGATCCGGTCACCGATTGCCAGAAATCGGGCTGGTCGGCACGCTTGATCACCAGCACATCGAGGTCGGGCGTGTAGATCACGACGAGAACGGATTCGGGGATTTTCGGAGGCTTCGTCATCGTTGTTTCATGCGGCACGGGGCCGCGCGCCGGGCAGGCGCTCCGAACGTGCGGCAAGTGCTGCGACTGTACCGCAAAAAATGAAAAAGGCGCATCGCTGCGCCTTTTTCCGTTGTGTCGTGTGCGCGTCGCCGCACACACGACCTGCGAGCAGCGCGTTACGCCTTCGGCTGTTCCGGCTGACGCAGACGGATGTGCAGTTCGCGCAGTTGACGCTCGTCGACCGGGCTCGGTGCCTGCGTGAGCAGATCCTGCGCACGCTGCGTCTTCGGGAACGCGATCACGTCGCGGATCGAGTCGGCGCCTGCCATCATCGTGACGATGCGGTCGAGGCCGAACGCGATACCGCCGTGCGGCGGCGCGCCGTACTGCAGTGCGTCCAGCAGGAAGCCGAACTTCAGCTGAGCCTCTTCCGCACCGATCTTCAGCGCGCGGAACACCTTGCTCTGCACTTCCTCGCGGTGGATACGCACCGAGCCGCCGCCGATTTCCCAGCCGTTCAGCACCATGTCGTAGGCCTTCGCGAGGCAGCGGCCCGGGTCGGTCTCGAGGTACTCGAGGTGCTCGTCCTTCGGGCTCGTGAACGGGTGGTGCGCAGCGACGTAGCGCGCATCTTCGTCGTCGTATTCGAACATCGGGAAGTCGACGACCCACAGCGGCTTCCAGCCGGGCTGGACGAGGCCGTTCGCCTTGCCGAATTCCGAATGGCCGATCTTCAGGCGCAGCGCGCCGAGGCTGTCGTTGACGACCTTCGCGCGGTCGGCCGCAAAGAAGATGATGTCGCCGTCTTCAGCGCCGGTGCGCTCGAGGATTGCCGCGATCGACGCGTCGTGCAGGTTCTTGACGATCGGGCTCTGCAGGCCGTCGCGGCCCTTCGCCTTCTCGTTGACCTTGATCCATGCGAGGCCCTTCGCGCCGTAGATGCGCACGAATTCCGTGTAGCCGTCGATGTCGCCGCGCGACAGCTCGCCGCCCTTCGGCACGCGCAGCGCCGCGACCCGGCCGTCCTTCGCGTTGGCCGGCGTGCTGAACACCTTGAAGTCGACGTCCTTCATCGCGTCGGTCAGCTCGGTGAATTCGAGCTGCACGCGCAGGTCCGGCTTGTCCGAACCGAAACGCGCCATCGCTTCCGAGTACGGCATCACCGGGAATGTCGCGTCGAGCTCGACGTCGATCGTCGTCTTGAAGATGTGACGGATCATGTCTTCGAACAGGTCACGGATTTCCTGCTCGCCGAGGAACGACGTTTCGCAGTCGATCTGCGTGAATTCCGGCTGACGGTCGGCACGAAGATCTTCGTCGCGGAAGCACTTGGTGATCTGGTAGTAACGGTCGAAGTTCGCGACCATCAGCAGCTGCTTGAACAGCTGCGGCGATTGCGGCAGCGCGAAGAACTGGCCCGCGTTCACGCGCGACGGCACGAGGTAGTCGCGCGCGCCTTCCGGCGTGCTCTTCGTCAGCATCGGCGTTTCGATGTCGATGAAGCCCTGCTCGTCGAGGTACTTGCGCGCCTCGATCGCGACGCGGTAGCGCAGGCGCAGGTTGTGCTGCATCTGCGGACGGCGCAGGTCGAGCACGCGGTGCGTGAGACGCGTCGTTTCCGACAGGTTGTCGTCGTCGAGCTGGAACGGCGGCGTGACCGACGCGTTCAGCACGTTCAGTTCGTGGCACAGCACTTCGATCTTGCCGCTCTTCAGGCCGGCGTTGACCGTGCCGTCCGGACGGTTGCGCACGAGGCCCTTGATCTGCACGCAGAACTCGTTGCGCACGCCTTCGGCGGTCGCGAACATCTCCGCGCGATCCGGGTCGCACACCACCTGCACGAGGCCTTCACGATCGCGCAGGTCGATGAAGATCACACCGCCGTGATCGCGGCGGCGCTGCACCCAGCCGCACAGCGACACGGTTTGGCCCAGCAGGTGTTCGGTCACGAGACCGCAGTATTCAGTACGCATCGACATGATGTTTGCTTTCGTTCGGTTTGATCAACGGGTGCCGCAACGCGCGGCCCGGGCGATGATTCTTTACTTACAGCGGCGGCTCGACGGGGCGGCGGGCGGGCGCCGGAGCCGGCGCCGGGGGCGCCACGACGCCCATCGAGACGATGTACTTCAGCGCGGCATCGACCGACATGTCGAGTTCGATGACTTCGCTCTTCGGCAGCATCAGGAAGAAGCCCGACGTCGGGTTCGGCGTCGTCGGGATGTACACGCTCACGTATTCTTCCGTCAGATGATTGAGCACGTCGCCGCCGGGCGTGCCGGTCAGAAACGCGATCGTATACGAGCCGCGGCGCGGGTATTCGATCAGCAGCGCCTTGCGGAACGCGTTGCCGCTGCTCGACAGCAGCGTGTCCGACACCTGCTTGACGCTCGTGTAGATCGGCCCGACCACCGGGATGTGGCGCACGACCGCGTTCCACCAGGTGACGAGCTTCTGGCCGATGAAATTCCGCGTGGCCAGCCCGACGATGAAGATGAACGCGAGCGTCAGCACCGCGCCGATCCCCGGCAGGTGGAAGCCGAGCAGCCGCTCGGGCTGCCACGATTCGGGCAGCAGGAGCAGCGTCTGGTCCATCGTGCCGATGATGAGACCGAGCACCCACAGCGTGATCGCGAGCGGGACGAGAACCAGCAGGCCGGTCAGAAACACCGATTTCAGGGTCGTCTTTTTCATCATCTGCCGTCAATGAACCGCGCCGTCGGCGCGGGGTAGTCGCGACCCGGCCGGGCCGCGACGGTCAACTGCTGGCGGCGGGCGCTGCGGCCGGGGTGGGCGCGGCGCTCGTCGTCGTGCTTGCGGAACTGCTCGATGCAGCCGGCGCGTCTGCTGCGGGTGTGGCCGCCGCAGCGGCTGCCGGCGCCGCGTCGCCCGACGCCGTCGCCGGTGCGCTGGCGCCGCCCGAGCCGCCGCGGAAATCGGTGACATACCAACCCGAACCCTTCAGCTGGAAGCCCGCGGCAGTGACCTGCTTGCGAAACGCATCCTTCCCGCATTCCGGGCACTGCGACAGCGGCGCGTCGCTCATCTTCTGGAGCACGTCCTTCGCGAAACCACACGCTTCGCATCGATAGGCGTAGATCGGCATGATATTTTTCCCGCGGAAACTGGAAACGGCTTGCAAAACCTTGAATTATAGCCGAAACCTCGGCGCGCTCCGGCAACGGCCGTGACGCCCGGACATCAGCGGCGGCGCCACGTGAGCCAGCGCTCGCGCCCTTCGAACACGGGCAGCGAATCGGTGACGGGCAAATCCTCGATCAGTTCGAAGTGCGGCCCGAGCAGCGCGTCGAGTTCGGCACGCTCGATCCCGAACGGCGGCCCCTTCGGTTTCGCCATCAGGAAGAAATAACCGGCCAGCAATCCGCCTGCCGGCAGCAGCTCGGCCATCCGCGCCGCATAGGCGGCGCGCAGGCTAGGCGGCAGCGCGCACAGGAATGCGCGCTCGTACACCCACCGCACGTCGAACGGCGGCCGGTACGTGAAGAAATCGGCCTGCTCGACGACGTCGGCATGCGCGCCGAGCTGCGCCTTCGCGGCAGCCACCGCCTGCGCGGCGAAATCGATCGCACGCACGGGCCAGCCGGCCTGTGCGAGCCAGCCGGCCTCCTGCGCGCTGCCGCAGCCGGGAATCAGCACCTCGCACGGCTCGAGCCGGCGCGCGAACACGCGAAAACCGTCCGGCACGCCGCCGAATTCCCACGGCGTCACGCCGCGCGCGAAACGCTCGTCCCAGAATGACGCGTCGCCGGGGTCGCGCGTCGCGAAATCGGCGGCCGCCGGTGCGGCCGGTTGCTTAGGATCGGACATCGCGCTGCTCCTTTCGGTCATGCGCCGTACGTGAGCGCGAGCAGCACGCGCGCGACGAGCGCCCCGACGCCGACGGCAAGGCCGAAGATCAGCAGTGCCTGCAGCAGCCGGTTCGTACGTTTCTGCTCGATGAGGATCTGGCGCATCAGGTCCTCGCTCGCGGCACGCGGCGCGTCATGGCGCGCCGCCATCGCGTGGTGGATCAGGCGCGGCAGTTGCGGCAGCGTCTTGCTCCACTGCGGCGCCTCGACCTTGAAGCGCTCGTACCAGCCGCGCAGGCCGATCTGCTCGGTCATCCAGCGCTCGAGGTACGGCTTCGCGGTCTTCCACAGGTCGAGTTCGGGGTCGAGCGACCGGCCGAGCCCTTCGACGTTCAGCATTGTCTTCTGCAGCAGCACGAGCTGCGGCTGGATCTCGACGTTGAAGCGGCGCGACGTCGAGAACAGGCGCATCAGCACCTGGCCGAGCGAGATGTCCTTCAGCGCACGGTCGAAATACGGCTCGCACACCGCGCGGATCGCGCTTTCGAGCTCCTCGACGCGCGTCTCGGGCGGCACCCAGCCCGATTCGAGGTGCAGCGTCGCGACGCGGTGATAGTCGCGCTTGAAGAACGCGAGGAAGTTCTGCGCGAGGTAGTTCTTGTCGAAATCGGACAGCGCGCCGACGATCCCGAAATCGAGCGCGATGTAGCGGCCGAACGTGTTCGGGTCGAGGCTCACCTGAATGTTGCCGGGGTGCATGTCCGCATGGAAGAAGCCGTCGCGGAACACCTGCGTGAAGAAGATCTCGACGCCTTCGCGCGCGAGCTTCTTGATGTCGACGCCGGCCGAGCGCAGCGTCTCGACCTGGCTGATCGGCACGCCGGTCATGCGCTCCATCACGAGCACCTGCGACGTCGAGAAATCCCAGAACATCTCGGGCACGAGCAGCAGGTCGAGGCCCGCGAAGTTGCGGCGCAACTGGCTGCCGTTCGCGGCTTCGCGCATCAGGTCGAGCTCGTCGTGCAGGTACTTGTCGAATTCGGCGACGACTTCGCGCGGCTTCAGGCGCCGGCCGTCGGCCCACATGCGCTCGGTCCAGATCGCGATGTCGCGCATCAGCGCGAGATCCGAATCGATCACGGACAGCATGTTCGGGCGCAGCACCTTGACCGCGACGGCCTTGCCCGCGTGCACGCCCTGCTTGAGCTTCGCGAAGTGCACCTGCGCGATCGACGCGCTCGCGATCGGCTCGCGCTCGAATTCGTCGAACAGCTCGTCGACCGGCGCACCGAGCGACTTCTCGATGATCGCGATCGCGACCGCCGAATCGAACGGCGGCACCTGGTCCTGCAGCTTCGCGAGTTCGTTCGCGAAATCGACCGACAGCAGGTCGCGGCGCGTCGACAACACCTGGCCGAACTTCACGAAGATCGGGCCAAGGCTTTCGAGCGCGTGACGCAGCCGCACGGCGGGTGGATCGGAGTAGCGACGGCCGATCGTCGTGATCCGCAGCAGCAGCTTCACGCGCCGGTCGTCGATCCGGGACAGCATCACTTCGTCGAGGCCAAAGCGGATGACGGTGTAGACAATCTTGATGAAACGGAAAATGCGCATGCCCTGCGGCCCTCAGTGCGCGCCGCGCGGGCCGGGACCCGTGCGCGCGCCGATTTTTTGTTCGAGTCGCTCGACCCGCTTTTCGACCCGCGCGAGCGCATCGCGTGCGCGCGCCAGTTCGGCGTCGAAGCCGCCGAGCGCCGTGCGCCGGACGACTTGCGGGTTCTCGTCGAGCCAGTACTCGGCGACGGAATCGAGCACGTTGCGGCCGGTGCGTCGCGCGCGCGCGCCGGCGTCGCGCACGACTGTCGCGATCCGGTATGCCGCCGCGTCGCCGACCAGCTTCGCGAGATCTTCTTCCGGTTCCCAGCGCAGGTGCTCGGCCAGCTTCGCGATCTGCGTCGCGAACTCTGCATCGCCCTCGATCTTCACGTGCTTCATCACGGCCGCCTGGCCGCCCTGCAGGAACGCGGCGAGCGTGTCGCCCGCGAGTGCGATCGACACGTCGACCTGTTGCGCATCATGCGCGTCGACCGCCGACAGATAGCCGTCGGGCTGCACCAGCAGCGTGAGCGTGACGGGGGGCACGTCGATCCGGGCAGTCTTGCCCGCATAGGGAATCAGGCGGTCGCGCGCCCACGATTCGCGCGCGAGCAGGTGATTGACAGCAGCAGCAAAAGGCTTGGCGGCAAAGGTCATCGGGCTGGGAAAGAAAAAACCCGCGCAGGCCGGGCGCCCACGCGGGTTTCTATTGTAACGTCGGATCGTCGGCAGACCGTGCCCGACCGTACACCCTGGCGGCAAGCGGTCGCAGTGCGGCGGCCGTCGCCCGCGTATCCGGCGGCGCCGGCCGCCGGTCACGCTCAGTGCGTGTTGAGCTGCTGGATGCCCGCGAGCAGCCAGCCCTGACTGCCCGACTTCGACAGGTTCCACACTTCGTCGAACGGCGCGGCCGACGCATTCGCCGATTCGCGGATCAGGCCGTGGAAGCGCACGCTCGCCGACTGCTCGATGCCGCGATCCTCGATCGCGACCAGTTCCGCGTCGAGCTGCACGACGTCGGTCTGGTTCGACTCGCTGCCGCGCGAATCGAGATCGATCTTGATCTCGGCGAACATTTCGGGCGTCGTGAACTCGCGGATGTCGGCCAGGTTGCCCTGGTCCCACGCGGCCTGCAGGCGCACGAAATAGACCTTCGCGCTGCGCAGGAACGCTTCGGTGTCGAAGCCGGCCGGCACCTGGAGCGGTGCGGCCGAGGCCATCGCACCCGCTGCCGCGCCGGCAGCCGCCGCACCGCCGCCGAACACGCCTTGCGCTTCGTTCGCGTAGCTGCTGCCGCTGCCCGCCTGGTTGCTGCCGGTGTTGCCCTGCTGGAACGACGGGCTTTGCGAGTAGCCGCCCGACGACGACGCCGAACCGCCGACCGAATACGCGGGCTCCTGCGAGCGACGGCGGTTCATGAACTTGCGGACCAGCCAGATGCCGACCATCGCGAGCAGCGCGATCACGATGATGTTCGACATCATGCCGGCGAACGCCTCGCCGAGGCCGAAGTGCGACAGCAGCGCCGCGATGCCGAGACCGGCCGCGAGGCCGGCGATCGGCCCGAGCCAGCGCGAGCGGTTGGGCTGCGCGGCCGGTGCGGGAGCGGCCGGATTCGCACGCTGCGCCTGCGACGGCGCGGCCTGCTGCATCGGCTGCTGCGCGGGCGGCGTGGCCTGGCGCTGCGTGACGGTGGAGTTCTGGCGGCCGATGCTGCGCCCGCCGCCCATGCGCTTGGCTTCGGCGTCGAGCGATGCGAACGTGCCGGCCGTGAGCAGGCCGACCATCAGCAGCGTGCCGACCCGTCGAGCCCACGGCTTCGACGGCTTGCTACGGTTGAACAACGAACGCGATTCGGACATCACTTTCTCCAGATGTAAGGCGAATGTATGGAAAGAACCCCTTAGTACTTGGTTCCCATGTGTAAAGCTACCACGCCACCTGACAAATTGTAATATTTGACGGCGTCGAGGCCCGCTTGTTCCATCATCGTCTTCAGCGTGTCCTGGTCGGGGTGCATCCGGATAGATTCAGCAAGATACCGGTAACTTTCAGCATCTTTCGCGAACTTGTCGCCAAGCCACGGTAATACTTTGAAAGAATACAAGTCGTACGCTTTTTTCAGCGGATCCCAGACTTTCGAGAATTCCAGCACCATCACGCGGCCGCCGGGCTTCGTCACGCGGCGCATTTCCGCCAGCGCGGCGTCCTTGTGCGTCATGTTGCGCAGCCCGAACGCGACCGTGACGACGTCGAAGTAGTTGTCCGGAAAGGGAATTTTCTCGGCGTCGCACAGCAGCGACGGCGTCACGATGCCCTTGTCGAGCAGCCGGTCGCGGCCGACGCGCAGCATCGATTCGTTGATGTCCGTATGCCAGACCTCGCCCGTCGGCCCGGCCGCCTTCGCGAACGACTTGGTCAGGTCGCCGGTGCCGGCCGCGATATCGAGCACCTTGAAGCCGGGGCGCACGTTCGCCTGCGCGATCGTGAACGCCTTCCACGCGCGGTGCATGCCCGCCGACATCAGGTCGTTCATCAGATCGTAGTTGCTCGCGACCGAATGGAACACACCCGCCACTTTCTTCGCTTTTTCGTTTTCCTCGACGCTTTCGAAGCCGAAGTGGGTTTTGCTCATCGCGTTGATCCTCAGTAAATGGCAAGACGGCGCCGAGCGGGCGCCGTCGATTTCAGTGGCAGTGGCCGTGCGGCGCCGCGGCCGCCTGCATCGGGGCGTCGCGATCGGCGCCCGCCGCCTTCAGTTTGTCGAAATAGTCGCGCCACAGCGCGTCCTGCTGCGTCGCCAGTTCGTACAGCAGGTCCCACGAGTAGATGCCGGTCGAATGGCCGTCGGAGAACGTCGGCTGCAGCGCATAGTTGCCGACGCCTTCGAGCGCGGTGATCGTCACCTCGCGCTTGCCCGTCTGCAGCGTCTCCTGGCCGGGCCCGTGGCCGCGCACCTCGGCCGACGGCGAATAGACGCGCATCAGCTCGAACGGAATCCGGTAGCTGTCGCCGTTCGGGTACTGCAATTCGAGCACGCGCGACACCGCGTGCACGACGACGCCGGACGGAATCGGCGTCGTGGAAGTCAAACCGCTCATGGCTGCCTCGAATCGGTCGTTCGTTGAATTTCCTCGCGCACCGCATTGTGCAGCAGCGAGGCCTGCGCGGCACGCGTGCGCAGCAGCGCCTCGGACACGCCGCGCTGGCGCGGCGCCCACACGGGCTGCGGGAAATGGGCGTCGTTCGAGAAGCGCGGGATCACGTGCCAGTGCACGTGCGGCACCATGTTGCCGAGGCTCGCGAGATTCACCTTGTTCGGCTGCATCACGCGGCGCACGGCCCGCTCGACCGCGTAGACCACGCGCATCAGGTGGGCCCGCTCGGGCTCGCCGAGATCGGAGAATTCGGCCACGTGCGCGCCCCAGATCACCCGGCAGAAGCCCGGGTAGTCGTGCTCGCCCGTCGCGAGCACGACGCGCAGCGCGTCGTCCCGCCAGAGCAGCTCGCCGCCGTCTTCACGGCAAAACACGCATTCCATCGTCGCTCCCATGTGGACGGGCGCCCGCGCATCGGCGCCGGCGCCCGCTCATCCCTAGCCCGGTCGGGCGATCGTCATGCCCGCATTAGACCAGCACGCGCTCGATCCCGCCATGGTTCGCACGTGCGACATAATCGGCCATCCAGTTCTCGCCGAGCACCTGGCGCGCGATCTCGACCACGATGTAGTCGGCCTCGATGTTCGCATCCTCGTTGTAGCGCGACAGGCCTTGCAGGCACGACGGGCAGCTTGTCAGGATCTTCACGTCCGGGCCGGCGTTCGCGGCCGGCGCCGGTGCGCTCGCGCCGCCGGCGATGACCGGGATGCTGCGCAGCTTCGCGGCACCCTTGCGGATCTCCTCTTCCTTGCGGAAGCGGACCTGCGTCGACACGTCCGGGCGCGTGACCGCGAGCGTGCCCGATTCGCCGCAGCAACGGTCGTTCTTCTCGATCTTGTAGCCGTCCTTCTCCGTGCCCATCAGCTCGTTGACGAGCTTGACCGGGTCCATCGTCTTGATCGGCGTGTGGCACGGGTCGTGATACATGTAGCGCGTGCCCGTCACGCCGTCGAGCTTCATCCCCTTCTCGAGCAGGAACTCGTGGATGTCGATGATCCGGCAGCCGGGGAAGATCTTGTCGAATTCGTAGCCGGCGAGCTGGTCGTAGCAGGTGCCGCACGACACGACCACCGTCTTGATGTCGAGGTAGTTCAGCGTGTTCGCGACGCGGTGGAACAGCACGCGGTTGTCGGTGACGATCTTCTCGGCCTTGTCGTACTGCCCCGAGCCGCGCTGCGGATAACCGCAGCACAGGTAGCCCGGCGGCAGCACCGTCTGCACGCCGGCTTCCCACAGCATCGCCTGCGTCGCCAGGCCGACCTGCGAGAACAGGCGCTCGGAGCCGCAACCGGGGAAGTAGAACACCGCTTCCGAATCGACGGTCGTCGACTTCGGGTTGCGGATGATCGGCACGATCTTGTTGTCCTCGATGTCGAGCAGTGCGCGCGCCGTCTTCTTCGGCAGGTTGCCCGGCATCTTCTTGTTGACGAAGTGGATCACCTGCTGGACGACGGGTGGCTTGCCGACGGTCGCCGGCGGGTGCTGCGTCTGCTTCTTCACGACGTTCTTCAGCATGTCGTTCGCGAAGCGCTGCACCTTGTAGCCGACGCCCATCATTACGCTGCGCGCGGCGTTGATCGTCTGCGGATTGGTCGCGTTCAGGAAGAACATGCCCGCCGCATTGCCGGCGTTGAATTTCTTCTTGCCCATCTTGCGCAACAGGTTGCGCATGTTCATCGTGACGTCGCCGAAGTCGATCTTCACCGGGCACGGCGTCGCGCACTTGTGGCACACCGTGCAGTGGTCGGCCACGTCGTTGAACTCGTCCCAGTGCTTGATCGACACGCCGCGGCGCGTCTGTTCCTCGTACAGGAACGCCTCGACCAGCAGCGACGTCGCGAGGATCTTGTTGCGCGGGCTGTACAGCAGGTTCGCGCGCGGCACGTGCGTCGCGCACACCGGCTTGCACTTGCCGCAGCGCAGGCAGTCCTTCACCGAATCGGCAATCGCGCCGATGTCGGACTGCTGCATGATCAGCGACTCGTAACCCATCAGCCCGAAGCTCGGCGTATATGCGTTGCGAAGATCGGCGCCGTCGAGCAGCTTGCCCTTGTTGAAGCGGCCGTTCGGGTCGACGCGCTGCTTGTACGCGCGGAACTCGGCGATCTCGTCGTCGGTCAGGAACTCGAGCTTCGTGATGCCGATCCCGTGCTCGCCGGAGATCACGCCGTCGAGCGAGCGCGCGAGCTTCATGATGCGTGCAACCGACGCGTGCGCGTCCTGCAGCATCTCGTAGTTGTCGGAGTTGACCGGGATGTTCGTGTGGACGTTGCCGTCACCCGCGTGCATGTGCAGCGCGACGAACACGCGGCCGCGCAGCACCTGCTTGTGGATCGCCTGCGCCTCGTCGAGGATCTGCTTGAACGCGCCGCCGTTGAAGATCGCGCGCAGCTCCGCGCGGATCTCCTGCTTCCACGAGATGCGGACCGTGCGGTCCTGCGTGACGTGGAACACGGTCGCACCCGGCTGCTCGTCCGCGCGATCCGCGAACTTCTCGGCCAGTGCCTCGTAGCCGAGCTGCACGAGGTAGTGCTGCGCCTCGCGCAGCGGCTGGTCGAGCCGGTCGCGCACGAATTCCCAGCGCGCGCGCACACGCTTGAGCAGCTCCAGCGCCTGCTGGACACGATCCTCGAGCAGCTCGGCGCTCGGGATCTCGTTCGCGTCGTCGGTCTTGCCGAGCGGCAGGTTGCCGCCGCGGAAGAACGCTTCGAGCGCGTCGACGAGCTGCAGCTTGTTCTTCAGCGACAGCTCGATGTTGATCCGCTCGATGCCGTCGGTGTACTCGCCCATCCGGTTCAGCGGGATGACGACGTCCTCGTTGATCTTGAACGCGTTCGTGTGCTTCGCGATCGCGGCCGTGCGGCTGCGGTCGAGCCAGAAGCGCTTGCGCGCCTCCGCGCTGACCGCGACGAAGCCTTCGCCGCTCTTGCCGTTCGCCATCCGGATCACTTCGGACGTCGCGTGCGCCACCGCGTCGGCATCGTCGCCGACGATGTCGCCGATCAGCACCATCTTGGGGAAGGAATTGCGCTTGCTCTTGGTCGCGTAGCCAACCGCGCGCAGGTAGCGCTCGTCGAGGTGCTCGAGGCCCGCGAGGATCGCGCCGCCCTGCTTCGACGTTTCGAACAGGTAGTCCTTGATCTCGACGATGCTCGGGATCGCCTCGCGCGCCTGGCCGAAGAATTCGAGGCAGACGGTGCGCGTGTGCGCGGGCATCTTGTGCAGCACCCAGCGCGCGGACGTGATGAGCCCGTCGCAGCCTTCCTTCTGCACGCCCGGCAGGCCGGCGAGGAACTTGTCGGTCACGTCCTTGCCGAGCCCTTCCTTGCGGAACCGGCGGCCTTCGATCTCGAGCATCTCGGTGCGCAGCAGCTTCTCGCCCGGCGCGTACGCGCCGTCGAACCACTTCAGCTCGAAACGCGCGACCGCGATGTCGTGGATCTTGCCCTGGTTGTGCTCGTGGCGCGTGACTTCGAGCCAGTTGCCGTCCGGGTCGACCATCCGCCACCAGGCCAGGTTGTCGAGCGCGGTGCCCCACAGCACGGCCTTCTTGCCGCCCGCGTTCATCGCGACGTTGCCGCCGATGCACGACGCGTCGAGCGACGTCGGATCGACCGCGAACACGTAACCGGCCGCCTCGGCCGCCTCGGTCACGCGGCGCGTGACGACGCCCGCGCCGGAGAAGATCGTCGGCACCTTGTGCGCGACGCCCGGCAGCTCCGTCAGCTCGACCGCGCCGAGCTGTTCGAGCTTCTCGGTGTTGATCACCGCGGAGAACGGCGTGAGCGGCACCGCGCCGCCCGTGTAGCCGGTGCCGCCGCCGCGCGGGATCACGGTCAGGCCGAGCTCGAAGCAGGCCTTGATCAGCGCCGCGATCTCGGCTTCGGTATCGGGCGTCAGCACGACGAACGGGTATTCGACGCGCCAGTCGGTCGCATCGGTGACATGCGACACGCGCGACAGCCCGTCGAAGCGGATGTTGTCCTTCTGCGTGCAGCGGCCGAGCGCCTTGGTCGCACGGCGGCGCAGGTCGGCCAGTTTCTCGAATTCGTCGGCGAACTCGTTGACCGCACGCTGCGCGGCGGCTTCGAGCATCTCGACGCGCAACGCGCGCTCGCGGCCCGCGTCGTCGCGATGCTCGGTGAGATCCGCGCTGCGGCGCTTGCCGATCTCGGTCAGGCGGTGGTTCAGCGCCTCGATCAGCAGCGCGCGGCGCTTCGGATTGTCGAGCAGGTCGTCCTGCAGGTACGGATTGCGGCGCACGACCCAGATGTCGCCGAGCACTTCATACAGCATCCGTGCCGAGCGACCCGTACGGCGTTCGGCGCGCAGTTCGTCGAGCACCGACCACGCCTCTTCGCCGAGCAGGCGGATCACGATCTCGCGATCGGAGAAGGACGTGTAGTTGTAGGGAATCTCGCGCAACCGGGGCGCGGGGTCGGCGGCGACGGCGGCGGCCGCGCCATTCGGATCGAAAACTTGTGGTGCGTTCATGTTCGGACGACTCGGAGGGCCGATACCCCGTGCACGGGCGTCGGCAAGCGCGTGGGCGCAATCTTGGGGAAATCTGTTCTATTACCAGGCGCGCGGCTGTCCTTCATGGGGCCGGAGCGGGCGTTGACTCGCCCCTCCTGGCCGGCGACAGGGCCTGGCGGCACTCGGAACCATCAGCACGATCGCGCGCGGCGCGCATGCCGTTCGGCCGCGGGGCTGGCTGCGCGCGGCGTCGGCTTCAACGGGGCGATCCGAGGGTGCCTCTGCATCTTCCGATCCTTGATTCAAAACGGAATTCTAACCCATGATCGGGCCATGCGTGACACGCCGGACAGGTCGTGGGGCTATCGCCGCCAGCCGCGCCAGGCCTGGTTCGGCGCGGTTTCGTGCGATCATTCGCCGCCCGTCCGGTCGGTAACCGCGCGGTTAAACCGGTAAAAACGGGACGCCCGGGTCGCGAATGCGCCGCCCCGCGACCGCTCGCCCGGCATGCCGCTTGCGTGCGGGCTGACCCTTGGCGCTATCATTGACCTTTTACCGTCTGCTTCCGCACTGCACGCGAGCGCCCATGGCATCCCACGATTACCTGAAGAAAATCCTCACCGCGCGCGTCTACGACGTCGCGATCGAGACGGAACTCGAACCCGCCCGCAACCTGTCGGCCCGACTGCGCAATGCCGTCTACCTGAAGCGCGAGGACAACCAGCCGGTGTTCTCGTTCAAGCTGCGCGGCGCGTACAACAAGATGGCGCACATTCCGGCCGACGCGCTTGCGCGCGGCGTGATTACCGCGTCGGCCGGCAACCACGCGCAGGGCGTCGCGTTCTCGGCAGCCCGGATGGGCGTCAAGGCGGTGATCGTCGTACCCATCACGACGCCGCAGGTGAAAGTGGACGCGGTGCGCGCGCACGGCGGCCCGGGCGTCGAGGTGATCCAGGCCGGCGAGTCGTACAGCGACGCGTACGCGCATGCGGTCAAGGTGCAGGAAGAGCGCGGCCTCACGTTCGTCCACCCGTTCGACGATCCTTACGTGATCGCCGGCCAGGGCACCATCGCGATGGAGATCCTGCGCCAGCACCAGGGCCCGATCCACGCGATCTTCGTGCCGATCGGCGGCGGCGGTCTCGCGTCCGGCGTCGCCGCGTACGTGAAGGCCGTGCGCCCGGAGATCAAGGTGATCGGCGTGCAGGCCGAGGATTCGTGCGCGATGGCGCAGTCGCTGAAGGCCGGTGAACGCGTCGAGCTGACCGAGGTCGGCCTGTTCGCGGACGGCACCGCGGTGAAGCTCGTCGGCGAGGAAACCTTCCGGCTGTGCCGCGAATACCTGGACGGCGTCGTGACCGTCGACACCGACGCACTGTGCGCGGCGATCAAGGACGTATTCCAGGACACCCGCAGCGTGCTCGAGCCGTCCGGCGCGCTCGCGGTCGCGGGCGCGAAGCTGTACGCGGAACGCGAGGGGATTGAGAACCAGGCGCTCGTCGCGGTCACGTCCGGCGCGAACATGAACTTCGACCGGATGCGCTTCGTCGCCGAGCGCGCGGAGGTCGGCGAGGCGCGCGAAGCCGTGTTCGCGGTCACGATCCCGGAGGAGCGCGGCAGCTTCAAGCGCTTCTGCTCGCTCGTCGGCGATCGCAACGTCACCGAGTTCAACTACCGGATCGCCGATGCGCAGTCCGCGCACATCTTCGTCGGCGTGCAGATCCGCCGGCGCGGCGAATCGGCGGAGATCGCCGCGAACTTCGAGTCGCACGGCTTCAAGACCGTCGACCTGACGCACGACGAGCTGTCGAAGGAACATATCCGCTACATGGTCGGCGGCCGCTCGCCGCTCGCGCTCGACGAGCGCCTGTTCCGCTTCGAATTCCCGGAGCGCCCGGGCGCGCTGATGAAGTTCCTGTCGTCGATGGCGCCGGACTGGAACATCAGCCTGTTCCACTACCGCAACCAGGGCGCGGACTACAGCTCGATCCTCGTCGGGCTGCAGGTGCCGCAGGCCGATCGCGCCGAATTCGAGCGCTTCCTCGCGGCGCTCGGCTATCCGTATGTCGAAGAGAGCGCCAACCCGGCTTACCGCCTCTTCCTGTCGTAAAGGCGTCACGCAATGAATCCCGAACATTCCCCGCTCGGCAAGGCCACCGTCTACGCGGCCCAGTACGATGCGTCGCTGCTGTTCCCGATCCCGCGCGCGGGCGCGCGCGAGCAGCTCGGCATCGCGTCGGCGCTGCCGTTCTTCGGCACCGACATCTGGAACGCGTACGAGCTGTCGTGGCTCAACGCGCGCGGCAAGCCGCAGGTCGCGGTCGCGACGTTCTACGTGCCGGCCGAATCGCCGAACATCGTCGAATCGAAGTCGTTCAAGCTGTATCTCGGCTCGTTCGCGCAGTCGAAGTTCGACTCGATCGACGCGGTGCGCGACACGCTGAAGCGCGACGTGTCGGCCGCATGCGGCGCGAGCGTCGCCGTGCAACTCGTGTCGGCGCACGATTTCGGCAAGCTGGAAATGGACGAGCTCGACGGGCTGTCGCTCGACCGGCTCGATCTCGACACCGACGTGTACGAACCCGATCCGTCGCTGCTGTCGGCCGCCGAGAACGAAGCGCCGGTCGAGGAGACGCTCGTGTCGGACCTGCTGCGCTCGAACTGTCCGGTCACCGGCCAGCCCGACTGGGGCAGCGTGCAGATCCACTACGTCGGGCCGCAGATCGATCACGCCGGCCTGCTGCGCTACATCATCTCGTTCCGCAATCACACGGGCTTTCACGAGCAGTGCGTGGAGCGGATCTTCCTCGACATCCTGCATGCGTGCAAACCGGTGAAGCTCGCGGTGTATGCGCGCTACACGCGCCGCGGCGGGCTCGACATCAACCCGTTCCGCACGAATTACAACCAGCCGATGCCGGATAACGCGCGGACTGCGCGGCAGTGACGGTGGCAGGCGGTCGCCAGGCCATGGCGGCGTAGCGCCATTGTTGCGATCCACAAACGAAACAGCCCGGTCAGAACTGACCGGGCTGTTTTGCTGTGCGCAGGGAAGCGCGGCCGCGTTACTTCGCCGGCGCCTTGTAAGCGATGCAGTCGACCTCGACCTTGCAGTCGATGACCATGCTCGACTGCACGCACGCGCGTGCCGGCGGATGCTCGCCGAAGTACGAGACGAACACCTTGTTGAACGACGCGAAATCGCGTGCGTCGTCGAGCCACACGCCGCAGCGCACGACGTGCTCGAGGCCGTAACCGGCCTCCTTCAGGATCGCGATCACGTTCTCGATCGTCTGCTTCGACTGCGTGACGATCCCGCCTTCGACGACCTCGCCGTTCACCATCGGCGTCTGGCCCGACACGTACAGCCAGCCGTCGGCTTCGACCGCACGCGCAAACGGCATCACCTGGCCGCCGGTACCCTTCGCTTCGCCTACGCCATATCGCTTCATCGTTTCACTCCTTGTTTTGTCGACCCGGGCAGGCGCTTCAGCGCTGACCCGAATCCCGTGCAACGCACGGTTGCGGATGCGCGTGCCGGCAGCGGCACACGCGGGAAGATCGGAACAACAGTTGCGTCCGGACTCAGAACGCAGCGTCGGCGCTCGCCGGCACGCGCTCGCCGCGCGCGACGAAGCCGCCGGCGCGCTCACCGGTCGGCTGGCCGTTCTCGTAGGTCAGCACGCCATTCACCCACACGGCATCGATCCCGTGCGCGGGCTGCTGCGGCTTCTCGAACGTCGCGGCGTCGATCACGCGCGCCGGATCGAACAGCACGAGATCCGCGTGATAGCCGACATGCACCTCGCCGCGCCGCGCGATCCCGTAGCGGCGCGCGGACAACGACGTCATCTTGCGGATCGCCTCCTCGAGCGGCAGCAGGTTCGTGTCGCGCACGTAATGGCCGAGCACGCGCGGGAACGCGCCCCACAGCCGCGGGTGCGGCAGCGGATCGTTCGGCAGGCCGTCCGAGCCGACCATCGTCGCAGGGTGCGACAGGATCCGCCGCACGTCGTCCTCGGACATGTTGTGGTACACGGCGCCCGCCGGGCGGATGCGCTGCGCGGCTTCCTGCTCGGTCACACCCCAGTCGGCCGCGATCGCCTTCAGCAGCTTGCCGGCGACTTCCGGGTGCGGCTCCGACCACGTGATCGTGATGTCGATGTCGCCCGTCACCTGCTTCAGGTCGAGCGTCGACGAGCTGCGGCTGTACGGATAGCAGTCGCAGCCGACCGGCTGGTAGCGGCGCGCGCCTTCGAGCGACGCGAGCACTTCGGTGCTGCGCCCCCAGTTCGACGGCCCCGCGCATTTCAGGTGCGAGATCACGACCGGCACCTGCGCATGGCGGCCGACGCGATACGCCTCGTCCATCGCGTCGAGGATCGCGTCGAACTCGGTGCGCATGTGCGTCGTGTACAGCGCGCCCGCGTTCGCGAGCGGCTCGGCGAGCGCCATCACTTCCTCGGTCGGCGCCGCGAACGCGGAACCGTACGCGAGGCCCGACGACAAGCCGAGCGCGCCGTTCACGAGCGCCTCCTCGAGCTGCGCGCGCATCGCGGCGATCTCACCGCCGGTCGCCGCGCGGTCGAGGCAGTCCATCTGGTTGTTGCGCAGCGCCGTGTGGCCGACGAGCGCCGCGACGTTCACGGCCGGACACGCGGCGTTCACGGCCGCGACGTAGTCGGCGAAGGTCGGGTACTGGAACGCGCCGCGCTCGCCGAGCAGGTTCATCGGGTCGGGCGGATCGCCCGCGAGCGTCACCGGCGACGCGCTGATCCCGCAGTTGCCGACGATCACGGTCGTCACGCCCTGCGAGATCTTCGGCAGCATCTGCGGCGCACGGATCACGTGCGTGTCGTCGTGCGTGTGCACATCGACGAAGCCCGGCGCGAGCGCGCGGCCGTCCGCATCGACGACGGTCTCGGCGAGCCAGTTCGACAGATTGCCGATCGCCGCGATCACGCCGTTGCGGATCGCGACGTCGCGCGTGACGGGCGGTGCGCCGGTGCCGTCGTACAACTGCGCGCCGACGATCAGCGTATCGGCGGCTTCGGGATGCGAATGCATGGTCAGTCTCCTACCGGTTGACGGTCTCCGCCGCCGCGATGCGCATCGAGCGCATGCTTGATGCGGCGCAGCGATTCTCGGCCCGCATCGCCGAGCCGCAGCGCGACTCCGGTGACGAGCACGTCGATCGCCATCATCATCGCGTAGCGCGATGTCGACGGCTTGTAAATGAAATCGGTTTCGAACGCGACGACCGGGATCAGGTGGTCGGCGAGCTTCGCGAGCGGCGAAGCCGGCGCGGTGATCGCGATCAGCTTCGCGCCGTAGCGCTTCGCGAGGCGGCAGCTCTCGAGCAGCTCGGGCACGCGCCCGCTCACCGACAGCGCGACGACCACCGCGTCGCGCGACAGCGTCGCGGACACCATCCGCTGCAGCAGGCTGTCCTGGTAGCTCGCAACCGGCCGGCCGAAGCGCACGAGCCGGAAGCGCAGCTCGTCGGCGAGCATGGTCGAGCCGCCGCCCTGCCCGTACACGTAGATCATCTTCGCGCCGGCGAGCAGGTCGGCCGCCGCGTCGAACGACGTGTTGCGCAGCAGTTGGTGGTTGTGCGCGAGCGCCACGCGGATCTCGTCGTAGACGACCGACGCGGGGCTCGCGTCGGCGGTCGGTGCATCGTCGGACGGCACCAGAAAACGCTGGCCGACGGCCGCCGCCTGCGCGACGAGCACCTTCAGTTCGCGCACGTCCCGGCAGCCGACGGCCTTCGCGAAACGCGTGACCGTCGCGACGCTGACCTCCGCGTCGCGCGCGAGCGCGCCGATGCTCGCATGCGCGGCGCGTGCGAGATCGGCGAGGATGAACGTGGCGACCTTGCGCTCGGCATCTCGCAACTCGGGCGCGCATTCGGCGATCCTCGCGACGATGTCGAGGACCGGCGGGGCGGCCGAAGCCGGATGGGGCTCGGCCGCGAGCGGAGCGGACGGGGTGGCGGGCGTATTCATCTGCGGAAAAGGGTTCGAAGCCTGATGTTACTAAATAACATCACCGCGCCGATGCTACTTTCTGTACCATCGGCATGTCAACTTCAGTGCAATGCATAGTGATGATGGAGCGGGATGACATGAAAGTTACAAACTATCAGGAAGCGACGATCGATCCTTTCGGCAAGGGCCTCGGCAACCTGCCGAGCGCCAGCGTGCCGCTCGGCGACGCGGGCCGCCTCGAGTGGAACCTGCTCGCGGAAGACGTCAGCCTGCCGGCTGCCGTGCTTTACGAGGACCGCATCGAACACAACCTGAACTGGATGCAGGCGTTCGTCCAGAAGTATGGCGTCAAGTTCGCGCCGCACGGCAAGACGACGATGGCGCCGCAACTGTTCCGCCGCCAGCTCGACGCCGGCGCATGGGGCATCACGCTCGCGACCGCGCACCAGACGCAGGCCGCGTATCACGGCGGCGTGCGGCGCGTGCTGCTCGCGAACCAGCTCGTCGGCCGCCAGAACATGACGATCATCGCCGGGCTGCTGTCCGATCCCGACTTCGAATTCTTCTGCCTCGTCGATTCCGCCGAGAGCGTCGACCAGCTCGGCCGCTTCTTCGGCGACGCGAAAAAAACGCTGAACGTGCTGCTCGAGCTCGGCGTGCCGGGCGGCCGCGCGGGCGTGCGCGACGCCGCGCAGCGCGAGGCCGTGCTCGCCGCGCTCGCGCGCTATCCGGACACGCTGAAGCTGGCCGGCATCGAACTCTACGAAGGCGTGCTGAAGGAGGAAGGCGAGATCCGCGCGTTCCTGCAGGACGCGGTCGCGCTCACGCGCGAGCTGGCCGGCGCGGGCCGCTTCGCGCGCACGCCGGCGATCCTGTCCGGCGCCGGTTCGGCGTGGTACGACGTGGTTGCGGAAGAATTCGCGAAGGCGTCCGACGCGGGCTTCGCGGAAGTCGTGCTGCGTCCGGGCTGCTACCTGACGCACGACGTCGGCATCTACAAGAAGGCGCAGACCGACGTGTTCGCGCGCAACCCGATCGCACGCACGATGGGCGAAGGGCTGCTGCCCGCGCTGCAGCTGTGGGCGTACGTGCAGTCGGTGCCGGAGCAGAATCGCGCGATCGTCGCGCTCGGCAAGCGCGACGCGGCGTTCGACGCAGGCCTGCCCGAGCCGGCGCGCCACTTCCGCCCGGGCCGCGACACCGCGCCGCGCGACGTCACCGCCGCCGAAGGCTGGGCCGTCACCGGAATGATGGACCAGCACGCGTACCTGCAGATCCCGCCGGGCGCCGACGTGAAGGTCGGCGACATGGTCGCGTTCGACATCTCGCACCCGTGCCTGACGTTCGACAAGTGGCGCCAGGTGCTCGTGCTCGATCCGCAGTTCCGCGTGACGGAAGTGGTCGAAACGTTCTTCTGACGCATGTTGCGCACGCCGCTCCGCCGCTCGTGCGGGGCGGCCGTCACGCGCGCTTCAATCTGCCGGAGTACACTGCGCTTTCGTCCTCGGGGCCCCTCGCGGCCGTTGCATCGGTTTGCCACACGCGGCGCGAACGGGCCCTCAACGCTGCTTCACTGGAGAAAGCCATGGCCGCGAAAAAGATCCTGTTCCTGACCGGCGATTTCGCCGAAGACTACGAAACGATGGTGCCGTTCCAGGCGCTGCAGGCCGTCGGCCACCATGTCGACGCAGTCTGCCCGGGCAAGCGCGCGGGCGACAAGATCAAGACCGCGATCCACGATTTCGAGGGCGACCAGACCTACACCGAGAAGCCCGGCCACCAGTTCACGCTGAACGCGGCGTTCGACGACGTCGATGCATCGCGCTACGACGCGCTCGCGATCGCGGGCGGCCGTGCGCCGGAATACCTGCGACTCGATCCGAAGGTGATTTCGCTCGTGCGCGCGTTCGCCGAGGCCGGCAAGCCGATCGCCGCGATCTGCCACGCGGCGCAACTGCTCGCGGCCGCCGACGTGATCCGCGGCAAGCGCATCTCGGCCTACCCGGC
The DNA here is from genome assembly GCF_025685725.1 of Burkholderia sp. BKH01. Taxonomy (NCBI): domain Bacteria; kingdom Pseudomonadati; phylum Pseudomonadota; class Betaproteobacteria; order Burkholderiales; family Burkholderiaceae; genus Burkholderia; species Burkholderia sp. BKH01. Next base: position 419,319 of record NZ_JAOTQT010000002.1, on the reverse strand, counting down.
CTGCGCGCCCGAGGTGAAGCTCGCGGGCGGCGAATACGCGGACATCCCGGTCGATGCGGCCGTGACCGACGCGCCGTTCGTCACCGCGCCCGCGTGGCCCGCGCATCCGGCATGGCTCGCGCAGTTCCTCGCGCTGCTGGGAACGCGCATCGAGCTGTGAACGTGAAGTGAATTGAGATGAATTGAAGTGCCGGCCGGTGGCGGGATTTCGTGCCCGCTTACTGGTCGCGAGCGGTCGCGGCCACGGCGTGTATGTGCCTGCCCGCGCCGCGCCTCAGCGTGCGACCGGCGTCGAGCCGACGTCCGCGATCCGCGATTCCAGCATCGCCAGCGCACCCGAAAGCGCATTCAGCACGTCGTCCGGCAACTGCGCCACCGTCTGTTCGAGAAACGCCTTGCGGCGCGGCAGGCATGCATCGAACGCGGCGCGGCCGTCGTCCGTCAGCGTCACGTTGGTCACGCGGTTGTCGCGTGCGTCGGATTCGCGCTCGATCCAGCCGAGCGCGTCGAGCGACTTCAACTGGCGCGTGAGCGCGCCCGGATCGATGCGCAACACTTCGACGAGCTTCTTCTGCGACGAATGCCCGCCCATCGTGTGCAACGCGACCATGATGCGCCAGCGCGGCATCGGCTGCCCGACGTGCGCTTCGAACGCGGTCATGAACGCGCGATACGTGCGTCCGAATTGCTGCAAGATCGCGACGCGGTCCTGTTCTTCCATGCGCTGATTTCGTTTCCGGTGAATCGTTGAATCGTTAATCGGCCGCGACGTGCGGCTCGATCTTGCGCCGCAGCGCGATCGGCGGCACGCGGCGGCACTGCCACACCGACACCACGGCGACGACGGCCGCCATCGCGACGCCCAGGTGGATCGCGCCGACGAGCGATTCGCGGGCCGCTTCCAGCAGCAGCGCGCCATTATGCCCGGCACGCGTCAGCTCCGCGACGAGACCGCTTTGCGCCGCGCGGTCGATCAGGATCTGCGGATCGGCGAGCTGCGCATGCCACTGCATCGCATGGTCGGCCGCGAGGGCATCGCGCACACCGCCCGAATACATCTGGTTGACGAGCGTGCCCGTCAGCGCGGTGCCGATCATCCCGCCGACCATCCGCAGCGACTGCAGCAGCGCCGTCGCGATGCCGAGGTGCTCGCGGCCGGCCGCCTGCTGCGCGAACACGGTGAGGTTCGGCAGCACGAAGCCGAGACCGATGCCGCCCGCGACCATCAGCGCCATCAGCATCCAGGTCGGCGTCGTGTGCGTCGACACGACGATGCCCGCGCATGCGATCGCGAACAGCACGAAGCCGACGTGCAGCATCGCGTTCGGATTGCGGATGCGCGTGACGACCCGGCCGTTCATGATGCTGCCGATCGTGATGAACACGACGAGCGGCGTGATCACGAGCCCGGCCTCCCTCGGCGACATCCCGAAGCCGCCCTGGAACAGCAGCGGCGCATAGAACAGCAGCGAGAACATCGAGAAGCCGGCGAGGATCGCGAGCACGAACAGCGCCGACAGCGCGCGGTTGCCGAACATGTCGAACGGCAGAATCGGCTGCGCGCAGCGCTTCTCCCATTGCCACAGGCCGACGCCGGCCGCGACCGCGACGACGAGCAGCAGCGACGCCCAGCTCGCGACGCCGTACTTCGGCAGCCATTCGACGAACAGCTGCAGCGCGCCGAGCGACAGCGCGATCAGCAGCGCGCCCGGCCAGTCGAGCCGCATCTTGCGATCGTGCTCGACGTGGCGCAGGTGCGGCAGGTAGCGCCACACGAACAGCAGCGACAGCAGGCCGACCGGCAGGTTCACGTAGAACACCGAACGCCAGCCGAACGACTGGGTCAGCACGCCGCCGAGCGACGGGCCGACCGCGTTCGCGATGCCGAATGCGGAGCTCATCAGCACCTGCCAGCGCAGCCGCACGACCGAATCGGGGAACAGGTCGGGAATGCACGCGAACGCGGTGCCGACCAGCATCCCGCCGCCGATCCCCTGCAGCCCGCGCGCGAGCACGAGGCTCAGCATGTCGTTGGCCATCCCGCACAGCACGGACGCGCCGGTGAACACGACGATCGACACGATCACGAACGGCTTGCGGCCGTAATAGTCGCCGAGGCGGCCGAAGATCGGCACCGTGATCACGGAACTGAGCAGGTACGAGGTCGCGACCCACGCGTACAGGTCGAAGCCCCTCAACTCGGCGACGATGGTCGGCAGCGCGGTGCCGACGACGGTCTGGTCGAGCGCGACGAGCATCGTGACGAACGAGAGCCCGATCATCGCCAGCAGCGATTCGCGGAACGGCAGGACTTGCCCGCTCGAATGGTGGGCGGCAGTATGGACGGCCATTTTTTGTCGATGCAACTTTTGATGAGTCAAACAATCTCAAAATTCTAGCATGGCGGAGTAATCTAGGCCGGCGATGGTTTGGCGCCTGTTCACCAAGGAGAAGAATGGAACCGATTTCAATCACCCCCGCGACGACGCTGTCGCCGGAGGATCGGGACGCGCTGCGGCGCGCGAAGCAGGTGCTGGAAAGCCCGTCGCTGACGATGAAGCTGACGGGCGTGCTCGGCGCGCCGGTCGAGAAAATGATCGCGCGGCTGCCTGATTTCGCGACCGGCAAGATCAACGATGCGACGCAGCTCGCGCTGCGCAAGTGCCTGAACATCGCGCTGCGCACGCTCGGCAAGCCGCAGGCGCCGGACGCCGAGCCCGAGAAACCCAGCAACCTGCTGCACAAGCTTGCAGTCGCGACGACCGGCGCGGCGGGCGGCGCGTTCGGCTTTCTCGCGCTGCCGGTCGAGCTGCCGGTGACGACCACGCTGATCTTCCGCTCGGTGTGCGACATCGCGCGCAGCGAGGGTGAGGATCTCGCATCGGTGGATACGCAGTTGCAATGCCTGGCCGTGCTCGGCATGGGCGGCAACCCGGACAAGCAGGAAGAGGACGCCGATCTCGGCTATTTCGTGCTGCGCGGCGCGCTCGCGCAGGCGATCTCGAAGGCGTCGTCGGACATCACGACGAAAGGCATCGCCGCGCACAGCTCGGCGGCCGTGTTCAAGCTGGTACAGACCGTGGCATCGCGCTTCTCGGTGCAGGTGACCGAGCAGATGGCCGCGAAGTCGATCCCGGCGATCGGCGCCGTGCTCGGCGCGACCGTCAACACGCTGTTCATCGACCACTTCCAGCAGATGGCGCACGGCCACTTCACCGTGCGCCGCCTCGAGCGCAAGTACGGCTCGGTGGCCGTCAAGGCCGCCTATCAGGCAATCGACGCGTCGCCGACGCGCTGAACCGCGCGTTCGACCGCGACGCGGCGCAGGAACGCGGCCGCACGGTCGAGCGCATCGCGCGCTTCCGGCACCACCGGCGCGTAAAGCTGCCACACGTGCGGCATGTCCGGCCACACCTCGATCTCGACCGGCACGCCGGCCGCCTTCGCCTTCTCGGCGACCCGGCGCGAATCGTCGAGCATCACCTCGGTGCTGCCGACCTGGATATACAGCGACGGCAGGCCCGTGAAATCCGCATAGAGCGGCGACGCGTACGGATTCGTCGCCGGCGCGTCGCCGAGGTACAGCTTCGCGGCCTTCGCCAGCGCGGCACCGGCGAACATCGGATCGGCGCCGTCGTTGGTGCGCATCGTATCGCCCGTGCCGGCCAGGTCGGTCCAAGGCGAGAACAGGATCGCGCCGGCCGGCAACGGCTCGCCGCGATCGCGCAGCGCGACGAGCGTCGCGAGCGCGAGGCCGCCGCCCGCCGAATCGCCGCCGAGCACGATCGACTCGGGCGGCGTGCCGAGCGCCAGCAGTTGCCGGTATGCGGCCAGCGCATCGTCAAGCGCGGCAGGGAAGCGGTTTTCCGGTGCGAGCCGGTAGTCGAGCGAGAACGAGCGCACGCCCGCACGCTTCGTCAGGCCGAACACGAGCGGCCGATGGGTCTTCGTCGAACAGAAGTAATAGCCGCCGCCGTGGAAATACAGCAGCGTGCGGCCGGGCCCGCGCCCCGCGCCCGCATCGGTGCGTTCGAGCCATTCGCCGCGCAACGGCGCGTCGCCCGTGCCGTTGCACTCGCGCAGCCGGTAGCCCGAAGGCGCGCGGCGCGGCACGGCCGTCCGCAGGTCGGCAAAGCGCCGTGCGCGGGTGGGGTCGAGCACCTCGCGCGTGGTCTCGGGACGAAACTGCCTGCGCAGCAGCCAGCAGGCGAACTTGCTTTGCCAACTCATCGGACGCGCTCCGTAATCGCAGTGTGACGATGGTACGTGCGATCGTTCCCGTGCCGCTCGAAAGGGGCCTCTATTTGACATCCTCCCCCGCCGAAAGCCGGGAGATTCCTGCGGCGCCCATTGCTCAACTGCATAGTCGCTTCGGTGGATTCCTGGCCCGACGCCGCTACTTCAGGCGACGTATCTGCACGAGCCAACCGCTCGGGTCCCGCCCTTGCAAGGCTTGCCGCGCAACGCCCGAACGCCGGCCGTCAGTTCGCCGGCATCACCTGGCCGCGAATCTCGCCGGACGGGTGCTCCTTTGTATGGACGTTGAAGTACCACTTGCCGCCCATCAGGTCAGTCACCTGCGCGTCGGTGAGCTCCTTCGAGCCCTTGATCGGGCTCGCCAGCTCGTCCTTCGGAATCGGCACCTGCACGCCCGCGTTCTGGCCGACCGGCGCGGGCCCGTGGAAATGCGCGGCGGTGGCCGGCCCCGTGAGGTGTTCGTAAGTAACCATCCACTGCAGCATGTGCGTGGCCGTGTCGTAGGTGGCGTGGACCGCGCCCGAGCCCTTGGTCGTCGTCGGCGGCACTTCGCTCGACGGCTGGAGATTGGCGGACAGGCGCACCGTTTCGGCGGCGGCGCTGCCGGCGGCCAGCACGCCCGCGAGTAACGCGACCTGGAGCAAACGCAGCTTAAGCATGGACTCTCCTTGCACGACGTTGTACGCCGCCCGAACGGGGGCGTTACGTGATGGTAGTCGATCCGACAGCCTGTCGACCATTCGCACCATGGATCGCGCCCGGCCGGGCGCGCCGGGCATCGTCGATGCGGATCGCACGCCCACACAGCCCGCCGAAACTTGGAAGAGACCTTTGCAGCCTGACACCTGAATCCGCGCACGGCCTTTCGCTACACTTCGTCTCACAGTTGCTTGTTTCCTTCGTCCGAAGGAGTCTGCGAGTATTCACGCGGCCACCCGGCCGCGTTTTTTTTTGCGCGCGCTGCGCGGCCTGGCGACGTGGCATGCCGGCATCGCGAAGCGAACTCGTACTCGCCGGATGACAAGCATGCCGAAGCAGTTTCCGCTGCCGCTCCTTCGCATCGCATCTCGCACTGCCCATCCTGTCGTGCGGCGCGAAGACGCGCACGCGCCGTGGTCACGACGCGGAACAGGGAATTGCGCAAACCCTCATCGACACGTCGTCGCGTGCGCGTGACAATGACGACGTCCGATCGTAACTGGAAGTGAACCGTGCCGGCCCGTCGTCCGCTGCCCCGCCCGCCCCGACCTCTCCGTGTCCGCCCGATGCTGGCGGGCCTGTGTTCCGTTGCCGCGCTCTACGGCGCACCTGCCGATGCGCAGGAATTCTCGCTGTTCGCCGGCTCGCTGTGGGGTGGCGGCGGCCGCTCGTACTCGTGGGCGTTCGACTATCAGGAAGGCCTGAGCGCACACACCGCGCTCGGCTTCACCTGGCTCAACGAAGGCCACATTCCGAATCACCACCGCGACGGCCAGGCTGTGCAGTTCTGGGGCCGCATGCCGCTCGAGAATCGCCGCTTCGTGCTGTCGGCCGGCGTCGGCCCGTATCGCTACTTCGATACGGTGCCGGTCGCCCAAGGCGGCGGCTACTCGAACACGCACGGCTGGGGCGTGCTGATGAGCGTGCGCGCCACGTACTACACGTCGCACCGCTGGCTCGCGCAGCTTCAGCTGAACCGCACTCAGGTGTTCAGCGGCCCCGCGACGACGTCGGTGATATTCGGCGTCGGCTACCAGCTCGATGCGCCCGACACGGCGGGCCCGCGCGACACCGCGCTGCCACGCACGCGCAAGGTCACGGACAACGAGGTCACCGCGATGCTCGGCGAGACGATCCTCAACAGCCGCTCGTCGCCGTCGACGCTCGGCGGCAGCCTCGAATACCGGCGCGGCCTCACGCGCACGGTCGACTGGACGGCGACGTGGCTGTACGAAGGCGCGAAACAGGGCATCCGCCGCAACGGGATTGCATCGGAGCTGTGGCTCACGCGCGCGTTCCTGAACGACAAGGTCACGCTGGCGGCCGGCGCCGGCGGCTATTTCGCGGTCAACGAGCGCAACCGGGAAGGACAACCCGGGCCCAGCGACGGCCGGCTCTCGGGCATCGTGTCGATCTCGGCCAGCTACCGGCTCTCCGATCGCTGGCTCACGCGCATCACGTGGAACCGCGTGGTCACGCGCTACAACCGCGACACCGACGTGATCCAGGCCGGCCTCGGCTACCGCTTCTAGCGGCCGCGCGGCCGCCCCGCGTCACGCGCGATAGCCGGGGTCGATGCGATCGACGATGCGCTGCAACGCGTCGAACGCGTCCTGCCCCGCGCCATGCTTCGGGTCGAAATTCAGCGAATCCCGAACGCACGCTTCCAGCACGGGCGGCGCGATCGGCAGCGCGTCGCCGATCGCGTGCGTGGCAACCTGAACCTCGCACGCGCGATTGAGCAGCCACATCAGCGAGAACGTCTGCGCGAGCGTCGCGCCGATCGTCACCGGTCCGTGATTGCGCAGCAGCAGCACGGGCCGCCCGCCGGCACTCTCGACGATGCGCCGCCCCTCCTCCAGATGCACGGTGATTCCCTCGAAGTCGTGATATGCGATCTTCCCGTACAACTGCGCGGAATAGAAATTGGAGAACGACAGCCCGTCGCGCGAACAGCACACGGCCATCGCAGGCGTCGTGTGCACATGCATCACGCAGTGCGCATCGGGCAGCGCCGCATGGATCGCACTGTGGAACGTGAAGCCGGCCGGATTGATCGGCCAGTCGGAATGCCCGATCACGTTGCCGTCGAGGTCGATCTTCACAAGGTTCGACGCGCACACCTCGCTGTAATGGAGCCCGAACGGATTGATCAGGAAATGTCCGTCCTCGCCCGGCACGCGCAGCGAGATATGGTTGTAGATCAGCTCGGTCCAGCCGAGATGATCGAAGATGCGGTAGGCCGCCGCGAGCTGCACGCGCGCCTGCCATTCGGCTTCGGAGAAGCGGGCGGGACGCGTGAACGGCTGGTTCGGTACACGTTGCATGGGGAACTCCGGTTGCGGATGTGGGCGGTGCGCATGGCGCGAGCCGTCCGGCGGCACCGTCATGCCGACATGATAGTTGCGCGCACAACCATATCACCTTTCCTCGCGCACCGGTAACGCGGGTTTAGCCGGAGCGCTGCCGTTCTCTTGGGGCCTGTTCACGCCGATAACGGGCCTGCGCTGGCCCTAAAGTTGGTCGTCGACCGGCAGCAGCGTGAAGATGCCGGTCATCAGGTTGCGCAGCAGCCCCGCGTGCGGATCGACGTGATAGGTGGTCGGCACGCCGTCGTCCGTGCCCGTCCACTCGAGTTCAGGCGCGCCGCCGCCCGCCTGCGTCGCGAGGCTCACGCGATAGCTTTCGTCCGGCTGCGTCACGCGCGCGAAGATCGTCGCGACCTGCTGCGCGAGCGCCGGGCTGTGGATCACGAGCGCCAGTTCGGTATTCAGGTGCGCTGAGCGCGGATCCAGGTTCATCGAGCCGATCACGAGAATCTTCCGGTCGATCACATACGCTTTCGTGTGCAGGCTGGCCCGCGAGCGCGACCCGAACAGGAGCGGGCGCTGCCGGCCGGGCTGCGCCTTGAACTCGTACAGCTCGACGCCGTGCTGCAGCAGCGGCACGCGGTACGGCCCGTAGCCGGCCTGCACGGCAACCGCGTCGGTCGCGGCGAGCGAATTCGTCAGGATCGCGACGCGCACGCCGCGCGCGGTCGTGTCGCCGAGAATCTTCACGCCCGCGTCGTGCGGCACGAAATACGGCGAGAACGCGAGGAATTCCTGCTGCGCGCCGCGCGTCAGTTCGACGAGGCGCCGCATCGGCGGGCTCACGTACGCGTCGTCCGGCTGCGCGACCTTGTCGGGCGCGTCGGCCTTGAACTCGGCCGGCGCCCACACGAGCCCGAGTTCGTCGCGCGCGATCTGCTGCGCGAGCGGCGTCGCGTTCAGCGGCTTCGCGTTGTACGGATCGGCGTTCTGGCGCCAGTGCTTGCGCAGCTCGTCGCGCATCGCGTCGAGATCCTTTGGATCGAACGACTGGTGATTCAGCACGCGCAGCGGATAGCTGCTCGCGCTTGCCCAGTAGGTGTCGAAGCTCGCCGAGATGTCGTTCGTCACGGGGCCGGCGGCGAGCACGTCGAGATCGCGGAACTGCAGCGTCGGGCTCGCGCTGAAATATTCGTCGCCGAGATTGCGGCCGCCGACGATCGCGATCTGGTTGTCCGCGATCATCGCCTTGTTGTGCATCCGGCGCGTGAAGCTGTCGATGCGCGTGAAGAAGTTGGTCGTGCGCTCGACCATGCGCTGCCGCGACGCGCCGAACGGGTTGAACACGCGGATCTCGATGTTCGGGTGCGTGTTCAGCGCGGCCATGATGCGATCGATATCGCGGAAGTTCAGGTCGTCCACCAGCATCCGCACGCGCACGCCGCGATCGGCCGCGTAGAGCGCCGCGGCGAGCAGCAGCTTGCCGGTCGCGTCCTCGGTCGCGATGTAGTACTGCATGTCGAGCGTCTTCGTCGCGGCGCGTGCGAGCGCGATGCGCATCTGCAGCGCCTCGGCGCCGTCCGCCAGCAGCCGGAAACCCGACTGGCCCGGATGCGCGGCCCCGGGCGCGGCCAGCGCGTCGCGCAGCGGCGTCGCGGTATCGGGCGGCAATGCATGGGAGACCGGGCGATCGAGCGTGGTGGCGGGCGGATGCGTCGCGCACGCGGCGACGAGCGACAGCAGCACGCAGACGGCCAGCGTGCGAGCCGGGCGGCATGCGGCGCGCCACGATAGCGCGGCCGACGCGCGCCGGATGAAAGACGTGAGCACGGAAGCTTCCTCGACTGGCGGAACAACGGTCCGCATTCGCCGCGGCGCGCGGCTGGCGGGCGGTTCCAGCCGATTCTAGTGGGCGCCCGACGAACCGGTCAATCGCGCGGGCGGCGCCCCGCTGCCGCGGCGGGCGGTGTGGGCGGCCGGCGAATGACCGCGTGCCTGGCGTCGATATCCGGTCACCCCGGACCCGTCCGCCGGGCGGCCCGCGCACCGAAGCGGTCCGACCAATCTCATGCCGCGTCGCCGCTGCGCTCGAAATGGCTGCGCACGTAGTCGATATGCGTCTGCATCGCGGTGCGCGCCTCTTCGGGCCGGTGCGCGCAAATCGCGTCGCATACGACGCGGTGCTGCAGCAATAGCAGCTCGGACGCCTGCTCGTCGTCCGTCGTCATGCCCGCCACGTTGATCGAGATGTGCTCGCGCAGCATCCCGATCACGCTCGTATGCAGGTGCAGGAACATCGTGTTGTGCGATGCGCGTGCGATCGCCTCGTGCAGCTTCGCGTCGGTCGCGGCCTCGACGGCCGCGTCGTCGTTCGCATGCGCGGTTTCGAGTTCGCGCAGCAGCGTGCGGATCCGGCGCCGGTCGTTCGCATCGGCCCGCAGCGCGGCGAAATACGCGGTCGCGCCTTCGAGCACGCGGCGGAATTCGAGGATGTCGTCGCGCAGCGCCGGATGATCGGCAACCAGCTGGCCCCACGGCGACGCGATGCCCGCGCGCAACTGGTCCGTCACGTAGACGCCCGCGCCGCGCCGGCTCTGCAGCAGCCCGCGCGCGACGAGCCGCTGGGTCGCCTCGCGCACCGTATTGCGCGCGACGCCGTACTGCTGCGCGAGCACGCGTTCGGCCGGCAGGCGCGCACCGGCCGGCCAGGTGCCGTCGAGCAGCGCCGTCTCGATCTTGCGCATCACCACTTCGGTCCGGCCCCGTGCCGTCATCGCTGCCATCGTCGCGTCTCCCTCCGGAATGCCCGTCGCGCCGATTGGCCCAACCAATTTGAGCTACGGCGCCGTCGCGGGAATTATGCAGCGAAATCGTCGTCCCGCATGCCGGGCCGTCGCCACTGGAGCGAGACATGAACGAAAGGCAGTACCCCGCCGCCGCCCCCGCGCACGTCTATCTGTTCGCGACCTGCCTGGTCGACCTGTTCGTCCCCGAAGCGGGGCTCGACGCGGTCCGCCTGCTGGAGCGCGAGGGCCTGACCGTCCACTATCCGCGCGGCCAGAGCTGCTGCGGGCAGCCGGCCTACAGCAGCGGCAATCCCGACGAAGCGCGCCGCGTCGCGGCCGCGCAGCTCGACCTGTTCGCCGAACCGTGGCCCGTGATCGTGCCGTCCGGCTCGTGCGCGGGCATGATCCGTCACCATTGGCCGGCGCTGTTCGCCGACGATCCCGTCCACGGCCCGAAGGCGCGGGCAATCGCGGAGCGGACCTACGAACTCGCAGAATTCCTCGTCCATGTGCTCGACGTGCAACTCGACGCGGCCGCGGCAAGCGCCGGGCCCGACGAGCGCGTCGTGCTGCACACGTCGTGCGCGGCGCGCCGCGAGATGGGCACGCGCGTGCACGGCGTCGCGCTCGTCGACGCGCTGCCGGGCGTGACGCGGATCGAACACGAACGCGAATCCGAATGCTGCGGCTTCGGCGGCACGTTCTCGCTGAAGCATCCCGACATCTCCGGCGCGATGGTGCACGACAAGGTCGCGTCGGCCTGCGCGACCGGCTGCGACCGGCTCGTATCCGCGGACTGCGGCTGCCTGCTGAACATCGGCCACGCTGCGACCAAGGCCGGCGCGCAGCTGCCGGTCGAGCATCTCGCGAGCTTCCTGTGGCGGCGCACGGCCGGTGCCGCGTCGCTGCGCGGAGACAAGCAATGAGCGCGCGCGCCGCGATTCTCGCGCGCCTGCGCGCCGCCGCCCCGGGCGTTGCCGCGACGGCCGCCGCCGCGCTCGACGCACGCATCGACACGCATTACGACACGCGCCGCACATCGGCCGCGCGCGATCCGCTCGCGCTCGCATCGGCGATGCAGGCCGCGCTCGCCGCATCGCACGCGGAAGTCTGGTGCGCGACCGACGACGAATGGCCCGCTCAACTCGCCGCGCGTCTCGCCGACGCCGGCGTGCGCCGCCTGCTGCTCGACCCGGCGCGCGCCGAATCCGCGGCGCTCGCCCGCGCGCTGCCCGACGCGGTCGCGCCCGTGCCGTTCGACCGGCCGATCGACGCGTGGAAGGCCGAACTGTTCGACACGATCGATGCGGGCTTCACCGTCGCACGCTCGGGCATTGCCGCAACCGGCACCGTCGTGCTCGCCCCCGACGCCGGCACCCCGCGCACGGTGTCGCTGGTGCCGCCGCTGCATGTCGCGCTCGTCCGCGCGAACACGCTGCATGCGGACCTGCACGCCGCCGTGCACGCGGAGCACTGGCACGCCGGCATGCCGACCAACCTCGTGCTGGTGTCGGGGCCGTCGAAGACGTCCGACATCCAGCAGACGCTCGCTTATGGCGCGCACGGCCCGCGCCGCCTGTGGGTCGTGATCGTCACCGATCCGGCTGCCAATGCCGATGCCACGGCCACCCGGCCGGCCGCAACCGCTTGCGAGGAGCTGCCGCGATGAGCGACCACACGCTGCAATTCGTCGCCCCCGGCGACTTCAAGGCCCGCGCGCGCGCCGCGCTCGACGATCCCGCTTTGCGCCGGAGTTTTCGCGGCGCGATGGACTTCCTGCAGGGCAAGCGCGCAACGCAATTCCCCGACGACACCGAGCTGCAGCAGTTGCGCGATCTCGGCGAAGCCGTGCGCCAGCACGCGCTCGCGCAGTTGCCGGCGCTGCTCGAGCGGCTGGAGGCGAAGCTCGTCGAAGCCGGCGTGCATGTGCACTGGGCCGAGACGGCCGCCGACGCGAACGCGATCGTGCTCGGCATCGCGCAGGCGAAGAAGGCGCGCCGCGTGATCAAGGGCAAGTCGATGGCGAGCGAGGAAATCGAGCTGAACCATTACCTCGCGGATCACGGCGTCGACTGCATCGAGTCCGACATGGGCGAGTTCATCGTGCAGCTCGCGGGCGAGAAGCCGTCGCATATCGTGATGCCGGCGATCCACAAGACGCGCGGCGACATCGCCGGGTTGTTCGAGAAGCACATCCCCGGCACGCGCTACACGGAGGACGTCGACGAGCTGATCCAGACCGGCCGGCGCGCGCTGCGCCGCGCGTTCGCCGACGCGGACATCGGCCTGTCCGGCGTGAACTTCGCGGCGGCCGACACGGGCACGCTGTGGCTCGTCGAGAACGAAGGCAACGGCCGTCTGTCGACGACGGTGCCCGACACGCACATCGCGATCATGGGGATCGAGAAGGTCGTCGAGAAGCTCGAGCACATCGTGCCGCTGTCGAGCCTGCTCACGCGCTCGGCCACCGGCCAGGCGATCACGACCTACTTCAACCTGATCTCGGGCCCGCGCCGCGACGGCGAACGCGACGGCCCGCGCGAACTGCATCTCGTGCTGCTCGACAACGGCCGCACGCAGGCCTACGCGGACGAACAGCTGCGTTCGACGCTGCAGTGCATCCGCTGCGGCGCGTGCATGAACCACTGCCCCGTCTACACGCGCATCGGCGGCCACGCCTACGGGACGACCTACCCGGGGCCGATCGGCAAGATCATCTCGCCGCACCTGCTCGGCCTCGACGCGACGGCCGACCTGCCGACCGCGTCGACGCTGTGCGGCGCATGCGGCGAGGTATGTCCGGTCCGGATCCCGATCCCGCAACTGCTCGTGCGGCTGCGCACCGAGGCGAACCGCAAGCCCGACGAACCCGTCGCGCATCCGCTGCGCGGCCAGGGCGCGAACTACAACCGCGCGGAAGACCTCGTGTGGCGCTTCTGGTCGGGCGCGTTCGCGCATCCGCGCGCGTACCGCGCGTTCCGCTGGGCGGCGACCCGCCTGCGTGCGCTGACGCCCGCGAAACAGATGGGCTGGACGCAGCACCGCACGCCGCTCGAACCGGCGCCGCGCAGCCTGTCCGACCTGCTGCGCGCACGCGGCCAGCCCGAATAAGACACCGCTTTCCCGACCGTACCCATAGAAATACAGACACAGATGGAGGAGACACCCATGCAGGTTTGGCATCAGATCTACACCCCGCTCGGCAGCCTCGGGCTGTCGGCGTTCGTCGCCGCGATCCCGATCATCTTCTTTTTTGTCGCGCTGGCCGCGCTGCGGCTGAAGGGCCACGTCGCGGCCGCGATCACGCTGCTGCTGTCGCTCGGCGTCGCGATCCTCGCGTACGGGATGCCCGTGCCGCAGGCGCTCGCGGCGGCCGGCTTCGGCTTCGCATACGGCCTGTGGCCGATCGCGTGGATCATCGTCGCGGCCGTGTTCCTGTACAAGATCGTCGTGAAGACGGGCCAGTTCGACATCATCCGCGCGTCCGTGCTGTCGATCACCGACGACCAGCGCCTGCAGATGCTGCTGATCGGCTTCTCGTTCGGCGCATTCCTCGAAGGCGCGGCCGGCTTCGGCGCGCCTGTCGCGATCACGGCCGCGCTGCTCGTCGGCCTCGGTTTCAAGCCGCTGCACGCGGCCGGGCTGTGCCTGATCGCGAACACCGCGCCGGTCGCGTTCGGCGCGATGGGCATTCCGATCATCGTCGCCGGGCAGGTGACGGGCATCGACCCGTTCCACATCGGCGCGATGGCCGGCCGCCAGTTGCCGCTGCTGTCGCTCGCGGTGCCGTTCTGGCTCGTGTTCATGATGGACGGGCTGCGCGGCGTGCGGCAGACCTGGCCGGCCGCGCTCGTCGCGGGCGGCAGCTTCGCCGTCACGCAGTACTTCACGTCGAACCACATCGGGCCCGAACTGCCGGACATCACGTCGTCGCTCGTCAGCCTGGTCGCGCTCGCGACGTTCCTGAAGGTGTGGCAGCCGCGCACCGCGAAGCAGCCGGCAGGCGGCATCGTCGCGTCCGGCGGCGGCGCGGCGCTGGCCGGTTTCGGCGCGGGCCGATTCGACGCGGGCACGAGCCGGCAGGCGTCGCCGTACACGCTCGTGCAGACCGTGCGCGCATGGTCGCCGTTCCTGATCCTGACGGCCGTCGTCACCGTGTGGAGCATCGCACCGTTCAAGGCGCTGTTCGCCGCGCACGGCGCGCTTGCGTCGACCGTGCTGAAGTTCCATGTGGCGGGGCTCGACCAGCTCGTCGTGAAGACCGCGCCGATCGCCGCGACGCCGAAGGCGCTCGAAGCCGTGCTGAAGATCGATCTGGTGTCGGCAGTGGGCAGCGCGATCCTCGTGACCGCGCTGATCTCGATGGCGCTGTTGCGGATGAAGCCGCGCGACGCGCTCGTCACGTTCGGCGAGACGCTGAAGGAGCTGACGCGCCCGATCCTGTCGATCGGCCTCGTGCTCGCGTTCGCGTTCGTCGCGAACTATTCGGGGATGTCGTCGACGCTCGCGCTGATGCTGGCCGCGACCGGCGCCGCGTTCCCGTTCTTCTCGCCGTTCCTCGGCTGGCTCGGCGTGTTCCTGACCGGCTCGGACACGTCGTCGAACGCCCTGTTCTGCTCGCTGCAGCAGGCCACGGCCCATCAGCTCGGCGTGCCCGAAACGCTCGCGGTGGCCGCGAACACGACGGGCGGCGTGACCGCGAAGATGATCTCGCCGCAGTCGATCGCGGTCGCGTGCGCGGCGACGGGCCTCGTCGGCAACGAGTCGGCGCTGTTCCGCTTCACGGTGCGGCACAGCCTGCTGTTCGCGGTGATCGTCGGGTTGATCACGCTCGTGCAGGCTTACGTGCTGCCGGGGATGGTGCCGTAAGCGGCACGCCGTCCCAAAAAACAAAACCCCACGCCCGGAAGAGCGTGGGGTTTTTCATTTCGCCTGCCGCTCGCCGACGACGGCCGGCGGGCGGCTGCGCGATCAGCTGCCCTTCGCGATGCGATCCTCGATGTGCTGCGCACGGCTCGTCGACGACGGGTGCGAGCTCATCATCGAGCTCTGGCCGCCATCGAGCTTCGCGAGCTTCTGGAATGCGGTGACGAGGCCCTTCTGGCTCATGCCCTTCTGCTTCATCAGGTCGAACGAGTAGTCGTCCGCCGCGCTTTCCTGCGTCTGCGAGAACTGCGCGTTGATGAACTTCTCGGTGATGTCGCCGAGCTGCGAGCTCGTCAGCGCCGCCACGCCCGGCGATGCCGCGCCGGCCGCGCTGCGCGCCGCGCTCACCGCGTATGCCGTCTGCATCGCCTTCTTCGAGTGACCCAGTGCGACGTGGCCCATTTCATGGCCGATCACGCCGCGCAGTTCGTCGTCGTTCATCATGTCCATCAGGCCGCTGTACACGCGCACGCAGCCGTTGCCCATCGCCCACGCGTTGACGTCCTTGGTCACGTAGACCTTGTAGTTGACCTTCTGGCCGTTCAGCGTCATGTCGCCGAAGCCCTTCATCACCTTCGTCAGACGCTTCGAATACGCGCTGTTCGCCGGCGCGATCTTCGATTCGGCGTCGCTGGACTTGCACGAGTCGTTCGACAGCGCGGCGATGTCCGTATCCGACAGCGTCGCTGCCTTGAACAGGTTCGTGCCCGCCGACGTCAGGCTGTTCGCGTCGAGACTCTGTACCCCGCCGCATGCGCTCAACAGGAACGCCACGCCACACGCTGCCACCGCTTTCTTGAGTTGCATCCCGGATCCCTCGATAGTTGTATTTGGGAGCGGCGATTTTGCATAATCCGGCAGAAAATTACCAGATGTTTACATCCTATGACACCTTAATTGCTCATAGGATTGATGCGAAGCGGCGATTTTCAGCGAAATTGAAGATCAAAACCGAAGCAATCGCCGCGAGCGGGCGACGATCGGGAGGGAAAACGGGCGCGCGGCTCAGGCCGTCTGGCCGCGGCGGCGCATCAGCCGCCGCGCGACCAGCATCGGCAGCCGCACCGCGAAGCCGGCGAAAAGCCGCAGGTGCATCCATACGAGCAGCGCATTGTCGCGGCCGTAGTGGAAATGCGACACGCCGCCCTCGTGCCGGCCGAAATAGCGCACCGGCGCGTCGATGCGGATCGGACGCACGCCCGCCCAGCACAGCCGCACGGCCGCTTCGGGATCGAAGTCGAAGCCGCGCATCCACGGCTGCCGCCGCATGATCGCGGCGAGCGGCGCGACCGGATACACGCGAAAGCCGTACAGCGAATCGCCGATCCCGGCCCACAGCGTCTCGAGGTCGGCCCACGCGTTCGACAGCCGGCGCCCCTGCACGCGCAACTGCGGCGCACTCGCGTCGAACTTCGGCACGCCCAGCACCATCGCATCGGGCGCGGCCTGCGACGCGGCCATGAAAGCGGGAATCAGGTCGGCCGGATGCTGGCCGTCGGAATCCATCGTCAGCACGTGCGTGAAGCCGCTCGCGGCAGCCGCGTCGAGCCCCGCGAGCACCGCGACGCCCTTGCCGCGGTTCTCAGGCAGCACGATCACGCGCAACCCAGGATCGTGCTCGGCCATCGCCTGCAGCCGCTCGGTGCTGCCGTCGGTGCTGCCGTCGACGACGACCCACACCGGATTCCACTGCGCACGGGCATTGCGCACGGTCGTGTCGACCTTGGCACCCGGGTTGTAGCTCGGAATCAGGACGAGATGGGTGGATGATGCGTGCAGCTTGGACATGGGAACGGCCGAATGCGAAGACAGGGATCCTGACAAAAGTTTATGACTTGCCGACGACCGGCGGCAGGCTTCGTCGACGCCGGGCGTATGCGGCGAAGGTCGTCGGCTCGTCAAGTTCTCCCGCTTCACGACAGCCACTCCACCACGTGACCCGCGCTGGCCTCGATCTCGACCAGCAGGTCGTCGCGGCATACGTCCGCATGGACGAAGAGCGGCCACACGCCGGGGCCGGCGGCATCGCGCAGCACACGATCGATCGCGGCAAGCACCGCGGCATCGCCGGCATCGCGCACGTAGACGCGATAGCTCAGGTCAGCGAGCGAGAACGGGCCATGCCCCTGCCGCGCGGCCTGCTCGAGCACGGCGGCGAGGTTCGCGACCGTCTCGCGCGTTTGCGCGACGACGTCGCCGCGATGCACGGTGCGGTGCCCGACGATGCTCGCGGTGCCCGATACGAACAGCACCGGCGCGGCGTCGCCGTCCGCCCAGGCGGCTGCGCGCGCGAACGTCGGCGCACGCGGGCCGTACTGCGCCGGATAGTGATACGCGCTGACCTGACGCGGGTTCTCGACCGGATCGGCCGACGTGCGGCTCGCGAGGAAATGGATCGCGAGCGGCGCGTCCGGCGACGCGTCGCCCGCGACCGGCACGACCGAACCGAGCGCGCACGCGGCCGGCACGCCGCCCGTCAGTGCGCGGCGGCACGCGTCGAAGGCGTGCTGACGGCCGATATTGAACTGACGATAGCGTTCGATCCCGAACTGCACGGCATTGATCGCCGGCACGGTGTTCCAGATGCGCAGCGGATGCGGCATGCCGAGCGTATCGAGCACGTCGAACAGCGTGCGGTATGCATTGCGCGTCGCGCGTTCGAGCGGCGTGCCGCCGTCGCGCTGCGCGTCGTGTGCCTCGTGCACGACGATGCTGCCGAACACGAGCCCCGCCGCTTCGCTGTAGCGATAGTGCAGCGCGCCGCGCCGCTCGCTGCGCAGGTCGTGCGCGTTGCATTGCCAGATTTCGCAGACGGCATCGCCCGGCGCGACGCCGGCGCCGAGCAGCGCCATCTGCACCGGTGCGACCGGCAGATCGGGCGCCGCATCGGCCAGCATCCGCGCCGCCGCATCGGCTTGCGATTCGGCCTGCGATCCTGCGTACGATTCATCCCGCAATCCGGCCGCGCCGATGCACACCGCGCCCAACGCGCCCGGAAACGCGCGGTCGAATCCGTCGCCCCGCATGCGCGCATCGTGCAGCAGCGCGGCGAGCCGCGCATGACTCATCCGGACGAGCCGCAGTGCGCGATCGCCGCCGTGTGCGAGCGGCGTGCCCGATCGCGATGCGTCCGGCACCGCTGCAGCTTGCCCGCGCGCGCTCGGCGCGGCGGCTGACGACAGGGAACACGGGCGCCGTTCGGCGTCGACTGGATGCACGGACACTTCGATTTCCTCACTATGCGGCGCTGGCCGCGCGACATTGCGGCCTGCATCGCGTTGCGCGACGTCAGCCCGACGCCGCGCGTTTCGTCATGCGAGCCCGCCGTTGACGGACATCACCTGCCCGGTCACATAGGCGGCGGCGTCGGACACCAGATACGCGACCATCGCCGCGACTTCGTCGGGCCGGCCCGCGCGCTGCGCGGGCACGAGCTGCTTGATCCGTTCGGCGGGAAACGCCTGTTCGGCCATCGGCGATTCGATGATGCCGGGCGCGACCGCGTTCACGGTGATGCCGCGCGACGCAAGCTCCAGCGACAGCGACCTGGTCGCGCCGATCAGCCCCGCCTTCGCGGCCGCGTAATTGACCTGCCCGCGATTGCCGGTCACGCCGGCCACCGATGCGATGTTGACGATCCGCCCGCGTCGCGTGCGGATCATCGGCAGCAGCAGCGGCTGCGTGACATTGAAAAAGCCGTTGAGCGTCACGTCGATCACGCTGTGCCACTGCCGGCGCGACATGCCGGCCATCGGCGCGTCGTCGTGAATGCCCGCGTTGTTGACGAGGATCTGCACCGGCGATTCGTCGGCAAGCGGCGCCAGCGCGGCGAGCGTCGCGTCGGCGTCGGTCACGTCGAACGCGATCGCGCGCGCGGTGCCGCCGGCCGCGACGATCTGCTGCGCGACCGCCTCTGCCTGCGCGAGATGGCGGTTCGCATGGACCCACACTTCATGGCCGGCCTGCGCGAGCGCCGTGCAGATCGCCTGCCCGAGTGCGCCGCTGCCGCCCGTCACGAGCGCGCGCATCGAATTGCTCCGTTCATCGCGTTCCACCTCGATCGACGCGGCGGCGCATCGTCTGCCGATCGCCGCCGCATGTCGTCATCACCTGCGCGCCGCGCCCGAGCGCGACGCCATTACCTACTTCGTGCGATGCGCAGCGACGTACGCGGCCAGCGCACCGAGCGTCGCAAAGATCTTCTGGTTATCCGGGTTGTCCGAGCGCAGTTCGAAGCCGTATTTCTTCGAGATCAGCAGCGCGATTTCCAGGATGTCGATGGAGTCGAGCCCGAAACCTTCGCCGTAAAGCGGGGTCTCTCCCGTCACTGTTTCGAGCGGGACGTCTTCGAGATTCAGTTCGCCGATGATCAGCGTGGCGAGCTCTTGTTCCAGTGCGTTCATCATGCGTGCGAGCAGGCGGCCAATGGCAGCGGGAGGCACCCGGAAACGGCAACCGTCGTGCACGCCCGGCGCGTGCAAATCTCCGTCCCTCCGGCGTCTGCCGGCGTCCCCGCCTGCGTTATTTGGGGATCGTTTGTAAAAGTTACGCGGATTCTAGACGATGGGTATCGGGCCGTATACGGGGAATGGTTACAGACTGGCGAGCCGGTGCCGCGGCCCGTTTCGTGACACGAATGCACGAGACGCTTGAGCCGCTTTGGATGGAAATGGACCGACCCCGCGAAACCGTTCGTCCGGTGCCATACAATCGGTTACAAAACCCGCACGCGCAGGCCCCGAACACGTAATGCCGCGGCCCTAAAATGGGCGCACTCGACAACCCGCCGGGACCCGGGTCCCGGCCGCCATTCGTATGATGTTTGACGGCCCGGCCACCGCGTCCGGCCACGATCAGCCCGATGTCTCCAGTCATGCCGCATCCGTCGTTCCGCTCCGTTCCGGTTCGTCCGCCCGTCAGCCGCTGCCCTGCAACTGCAGCCGGACGCGGATGCCCGCACCGTACGCCCGGAGGCCGCCGATGAGCCGGCTGCCTCCCATCGCGCGCGGCGTCGCCGCGGTCGGCGCCGTGGCGGCCTACCAGGCCGGCGCGCATTACGCGGCCGCGACGCCCGGCGCGCACGGCTTCGGCCTCGCGATGGCGCTCGTGCCGCCGCTGCTGCTCGCGCTCGGCGCTGCGCTGCGCTCGCCGCGACGTGTATGGTTCGTGCCGGCGTGGCTGCTGGCCGCCGCCGCGCTGTGGGCCGCGCGCGCGCCTCTCGCGCAGCACTTCGAATGGGGCCTGTATCTGGAACACGCGAGCTTCAACGTCGCGATGGCGCTGCTGTTCGGGCGCACGCTCGCGGCCGGCGAGGTGCCGCTTTGCACGCGCTTCGCGACGATGATCCACGGCGCGGTCACGCCGGCCGTCGCGCGCTATACGCGGCAGATCACGCTC
Organism: Burkholderia sp. BKH01; assembly: GCF_025685725.1. NCBI lineage: Bacteria > Pseudomonadati > Pseudomonadota > Betaproteobacteria > Burkholderiales > Burkholderiaceae > Burkholderia > Burkholderia sp. BKH01. Next base: position 398,945 of record NZ_JAOTQT010000002.1, on the reverse strand, counting down.
GCGTGGACGCTGTTCTTCGTCGCGATCGCCGCCGTGTCGACACTGCTGTTCGCGACCGCGCCGATCGTCACGTGGTCGACGTTCGCGAACTACCTGTCGCTGCCGCTCGTCGCCGTGATGTTCGCCACCGAGCATGCGTTCCGGCGCTTCGCGCTGCCGCGCGAGCCGCGGCCGCGGATGATCGAAGCGGTGCGCGCGTATCGCGCGACAACGCACGCGTCGCAGGCGTCTCGATGAATTCACGGCCGGCGCGGCGCCGCAACGCGGCCGCACCGACCTTCGCTCCCGTTTTTACCGATTTATGCCGACTCACCCGCTGGTATTCCATTCGTCGCCGGACCAGACGATCGCCTGGCGCGACGGCGCGCCCGTCACCGTGCGCGCGTTCGTCGCCGACGTCGCGCGCGTGGCCGCCGCGCTGCCCGCCGGCGCTCACGTGTTCAACGTGTGCCGCGATCGCTACCGCTTCGCGGTCAGCCTGTGCGCGGCGCTCGTGGCCGGCAAGGTCAGCCTGCTGCCGTCGACGCACACGCCGGAAATGGTCCGCCAGCTCGCGTCGTTCGCGCCCGATGCGTTCTGCCTGCACGACGCGCCCGACTGCGCGATCGACCTGCCGCGCTTCGCGTATCCCGACGCCGCTCCCGGCGACCTCGCCGACGATGCGCCGTTCGCCGTGCCGCAGATCGATGCGGCGCGGATCATGGCCTACGTGTTCACGTCCGGCTCGACCGGCGCGCCGGTGCCGCACCGCAAGACCTGGGGTTTCCTGGTCGGCTGCGTGCGCGCGGCGGCCGACCGCCTCGGGCTGCTCGACGGCCGCGCGGCCACGCTGATCGGCACGGTGCCCGCGCAGCACATGTACGGCTTCGAATCGACGGTGCTGCTCGCGCTGATCGGCGGCCTCGCGTTCAGCAACCGCCAGCCGTTCTACCCGGTCGACATTCGCGACGAACTCGATTCGATCCCGCAGCCGCGCGTGCTCGTCACGTCGCCGATCCACCTGCGTGCGCTGCTGTCGGCCGGCCATGCGCTGCCGCGTGCGGCGCTCGTGCTGTCGGCCACCGCGCCGCTATCGGAGAAGCTCGCGTGCGAGGCCGAGGCCGCGCTCGACGCGCCGCTCGTCGAGATCTACGGCAGCACCGAGACCGGCCAGATCGCGACCCGCCGCACGTCGCAAGGCGCGGTGTGGCAATTGTTCCCGGGCATCCGGCTCGACACGCGCGACGAGCCGGCAAGCGACGGCGCGGGAGACGACGGCGGGCCGACCGTCTGGGTGTCGGGCGGGCACGTCGAGGCGCCCGTGCCGATGGGCGATGCGCTCGAACTGCTCGGCGACGGCCGCTTCCTGCTGCACGGCCGCAAGGCCGATCTCGTCAACATCGCCGGCAAGCGCACGTCGCTCGCGTACCTGAACCATCAGCTGAACGCGATTCCGGAGGTGGTCGACGGCGTGTTCTTCATGCCCGACGAAACCGCAGCCGCGCACGATGATACGAGCCTCGAACCGGTCACGCGCCTCGTCGCGCTCGTCGTCGCGCCGACGCTCGCCGCCGCCGATCTGCAGCGCGCGCTGCGCGAGCGGATCGATCCCGCGTTCATGCCGCGCCCGCTCGTATTCGTCGATGCGCTGCCGCGCAACGAAACAGGCAAGCTGCCGCGCGACGTGCTGGCCGCGCTCGTTGCACGACACACGCGTGCCGTGGCCGCATCGCTGCCCGCGCACGACGCGGCCGGCACGCCCGCGCTCGCGTTCACGATTCCCGCCGATCATCCGGCGCTGCCCGGCCACTTCCCCGGCCATCCGGTCGTGCCGGGCGTCGTGCTGCTCGATCACGCGATCCACGCGATCGGCGCGGCGCTGAACCGCCCGCTGCACGCGTGGCGGCTCGGCTCCGCGAAATTCCTGAGCCCGGTCGCACCGGGCGAACCGCTCGATGTCGCGTTCGACGCCGCAGCCAGCGGCGCGATCCGCTTCACGCTGCGCGCCGGGCCGCGCGATGTCGCGACCGGCGTGCTGTCCGCGCCGCCGGCCTCGCAGGATGGCGCGCAGCCATGAAGCGCACCGCGTGGGCCGAGCGCCAGGAACGCAGCAACGCGGGATTGCTGCGCGCGATGACATGGATCTCGCTGCGCTTCGGACGGCAGCGCGCGCGCATCGTGCTGCATCTGATCGCGACGTATTTCGTGCTGTTCTCGCCGGTCGCGTGTGCGGCGTCGCGCGACTACCTGCGTCGCGTGCTCGGCAGACCCGCGCGCTGGCGCGACGTGTACCGGCACGTGTTCACGTTCGCGGCGACGATCCACGATCGCATCTACCTGATGAACGAGCGCTTCGACCTGTTCGACATCCGGCTGCACGGCCAAACGCTCGTCGACGATGCGCTCGCGGGCGGACGCGGCGCATTCCTGATGGGCGCGCACCTCGGCAGCTTCGAGGTCATGCGCGCGATCGGCCGCACGCACCCGGACCTGCGCGTCGTCGTCACGATGTACGAGAAGAACGCGCGCAAGATCAACGCGACGCTCGCCGCGGTGAATCCCGCCGCGACGCCGGAAGTGATCGCGCTCGGGCAGGTCGACTCGATGCTGAAGGTGCGCGAGCGCCTCGACGCGAACTGCATGATCGGCATGCTCGCCGACCGCACACTGCTCGACGACGCGGCCGCGTCGCTGCGACGGCTGCCGCTGCTCGGCGCGCCGGCCGCGTTCCCGCTCGGCCCGCTCTACATGGCCGCGATGCTGCGGCGCCCGGTGATCTTCATGACCGGCCTCTATCGCGACGGCAATCGCTACGACGTGCACTTCGAGACGCTCGCCGATTTCTCCGACGTGCGGCGCGACGCGCGCGCGGCGGCCGTCGACGCGGCACTCGAGCGCTACGTCGCGCTGCTCGACAGGTACTGCCGCGCGGCACCGTACAACTGGTTCAACTATTTCGATTTCTGGCAAGTCGGCGAAACCGCGACCGCCCGCAGCGACACTGCGCACGCCGCTGCCGACCTGCCCGCCACGAGGGATTCCGACGCATGACCGCCGTTCTCCGCTTCCTGTCCCCGTTCGCGTTGCCCCGCGTCGCCTACTGGCTCGCCGCGACCACCGCCGCGATCGCGCTGGCCGCGCCCGCGCAGGCGGCCGACACCGGGTCGGCCTGGAACCTCGACCGGCTGATGTCGACGCTCGCGCAGCACAAGTCGGGACGCGCGACGTTCACCGAGACGAAGTACCTGTCGATCGCCACGCAGCCGGTCGAATCGTCCGGCGAACTCGTGTTCGTCGCGCCCGATCATCTGGAAAAGCACACGCTGAACCCGAAGCCCGAACACCTCGTCGTCGACGGCGACATGCTCACCGTCGAACGCAACAACCGCAAGTACACGCTCGCGCTCGCGCGCTATCCGGAACTCGGCGCGTTCATCGACAGCATCCGCGCGACGCTCGCCGGCAACCGCTTCGCGCTCGAGCAGGTGTACAAGGTCGCGCTCGCCGGGCGCGGCGACGACTGGACGCTGACGCTCACGCCGCTCGATTCGCGGATGCTGAAGGTGATCAGCACGATCACGCTCGACGGCACGCGCGACGTATTGCGCGGCGTCGCGATCCGGCAGGCCGACGGCGACCATTCGGTGATGCGCCTGCAACCCGTTCCCGCGAATCCGAACTGATGGACCAACGCACGCGCCCTTCATCGTCACCCGTCACCGGCCGCCTGCACGCGTTGCGGCAGCGCGCGGTGCTCGTGTGGCTGCTCGCGCTCGTCGCATGCGGCGTCGCGATCGGCCGCGCGCACTTCACGGCCGACCTGTCCGCGTTCCTGCCAAACTCGCCGAGCGCCGGGCAGCGCGTGCTCGTCGACCAGTTGCGCGACGGCATCGTGTCGCGGCTGATCCTCGTCGCGATCGACGGCGGCGATGCAAGTACGCGCGCCGCGCTGTCGCGGCGCATCGCCGGCACGCTGCGCACCGATCCGCAGTTCGCGGCGATTAACAATGGCGAAGCCGCGAACGACGCGCGCGACCGGCAGTTCGTCTTCGATCATCGCTACCTGCTGAGCCCGGCGGTCACGCCGCAACGCTTCAGCGCCGACGGCCTGCACCAGGCGCTCGGCGACAGCCTCGACCTGCTGAGTTCGTCGGCCGGCCTCATGGCCAAGGCGATGCTGCCGCGCGACCCGACCGGCGAGGTCGCCGCGCTCGTCGACCAGCTCGACAGCGCGGCGCAACCGGCAAGCCGCGACGGCGTGTGGGCGTCGCGCGACGGCACGCGCGCGGTGCTCGTCGTGCAAACGGCCGCGGCCGGCTCCGATACCGACGCGCAGGCGCGCGCGATCGACACGGTGCGCCGCGCATTCGCCGCCGCGACCCAGGCCGTGCCGAACGCGGCCGCGACCACGCTCGCGATGACGGGCCCCGGCGTGTTCTCGGTCGACATGCGCGACACGATCCGGCACGACGTCGAGCGGCTGTCGACGGCGAGCGTCGTGTTGATCGTCGCGCTGCTGCTGACGCTGTACCGCTCGCCGCGCACGCTCGCGCTCGGGTTGCTGCCGGTGCTGACGGGCGTCGCGGCCGGGATCGCGGCGGTCAGCGTCGCGTTCGGCACGGTCCACGGGCTGACGCTCGGCTTCGGCACGACGCTGATCGGCGAAGCCGTCGATTACTCGATCTACCTGTTCGTGCAATCGGCGCAGGCCGGCCCGCGCGGTGCCGCACGCCCCGCCGATGCGACGCGCGCATGGCTCGCCGCGTATTGGCCGACGATCCGGCTCGGCGTGCTGACGTCCGTGTGCGGATTCGCGTCGATGCTGTTCTCCGGATTCCCGGGCCTCGTGCAGCTCGGGTTGTATTCGATCGTCGGGCTGACGGCCGCCGCGCTCGTCACGCGCTTCGTGCTGCCGCACCTGCGCGGCGAGCATGTCGCGATCCGCGACGTGTCGCGCGTCGGCGCCGTGCTCGCGCGCGCGGCCGACGCCGCGCCGCGGCTGCGCTGGCCGCTCGCCGTACTGGTGGTGGCCGCGTGCGCGACGCTCGCGCTGCATCGCGACGGCCTGTGGAGCCGCGAGCTCGCCTCGCTCAGCCCCGTGCCGGCGCGCGCGCAGGCGCTCGACGCGCGGCTGCGCGCCGATGTCGGCGCGCCCGACGTACGCTACCTCGTCGTGATTTCCGCGCCGACCGAGCAGGCCGCGCTCGAAGGCGCCGAAAAGGTCGCCGCGCAACTGCAGCCGCTCGTCGACCGGGGCGCGCTCGCGGGTTTCGAAAGCCCCGCGCGCTACCTGCCGAGCGACGCCGCGCAGCGCGCGCGCCACGCGAGCCTGCCCGATGCGGACGTGCTTGCCGCGCGGATGCGCGACGCCGTCGCGAACCAGCCGATCGCGGTGAAACCCGACCTGTTCGCGCCGTTCATCGCCGATGTCGAAGCCGCCCGCCACGCGCCGCTGCTGACGCGTGCGGACTTGCGCGGCACGTCGATGGCGCTCGCGGTCGATGCGCTGCTGACCGAACGCGACGGCCGCTGGAGCGCGATGCTGCCGCTGCGCGCGCCGGACGCCGCACGCGCGGCGCAATCGGCGCAAGGGTTCGACGCAACACCGATACGCGCGGCCGTCGCGCAAGCGGGCGTGCCCGATGCGCTGTTCGTCGACATGAAGGCCGAAGCCGATCGCCTGTACGTAAGCTACGTGCACGAGGACATCCGGCTGTCGCTCGCGGGTTTCGCGGCGATCGCCGTGCTGCTGCTGGTCGCGCTGCGTTCGCCGCGCCGTGCCGTGCGCGCGCTCGCGCCGCTCGTCGCAGCCGTGCTGGTCGTGACGGCCGGCTTCGCGCTCGCCGGCGTGCAACTGACGATCCTGCACCTCGTCGGCATGCTGCTGATCGTCGCGGTCGGCTCGAACTACGCACTGTTCTTCTGCAAGCGCGACGACGCGCAGCCCGTCACGCCGTACACGCTCGTGTCGCTGCTGATCGCGAACCTCGCGACGGTCGCAGGCTTCGGGCTGCTGGCGCTGTCGCACGTGCCGCTGCTCGAAACCTTCGGGCTGACTGTCGGCCCCGGCGCGATGCTCGCGCTCGCATTCGCGGCGATACTCGCGCCACGCGCCGCAGCGGCCGGCGATCGTCGTCAACGGAGCCTGACATGAACGCACCGTCGTCCGTTCCGCCTCGACAGCCCGTCCAATCCGGCGTGCGCCGCTGGCAGCCGACGCCGCTGATCGCGGGCACGGCCGCGCTGCACGCGGGCGCGGCCGCCTCCGTCGTCGCGCAGCCGGCAGCATGGCCGTGGGCCGTCGGCGGCGTGGTCGCGTCGCATCTCGCGCTGACGGCAGCCGGCCTATGGCCGCGCAGCACGCTGCTCGGCCCGAACTGGACGCGCCTGCCGGCCGGTGCCGGCCGCCGGATCGCGCTGACGATCGACGACGGCCCGGACCCGGATGTCACGCCGCGCGTGCTCGACCTGCTCGACCGTTACGACGCCCGTGCGACGTTCTTCTGCATCGGCGATCTCGCGCGCCGTCATCCGCAATGGATCGAGGCGATCGTCGCACGCGGTCACGCGGTCGAGAACCACAGCCAGCGGCACCGGCACACGTTCTCGCTGTCGGGGCCCGCCGCGCTGCGGCGCGAGATCGCGGCCGCGCAGCAGACGCTGACCGAGATCGCCGGCACGCGCCCGCTGTTCTTCCGCGCGCCGGCCGGCCTGCGCAATCCGTTTCTCGAACCGGTGCTGTGCGAACTCGGCCTGCAGCTTGCGAGCTGGACGCGGCGCGGCTTCGACACCCGCGCGTACGACGCCGCGACCGTCACGCGCCGCCTGCTGCACGGCCTCGCGCCGCGCGACATCCTGCTCGTGCACGACGGTCACGCGGCACGTGACGCGCGCGGCGAGCCGATCGTGCTCGACGTACTGCAAGCGGTACTGCGCGCAGCCGTCGATGCGCAACTGCACTGGACCACGCTGCGCGCGGCGCTCGCGCCCGAACCGGCCGGCCAGCCGGGCGTTCCAGTCCCCCCGTTTGATAAAATCTGAACGCGAACGGTGCGCCTGCCAGCCCTGCTGCGGCGCCCGTTCCGGTCACCGGATGCGACCCTCGTGAAACCTCTCCTGCTCTCGCACTTCACCGCCACCAGTTGCATCGGCCGCGGCCTCGATGCGACCCTCGACGCGCTGCACGACGCGCGCGGCGGGCTCGCGCCGTGCGACTTCGAGCGCGCGGATCTCGACACGTGGATCGGGGCGGTGGACGGCGTCGATGCGCAACCCGTGCGCGCGGACCTCGCCGACTTCGAATGCCGCAACAATCGCCTCGCGCAACTCGCCCTCGCGCAGGACGGCTTCGATGCCGGCGTGGCGGCGGCCGTGGCCCGCTACGGCGCGGCGCGCGTCGGCGTGTTCGTCGGCACGAGCACGGCCGGCATCCTCGAGACCGAACGCGCGTACCAGCATCGAGATCCGGCGAGCGGCGCGCTGCCCGCCGACTTCCACTATGCGAACACGCACAACCCGTATTCGGCGGCCGCGTTCGTGCGCACGTATTTCGCGCTGCGCGGGCCGGCGATGGCGATCTCGTCCGCGTGCTCGTCCGGCGCGAAGGTATTCGGCTCCGCGCGCCGCATGATCGAGGCCGGGTTGATCGACGCGGCCGTCGTCGGCGGCGTCGATTCGCTGTGCCTGACGACGCTGTACGGCTTCAACTCGCTCGAACTGCTGTCACGCCTACCGTGCCGGCCATTCGACGTTGCGCGCGACGGCATCTCGATCGGCGAGGCCGCGGCATTCGCGCTCGTCGAACGCGTGCCCGAACCGCCCGCCGCGCTCGACGGCAACGCGATCCTGCTGCTCGGCATCGGCGAATCGAGCGACGCGCACCACATGTCGTCGCCGCATCCGGACGGGCTCGGCGCGCGCGTCGCGATCGAGCAGGCACTCGCGTCCGCCGGCCTCGACACGAACGACATCGATTACGTGAACCTGCACGGCACCGCAACGCCGAGCAACGATGCGGCCGAAAGCCGCGCGGTCGGCGCGCTGCTCGCGAGCACGCCGTGCAGCTCGACGAAGGGCGCGACCGGCCACGCGCTCGGCGCGGCCGGCGCGCTCGAAGCGGTCGTCGCCGCGCTCGCGCTGCGCGAGCAGTTCGTACCGGCCGGCGTCAACACGACGCAGCCCGACCCGGCGCTGGCCGCCGACTACGTGCTCGCGAGCCGCGATACGCGCGTGCGCACCGTGCTTTCCAATTCGTTCGGCTTCGGCGGCACGAATTGCAGCCTGATCCTCGGCCGCGCCGGCCACGTACGCCGTTGAGGCCCGACATGACGCTCACCGCCTTCATCGAAAGCATCGGCCTCGTCGGGCCGGGAATGAACGACTGGCCGCACGCGGCCGACGTGCTCACCGGCCGCACAGCCTATGCGAGCGCACGCACCGTGCTGCCGCCGCCGGCCGGCCTGCCGTCGGCCGAGCGGCGCCGCACGGGCCCCGTCGTGCGCGTCGCGCTCGCGGTCGGCCACGAAGCGGTCGCCGCGAGCGGACGCGATGCGGCCACGCTCGCAACCGTGTTCAGCGCGTCCGGCGGCGACGGCCAGAACTGCCACGCGATCTGCGAAACCCTCGCCGGCGACGATCGCCAGCTGTCGCCTACGCGTTTCCACAACTCCGTGCACAACGCGCCGGCCGGCTACTGGAGCATCGCGACCCGCGCGATGGCGACGTCGAACGTGCTGTGCGCGCACGACGGCAGCTTTGCCGCGGGCCTGCTCGAGAGCCTGTGCCAGGTCGCGGTCGATCGCATGCCGACCCTGCTGATCGCGTACGACACCGACTATCCGGAACCGCTGCACACGGTGCGGCCGATCGACGATGCATTCGGCGTCGCGCTCGTGTTCGCGCCGGAAGCAAGCGAACGTTCGCTCGCCCGCATCGACGTGCAGCTCACCGACGCGCCTGCCACGACGCTCGCGAATGCCGAGCTCGACGCACTGCGTGCCGGCAATCCGGCCGCGCGCGTGCTGCCGCTGCTCGATGCGCTGGCTGCACGGCGTTCGACTCGCGTCGTGCTCGACTATCTGGCCGATACGCGCGTGCAGGTCGACGTCGCGATGCCGGACGCCTTCGCGGAGTGCCCGTGATGGCCGCAACGATCGCGTTGACGCCGCCGCTCGACCACGCATGGATCGCCGCGCATATTCCGCACGGCGGCACGATGTGCGTGCTCGATACGGTCGATACGTGGGACGCCCAACGCATCCGTTGCACCGCGACGAGCCACCACGACCCGCATAACCCGCTGCGCTCGCACGGCCGGCTCGCATCGGTCTGCGGCATCGAATACGCGGCGCAGGCGATGGCCGTGCACGGCGCGCTGCTCGGTGCGCAAGAAGAACGTCCGCGCGTCGGCTATCTGGCGAGCGTGCGCAATGTCGACGCGTTCGTCGACCGGCTCGACACGTTCGACGAGCCGCTCACCGTCGACGCGGAACGCATGAGCGGCGACGGCCGCTCGGTGCTGTACGGCTTCGCGCTGCGCTGCGGCGATCGCGTGCTGCTGACCGGCCGCGCCGCGGTGATGCTCGACGCATCGGCGCCCGGCACGTATGCCCCGCCGCCAGCCGGCAATTCGAATCCTCGATGAAGAGACTTATACAAGGAAACCAGGTCGTGAAAGTTCGTCAGTTCATTGGCACCGCACTCGTTCTGGCGCTGATCAGCCCGATCGCGCATGCGGACATGTCGGAAGTGAAGCAGGACATCAAGCGCGATTCGAAGGAAGCCGCGCACAAGACGGGCGACGCTGCACGCAGCTTCGGCCACGCAACCGCGAGCGCCGCGAAAGCGGTCGGGCACGGAGTCGCCCACGCGTCGCGCGAAGGCTGGGATGCCACCAAGCGCACGACGAAGCGGATCTTCCACAAGAACGACTCGGGCGAGTCGGGTGGCAAGAGCGAAAAGAGCAATTGATCACGCGCATCGCGCGCATCACCGACTGCATGCGCGCGATGCGTGACCGTTCGTCAATCGTGACGCCGCGTTACCACGACGTCGCGGCCGTCAACGCGCGCCGCGCATGCGGCGTGCCGGCCTCGCCGTCCTGCGTGCGAAGCACTTGCCGTACGCGACGAACCAGCAATCGCGATGATCGAAGTTCCGCAGCAACCGCGCGCGGCGCCGCTCCAGCCAGTGGAGCGAGATCGCCATCGTCAGCGCGACGGCCAGTGCCGAGCCGCCGATCAAGAGTCCCATCCAGGTGTCACCCATGCCTTCTCCGGAATGCGAGGCCGAAGCGGCGCGCCTGCCGCCGCTCCGGCACTGGATACAGCGGAACGCGGCCCGGCACGTGCGCGAACGCGGTCCGGGCCGCCGCGCGTCAGTGCATGTGCTGGCCGCCGTTGATCGCGATGTTGGAGCCCGTCACGAAACCGGCCTCGTCCGAGCACAGGTAGGCGACCAGCGCCGCGACTTCCTCGGGCTTGCCGAGCCGGCCCGCCGGAATCTGCGGGAGGATCTTCGTGTCGAGGATGTCCTGCGGGATCGCCGTGACCATCTTCGTCGCGAGGTAGCCCGGCGACACCGTGTTCACCGTCACGCCCTTACGCGCGACCTCGAGCGCGAGCGATTTGGTGAACCCGTGCATGCCGGCCTTCGCGGCCGCGTAGTTGGTCTGGCCGACCGAACCCTTCGAGCCGTTCACTGACGAGATGTTGACGATGCGACCCCAGCCGCGCTCGACCATGCCTTCGCAGACAGGCTTCGTCATGTTGAACACGGAATCGAGGTTCGTGCGGATCACGGCGTCCCAGTTCACCTTGTCGAGCTTGCGCAGCGTCATGTCGCGCGTGATGCCTGCGTTGTTCACGAGAATGTCGACCGGGCCGACGTCCCGCACGATCTTCTCGATGCATTGCTGGCACGAATCGTGATCGGCCACGTCCACCGGGTACGCATGGAACTCGCGGCCGGCCGCCTGCATCTCGGTCAGCCAGCGGTCGGCGCCGGTGTTGTTCGGCGAATACGTGACGACTACCCGGTGGCCCGCGTCGTTCAACCTGATGCTGACTGCTTCGCCGAGACCGCCCATTCCACCTGTCACAACTGCAATTCGCTTAGTCATCCTATAAATTACCGACAAAAAAGTAATCGATGAATGCGGGGCGACGGCATCGCACATGCTGCCGCCCCACCGCTTCGATGCGCAGCCGCCCGCGTCGCGGGCGCGGCACGCACCGGAACATCGCGCTTGTTGTTGGCTGCTTGTCGTGCGCGAAAACCGCTTCACGCGGATGCTGCGCGGGCCGGCGCCGCATCCGCGCGATGTTTTCAGACCCGGCTCAGACGCGCTCGACCGCGAGCGCGACGCCCATCCCGCCGCCGATGCACAGCGACGCCAGCCCGCGCTTCGCATCGCGCTTGACCATCTCGTGCAGCAGCGTCACCAGGATCCGGCAGCCCGACGCACCGATCGGGTGACCGATCGCGATCGCCCCGCCGTTCACGTTCACTTTCGACGTGTCCCAGCCCATCTGCTTGTGCACCGCCAGCGCCTGCGCCGCGAACGCCTCGTTGATCTCCATCAGGTCCAGGTCGCCCGGCGTCCAGCCCGCGCGCTCCAGGCACCGGCGCGACGCCGGCACCGGACCCATCCCCATCACGCTCGGATCCACGCCCGCGTTCGAGTACGCCTTGATCCGCGCCAGCGGCGTCAGGCCCAGCGCCGCCGCCTTCTGCGCCGACATCACCAGCACCGCCGCCGCGCCGTCGTTCAGGCCCGACGCGTTCGCCGCCGTCACCGTGCCGTCCTTCGAGAACGCCGGCTTCAGCCCCGCCAGCGATTCCGCCGTCACGCCGTGACGCACGAATTCATCGGTCGCGAACTGCAGCGGCTCGCCCTTGCGTTGCGGAATCGACACCGGCACGATCTCGTCGTCGAAGCGCCCGGCCTTCTGCGCCGCTTCCGCCTTATTCTGCGACAGCGCCGCGAACGCGTCCTGCTCGTCGCGCGTAATGCCGTATTCCTTCGCGACGTTCTCCGCCGTGATGCCCATGTGGTACTGGTTGTACACGTCCCACAGCCCGTCGACGATCATCGTGTCGACCAGCTTCGCGTCGCCCATCCGGAACCCGTCTCGCGAGCCCGGCAGCACGTGCGGCGACGCGCTCATGTTCTCCTGGCCGCCCGCGATCACGATCTCCGCGTCGCCCGCGACGATCGCATTCGCCGCCAGCATCACGGCCTTCAGGCCCGAGCCGCACACCTTGTTGATCGTCATCCCAGGCACCGCCGCCGGCAGCCCGGCCTTGATCAGCGACTGCCGCGCCGGGTTCTGCCCCGAGCCGGCCGTCAACACCTGGCCCATGATCACTTCGCTGATCTGCTCGGGCTTCACGCCCGCACGCTCCAGCACCGCGCGGATCACCGTCGCGCCCAGCTCCGGCGCCGCAATCTTCGCAAGCGAGCCGCCGAATTTGCCGACCGCGGTCCGCGCGGCCGATACGATCACTACGTCCGTCATGTTCAGTTCCTGCATCGAAATCAAGTTCGTCGTTCTGACGCCGGCACGCGCCGGCTGCAACCGGCGACGGCGCACGTCGGGCCATCCGGCGCGATAAAGGTCGCACGCCGCCGCGCCACGAGCCGCGCCCGGTCGCACCGGCGGCACACCGGCACGGCCCGCACATGCACCGGCGCCTTGCGGCAAACCGGGGGTTCCACGCACTGCGCGGCACACGCGGTGCGCGGCGCCGCCCGGCGCCGATCAATCGTGTCGCGCCTGCGCGCGACACGCGCTCACGTCCGCGGTTACGTCCGCGGTTACGTCCGCGGTTTCGTCGTTACGCAGCCGATTCGCGCGCAGCCGCTGCGTCCTTGCGTGCGGCGGCTGCCGTCTGCTTGCCGCCGCGCGTGGCCGTTTCGCTGACCGCATCGAAGCTGCTCTGCGCGGCTTCGATCGCCTGACCCGTCGCTGCGCGCACGGAGTCGGCCGCGGCCGTCGCCGCGGACAGCGCCGAATTCAGTGCGGCCACCACCGGTGCCGAGCCGGCCGGCGCATGCTTCGACAGCTCGCCGATCACGTCCTTCAGGCGCTTGTCGTTCTGTTCGTATTGCGCCTGCGCGACCTTCGCCCATTCGGATTGCGTCGACACCGCGATGTCGAACAGATGACGGCCGTACGACACGACCTTGCCGGCCGCTTCCTGCGGTACGGCTGCCTGCTGCGCGAAACCCGCGGCCGGATTGCTGCTGTTGAAGGCGTTCTTCAGCTTGTCCTCGTATTCCTCGAGCGCCGTCCGGGCCGCCTGCAGGTTGAGTTCGACGACAGCCTCGAAACCCTTGATCGCCGGACGGGCGATCGCGAACCACGCGGCGATACCGGATTGATAATCGGCGGCGAATTTTTCGGGGGCAAATACGGACATCGGGCACGCTCCTGTTAGCAATGCGAGAGACGACGTAAAGAAAATAGAAGCCAGATCGATAGCCGACTTCCTTATTGACAACCCGCCACTCATTTGAGCACGAGAAGTTGAAGGAAGCCATTCTAGATCGATTAATTGTCAATAAAATGGCATTAATGCTAGGTATAAACCCTTACACCCCTTCGAGCGGCCACCGGCGCCCGCGACGCGTCGATATCACGTAGAAAATACCGCAGCGTCCGGTCCCGCAATGTCTTCTTTTACCTTTTTACAGGATAGCGCATCGTGACATCGCGCAACATTTACCAATTCACTATTCCGTTTATTAGAAAACCGGCGACCATTGAAAATGGAGCAGTCGCTTATGTAATCGTTTTTTTCGGATTTATTATGAAATCGTTTCCGGGATTATTAATGACGGAATCAATGATCGGACGAATTTCGGGTCGTAATAAAAAAAGCGCGGCCGTATGAAACGGCCGCGGTCGGCGCCGGCGCGCGCGATCAGCCGGCCAGTTCGCGATGCAGTGCGAGGAATTCCTGCGCGAGCTTGTGTCCAGGCTCGAGGTGAATCACCGGCTTGGACTGCTGATGCGACTCGCGAATCTTCACCGACGCCGACAGCCTCGACGCGAGCACCGGCAGCCCTTCGTCGACGAGCTCGTCGACCAGCCGTTGCGGCAGGCTCGCGCGCGGCTGGAACTGGTTGATGACGATCCCCTCCACCTCGAGCGCCGCGTTGTGGTCCTGCTGGATTTCCTTCACGTTCTCGAGCAGCGTGTACAGTGCGCGGCGCGAGAAATCGTCGCAATCGAACGGGATCAGGCAGCGCTCGACCGCGATCAGCGCCGAGCGCGTGTAGAAATTCAGCGCGGGCGGCGTGTCGATGTACACGGCGTCGTACGTGTCGAGCTCGTTCAGCGCGTCGCGCAGCTTGTAGATCTTGTAGCGCGATTCGAGCTTGCCGTGCAGCGTGTCGAGGTCCGGATGCGCGGGCATCACGTCGAGCCCTTCGAACGGGGTCGGATGGATGAACGACGCGACGTCGACCGGACGGAAGTTGAAGGTCAGCGCGGTTTCGAAGAAGCCGGCGACGCCCGGTTGCGCATCGGCCGCGGCATCGCCGAGCAGGTAGCGCGTGGAGTTCGCCTGCGCATCGAGGTCGATGACGAGCGTGCGCAGCCCTTCGCGCGCGCTGATCGCCGCCAGGTTGCAGACGATCGTCGATTTGCCCACGCCGCCCTTCTGGTTGAATACGACCCGCCGCATGGTGTCTCCTCGATCGAAACGTCGAAACGAGCAGCTTAGCCGGTCAATAATGGCGGCAACGTGACGCAGATCGAATTACGCGCGATTGTGGGCGGCACGCATCAGATGCGCGGCAGCGCCCCCGACACATATCGATTGCCGGGCACGCTCCATCGCCACGGCAGATCCTTGCCGACGCGAATGCCGATGCGCGGCCCGCCCGCCAGATCCGTGGGCGGCGCCAATCCGTCGTCCACGATCGCGAACCCTTCGCGTGCGTCAACCAGATCGACGCCATCCTGCGCGCCGCCGATCCCCATCGCCTGCGTCAACCGCGCCGGCCCGCGGCACAGATCGCGATCGCGCGTCAGCGGCGGCCGTGCCGCACGCATCCGTTCGAGCCCGTGCAGCGGTTCCAGCGCACGGATCAGCACGCCCGTTCCGATGCCGTCCGGGCCGCACACGCAATTGCAGCACCAGTGCATGCCGTACGTGAAATAGACGTACAGGTGCCCAGGCGGCCCGAACATCGTCGCATTGCGCGGCGTCTTGCCGCGATAGGTATGCGCCGCCGGGTCGATCGCACCCGCATAGGCTTCCACCTCGACGATGCGGCCGGCCCGGCCGTCGGCTGCCGCGAGGATCTTGTTGAGCAGTTGCGGTGCGACGTCGGTGGCCGCGCGATCGAAAAATGCACGCGGCAACACAGTGCCCGGCCATGGGGATGCCGTCTTACCGAGTCGCATCCGGCTGCCCCTCGGGCTGACGACCGGAAGCGGTCCTCGCGTGCAGATAAAGCTGACGGTACGCATCGACCAGATCGCCGAGGCCGAACGCAAGATTTCTCCCGCTGGGATTGGGCAGCACCCAGACGCTCGCGCGCTGCATGCGCGCCGGCTGCAATCCCCATGCAATTTCGCGTTGCCCCGAAAGCGCCGAGTACGCCGCCTTGCCGAGAAAGGCGACAAAGCGCGGCCCATAACGCGCTACCTTCTGCTCGAACTCCGCGGCCACGGCGATGAATTCCGCGCGCGAAAGCTGATCGGCACTCGCGGTCGGCCGCTTCACCACCGCCGTCAGGCCGCAGCCGTACCGGAGTATCGCGCGATCGTCGTGCGGAGGAATTTCCGTTGGCGTGAAACCCGCGAGATGAATCACGCGCCAGAAGCGGTTGCTTCTCCCCGCGAAGTGATGCCCCGTCGCGGCGGCAGTCATGCCGGGGTTGATCCCGCAGAACAGCACGTCGAGATGCGCAGCGATGAGGTCGGGGAGTTCGTCAGCCACGGTTCGCCTGCAGTGCGGAGACAAGGACGTAAACGAAGCAAGGCCCGAAGACCCGGGCCAAGCAACCGGCTTGACTCGGACATTCGGGCCCATCGTGATGCGGGATGCCGACTTGCCGATCAGAACGGAATATCGTCGTCCATCTCGTCGAAGCCGCCGCCTGCCGGTGCGCTCGGACGGCTCTGCGCGCCGCCGCCAGCACCGCCAGCACCGCCGCGCGCCGCGCCGCCGGCACGACCGCCGCCGCCACCGGCGCGTTCCGCCTGCTCGCCGCGACCGCCGCCACCACCACCGTAGCCGCCGCCGTAACCGCCTTCGTCACCGCCGCCACCGCCGCCGCCCGCACCGCCGCGGCCGCCGAGCATCTGCATCTGGTCCGCGACGATTTCGGTCGAGTAACGATCCTGGCCGTCCTGGCCTTGCCACTTGCGCGTGCGGATGCGGCCTTCGATATAGACCGACGAACCCTTCTTCAGGTATTCGCTGACGATTTCCGCCAGCCGGCCGAAGAACGCGACGCGATGCCACTCGGTCATTTCCTTGAAATCGCCGCTTGCCTTGTCCTTGTAGCGGTCGGTCGTCGCGAGACGGATGTTCGCAACCGCGTCGCCGCTCGGCAGGTAACGGACTTCAGGATCGGCGCCGAGATTGCCGACGAGGATGACCTTGTTGACGGATGCCATGTGTTTCTCCAGTAAATTCGATGCCGGGCCGCCCGCGCATGCGTCGGAGCGGCCCGCCGGGCAAGCCCGCGAACGCCGCCGGTGCCTGCCCGAAAAATAGGTTCAGGCCTTGCGCGGCGGCGCTTTCATGCTGGCCGCGATTATAAGCCACGCGGCAACCAGCCCTGAGCACGCGTAAAACACGGTATTCGCGCCGCCGTGCTTCAGCAGCCAGCCGCCCGCGATGCCGCCGAGCGCGAGCCCGATCGACTGCGTGGTGTTGTAGACGCCCGTGGCCGCGCCCTTGCGCGAACCCGGCGCGAGCTTCGACACGAGCGACGGCTGCGACGCTTCCAGGATGTTGAACCCGAGGAAGTAGACGAACAGGATCGCCGCCACAATCAGAATGGTATGCGGCGCGCTGCCCAGCAGCAATTGGCCGATCAGGATAGCCAGAATGCCGCCGAGCAGCACCGGCTTCATCTTGCCCCGCTTTTCCGCGACGATGATCGCCGGGACCATCATCACGAACGCGAGCCCCATCACCGGCAGGTAGACCTTCCAGTGCGCGGCGACCGGCAGCCCGCCGTCGACGAGCAGGCGCGGCACGACGAGGAACAGCGCCGTCTGCGTCGCATGCAGCACCAGCACGCCGAAGTTCAGGCGCAGCAGTTCGACGTTGTGCAGCACCTCGGCGAACGGCGCGGGCACGTGCACGGGCTTCGCCGCGTCGGGCACGATCCACACCACGACGCCGATCGCGAGGATCGACAGCACGCCGACGATCGTGAACAACCCGCTCATCCCGACCCAGTGGAACACGATCGGCGCACCAACGATCGCGACCGCGAACGACACGCCGATCGAGCCGCCGACCATCGCCATCGCCTTCGTGCGGTTCTGCTCGGAAGTCAGGTCGGCGATGAACGCGAGCACCGCTGACGATACGGCGCCCATCCCCTGGATCACGCGGCCGACGATGATCCACGTGATGTCGTGCGCGAACGCGGCGACGAAGCTGCCGAGCGCGAAGATCACGAGGCCCGCGGCGATCACCGGCTTGCGGCCGAACTTGTCGGACGCCCAACCGTAGAAAATGTAGAACAGCGACTGCGTGACGCCGTAGGCCCCGAGCGCGATGCCGACGAGCAGCACGTTGTCGCCGCCCGGGATGGTTTTCGCGTAGACCGAGAACACCGGCATGATCATGAACAGGCCGAGCATGCGCAGCGCGAAGATCGCCGCGAGCGACGTGGTCGCGCGCAACTCGGGCGCGGTCATGCGGGAAGACGTGGCGGACGGATTGGACATCGGGAATGAATTTCGAATGATCGGTGTGCCCGCCCGGCAGCGGACGGCGGAAGATCAGGACCGGCGGCCCGGCAGGCCTGGCAGGCGACGCGTCGGGGCAGGATTCGGCAGCCTGCAGGCCACCCGGAACCACGCGGCGCGACCGCTTTCCCCGGCGCAGGCGCCGCCTTGCTGTCACCTGCTGTAAAGGCTGGGGACCCCAAACGACGGTCTCGAAAAGCCGTTATAGTAGCAGGTTTGGTTCCCTCCATTTTCGCCAGGTTCATGGAACAGATCCGTATCCGTGGGGCACGTACCCACAACCTGAAAAACGTCAATCTCGACCTGCCGCGCCACAAGCTGATCGTGATTACCGGGTTGTCAGGGTCGGGCAAGTCGTCGCTCGCGTTCGATACCCTTTATGCCGAGGGCCAGCGCCGCTACGTCGAAAGCCTTTCCGCGTATGCCCGCCAGTTCCTGCAGTTGATGGAGAAACCGGACGTCGACCTGATCGAGGGCCTGTCGCCCGCGATCTCGATCGAGCAGAAGGCGACATCCCACAACCCGCGTTCGACCGTCGGCACGGTCACGGAAATCCACGACTACCTGCGACTTTTGTACGCACGTGTCGGCACGCCGTACTGCCCCGACCACGACATCCCGCTCGAGGCGCAGAGCGTGTCGCAGATGGTCGACGCGGCGCTCGCGTTGCCCGAGGAAACCAAGCTGATGATCCTCGCGCCCGTCGTCGCGAACCGCAAGGGCGAGCACGCCGAGCTGTTCGAGGAGATGCAGGCGCAGGGCTTCGTGCGCTTTCGCGTGCGCTCGGGCGGCGGCACCGCGAACGAAGGTGTCGCGAAGATCTACGAGGTCGAGTCGCTGCCGAAGCTCAAGAAGAACGACAAGCACACGATCGACGTCGTCGTCGATCGCCTGAAGGTGCGCCCGGACATGAAGCAGCGCCTCGCCGAATCGTTCGAGACGGCGCTGCGCCTCGCCGACGGCCGCGCGATCGCGCTCGAGATGGATACCGACCACGAGCACCTGTTCAGCTCGAAGTTCGCGTGCCCGATCTGCTCGTACTCGCTGCAGGAGCTCGAGCCGCGCCTGTTCTCGTTCAACAACCCGATGGGCGCGTGCCCGGAATGCGACGGCCTCGGCCAGATCACGTTCTTCGACCCGAAGCGGGTCGTCGCGCACCCGTCGCTGTCGCTCGCCGCGGGCGCCGTGAAGGGCTGGGACCGCCGCAACCAGTTCTACTTCCAGATGCTGCAGAGCCTCGCGGCGTTCTACGAGTTCGACATCGACGCCGCGTTCGAGGATCTGCCGGAAAAAATCAGGAAGGTGCTGCTGTTCGGCTCGGGCAAGCAGACGATCCCGTTCTCGTACATCAACGAGCGCGGCCGCACGACGATCCGCGAGCACGTGTTCGAAGGGATCATCCCGAACCTCGAGCGCCGCTACCGCGAGACCGATTCGGTCGCGGTGCGCGAAGAACTGTCGAAATACCAGAACAACCAGCCGTGCCCGTCGTGCGAAGGCACGCGCCTGCGCCGCGAGGCGCGCCACGTGCGGATCGGCACGGGCGACTACGCGCGCGGCATCTATGAAATCAGCGGCTGGCCGCTGCGCGACGCGCTCGGCTATTTCGACGGGCTCACGCTCGAAGGCGCGAAACGCGAGATCGCCGACAAAGTGATCAAGGAAATCGTCGCGCGCCTGACGTTCCTGAACAACGTCGGCCTCGACTACCTGTCGCTCGAGCGCAGCGCCGAAACACTGTCGGGCGGCGAAGCGCAGCGGATCCGGCTCGCGTCGCAGATCGGCTCGGGCCTGACAGGCGTGATGTACGTGCTCGACGAGCCGTCGATCGGCCTGCACCAGCGCGACAACGACCGCCTGATCGGGACGCTCAAGCACCTGCGCGACCTCGGCAACTCGGTGATCGTCGTCGAGCACGACGAGGACATGATCCGCACGGCCGACTACGTCGTCGACATGGGCCCCGGCGCGGGCGAACACGGCGGCGTGGTGGTGGCCGAAGGCACGCCGAAGCAGGTGCAGTCGAACCCGCAGTCGCTGACGGGCCAGTACCTGCTCGGCAAGCGCACGATCGAGTATCCGGACGAGCGGATCGCACCCGACGCCGAGCGGATGCTGCGCATCGTCGACGCGCACGGCAACAACCTGAAGCACGTCGATCTCGAGCTGCCGGTCGGCCTGCTGACCTGCATCACCGGCGTGTCGGGCTCCGGCAAGTCGACGCTGATCAACGACACGCTGTATCACGCGGTCGCGCGCCACCTGTACGGCTCGTCGGCCGAGCCGGCGCCGCACGAGGCGATCGAGGGCCTCGAGCACTTCGACAAGGTGATCAACGTCGACCAATCGCCGATCGGCCGCACGCCGCGCTCGAACCCGGCCACGTACACGGGCCTGTTCACGCCGATCCGCGAGCTGTTCTCGGGCGTGCCGACCTCGAAGGAGCGCGGCTACGATCCGGGCCGCTTCTCGTTCAACGTGAAGGGCGGCCGCTGCGAATCGTGCCAGGGCGACGGCGTGCTGAAGGTCGAGATGCACTTCCTGCCGGACGTCTACGTACCGTGCGACGTGTGCCACGGCAAGCGCTACAACCGCGAAACGCTCGAAGTGCAGTACAAGGGCAAGAACATCAGCGAAGTGCTCGACATGACGGTCGAGCATGCGTACGAGTTCTTCAGCGCGGTGCCGGTCATCGCGCGCAAGCTGAAGACGCTGCTCGACGTCGGCCTCGGCTACATCCGCCTCGGCCAATCGGCCACGACGCTGTCGGGCGGCGAGGCGCAGCGCGTGAAGCTGTCGCTGGAGCTGTCGAAGCGCGACACGGGCCGCACGCTGTACATCCTCGACGAGCCGACCACCGGCCTGCACTTCCACGACATCGCGCTGCTGCTCGAGGTGATCCACCGGCTGCGCGACCAGGGCAATACGGTCGTGATCATCGAGCACAACCTCGACGTGATCAAAACGGCCGACTGGGTGATCGACCTCGGCCCCGAGGGCGGCGCCGGCGGCGGCCAGATCATCGCCCAGGGCACGCCCGAGCAGGTCGCGAAGACGAAGGCGAGCTTCACCGGCAAGTACCTCGCGCCGCTGCTCAAGCGTTCGACCCGCAAGGTCGCGGCCGGCTGACGCTCATTCCGCCGTCCCGGCCCTTCCCGCGCGCGGCCACCCGGCCGCGCGCGACCGTTGGCGGCACGCCGTCCGCCCCTCGTTTTCCCTTCTGCGTTTACACCATGCGCCAAACGGCCCGGTTGCGGACCATAATGGCAGCTATACTTTACGGTCGTAAGGTTCGCCGTCCGCACCAATCCGGTGCGGCGCCGGGCGAGCCCGGCTCTGCCGCGCGCTGCACGGCATGACACACGAACGACAGGAATCCACGATGGAGAAGCAACAAGAGCCGCGCGACGCGCAGAGCCGCGAGCCGCACCTGCGCAGCGTGCGGCTGACGAGCGACTTCAGCCTGCCGAGGCTGTCGGCACTCGAGATCGGCAGCTATCTCTTCGCGATCGTCACGATGTGGCTCGTCCTCGAGCTCAAGCTGCTCGGCGGGCTGCTGGCCGGCCTGCTCGTCTACCAGCTGATCCACACGATCGCGCCCGTGATCGAACGCCACACGACGAGCATGCGCGCGCGCTGGGTCGCCGTCGTGCTGCTGGCGATCGTGATCGTCGGCGGGCTCACGGGCCTGACGATCGGCATCATCGAGCATTTCGAGCACACGGTGCCGAACCTGCAGAGCCTGCTCGACCAGTTGATGCAGATCGTCGAGCAAACCCGAGCGCGCACGCCGGCGTGGATCGCGAACCTGCTGCCGGTTGACGTCGAGCAGATGAAGACGAAGGCGGCCGTGCTGATGCACTCGCACATGGACCAGCTCCAGCAGAGCGGCAAGAGCGTCGCGCGCGGCTTCGGCCACGTGCTGTTCGGGATGATCATCGGCGCGATGATCGCGATCGGCGTCGAGCATGGCAAGGTACGCCGGCCGCTGTCGACCGCGCTCGTCACGCGCGTATCGCGCTTCTCCGATGCATTCCGCCGGATCGTGTTCGCGCAGATCAAGATCTCGGCGATCAACGCGACGTTCACGGGCATCTACCTGCTCGTCGCACTGCCGATCTTTCACGAGCGGCTGCCGCTGTCGAAGACGCTCGTGCTCGTCACGTTCATCGTCGGCCTGCTGCCGGTGATCGGCAACCTGATCTCGAACACGCTGATCGTCGCCGTATCGCTGTCGGTCAGCATGGGCACCGCAATCGCGTCGCTCGTGTTCCTCGTGGTCATCCACAAGCTCGAATACTTCCTGAACGCGAAGATCATCGGCGGCCAGATCGAGTCGCGCGCGTGGGAGCTGCTGCTCGCGATGCTGATCATGGAGGCCGCGTTCGGGCTGCCGGGCGTGATCGCCGCGCCGATCTTCTATGCGTACCTGAAACGCGAGCTGTACCTGCTGCGGCTGATCTGAAACCCGCGTCTCGGGCGACAAAAAAACGCCGCGCCCCGAAAAGGGGGCGCGGCGTTTTTGTTTCCGGGGGCTGCCAACCGGCGGCCGGCCGATTCAGATCAGCGGAACACGACCGTCTTCGTCCCGTTCAGCACGATCCGGTGCTCGACGTGCCACTTCACCGCGCGCGCGAGCGTCACGCACTCGACGTCGCGGCCGATCGCGGTCAACTGGTCGGGCGTCATGCTGTGGTCGACGCGCTCGACTTCCTGCTCGATGATCGGGCCTTCGTCGAGATCGGTCGTCACATAGTGCGCGGTTGCGCCGATCAGCTTCACGCCGCGGTCGAACGCCTGGTAGTACGGCTTCGCGCCCTTGAAGCTCGGCAGGAACGAGTGGTGGATGTTGATCGCGCGCCCGGCGAGCTGCTGACACATGTTCGGCGACAGGATCTGCATGTAGCGCGCGAGCACGACGAGATCGGCCTGGTGCTCGTCGATCACTTCCAGCACGCGCGCTTCCTGCGCGGCCTTCGCGGCATCGGACGAACCGCCGATCAGCGGGAAGTGATGGAACGGGATGTTGTAGCTCGCGGCGAGCTGGTAGAACTCCTTGTGGTTCGACACGATCGCCGGGATCTCGATCGGCAACTGGCCGGTGCGATAGCGGAACAGCAGGTCGTTCAGGCAGTGGCCGATCTTCGACACCATGATCACGACGCGCGGCTTCACGGCCGCGTCGTGCAGTTCCCAGCGCATCGAAAACTGCTCGGCGAGCGGCGCGAATTCCTTGCGAAGTGTGTCGAGCGCCGACGCGGCATCCGTGCCGTTGCCGTCCTGCTCGAAGTGCACGCGCATGAAGAATTCGCTGGTGCGGCTGTCGCCGAACTGCGCCGAATCGAGGATGTTGTTGCTGCGCTCGAACAGAAAGCCCGAGACCGCGTGGACGATGCCGTGCCGGTCGGGGCACGACAGTTTCAAGATAAAGCTGTGATCGGTCGGCATGACCGCTACTCCCTTTGTTTCCGTATTCGTCAAATTGTCCGTTCGCGTCGCCGGGCTGCGCGTCGCGGCACGCGTCACGCGGCGGGTGCGAACAGCGCGTCGATGCCTGCCGCGTCGGCCGCAGCGAGCCAGCGATGGCGCAGCAGCATGTCGAGCGTCGCGAGGCTCGCGTCCATCGTCGCGCGGCCCTCGCGCAGCCAGCCGATCACCTCGGGTACGCCGGCCAGCAGATGCTCGGCCACTTCGCCGTCCTGGTTGCGCGGCGCGAAGTCGTGCGGCAGCGGCAGGTCGTACACGAAGATCAGTTCGGACTGCGTGCCTTCCGGCAGCGAGCACAGCACCTGCACCGCGCGGCCCGCGATCGCACGCGCCGCGAGTTCGGCCGGAATGCCGGCTTCTTCCCAGCACTCCTTCACGAGCGTCTCGTGAACGCCCAGGCCCCAGCCGATGCCGCCCGCGACGACATTGTCGAGCATGCCGGGGTCGGTAGCCTTGGTCGCGCTGCGGCGGCCGAGCCACATCTGCGGCGCGGCCGCAGCGGGCGCCTCGCCCGGCGCAACCGCACATTCTACGATGCCGTTCAGATGCACCGCATAAGTCTGCGTCCCGAAGAAGCGCGACGCGGCGCGCTCGATGTATGCGAGCGGCGCATCGTCGAAGCGGTTGCGGATTGCGTAGATCTCGTCGCGCCAGCCGGGAATCGCGCCTTCGGCCGCGAGCGCGCCGATCGCGCTCGCAAGCGCCATGCTGCGCGCGTCGACCGAATCGTAGCGCGCCGACAGCACGACGCGCTCGCCGGTCAACTCGAACACGTCGGGCCAGCGCGCAAGCTTCGCGACATCCTGACGGCGCACCCAGCCGACCGCCTGGCCGGCGATCTCGAAGCGCAGGTGCGCGGCCGGATCGAAGCGGTGCGCGGCCGCGATGCACGGAAACGTCATCGCCGTCAGTCCTTCAGCGCGACGCGGATGCCGATCGCGATAAACGTCGCGCCGGCGATCCGGTCGAGCCACACGCCGGCCTTCGGGCGGCGCTTCAGCCATGCGCCGATCATGCCGGCGCCGATGCCGAACAGCGAGAAGATCGCGGCCGTCTGCAGCATGAACAGCGCGCCGAGCTCGAACATCTGCAGCGTCACGCTCTGCGCGCCGTGCGGATCGACGAACTGCGGCAGGAACACGACGAAGAACAGCGTGACCTTCGGGTTCATCAGGTTGCCGATCACGCTCTGCCGGAAGATCGTGCCGAGCGGCTGCGGCGGGCGCGCGTGCGCGTTCGCGAGGCCCTGGCTGCGCAGCGCCTTGATGCCGATCCACACGAGGTACGCGGCGCCCGCGAGCTTCAGGATCTCGAACGCGACCGGCGACGAACGCAGCACGGCCGCGACGCCGAGCGCCGCGAGCGTCGTGTGGAACAGGATCCCGGCCGTGAAGCCGAGCGCGGCGACGAAGCCGGCCGCGCGGCCCTGCGAGATGCCGCGCGCGAGCACCTGCAGGTTGTCGGGACCCGGCGCGAACGTGATCGCGATCGAAGTGGCGAGAAACAGCATGAAGTTGGGCATCGTGACCTCGCGGCTTGACGTGAGTAAAGCAGGCCGACGTTCAGTGGCCGGCGAATTCGGTGACGGTATAGACGGGCAGTCCCGCGTTGCGCAGCAGCGCCGAGCCGCCGAGATCCGGCAGGTCGATGATCGCAGCGCCCTCGACGACCACCGCGCCGAGCCGGTGCAGCAGGTTGCGCCCCGCCATCATCGTGCCGCCGGTCGCGATCAGGTCGTCCATGATGATCACGCGGTCGCCGGGGCGGCACGCATCCTCGTGAATCTCGACCGTCGCGCTGCCGTATTCGAGGTCGTACGATTCCGAGCACGTCTTGTACGGCAGCTTGCCGACCTTGCGGATCGGCACGAAGCCGACGCTCAGCTCGTACGCGACGATCGGCGCGATGATGAAGCCGCGCGCGTCGAGGCCCGCGACGTAGTCGAGCTTCGCATCGACATAACGTTCGACGAACAGGTCGACGAGGATGCGCAGCGCCTTCGGGCTCTGCAGCAGCGTCGTGATGTCGCGGAACATCACGCCCGGCTGCGGCCAGTCGGGCACCGTGCGGATCTGGCTGTGGATGAAGGCGACCGGATCGAGCGGCGCGCCCGACGACGAATGCGGCATGAAACTCTCCGAAAAAAACGGTGCGCGAAGATCGGGCACCGTTTCGAACAAATACGGGTCAGGTTATTGAAGCGCGGCTCACGCGGCCGCGGCCGGCGGGTCGCGCCGATGGCGCGACAGCCGCTCCTCCGCGAGCGCGAGCGCCTCGGGCAGCCCGCGCAGCACGACGATGTCGCTCGCGCGCAGCTTGGTCTGCGGATCGGGTTCGACGCCGCGGATGCCGTGCCGGCGGATCGCCGTAACTTCCAGCCCGAGCGCATACAGCCCGAGCTCCTCCAGCGAGCGCCCGACCGCGTCCGCGCGCGCATCGACCGGCACCGATTGTAGCCGCACCTGCTCGTGGTCGTCGTCGTCCGCGTCGTCCGCGCCGCGGAAATAGCCGCGCAGCAGGCTGTAGCGCTCGTCGCGCATTTCCTCGACGCGCCGCACGACCTTGCGCATCGGCACGCCGACCAGCACCAGCGTATGCGACGCGAGCATCAGGCTGCCCTCGACGATCTCCGGAATCACCTCGGTCGCGCCGGCCGCGAGCAGCTTCTCGAGATCGGCATCGTCGACGGTGCGCACGATCGCGGGCAGCGTCGGCTCGAGCTCGTGCACGTGATGCAGCACGCGCAGCGCGGACGGCGTGTTCGCATAGGTGATCGCGACCGCCGCCGCGCGGTGGATACCGGCCGCGAGCAGCGACTCGCGGCGCGCCGCGTCGCCGAACACGACCGATTCGCCGGCTGCTCCAGCCGCGCTCACGCGATCGGGGTCGAGGTCGAGCGCGACATACGAAATGCCTTCCTGTTCGAGCATGCGCGCCAGGTTCTGGCCCGCGCGGCCGTAGCCGCAGATGATCACGTGGCCGCGCTGCTTCAGGCTTTGCGTCGCGATCCGCGTCATCTGCAGCGACTGCTGCATCCATTCGGTCGACGACAGCCGCATCACGATCCGGTCCGCGTTCTGGATCAGGAACGGCGCGGCGAGCATCGACAGCAGCATCGACGCGAGGATCGCCTGCAGCAGCGTCGAATCGACGAGATGCCGGTCGAGGATCAGGTTCAGCAGCACGAAACCGAATTCGCCGGCCTGCGCGAGGCCGATGCCCGTGCGCATCGCGACGCCCGGCGTCGCGCCGAACAGCCGCGCGAGCCCGGCGATCATCGTCCCCTTGAACAGGATCTGCCCGACGAAGAAGCCGAGCACGAGCAACGGATGCTCCCAGATCACGCGCGGATCGAGCAGCATCCCGGTCGTCACGAAGAACAGGCCGAGCAGCACGTCGCGGAACGGCTTGATGTCCTCTTCCACCTGATGGCGGAACGGCGTCTCGGAGATCAGCATCCCCGCGATGAACGCGCCGAGCGCGAGCGACAGGCCGAACTTGTCGGTGATGAACGCGGCGCCGAGCGTGACGAGCAGCAGGTTCAACACGAACAGTTCCTGCGAGCGGCGCCGCGCGACGACGTTGAGCCAGCGCGTCATGAAGCGCTGGCCGATGACCAGCAGCAGCGTGAGCGCGATCACGATCTTGACCGCCGCGACGCCGAGCGTCAGCGCGAGATCCTTCGACGATTCGGCGCCGAACGCGGCGATCACGATCAGCAGCGGCACGACCGCGAGATCCTGGAACAGCAGCACGCCGAAAATGTTGCGGCCGTGCTCGGTCTCGATCTCGAGACGTTCGGCAAGCATCTTCGACACGATCGCCGTCGACGACATCGCGAGCGCGCCGCCGAGCGCGACGGCGCCCTGCCACGTGATGTGCACCCAGCGCTCGAACAGCGCGCCGAGCAACAGCGCGAGCAAAAGCGTCGCGACGACCTGCAGCAGCCCGAGCCCGAACACGAGCCGCTGCATCGACCTCAGTTTCGCGAGCGAGAATTCGAGGCCGATCGAGAACATCAGGAACACCACGCCGAATTCCGCGAGATGCTCGGCGCGCTCGAGATCCGCCGCGATCCCGAGCGCGTGCGGGCCGACCAGGATGCCGACGGTCAGGTAGCCGAGCATCGGCGGTAGGTTCAGCGAGCGGAATACGACGACGCCCACCACCGAAGCCAGCAGCAGCATGAGCGTCATTTCGAGCGGGGAAATCACGGGCAAAGCGTCCTCGTTCGTCGGGGCCACCGCGAAGCGGGCGCGATGGCGTAGCGTGGGATAGGCGACATCGGACGAGTCCGAAGGCCCGGCGCGGCGAACAAACGCCTTTGCTATACTCCGCGCATGATAGCGAAAATCAATGATGATCGGGCGCTCGCGCTCGCCCGCGATGTGCTCGACATCGAGGCGGACGCCGTGCGCGCACTGCGCGACCAGCTCGACGGCGGCTTCGTCCAGGCCGTCGCGCTGCTGCTCGGCTGCCGCGGCCGCGTGGTGGTGTCCGGTATCGGCAAATCGGGGCATATTGCCCGCAAGATCGCGGCAACGCTGGCCAGCACCGGCACGCCGGCCTTTTTCGTCCACCCTGCCGAGGCCAGCCACGGCGACCTCGGGATGGTCACCTCCGACGACGTCTTCATCGGCATCTCCTATTCCGGCGAATCGGAAGAGCTCGTCGCGATCCTGCCGCTCGTCAAGCGGATCGGCGCGAAGCTGATCGCGATCACGGGCCGCGCCGAATCGAGCCTCGGCACGCTCGCCGACGTGAACCTGAACGCCGCAGTCTCGAAGGAAGCGTGCCCGCTGAACCTCGCGCCCACCGCGAGCACGACCGCCGCGCTCGCGCTCGGCGACGCGCTTGCCGTCGCGGTGCTCGACGCGCGCGGCTTCGGTTCGGAAGATTTCGCGCGCTCGCACCCGGGCGGGGCGCTCGGCCGGCGCCTGCTCACCTACGTGCGCGACGTGATGCGCACGGGCGACGACGTCCCGTCCGTCGGGCTCGACGCGACGCTGTCGGACGCGCTGTTTCAAATCACCGCGAAGCGCCTGGGCATGACCGCCGTGGTCGACGCCGACGGCAAGGTCGCCGGCATCTTCACGGACGGCGACCTGCGCCGCGTGCTCGCGCGCGACGGCGACTTCCGCACGCTGCCGATCGCCGACGTGATGACGCGCAACCCGCGCACGATCGCGCCGGATCACCTGGCGGTCGAGGCCGTGGAACTGATGGAGCGCCACCGGATCAACCAGATGCTGGTGGTCGATGCCGACGGCGCGCTGATCGGCGCGCTGAACATGCACGACCTGTTTTCGAAGAAGGTGATCTGATGAGCGCAGCGTTGACTGCAGCCGAGCGCGCGAGCCGCGTGAAGCTGATGATTTTCGACGTCGACGGCGTACTGACCGACGGCGGCCTGCTGTTTACCGCAGCCGGCGACGCGATGAAGTCGTTCAATTCGCTCGACGGCCACGGCGTGAAGCTGCTCGGCGAAGCCGGCATCGCGACCGCGATCATCACGGGCCGCCGCTCGGAGATCGTCGCGGCGCGCGCGAAGGAAATGAAGATCGCACATCTGTTCCAGGGCGTCGAGAACAAGCTCACGGTGTTCGCCGATCTGATCGCATCGCTCGGCCTCACCGCCGACGCGTGCGGCTACATGGGCGACGACTGGCCCGACCTGCCGGTGATGCTGCGCTGCGGCTTCGCGACCGCGCCCGCGAACGCGCACCCCGAGGTGATCGCCCGCGCGCACTGGGTGGCCGAGGCCCGCGGCGGCCAAGGCGCCGTGCGCGAAGTCTGCGACGCGATCCTGCGCGCGCAGCGACGCTATGACGCGCTGCTCGCGGCCGCCTGCGGAGCCTGACGGATGAATACGCATTTCCGCTGGACCCAGTTGCTGCCGCTCGCCGCGGTCGCCGCGCTCGCGGGCATCACGTGGTGGCTGCTGCAGGCGACGCTGCCGCCGCCCGGCGAAGGCACCGTGCAACCGAAGCGCCACACGCCCGACTATTTCGCGGACAACTTCTCGGTCACCGAGCTCGACCAGTCCGGCACGACCCAGTACAGGCTGACGGCCGCGAAGCTGATCCATTACGAAGACACCGAAAACAGCGACCTGACCGATCCGGCCATGCGCGCATTCCAGCCCGGCAAGCCGGTCGTGACGACCACCGCGAAGCGCGGCACCGTCAATGGCGACGTGTCGATCGTCGATTTGTACGACGACGCGCGGATCCTGCGCGCGGCCGGCGGCGGCGATCCGCAAATGCAGGCCGATTCCCAGCATTTCCGGATCTTCGTCAATGACGATGTGATCCAGACCGAAAAGCCGGTTAAACTTCAGCGCGGCCTGTCGCTCGTCAACGCGACCGACGGCATGAAGTACAACAACGTCACCCGGGTCATCGAGCTTTACGGCAACGTGCGCGGCACGATCGCCGCGGCGGACACGTCCGGCGGCTCGAAAGGTCAACCCAAGTGACGCTTCCCTCACGTGACTGCATGAACGAACCGTTCCCTCGACAGATTTCCGGCGGCGCTGCGCGCGCCGTCCGCGCCGCGCTCGCCGCGACGCTCGTGGCGCTCCCGTTGATCGGGCTGGCGCCGCTCGCCCATGCCGAGAAGGCCGACCAAAACAAGCCGATCAACGTCGAGGCCGACAACCTGACCTATGACGACCTGAAGCAGGTCACGGTCGCGACCGGCAACGTCGTGATCACGAAGGGCACGATCATCATCAAGGGCGATCGCGTCGAAGTGCGCCAGGATCCGGAAGGCTATCAGTACGCTACGTCGTTCGGCAGCGGCAAGAAGCACGCGACGTTCCGCCAGAAGCGCGAAGGCCTCGACGAATACATCGACGGCGACGCCGAGCGCATCGACTACGACGGCAAGCAGGACCTGACCACGCTGACGACCGCCGCAACCGTGCGCCGCCTGCAGGGCACATCGACCATCGCCGATACCGTGCACGGCAGCGTGGTCACGTACGACGGCCAGCGCGATTTCTACACCGCCAAGGGCGGCAAGGACGTCGCCGCGCCGGGCAACCCGAACGGCCGCGTGCGCGCGATGCTGTCGCCGAAGAACGGCGGCCCCGCTCCGCTGAACGGCGCGCCGGCGAAGCTGTCGCCGTCGACCACCATCCAGGGAGCGCCAGGCCAATGAACGCGCTTCCGAACCGCCAGCCGGCCGGCACCACGAGCTCGCTCGTCGTCCGCAACCTGAAGAAGCGCTACGGCTCGCGCACGGTCGTCAAGGACGTGTCGCTCGACGTGAAGAGCGGCGAAGTCGTCGGCCTGCTCGGCCCGAACGGTGCCGGCAAGACCACGTCGTTCTACATGATCGTCGGCCTCGTGCCGCTCGACGCGGGCGAGATCTCGCTGAACGGCAGCTCGATCAGCCTGCTGCCGATCCACAAGCGCGCGTCGCTCGGCCTGTCGTACCTGCCGCAGGAAGCGTCCGTGTTCCGCAAGCTGACCGTCGAGGAAAACATCCGCGCGGTGCTCGAGCTGCAGTACGGCGAAGACGGCAAGCGGCTGTCGAAGGACGGGATCGCGTCGCGCACCGAAGCGCTGCTCGACGAGCTGCAGATCGGCCACCTGCGCGAGAACCCCGCGCTGTCGCTGTCGGGCGGCGAACGACGCCGTGTCGAGATCGCGCGCGCGCTCGCGACCAACCCGAACTTCATCCTGCTCGACGAACCGTTCGCCGGCGTCGATCCGATCGCGGTGCTCGAGATCCAGAAGATCGTCAAGTTCCTGAAGCAGCGCAACATCGGCGTGCTGATTACCGATCACAACGTCCGCGAAACGCTCGGCATCTGCGACCACGCCTACATCATCAGCGACGGCTCGGTGCTCGCCGCCGGCGCGCCGAGCGACATCATCGAAAACGAAAGCGTGCGCCGCGTGTACCTCGGCGAACACTTCCGCATGTAACTTCCTCCTCGTGGCTGGCTGCACCCCGCCCGGCATGGCCGCGCGGGGCCGCGCCCCGCTTCGCGGCCATGCCCGCGGCCGGGCGGCGCGCCGCGCGTAATCGCGGATGGCTCAACGCGCCTGGGTCGTGGCAAACTGCCGGTATGACTCCCTCCTTGCCATGAAAGCCAGCCTTCAACTCCGCCTGTCGCAACATCTGGCGCTGACGCCCCAGCTACAGCAGTCGATCCGGCTCCTGCAGTTGTCGACGCTCGAATTGCAGCAGGAAGTCGCGATGGCCGTCGCGCAGAACCCGCTGCTCGAGAGCGATGACGAATGGATCGCGAGCCCGCTGCGCGTCGCGGCGGACGGATCGCTGATCGCGCAGACACCTCCCGGCCAGAACACCGAGCCGGCCTCGGCAAACATCGGCAGTTCGTCGGGCGATCGCGCGGAGCGCGACGAGCCGGCCGGCGCCGACGAATACGACGGTTATGCGTCCGGCGACGGTAACGACGGCCCGCAATGGAATCTCGACGAATTCGGCCGCTCGAGCGGCGCGTCCGACGATGACGATCTCCCGCCGCTGCAGGTGCAGGAAGCCGCGACGTCGCTGCGCGACCACCTGTCCGCGCAGTTGCGCGTCACGCAGGCCAGCCCGCGCGATCGTGCGCTCGTGATGTTCCTGATCGAATCGCTCGACGACGACGGCTACCTGACCGCCACGCTCGACGAAGTGCTCGCCGACCTGCCGCCCGAACTGGAGATCGACTGCGACGAACTGAACGCGGCGCTCGCGCTGCTGCACAGCTTCGACCCGGCCGGGGTCGGCGCCCGCTCGGCCTCCGAATGCCTGAAGCTGCAGTTGCTGCGCCTCGATCCGTCCCCGACGCGCACGCTCGCGCTCGAGATCGTGTCGCAGCATCTGGAACTGCTCGCCGCACGCGACTTCACACGGCTGCGCAAGCACCTGAAGGCGAGCGACGACGCACTGCGCGACGCGCATGCGCTGATCCGCTCGCTCGAGCCGTTCCCCGGCGCCGCGTACGGCAGGGCCGAGGCCGACTACGTCGTGCCCGACATCATCGTGAAGAAGGCCGGCCAGGGATGGCTCGCGGAGCTCAATCCGGAGGTCGTGCCGCGCCTGCGGATCAACAACCTCTACGCGAACATCCTGCGCAACAGCCGCGGCGATCCGTCGACCGGTTCGCTGAAGCAGCAGCTCCAGGAAGCGCGCTGGCTGATCAAGAACATCCAGCAGCGTTTCGACACGATCCTGCGTGTCGCGCAGGCTATTGTCGAGCGTCAAAAGAATTTCTTTGCGCACGGTGAAATCGCCATGCGCCCCTTGGTTTTGCGGGAAATTGCTGATACGCTGGGCCTACACGAGTCGACTGTCAGCCGTGTGACAACCGGGAAGTACATGCTGACCCCGTTCGGGACGCTTGAATTTAAGTACTTCTTCGGATCTCACGTTTCGACCGACACCGGTGGCGCCGCCTCGTCGACCGCCATCCGAGCCCTGATCAAGCAACTGATAGGAGCTGAAGACCCAAAATCGCCACTTTCGGACAGCCGCATTGCCGAGCTGCTGGCAGAACAGGGTTTCGTGGTCGCGCGCCGCACGGTTGCCAAATATCGCGAAGCTCTCAAGATCCCGGCAGTGAATCTGCGCAAGTCTCTTTAGCCTGCTGCCTGCCCGGCGGCAGGCGTGTTCCGGCCACCGCGCACTCGGGGAACAAGCCGGGCGACCTGTCCACGATACGCCGCCTAGTGCGGCACGGGCAAGTCGACCGGAGCGCCGCCTCGATGCGGCCGGGTGGTCACTCGCTTGGAGAAGCACTATGAACCTGAAGATCAGTGGACATCATCTCGAAGTCACGCCTGCAATTCGCGAATACGTGATCACCAAGCTGGACAGGGTGCTACGGCATAGCGATCAGGTGATCGATGGCACTGTGATCCTCTCGGTCGACAACCACAAGGAAAAGGACAAGCAGCAGCGCGCGGAAATCAATCTGCACCTGAAGGGCAAGGACATCTTCGTCGAAAGCGCAAACGGCAACCTGTACGCCGCGATCGATCTGCTGATCGACAAGCTGGATCGCCAGGTCGTCAAGCACATGGAGCGCCTGCAAACGCACGCGCACGACCCGATCAAGCTTCAGCCGTCGATCGACCAGATCGAACTGCCGCCGCAATAACGGTCACCGCAACACGCACGCCGCCCGGTTCGCCGGGCGTTTTTTTTGCGACTCCGCGCACGTGGTGCGGCCGGTCCGTCCATGCTGCGCCACGCACGCGGCTGTGCTCTATAATGTCCCGGTTATCGCCGGGGGGCGTTGGGTGCGGTAGCTGCGTTGCAGGATGCCGATGCCAAATGCCTTGATATC
This sequence comes from Burkholderia sp. BKH01, assembly GCF_025685725.1. NCBI lineage: Bacteria > Pseudomonadati > Pseudomonadota > Betaproteobacteria > Burkholderiales > Burkholderiaceae > Burkholderia > Burkholderia sp. BKH01. Next base: position 365,222 of record NZ_JAOTQT010000002.1, on the reverse strand, counting down.
GCCGCACATGGAAAATCAGTCTGCCGCCGCAAGGAGACCCCAGGCCGCCCAATCGCCTGTCAACATGAATCGCCTAGCCAAAATCCTGCCCCTAGAGAACGTCGTCATCGACCTCTCGGTCACCAGCAAGAAACGCGTGTTCGAACAAGCCGGGCTGATGTTCGAGAATCAGAACGGCATCGCCCGCAGCACCGTCACGGACAATCTGTTCGCGCGCGAACGCCTCGGCTCGACCGGGCTCGGCGAAGGCGTCGCGATTCCGCACGGGCGCATCAAGGGTCTCAAGCACCCGCTCGCCGCGTTCGTCCGGCTCGCCGACCCGATCCCGTTCGAAGCGCCCGACGGCCAGCCGGTCGGCCTCCTGATTTTCCTGCTCGTCCCCGAGCAAGCCACCCAGCAGCACCTCGAAATCCTGTCGGAAATCGCGCAACTGCTGTCCGATCGCGACGCGCGCGAGCGTCTGCACAACGAAACGGATATCGCCGAGTTGCATCGCCTGCTCACTCAGTGGCAACCTTGAGTTGATCCGGGCGGAATATTTTCCCTCACGAGGCGGCACGCGCCGCCGTCCAGGGCCGCCCGGCGCCGGCCCGGCATGGCGACGTCCGTCGCCGCGCGCATGCACCGGCTCATTGGAGTGACGAGAGTCATGGATACGTCCAGCATCAACGCCCAGAGCATCTTCGACGACAACGCGGCCACGCTGAAGCTGAGCTGGCTGACGGGGCATGAAGGCTGGGAGCGCGGCTTTTCGGCCGACACGGTCGGCAATGCGACGTCGAGCGCCGACCTCGTCGGCCACCTGAACCTGATCCACCCGAACCGGATCCAGGTGCTGGGCGAAGCCGAAATCGACTATTACCAGCGCCAGACCGACGAAGACCGCTCGCGCCACATGGCCGAGCTGATCGCGCTCGAACCGCCGTTCCTCGTCGTCGCCGGCGGCGCCGCGGCGCCGCCCGAACTCGTGCTGCGCTGCACGCGCTCGTCGACCCCGCTGTTCACAACGCCGATGTCGGCCGCCGCGGTGATCGACAGCCTGCGGCTGTACATGTCCCGCATCCTCGCGCCGCGCGCGACGCTGCACGGCGTATTCCTCGACATCCTCGGGATGGGCGTGCTGCTGACCGGCGATTCTGGCCTCGGCAAGAGCGAGCTCGGCCTCGAACTGATCAGCCGCGGCCACGGCCTCGTCGCCGACGACGCGGTCGACTTCGTCCGTCTTGGCCCCGATTTCGTCGAAGGACGCTGCCCGCCGCTGCTGCAGAACCTGCTCGAAGTGCGCGGCCTCGGCCTGCTCGACATCAAGACGATCTTCGGCGAGACCGCCGTGCGGCGGAAAATGAAGCTGAAGCTGATCGTCCAGCTCGTGCGGCGCCCCGACGGCGAATTCCAGCGCCTGCCGCTCGAAAGCCAGACCGTCGACGTGCTCGGTTTGCCGATCAGCAAGGTCACGATCCAGGTCGCGGCCGGCCGCAACCTCGCGGTGCTCGTCGAGGCCGCCGTCCGGAACACGATCCTGCAGTTGCGCGGAATCGACACGTTGCGCGATTTCATGGATCGGCAACGACTCGCGATGCAAGATCCCGACAGTCAGTTCCCCGGCAAACTGGTGTAACCCGCACGCGCCGGCCGCGCAACGCCGACGCGTCGAGCCGGTGCTATGATGAAACGTCAGGATTCTCTGCTTCCCATGCGCATCGTCCTTATCACCGGCATCTCCGGCTCAGGCAAGTCCGTCGCGCTGAACGCGCTCGAAGACGCAGGCTATTACTGCGTCGACAACCTGCCGCCGCATGTGCTCCCCGAACTCGCCCGCTACCTCGCCGAGGATGGCAAGCGCCGGCTCGCGGTCGCGATCGACGCGCGCTCGAGCGCATCGCTCGATGAAATGCCCGGCCTGATCCGCGAGCTGTCGCGCGAGCACGATGTCCGCGTGCTGTTCCTCAACGCAAGCACCCAGGCGCTGATCCAGCGCTTCTCCGAAACGCGCCGCCGCCATCCGCTGTCCGGCTCGCTGTCGCACGATGCGGACGTCGGCCTGCTGTCGTCGCTCGAGGAAGCGATCGAGCGCGAACGCGACCTCGTCGCGCCGCTCGCCGAATTCGGCCACCAGATCGATACGAGCACGCTGCGCGCGAACGTGCTGCGCACATGGGTCAAGCGCTTCATCGAGCAGAAGAACAACGACCTGATGGTGATGTTCGAGTCGTTCGGCTTCAAGCGCGGCGTCCCGCTCGACGCCGATCTGATGTTCGATGTGCGCGCGCTGCCGAATCCGTATTACGACCACGAATTGCGCCCGCTCACCGGGCTCGACCAGCCGGTCATCGCCTTTCTCGACGCACTGCCGATCGTCCACCAGATGATCGACGACATCCATGCGTTCCTGTTGAAATGGCTGCCGCACTTCCGCGATGACAACCGCAGCTACCTGACCGTCGCCATCGGCTGCACGGGCGGCCAGCATCGCTCGGTATTCATCGCGGAAACGCTCGCCGCGCGCCTCGCGCACGAGGCGAACGTGATCGTGCGGCATCGTGACGCGCCAGTGGATGTCGACGCGTCGTCGCGGCTCGTCTCCGAGGTCGACCGACCCTAGCGACACCCGCCCCTTCGTCAGCGCGCCATGTCCTCCCTATCGACCACCCTGATCGACCTGCCGCTGTTTCCGCTGCACACGGTGCTGTTTCCGGGGGGCCTGCTCCCGCTCAAGGTGTTCGAGGCACGCTATCTCGACATGTCCCGCGCGTGCCTGCGCGACAACGCGCCGTTCGGCGTGTGCCTGTTGAAGAGCGGGCCCGAAGTCGCGCAGGACGGCGCCGTGTCGGTGCCCGAAACCATCGGCTGCATGGCGCGCATCACCGAGTGCGACACCGGCGAATTCGGGATGCTGTATCTGCAGGCGGTCGGCACGCAGCGTTTCGAACTGCTGTCGTATCGCGTTGAAGGCAACGGGCTGCTGGTCGGCATCGCGGAACCTCTGCCCGACGACATCCCGCTCGAAGGCGAGCAGGCGCTCGCGCAGTTCGGCTCGTGCGCCGAAGTACTCGAGCGCATCATCGGCGCACTGAAGAAATCCGAGCCGGGCAAGCTGCCGTTCGGCGAACCGTTCCGCCTCGACGATCCGAGCTGGGTGTCGAACCGCCTCGCGGAACTGCTGCCGCTCGACCTGCGCGCGCGACAAAAGCTGATGGAGTTTCCGGACGTCGGCGCACGCATCGACGCCGTGCACCACGTGCTCGACCGGCACGGCTGGCTGTAAGCGCCTCCGAAAGGTCGTCCTTCGGCGCAGAAAAGCTGCGGCGACCCGGCGTTTTCTCAAGTGCGCGGCCCGCGCCGCGCCCTTTCCTCTTCGTTACAGCAGCGGCCCGCTCAGTGCATCGAGCAGCTTGCGCACAGGCGCCGGCACGCCGTACGCATCGAGCCGGCTCAGCGGCACCCACGCGGTTTCCGCGTCCCGTGCCTGCGACGGCAGGCCGCCGCCGTCCGCCATGTCGCTCAATCGCGGCTCGATCTCGAGCCGGAAATGCGTGAACGTGTGCGTGAACGGCGCAAGCGGAACCGGGCCGCCGCCGCCGAAGCCGTGCGCAAGCTCCGCGAGCGCGGCGTCGCCGTCCGCTTGCGGCAGGCTCCACAGGCCGCCCCAGATGCCGGCCGGCGGCCGCCGCTCGAGCAGCACGGCGTCGCCATCGCGCAGCACGAGCATCCAGGTCTTGCGCGTCGGCACGGCCTTCTTCGGCCGCGCGGCCGGCAGTTCGCGCTGCCGGCCCGTCGATTGCGCGACGCAATCGCCCGCGAACGGGCAACGCGCGCAATCGGGCTTGCCGCGCACGCACAGCGTCGCGCCGAGATCCATCAGCCCCTGCGTATACGCGCTTACGTCCGCCGCGTTCGCGGCATCGGGCAACAGCGATTCGGCGAGCGCCCACATGTCGTTCTCGACGCGCTTCTCGCCCGGAAAGCCCTCGACGCCGAACACCCGCGCGAGCACGCGCTTCACGTTGCCGTCGAGGATCGTCGCGCGCGCACCGTACGCGAACGACGCGATCGCCGCGGCAGTCGAGCGGCCGATGCCCGGCAGTTCGGCCAGCGCGTCGGGCGTCGCCGGAAATGCGCCGCCGTGCTCGGCGACGACGACCTGCGCGCAGCGGTGCAGGTTGCGCGCGCGCGAGTAGTAGCCGAGCCCCGCCCACAGCGCCATCACGTCGTCGACCGGCGCGGCCGCGAGCGCGGCGACGTCGGGGCAGCGTTCGAGAAAGCGTGCGTAATACGGGATGACGGTCGACACCTGCGTCTGTTGCAGCATGATTTCCGACAGCCAGATCCGGTACGGATCACGGGTGTTCTGCCACGGCAGGTCGTGGCGGCCATGCTCGCGCTGCCACGCGATCAGGCGCGTGGCGAACGTGCGGTGCAGCGGCGTGACGGGGAACGGAGCGGGGGCGATGCGGGGCGGCTTCAAGTTATCTAATCGCGGAAAAAGGTTTCAACGCTGGCAGGTCGCACAGAAATAGGTCGACCGCTGGCCCTGCACGATCTGGCGGATCGGCGTGCCGCATACGCGGCAGGGCTGGCCGGCACGGTCGTAGACGAAGCAGTCGAGCTGGAAATAGCCGCTTTCGCCGTTGCTGCCGACGAAATCGCGCAACGTGCTGCCGCCGCGCTCGATCGCATCGGCGAGCGTCGCGCGCACTGCGTCGGCCAGCCGCTCGTAGCGCGGCAGCGAGACCTTGCCGGCGGCTGTCGTCGGCCGGATGCCGGCGCGAAACAGGCTCTCCGACGCATAGATGTTGCCGACGCCGACGACCATGTCGCCCGCGAGCAGCGCCTGCTTGACCGACACCGTGCGGCCGCGCGTGCGCGCATGCAGCAGCGCGCCGGTGAACGCCGGCGAGAACGGCTCGACGCCGAGGCTCGCGAGGAGCGGATGCGCATGCACGTCGCCCGCTTCGCGCGGGTGCCACAGCACGGCGCCGAAGCGGCGCGGATCGCGGAACCGCAGCACGAACTCGTCGAAGATCCAGTCGATGTGGTCGTGCTTCGCGGCAACCGGCACGCCGGCCGCGGGCAGCACGCGCAGCGTGCCCGTCATGCCGAGATGGACGATGAACCAGCCCGCGTCGACCTCGAACAGCAGGTACTTGCCGCGACGTTCGACGGCGAGCACCTCGCGTGCGCGCAACTGCTCGGCGAGCCCTGCCGGCACGGGCCAGCGCAGCATCGCGGTACGGACGTCGACACGCTCGACGCGGCGGCCCGCGACAAAGGGCTCGATGCCCCGGCGCGTGACTTCGACTTCTGGCAACTCTGGCATGATTTGCGGGTCTGAGGCTGGATTCACGATCGTGCGTGTATTGTAGCGAGCGCGTTACAATCGGTTGAAACATCGAACGGATTTCCATGACTCTGCCCTCGAAGCTGCTTCAGAAGCGCCCCGCCGCCGCGCGCGGCGCGCGCGCCTTCCCGGTCCGTCGTGCACTCGGCGCCGCGCTGTTTGCCGCCTGGACCCTCACCGCCTTCCCGGCTCACGCGCAGGATCCGGCATCGGACGACGCGGAGCCGCAGGGCGCGTTCGAGCATGTGATGCCGGACGAGCAGAAGAATCTCCCAGGCGTCCCGCTGACGAGCCAGATCGTCTACCAGGTGCTCGCGGCCGAGGTCGCGCTCCAGCGCAACCAGCCGGCGCCCGCGTACCAGACCTACCTCGCGCTCGCCCGCGACACGCGCGATCCGCGCATGGCGCAGCGTGCGACCGAGATCGCGCTCGGCGCGCAGAGCCCGGCCGACGCGCTGTCCGCCGCGAACCTGTGGCGCCAGTACGCACCGGATTCGAACCGGGCGTCGCAGGTCGACGCCGCGCTGCTGGTGCTCGCCGGCAAGCCGGCCGACGCGCAGCAGATGCTCGCGCGCGAGCTGGCCCGCGCAACCGGCGAGACGCGCGGCCCGGCAATCCTCGCGCTGCAGGCGCTGCTCGTGCGCGGCCCCGATCGCGTCGGCGGCCTCGCGGTGCTGAAGGACATGCTGAAGAACGACATGAACCGGCCCGAGGCGCAGCTCGCGATCGCGCGGCAACAACTCGCGGTCGACGACAAGGACGGTGCCGCTCAATCGCTGAAGCAAGCGCTGCAGCTTCGCCCCGACTACCTGCCTGCGGCCCTGATGCTGTCGCAGATGGGGCCGGCGGAACGCGCGGCGGGCATCGCATCGTTCGAGAAATATGTTCAGCAGAATCCGAAGTCGCGCGACGCGCGGCTCGCGCTGTCGCAGCTCTATCTCGCCGACGATCGCCTCGACGACGCGCAGAAGCAGTTCGAGACCATGCGCAAGCTCGACTCGAAGGATCCGACACCGCTGATGGCGCTTGCGCTGATCAAGATTCAGCAGAAGAAACTCGACGAAGCGACCGCCTACCTGAAGCAGTACGTGCAGCTCGGCGACAAGCAGCCGAACCTCGACGTCGGCCAGGGCTACATCTACCTCGCGCAGATCGCGATCGACCAGAACAACGACGCGCAGGCGTCGCAATGGCTCGACAAGGTCGACCAGGCGAGCCAGCACTATCTCCCCGCGCAGATCACGCGCGCACAGTTGCTGCAGAAACAGGGCAAGACCGACGAGGCGCGCAAGGTGCTCGACGACCTGCCGATCACGGATCCGCGCGACGCGGCCGTGGTCGCGCGCACCGACGCGTCGATCCTGTTCACCGCGAAGCGCTATCCGGAAGCCGAGGCACGGCTCGGGCAGGCGGTCCAGGACTTCCCGGACGATCCCGACCTGCGCTACGACTACGCGATGGCGGCCGAAAAGACCGGCCACTACACGACGATGGAAAAGCAGCTGCGCGAGCTGATCCGCACGCAGCCCGACAACCCGCAGGCGTACAACGCGCTCGGCTATTCGCTCGCCGACCGCAACCAGCGCCTGCCCGAAGCCAGCAAGCTGATCGACAAGGCGATGACGCTCGCGCCGAACGATGCCTACATCATGGACAGCCTCGGCTGGGTGAAGTACCGGATGGGCGACACGGCCGGCGCGGCGAAGGTCCTGCGGCACGCGTACGAACTGCAGCCGAACGCCGAAATCGGTGCGCACCTCGGCGAAGTGCTGTGGAAGAGCGGCGAGCAGGACGACGCGCGTTCTGCGTGGCGTGCCGCGCAGAAGCTCGAGCCCGACAACGAAACGCTCGTGCAGACGCTGAAGCGCCTGCAGATCAACGGCCTCTGATGCAGATGTTCCCGATGCCTTCCCTGTCCTCCCGCGCGCAGCGCACGCTGGCCGCAGCCGGCGCGGCGCTCGCGCTCGCCGGCTGCGCGAGCACGCCGCCGCAGGCAAGCGCGCCGACGGACGCGGTGCTGCAGACCGCCGCGACGCATGCTTACCATGGCCGCTTCGCGGTGCAGTACGACGACCGTCTCGGCAAGCAGCAGAACGTGTACGGCAACTTCGACTGGCAGGAGCACGGCGACGACGTGTCGCTCGAGCTGCGCAGCCCGCTCGGCCAGACGCTCGCGGTCGTGAAATCGACGCCGCAGGCGGCGTCGCTCGAGCTGCCGAACCGTCCGACGCAATTTGCGACGGACGTCGGCGACCTGATGCAGCGAACGCTCGGCTTCGCACTGCCGCTCGCGGGCCTGCGCTACTGGCTGCTGCCGACGCCCGCGCCCGCGACGCCGGCGGAGACGGTACGCGATCCGGCCGACGGCACGCACGTCAAGCAGATCCGCCAGGACGGCTGGACGATCGACTACCTTGCCTACGCGGACGCCCCGGCCACGGGCGTCAAACGCGTCAACCTCGTGCGCGCGATGCCGCCGCTCGACATCAAGCTCGTACTCGATCAGTGAGTACGTGCGCCTAGCCCCGACACAAGCATGACCGATTCGACCCGCTCGCTGCGCAACTGCCTTGCGCCCGCGAAACTCAACCTGTTCCTGCACATCACCGGCCGCCGCCCGAACGGCTATCACGACCTGCAGAGCGTGTTCCAGCTGCTGAACTGGGGCGACACGCTGCACTTCACGCTGCGCGACGACGGCCGCGTCGCACGCGTCACCGACGTGCCCGGCGTGCCCGAGGAAAGCGATCTCGTCGTGCGCGCGGCCAACCTGCTGAAGGCGCACACGGGCACCGCGTCAGGCGTCGACATCGAGATCGACAAGTGCCTGCCGATGGGCGCCGGCCTCGGCGGCGGCAGCTCCGACGCGGCAACAACGCTGCTCGCGCTGAACCGCCTGTGGCAACTCGACCTGCCGCGCACGGAACTTCAGTCGCTCGCGGTGAAACTCGGTGCAGACGTCCCGTTTTTTATTTTTGGAAAAAATGCGTTCGCAGAGGGTATCGGAGAAGAATTAGCTGAGGTAGAATTGCCGACTCGCTGGTTCTTGGTTGTGACGCCACGCGTTCATGTCCCGACCGCTGAAATATTTTCAGATGAGTTGTTGACAAGAGATTCGAAGCCCGTCACAATTGCTGACTTTCTTGCACAGCAAAACAGCGATGCGGGCTGGCCAGATAGCTTCGGCCGGAACGATATGCAGCGAGTTGTGACAAGTAAGTACGCGGAAGTTGCGCAGGTGGTCAAATGGTTGTATGATGTGACCCCCGCGAGGATGACCGGCTCCGGAGCAAGCGTGTTTGCAGCGTTTCGCAGCAAACGCGAGGCAGAAGCGGCAAAAGCCAAGCTGCCCGCCAGTTGGAACGGCGCAGTTGCCGAGAGCCTGAGCGAGCATCCGCTCTTCGCTTTCGCGTCATGAAGTTTTACTTTGCCGGATGGCCTACACGAATCCGGTGAAGTTATCAGTTAAGTGTAGGGGAGTCGCCAAGTTGGTCAAGGCACCGGATTTTGATTCCGGCATGCGAGGGTTCGAGTCCTTCCTCCCCTGCCAAAAATTTTCCCGCATTTCCCGCCTAAGCCTGAAGCAGGTGCACGATGAGCAGCCATGACGGCCTGATGGTTTTTACTGGCAACGCGAATCCCGCGCTCGCCCAGGAAGTCGTCAACATTCTTGGAATCCCCCTCGGCAAAGCAATGGTCAGCCGTTTCTCCGACGGCGAGATCCAGGTCGAGATCCAGGAAAACGTACGTGGCAAGGACGTCTTCGTCCTGCAATCCACGTGCGCACCGGCGAACGACAACCTGATGGAACTGATGATCATGGTCGATGCGCTCAAGCGCGCATCCGCCGGCCGGATCACTGCAGCCATCCCCTACTTCGGCTACGCCCGTCAGGATCGCCGCCCGCGTTCGGCGCGCGTCGCGATCTCGGCGAAGGTCGTCGCGAACATGCTGGAAATCGCCGGCGTCGAGCGGATCATCACGATGGATCTGCACGCCGACCAGATTCAGGGCTTCTTCGACATCCCGGTCGACAACATCTACGCAACGCCGATCCTGCTGGGCGACCTGCGCAAGCAGAACTACTCGGATCTGCTCGTCGTGTCGCCGGACGTCGGCGGCGTGGTGCGTGCCCGGGCACTCGCGAAGCAGCTCAACTGCGATCTCGCGATCATCGACAAGCGTCGTCCGAAGGCGAACGTCGCCGAAGTGATGAACATCATCGGTGAAGTCGAAGGCCGCACCTGCGTGATCATGGACGACATGGTCGATACGGCCGGCACGCTCTGCAAGGCCGCGCAAGTGCTGAAGGACCGCGGTGCGAAGCAGGTGTTCGCATATGCGACGCACCCCGTGCTGTCGGGCGGCGCCGCCGACCGCATCGCCGCATCGGCACTCGACGAGCTGGTCGTCACCGATACGATCCCGCTGTCGGCCGAATCGCTGGCGTGCTCGAAGATCCGCTCGCTGACGAGCGCGAGCCTGCTGGCCGAGACGTTCTCGCGGATCCGCCGCGGCGATTCGGTGATGTCGCTGTTCGCGGAATCCTGATCGCGAGTCGACACAACAAAGCATGCGCAGAAAGCGAAGCGGCAACGCTTCGCTTTTTGCACAATCGGACGGGATAGACGAAACCCCGCCGTTTCATCGGGGGCCGCCGTTTGACGGCCCCGTTTTACTGCCTGGTCGCGGGCAGCCATTGGAGAATCACATGAAAGTCGTCGCTTTCGAGCGCCAACAGCAAGGTACGGGTGCGAGCCGCCGCCTGCGCAACGCCGGTAAGACCACGGGTATCGTTTACGGCGGCGAAGCAGCCCCGCAAAAGATCGAACTCGATCACAACGCCCTGTGGCACGCGCTGAAGAAGGAAGCCTTCCACTCGTCGATCCTCGACCTCGAAGTGGCCGGCCAGTCGCAGCAGGTTCTGCTGCGCGACGTGCAATACCACCCGTTCAAGCAACTGGTGCTGCACGTGGACTTCCAGCGCGTTGACGCGAAGAAGAAGCTGCACACGAAGGTGCCGCTGCACTTCCTGAACGCTGAAGTCAGCCCGGCCGTGAAGCTGTCGAGCGCGGTCGTTTCGCACGTCGCGACGGAAATCGAAATCGAGTGCCTGCCGGCTGCGCTGCCGGAGTTCCTCGAAGTCGACCTGTCGAAGATCGAAGCCGGTCAGTCGCTGCACGCGAAGGACATCACGCTGCCGAACGGCGTCGCGCTGGTCGCGCACATCGACGCGGAAAACCCGGTTGTCGCATCGGCGACGGTCCCGGCTGGTGCCGTGTCGGACGCAGCAGGCGAAGGCGAAACGCCGGCTGCCTAAGCGGCTGCCTACGCGCCCGATCGATCCGTTTCACGAAACGGTCGACGCAACCCGCCGCGGCTTGCCCGGCGGGTTTTTCTTTTTCTGCGCCCAGGCGGCAGCCGCCGCCTTCGAAACGTCATGATCAAACTGATCGTCGGCCTCGGCAATCCCGGGGCGGAATACACCGCGACGCGCCACAACGCCGGCTTCTGGCTGATCGACCAGCTCGCCCGCGAAGCAGGCACGACGCTGCGCGACGAGCGTCGCTTCCACGGCTTCTATGCGAAAGCGCGCCTGCATGGCGAGGAAGTGCACCTGCTCGAGCCGCAGACCTACATGAACCGCTCCGGCCAGTCGGTCGTCGCGCTCGCGCAATTCTTCAAGATCCTGCCCGACCAGATCCTCGTCGCGCACGACGAGCTCGACCTGCCGCCCGGCACCGTGAAGCTGAAGCTCGGCGGCGGCAGCGGCGGCCACAACGGCCTCAAGGACATCTCCGCGCACCTGTCGACGCAGCAATACTGGCGGCTGCGGATCGGCATCGGTCATCCGCGCGACCTGATTCCGGAAAGCGCGCGCGCCGGCGCGAAGCCCGACGTCGCGAACTTCGTGCTGAAGCCGCCGCGCCGCGAGGAACAGGACGTGATCGATGCGTCGATCGAACGCGCGCTCGCCGTGATGCCGATGGTCGTCAAGGGCGAACTCGACCGCGCGACGATGCAGCTGCATCGCAACTGATCGCGCATCGCACCGGCCCGGTGCATCGTGCCGTCCGGCCTCACCGGGCGGCACGCCTTTCCCACCGTGACGCGCACATGCGGTAATCTGGTCGTTTTGCCCGACAGGAGCCAAGCGGTGAGCCGTTACTGGAGCGACGTCGTTCAGCAACTCGTGCCTTACGTGCCGGGCGAACAGCCCGCGCTCGCGCACCCCGTCAAGCTGAACACCAACGAGAATCCCTATCCGCCATCGCCGCGCGTCGTCGCGGCGATCGCACGCGAACTCGGCGAGACCGGAGACACGCTGCGCCGCTATCCGGATCCGGTCGCGCGCGCGCTGCGCGAAACGGTCGCGGCCCATCACCGCATCAAACCCGAACAGGTGTTCGTCGGCAACGGCTCCGACGAGGTGCTCGCGCACACGTTCCAGGCGCTGCTTAAGCACGACCGGCCGCTGCGGTTTCCCGACATCACGTACAGCTTCTATCCGACGTATGCGCGCCTGTACGGTGTGCAGACCACGGTCGTGCCGCTCGCTGACGATTTCTCGATCCGCGTCGACGACTATCTCGACGACGCCGGCGGCGTGCTGTTTCCGAACCCGAATGCACCGACCGGGCGCGCGCTGCCGCTCGCGGACGTCGAGCGGATCGCGGCCGCGAATCCGTCATCGGTCGTCGTGATCGACGAGGCCTATGTCGATTTCGGTGCGCAGTCGGCGATTACGCTGATCGACCGCCATCCGAACCTGCTCGTCGTGCACACGACGTCGAAGGCGCGCTCGCTCGCGGGCATGCGCGTCGGCTTCGCGTTCGGCGATGCGGCGCTGATCGACGCACTGAACCGCGTGAAGGACAGCTTCAACTCCTATCCGCTCGACCGGCTCGCGCAGGTCGCCGCGCAGGCCGCGTACGAGGACACCGACCATTTCGACGCAACCTGCCGGCGCGTGATCGACAGCCGGACGCGGCTCACGCATGCACTCGACGCGCTCGGCTTCGACATCGTGCCGTCGGCCGCGAATTTCGTGTTCGCGCGCCATCCCGCGCACGATGCGGGCACGATCGCGGCAAAGCTGAAGGAACGGGAAATTTTCGTGCGGCACTTCCGGCTGCCGCGGATCGACCAGCATCTGCGCATCACCGTCGGCACCGACGCCGAATGCGATGCGCTCGTCGCGGCGCTGCGCGAGATGCTTGCCTAAGGAAGAACCGGCGCCGGACGGCGTCGCTCGGGAAGCGTGACGCGTGCGCCGATAGGTCAAAGCGCGCCGCGTCACCGCAGGGTCACGACGCGTCGTCGCCTTTCCCGGCGATCAACGCGTGGTACTTCTCCATCAATTGCGCGTGCGATTCGTCATGCTGCGGATCGCGCGGAATGCATTCGACCGGACACACCTGCTGGCACTGCGGTTCGTCGAAATGGCCGACGCACTCGGTGCACTTGTTCGGGTCGATCACGTAGATGTCCGGGCCCATCGAAATCGCGCCGTTCGGGCACTCGGGCTCGCACACGTCGCAATTGATGCACTCGTCGGTAATCATCAAAGCCATACTGATCTCACTTCTTCAGGCCGGCGGCCGGCTTCGCACCGAAACCGGCCGGCGCCGCGTCACGCGGCAGGGCCTCCCATCGCAGCAACTTTCTCGGTCAGCCACTTCTCGACGGACGGGAACACGAACTTGCTGACATCGCCGCCCAACTGCGCGATTTCGCGCACGATCGTTCCCGAGATGAACTGGTACTGATCGGACGGCGTCATGAACATCGTCTCGACGTCGGGCAGCAAATAGCGGTTCATTCCCGCCATCTGGAACTCATATTCGAAATCGGACACGGCACGCAGGCCACGCACGATCACGCGTGCGTTGTTGGTACGGACAAAGTCCTTCAGGAGACCGGTGAAACTCATCACCTTCACATTCGGATAATGGCCGAGCACCTCGTTCGCAATCGTCAGACGTTCTTCGAGCGAGAAGAACGGCTTTTTCGCGCGGCTGTCGGCGACGCCGACCACCAGCGTATCAAAAATGCTCGACGCACGCCGCACGAGGTCTTCGTGCCCGCGCGTCAGCGGATCGAACGTACCGGGATACACGGCGACTACCATGTCGCTCCTCCTGTCATCACGCAAACGGGATGGCAGCCGTGCGATGCGCACGCCACTGCCGAGATGGGCATGCGTCGCCTTAGCGGTGCGCCGCCTCGTATGGAACGCGCATTATTCATCATTTTCGCGCCGCAGCAAATGATAGTGAACCGCACCCGCCTTGCCGTGCTTCACGACCTGCCAGCCCGCGAGCGCGTCATGCGCGGCCGGATCGAGTTCCGCCCCCGTCTCGACGTACAGCGCACCGTCCGCCGCGACGAGCGGCGCCGACAGCGCGATCGCACGCTCGAGCGCGGCCGGTTCGCCGAACGGCGGATCGAGAAACACGACATCGAACGCGCCCGGCGTGAGCCCGGCCGCGAGCCGCAGCGCATCGGCCTCGGCGACCTCGACCGCGCGGGCGCCGAGCTTGTCCTTGATCGCACGCAGTTGCTGCGCGGCGCGCGGATGGCGCTCGACCATCACGACGCTCGCCGCGCCGCGCGACGCGGCCTCGAAGCCGAGCGCGCCGGTGCCCGCGAACAGATCGAGGCAGCGCCGGCCTTCGAGATCCTGGCCGAGCCAGTTGAACAGCGTCTCGCGCACGCGATCGGGCGTCGGCCGCAGGCCGTCGAGATCGAGCACCGCGAGCGGGGTGCGTTTCCAGTCGCCGCCGATGATGCGGATCGTGTGCGGCTTGCCGCGGCCAGGAGGGGCCGCCGGGCGGCCGGGAGAGGAACGGGACATACGGAATATAGGCAACGGAGGGACCGGGCGCGCGCCAGGGCGCACCGCCAAACAGGCGCACGTTACCACAGCGGCGGCGCACACTGACGCGAGCGCCACGCCGCACTGATAAAATGCACGGTTTCGGCCGCCGAGCGCCGCGCCCGCGCGAACGCAGAACGGCCCCTCCGGCGCCCCGCCTCTGGCGGCGGCCCGCCCTCTTCCCGACGTCAGACCATGTTCAGCTTCTTCAAACGATTCAAGAAAACGCAGGAGCCCGATCCCGCGGAATCGCAATCGGCCGACGCGCAGCAAACGGACGAGCCGTCCGATGCGCCCGCGCTCGAGGCTCCGCCCGCGGCCGAAGTGCCGCAGGCGCCCGTGCAACCGGCCGCGCCGGCCGTCGTGATGACGGTCACGCCGACCAACGACGGTCGCGACGAAGTCGTCGAGACGGTCGAGATCGTCCCGCCGCCGCTGCAGGACGCATCCGCGAAGAAATCGTGGCTTGCGCGCCTGAAAACGGGGCTCGCGAAAACGGGCAACAGCATCACCGGCGTATTCGTCAACACGAAGATCGACGAGGATCTGTACGAGGAGCTCGAAACCGCGCTGCTGATGTCCGACGCGGGCGTCGACGCGACCGAGTACCTGCTCGACGCACTGCGCGAAAAGGTACGCACCGGCCGGCTGACCGACCCGCAGCAGGTGAAGGGTGCGCTGCACGACCTGCTCGTCGAGCTGCTGAAGCCGCTCGAGAAATCGCTGATGCTCGGCCGCGCGCAGCCGCTCGTGATGATGATCACCGGCGTGAACGGCGCGGGCAAGACGACCAGCATCGGCAAGCTCGCGAAGCATCTGCAAAGCTTCGACCAGTCGGTGCTGCTGGCCGCGGGCGACACGTTCCGCGCGGCCGCGCGCGAACAGCTGGCGGTCTGGGGCGAGCGCAACAACGTGACGGTCGTGCAGCAGGAAAGCGGTGATCCGGCCGCGGTGATCTTCGACGCGGTCAGCGCCGCGCGCGCGCGCAAGATCGACGTGATGATGGCCGACACGGCCGGCCGCTTGCCGACGCAGCTCCACCTGATGGAAGAGCTGAAGAAGGTGAAGCGCGTGATCTCGAAGGCGCACGACGGCTCGCCGCACGAAGTGCTGCTGGTGATCGACGCGAACACCGGCCAGAACGCGCTCACGCAGGTGAAGGCATTCGACGACGCGCTCGGCCTCACGGGCCTCATCGTCACGAAGCTCGACGGCACCGCGAAGGGCGGGATTCTCGCCGCGATCGCGCGGCAACGCCCGGTGCCCGTCTACTTCATCGGCGTCGGCGAGAAGGTCGAGGACCTGCAGCCGTTCAGCGCCGTGGAATTCGCGGACGCGCTGCTCGGCTGAACACCGCCGGCACGGATCGCACAGGGCGCCTTCGGGCGCCCTTTTTCATGCTCATGCGTGCCCGACAACCGGGGCACGCCACGCTCATTCTGCGTCCGGCTGCGCGCCGGGCTCGGCTGCCTTGAATGCGTCGAGCGTCGATGCATGGTCGACGATCCGCTGGATCGTCGGATAGCGCGCCGTGTCGACCGAGAAGCGGTTCGCGTTGAACACCTGCGGCACGAGACATACGTCGGCGAGCGTCGGCGTGTCGCCGAAGCACAGCTTGCCGGTGCGCGGATCGTTCGCGAGGCGCGTCTCGAGCGTTTCGAAGCCCGCCTCGATCCAGTGCCGGTACCACGCGTTTTTCGCCTCTTCCGGCACCTGCAACATGTGCTTCAGGTACTTCAGCACGCGCAGGTTGTTGAGCGGATGGATTTCACACGCGATCTGCAGCGCGACCGCGCGCACATACGCGCGGTCGACCGGCTGCTTCGGCAGCAGCGCGGGCTCGGGATGGGTTTCTTCGAGATATTCGATGATCGCGAGCGACTGCTGCAGCGTCGCGTCGCCGTCGATCAGCGTCGGCACGACCGCATCCGGATTCAGCGCGCGGTACTCGTCCTTCAGTTGCTCGCCGCCGTTGCGCAGCATGTGCACGGGGACATAGTCGAACGGCAACTGCTTCAGGTTCAGGGCGATCCGCACGCGGTACGACGCGGAACTGCGGAAATAGCTGTAGAGCTTCATGACATGTCTCTCGTAGTCGTATTCGGCCGGCAACGGCACAGGCGCAGCGCAGCCGGCGCGCCCGCCGCCGGTAACCAGAGTGTAGCGCGACGCGATGCGCGGCCGCGCTTGCGCCGGCCGCGCCCATGCGATACTCGGGGCATTCCTCACCGCTCACCGCGCGGCCCGATGCCGGCCGCCCGCCCCACGCACCGATGACCGCTTCCCACGATCCCGCCGCCGCTCCGTTCCCTTGCGCCCGCTTCATCAAGGAGATCGGCCGCGGCCCGCACGGCGCGCGCGCGCTGTCCGCCGAGGACACGTTCGAACTCTATCGCGCGATGCTCGACGCGCGCGTGTCGGACGTCGAACTCGGCGCGATCCTGATCGCCTATCGGCTGAAGGGCGAAACGTCCGACGAGCTGGCCGCGATGCTCGCCGCCGCGCAGGCGTCGTTCGAGCCCGTGCACGTGCAGGACGCCGCGTTCCGCCCCGTGTCGATCCCGAGCTACAACGGCGCGCGCAAGCAGCCGAACCTCGTGCCGCTGCTCGCGCTGCTGCTCGCTCGCGAAGGCGTGCCGGTGCTCGTGCACGGTGTCGAGCGCGACCCGGGCCGCGTGACGAGCGCGGAGATCTTCTCGGCGCTGTCGCTCGCGCCGTCGACGTCGCACGATGCGATCGAGGACACGCTCGCCGAACGCCGCGTCGCGTTCGCGCCGATCGAAGCGCTGGCGCCGCGCATCGCGCACCTGCTGTCGATGCGCCGCGTGCTCGGCGTGCGCAACTCGACGCATACGCTCGTGAAGATCCTGCAGCCGTTCGCGCCGGCCGGCCTGCGGCTCGTCAACTACACGCACCCGCCTTACCGCGACAGCCTCGCGCAACTGTTCCGCGACCATCCGGACGCCGCGCTCGGCGGCGCGCTGCTCGCGCGCGGCACCGAAGGCGAAGCCGTCGCCGATACGCGGCGCCAGGTGCAGGTCGACTGGCTGCACGACGGCGTGTGCGACACGCTGATCGAGGCCGAACGTTCGTCGACCGATACGCCGCCCGTCGCACTGCCCGAATCGCGCGATGCGGCGACGACGGCCGCGTGGACGGACGCCGTGTTGCGCGGCGAGGTGCCGGTGCCCGACACGGTCGCGCGGCAGGTCGGAACGATCGTGCAGATCGCCCGCACCACGCGCTGACGGCACGGCAACGACCCGACCCCGCGCCCCGACGATTTGACACGCGCCCGCATCCTGGCATAGAGTTGCCGTCATGCGTTCCTTTCCGAACACCCTCCGAATTACCTCCGGCCGCCTAGCGCGGCCGCTATCGCTACGACTAGCCTAAGGCTGTCGTAGCGCCGTGTGCTGTCCGCACGGTCCCTCCCAGCAGTTCCTCGCAGTACCCCTCTCGCAGTTTTTACAACCCGAAGTCGTCAGCATTCGTCCGTCTATCCGTCGGTCGATTCGCGAAGATCATTCGCATCCGCAGCGCGATCACGCGCCGCGGTGCGAGGCAGCGCCAACCGTCGCCCCTGCCGCCCGTCTTCGCTCGCGACTTGAGACCCGAGGTCCAGAAGATGAAGCGCAATCCGCAAGACAAGTACCGTCCGTTCGAGCCCGTCCGCATCAATGGCCGCCGCTGGCCGACCCGCACCATCGAGCGCGCGCCCGTCTGGATGAGCACCGACCTGCGCGACGGCAACCAGTCGCTGATCGAGCCGATGAGCATCGAGCAGAAGCTCGAGTTCTTCGAGATGCTGGTCGCGATCGGTTTCAAGGAGATCGAAGTCGGTTTTCCGTCGGCGTCGCAAACCGACTTCGATTTCGTCCGCAAGCTGATCGACGACAAGCGGATTCCCGACGACGTGACGATCGAGGTGCTCGTGCAGTCGCGCGAAGACCTGATCGCACGCACGTTCGACGCGCTCGAAGGCGTGCCGCGCGCGATCGTGCACCTGTACAACGCGGTCTGCCCGTCGTTCCGCCGCATCGTGTTCGGGATGTCGAAGAGCGACGTGAAGGCGCTCGCGGTCGACGGCACGCGCGTCATCAAGGAGCACGCCGCCGCGCGCCCCGACACGCACTGGACCTTCCAGTACTCGCCGGAAACCTTCAGCATGACCGAGCTGACGTTCGCGCGCGAGATCTGCGACGCGGTCGCGCAAACCTGGCGGCCGACCCGCGACCACAAGATGATCGTCAACCTGCCGGCCACCGTCGAAGCCGCGAGCCCGAACGTGTTCGCCGACCAGATCGAATGGATGGACCGCAACCTCGCGTATCGCGACAGCATCGTGCTGTCCGTGCATCCGCACAACGATCGCGGCACCGCGGTCGCGGCGGCCGAACTCGCGCTGCTCGCGGGCGCCGACCGCATCGAGGGCTGCCTGTTCGGCAACGGCGAACGCACCGGCAACGTCGATCTCGTCACGCTCGCGCTGAACCTCTACACGCAGGGCATCGATCCGGGCCTCGACTTCTCCGACATCGACGCGGTGCGCCGCGTCGTCGAACGCTGCAACCAGATTCCCGTGCATCCGCGCCATCCGTACGCGGGCGACCTCGTGTTCACCGCGTTCTCGGGCTCGCACCAGGACGCGATCCGCAAGGGCTTCGCGCAGCAGCGCCCCGACGCAGTCTGGGAAGTGCCGTACCTGCCGATCGACCCGGCCGACCTCGGCCGCAGCTACGACGCGGTGATCCGCGTGAACAGCCAGTCCGGCAAGGGCGGCGCGACGTTCCTGCTCGAACGCGGAATGGGCTTCACGCCGCCGCGCCGCGTGCAGATCGAATTCAGCCACGCGGTGCAGACGCTCGCCGACGCATCCGGCGAGGAAGTGACGGGCGACGCGATCTGCGCGCTGTTCGCCCGCGAATTCTTCGAGACCGACGGCCCGGCCGCGCGGCATGGCAGCGCTGCGCGCTGGCAGAACCGCGAGATCGCGGCAGCGGCGCCGGCGCCCGACGCGACGCCCGAGGATGCCGTGCGACGTTTGGCCGCGGCATTCGCGGCGGCCGCCGGCGCCGCGATCGACATCGCATCCTGCGAACACGCGCGAACGACGGACGGCCGGAACGCGGTATCGGTCGGCTGCCGGGTCGGCGATGCGCCGCTGCGGCACGGCGTCGGCCTGCACGCCGATGCGGCGAGCGCTGCGCTCGATGCAATCGTCAGCGCAATCAACCGCTCGGCATGGCATTGCACGGACCGCCGCGCGGCGGCCTGACGCTCAGGGTTCGACAGTCAGCGAGCAGGGCGTGACCGCCCGTGCGCCGCGCGATCCGCGCCGCACGGGCCAGCAAAAAGCGGCCCAGGAGGCCGCTTCGGTGGGGACATGAAAAGGAGCGCCACACGCGCTCATGTCTCGGTCGCGCACCGCGTCGCCTGCCACGCGAGCAGGCACCAGCGGCCCTGCTCCTCGGTGTGGACGGACGTGTAGGCGATCGGGAACACCAGGCCGCCGTTGTTCGTTTCCATCTCGATCAACGCGCGCCCGGTGACGACGCAGGTTTCGCCGCCAACAGGCAGCACGTCCTGCGACTGGATTTCGATCTGACGATAGCGGCGGCGGCCGGCGACGATGGCGTCGATGAACTGCTGCTTGGTTTCACGCTTGCCGTTGGTGTGCACGAAGAACACCTTGTCCGACAGCAGCGCGTCGAGCGCCTCGCCGTCCCCGTCCACCATCGCCCGGAACCGATCGCGCTCGAGCGCGCGGATCGCATCGACCACCTTCGCCATCGCCTGACTCCTCGGCAACGCGCACGCCGTGCGCCGAGCGCAGGCATGCGGATCAGAAGTTGTATTGCACGTAGAACTGGTGGAAATTTATACCAGGATTCGGCTCTTTGATACCCGCGTTAGACACATGTTGAAAACGGTAACCGACCTGATACTGTTGCCGTTCTCCGAACTGTGCGCCGACGCCGACGACATCCACGAACTGGAACGACGTCGCGAGCGAAAGATTGTTGGAGATCGTCGGGGAAGTGAGGAACCGGATGCCGGCGCCGGCCTCGACGAACGGGCGCACCTGGCCCGCGCTCTTGATGAAGCGGAACATCGGCGTCGCGCCGAACTCGCCGAGGTTGCCGTGGACATTGCCGCCCGTGTGCCAGTAGCCGACGTGGCCTTCCATCACGAACGCGAAGTGCCAGCCGCCGATTTCCCACCAGTTCCAGCCCGGATCCCACACCACGCCAAGATCGGCCTTGTCGATCGCGTGACGATCCGAAAACCCGCCGCCCGCCTGGATCCCCCATCGATCCGCGAACGCCGCACCCGATCCACCCAGCAGTGACGCCGCCAGCATCGCATGCAGCGCAAGCCGGCTGCGGGGCCGGCGATTCTTCTTATTGTTCATCTGACACTCCAACTTTGTGGGTTGAATGGGGCCTGCCGCGACGGCCTGGCCCGAGCGAACTGAATGGTATGGTAAAGGACTTTTCGGATCGGCATCACGAAGCGAAATGGCTTCCTTCCAAAACGACAAAAATCGAAACCGTCTACCGATTCTCATCAGAAACAACGGTTTACGGAACTTCGATCCGCCGCCTTGGTCGCAGATTAGACTATCGACTCGACTATCTCGATAGAAAAATCGGGAACTCAGATGCCCACGCCCGCTCTAAGGAATTAGCACTCGGTTTGCGGGAGTGCTAAGATTGGCCCCGGAATCTCATCCGAGACCCAGGGTTTGTCCCTGATTCCAAAGGAGTTTTTTAGTGAGCAACGCCCTGACCCTTCCGAATACCCTGAGCCCGACGCCGGCCAAGGCCGAATCGGCAGGCTCGCTGGCGCTCGCAGCTCAATCGATGTTGCCGGGCCAGCTTGGCAACATCGATTCGTATATCCAGGCCGTCAATCGCATTCCGCTGCTGACGGCCGAAGAGGAACGCCAGTACGCAACCGAATTCCGCGAAGACAACAACCTCGATTCGGCGCGCCGCCTCGTGCTGTCGCACCTGCGTCTCGTCGTGTCGATCGCGCGCAACTATCTCGGCTACGGCCTGCCGCACGGCGACCTGATCCAGGAAGGCAACATCGGCCTGATGAAGGCCGTGAAGCGCTTCGATCCGGCGCAGAACGTGCGTCTCGTGTCGTATGCGATCCACTGGATCAAGGCCGAGATCCACGAGTACATCCTGCGCAACTGGCGCATGGTGAAGGTCGCGACGACGAAGGCGCAGCGCAAGCTGTTCTTCAACCTGCGCAGCCACAAGAAGAGCATGCAGGCGATGACGCCCGAGGAAATCGACGGCCTCGCGCAGGAACTCAACGTCAAGCGCGAAGACGTGGCCGAGATGGAAACGCGCCTGTCGGGCGGCGACATCGCGCTCGAAGGGCAGGTGGAAGACGGCGAGGAGTCGTACGCGCCGATCGCCTACCTGGCCGACTCGCACAACGAGCCGACCGCCGTGCTCGCCGCGCGTCAGCGCGACACGCTGCAGACGGACGGCATCGCGCAAGCGCTCGACGCGCTCGACGCACGCAGCCGCCGCATCATCGAGGCGCGCTGGCTGCACGTCGACGACGACGGCTCGGGCGGCTCGACGCTGCACGATCTCGCCGCCGAGTTCGGCGTGTCCGCGGAACGCATCCGCCAGATCGAAGCGAGCGCAATGAAAAAGATGCGCACCGCACTCGCCGAATACGCATAAATCCGGCGATTCAGAGCGCTTCATCAAAAACCGCTGCCCGACCGGCAGCGGTTTTTTTTCGTCTGCTTTTCCCCGATTTTTCCGCTGCTTTTCACCCGCTTTACCGCTCGTTTCTTCGCCGATTAATTGACCTGATTCATCAGGTAATAGGCCGTTTTCGGGCCCCTTCCGCATAACCTTGATCTGCCTCAAGTTTCAGCCCGTAGTTAGCGACGGTCTGCCGCAGCGCAGCACTCGGCATCGCAAAGCCGTCATCTTAAAATTGGCATGTCAGGCGCAAAAGGATTAAAACAGCTTCACGGCCGTCATAAATCCGACGTAAAGTCGCCCCCAATCCGACCTCAATCGATTCAGGATAATCGCCTTGATCTCGATCAATAAAGAGCCTGCGCCGCCACCTCCCCCGCGGCCGGCCGGCATGATCGGCTGGCGCGCGCGCATCGCCGCGTGGGCTCGCGGGCCGACCCTCGCCCGCGACATCACGCTGGTGCTGATCGTCAAGCTGATCCTCCTGATGTCGCTCAAATACGCATTCTTCAATCATCCGCAGGCCGAGCACATGTCGCTTCCGCCTGCCGCCGTCGCCGAGAGGC
Source organism: Burkholderia sp. BKH01 (assembly GCF_025685725.1). Classification (NCBI taxonomy): domain Bacteria; kingdom Pseudomonadati; phylum Pseudomonadota; class Betaproteobacteria; order Burkholderiales; family Burkholderiaceae; genus Burkholderia; species Burkholderia sp. BKH01. The sequence goes on along the minus strand of NZ_JAOTQT010000002.1, from coordinate 342,701 downwards.
TGCTCTCGGTACCGGCGCCTGCACCTACCGAGGGAGACCACCATGATAAGTAGTGAAGTCGTCGATCTATCACGCCTGCAGTTCGGCATCACGGCGCTCTACCACTTCCTGTTCGTGCCGCTGACGCTGGGCCTGTCCTGGCTGCTCGTCATCATGGAAGCCGTCTACGTGATGACCGGCAAACAGGTCTACAAGGACATGACCCAGTTCTGGGGCAAGCTGTTCGGGATCAACTTCGCGATGGGCGTGACGACCGGCATCACGCTCGAATTCCAGTTCGGCACGAACTGGTCGTACTACTCGCACTATGTCGGCGACATCTTCGGCGTGCCGCTCGCGGTCGAAGGGTTGATGGCGTTCTTCCTCGAATCGACATTCGTCGGCCTGTTCTTCTTCGGCTGGAACCGCCTGTCGAAGGTCAAGCACCTGATGGTCACGTTCCTTGTCGCACTGGGCTCGAACCTGTCCGCGCTGTGGATCCTCGTCGCGAACGGCTGGATGAACAACCCGGTCGGCGCCGAGTTCAACTACCAGACGATGCGGATGGAAATGACGAACCTGTTCGACGTGCTGTTCAACCCGGTCGCGCAGGTGAAGTTCGTGCACACGGTGTCGGCCGGCTACGTGTCGGCCGCGATGTTCGTGCTCGGCGTGTCGTCGTGGTACCTGCTGAAGAAGCGCGACATCGACTTCGCGCTGCGCTCGTTCGCGGTCGCGGCCGGCTTCGGCCTCGCGGCGACGCTCTGCGTGATCGTGCTCGGCGACGAATCGGGTTATACGACCGGTGAAGTGCAGAAGATGAAGCTCGCGGCCATCGAATCCGAATGGGAAACGCAGCCGGCACCCGCATCGTTCACGCTGATCGGCATTCCGAACCAGGAAGAGCAGCGTACCGACTACGCGATCAAGATCCCGTATGCGCTCGGCCTGATCGCGACGCGCTCGATCGACGAACCGGTGATCGGCCTGCGCGATCTCGCGAAGCGCAGCGAGGAGCACATCCAGAGCGGGATGATCGCGTACGGCGCGCTGCAGAAGATCAAGCAGGGCGACACGAGCGCCGCGACGCGCGAACTGTTCGACCAGCACAAGCAGTATCTCGGCTACGGGCTGATGCTCAAGCAGTTCACGCCGAACGTGACCGACGCGACGCCCGAGCAGATCAAGGCCGCCGCGAAGAAGACGATCCCGCCGGTCGCGCCCGTGTTCTTCTCGTTCCGGATCATGGTGGCCCTCGGCTTCCTGTTCGTCGCGACGTTCGTTGCCGCGTTCTGGTTCTGCGCGCGCCGCGAACTGCTGCAGGACAACCGCCGCTGGTTCCTGCGCTACGCGGTGTGGGCGATCCCGCTGCCGTGGATCGCGATCGAATTCGGCTGGATCGTCGCCGAACTCGGCCGCCAGCCGTGGACGATCGCGGGCGTGCTGCCGACGCACCTGTCCGCGTCGAGCCTGACGCCGACCGACCTGTACCTGAGCCTCGCGGGCTTCATCCTGTTCTACACCGCGCTGTTCGTCATCGAGATCAAGCTGATGTTCAAGTACGCGCGCCTCGGCCCGTCGTCGCTGCATACCGGCCGCTATCACCACGAACTCGCGGCCGCCAGCGAGCGCGCCCCGGCCTGAGCACGCACCCGAAACGGAACAAGGAATCGCTATGGACTATGCAACTCTCAAGCTGATCTGGTGGCTGCTCGTCGGCGTGCTGCTGATCGGCTTCGCCGTCACCGACGGCTTCGACATGGGCGCGACCGCGCTGCTGCCGTTCCTCGGCAAGACCGACGAGGAGCGCCGCATCATCGTCAACACGGTCGGCGCGACGTGGGAAGGCAACCAGGTGTGGCTGATCACCGCCGGCGGCGCGATGTTCGCCGCCTGGCCGCTCGTTTATGCCGCGTCGTTCTCAGGCTTCTACTTCGCGATGCTGCTCGTGCTGTTCGCGCTGTTCTTCCGGCCGGTGGGCTTCGACTACCGCAGCAAGCGGCCGGACCCGCGCTGGCGCGCCGGCTGGGACTGGGGCCTGTTCGCCGGCGGCTTCGTGCCGGCGCTCGTGTTCGGCGTCGCGTTCGGCAACCTGCTGCAGGGCGTGCCGTTCAAGTTCGACAGCGACCTGCGCGTGACCTACTACGGCAGCTTCTGGGCGCTGCTGAACCCGTTCGCGCTGCTGTGCGGGCTCGTCAGCCTCACGATACTCGTCGCGCACGGCGCCGCGTTCATCAAGATGAAGACCGACGGCGTGATCGCGCGCCGCGCATCGATCGCGCTTCGTGTGGCGTCGTTCCTCGCGGTCGTGCTGTTCGTGCTGGCCGGCGTGCTGATCGCATCGACCATCGGCGGCTTCCACATCACGAACGCCGCGCCGACCGACACGGTCGCGAACCCGCTGCTCAAGGACGTCGCCGCCGGCTCGGGCCTGTGGCTCGCGAACTACGGCGAGTTTCCATGGATGATCGCGGCGCCGGTCGTCGGGATCGCGGGCGGCCTGCTCGCGCTGCTGCTCGCCGGCTCGAAGCAGGAGAAGACGGCGTTCTTCTGCACGGGCCTGATGATCGTCGGCGTGATCCTGACCGCGGGCTTCTCGATGTTCCCGTTCATCATGCCGTCGTCGCTCGACCCGCGCAGCAGCCTGACCGTGTGGGATTCGACGTCGAGCCACAAGACGCTGCAGGTGATGCTGTTCGCGGTGATCGTGTTCCTGCCGATCGTCCTGATCTACACGGGCTGGGTGTATCGCGTGATGCGCGGCAAGGTCACGCACCAGACGCTCGAAGAGAACAATCACTCGATGTATTGAACCGGGCCGGGGCGCGCAGGCGCCCCCGCCTACCGTTTCGCAAGGAGTCGGATCATGTGGTATTTCAGCTGGATTCTCGGTATCGGCGTCGCGCTGTCGTTCGGCATCGTCAATGCAATGTGGCTCGAAGCGCGGCAGAAGACGCAGGAAGCGCCCGCGCGCGTGCGCCGCGACTGACGCGTGACGCGCGCGGCGGATCGCACCGCCGCCGTCCGGAAAGAACCTCGCTTCGCGCGAGGTTTTTTTTCGTCCCGGCCGTCCGGACCGGCCTCGCACACCGATGCCAATTTAGCGCCAGATTGATACCACTTGAATACCAATAAAAGGTTTCATAAGATCTTTGGACACGGCCGCCGACAGGCCGAATCCTTCTGGGTGGGGGAGACATGCGAATCCCGTGTATGGCGCGCACCTGCGCGCCGTGTTGCCGGGCGGTGGCCGATTGCCGTTCGGCGGCACCTGTTGTCGCCATCGTGCGCGGCCGGACGAACGTAGCCGACTGCGACCGCTTCGCCATTGCGGCCGTTGCCGCGCGCCGCCGATGAGCGCGCGTACGCCGCCCCGCCGGTCCGATCGGCACGCCTGCCCGCCTCCCGTTCCGTAATGCACGCCCCCGCGTGCCGAAAGCGCGCGGTGCGGCCGCATCGCCCCGCGCGCAGGTATCTCCAGCAGCTCCATTGAAAGCCCGATCGCAGCGATCGTCACCTCACGACGCCGCTACGCCCCCCTTTTTCTCAGGAGTTCGAATGAAGCACACCTTGCCATCCCTCGTTGCCGGCGTGCTGATCGCGGCGCTGTCGCCGGCCGCAATTTCCGCCCAGCCTCCATCGACCGCGACCGCCGGCACCGCGCAGCCCACCGCGCAAGCGGCCAATCTCGCGGCGCTGCTGTCGAACGGCCTCGCATTGCGCGTCGCCGTCGACAACAACCACGCGGCCGCGGCCGGCGTGCCGTGCGCCGATCTCGGCGCCGACGGCGCAGCCTGCGCGACGGGTCGCCTGATCCTGCAGAACCGCGGCCACCAGGCGATCGCCGACGGCGGCTGGAAGCTCTACCTGCACAGCATCCGCCGCCTGCTGCGGATCGATCGTCCGGGCTTCGCGCTGCGGCGGCTCACGGGCGACCTGTACGAACTGACGCCGCAGCCGGGCTCGGTGCGGCTTGCGCCGGGCGAGCGCATCGAGCTGCCGTTCGTCGCCGAATACTGGTTGCTGCGCTACAGCGACGTGATCCCGCGCCCGTACGTCGTGGTCGACGGCGCGCCGCCCGCCGTGCTGCGCTACAACGACACCGACGACGAACTGCGCTACGTCGAATCGCTGCCGGCCGACGCGCAGAACAACTCGACCGGCAATGCGCCGCCCGTGGCCGCACGGCCCGACGCGACCCGAGCGCTGCCGAGCGTGAAGCGCGAGCAGCCGCTGCCCGGCACGCTCGACCTGCGCGGCGTCGAGTTCGCGCTGCCTGGCCTGCCGGACGCGCAGGTCGCGGCGCTGCGCGAGCGCGCGGCGACCCTCGGGCTCGACGGCGCGCGCGTGCCGGTGTGGGGCGCGGTCGCGCCGCGCCGGCTGCCGGCCGACATCGCGACGCCGGGCGGCTACCGGCTCGCGATCGGGCCGCGCGGCGTGTTCATCGAAGCCTACGATCGCGCGGGCCTCTACTACGGCGTACAGACGCTCTTCTCGCTCGCGCCGGCAGGCGGCGGCCCGATCCCGGCGATGCTCGTCGAGGATGCGCCGCGCTTCACGCATCGCGGCATGCACGTCGATCTCGCGCGCAACTTCAAGCACCCGGCGACGCTGCGCCGCCTGATCGACCAGATGAGCGCGTACAAGCTCAACCGCCTGCACCTGCATCTGTCCGACGACGAAGGCTGGCGCATCGAGATTCCCGGCCTGCCCGAGCTGACCGAGATCGGCTCGCGCCGCTGCCACGACCCGAGCGAGACGCGCTGCCTGCTGCCGCAGCTCGGCTCCGGCCCCGACAACCGCTCGGGCGGCGGCTACCTGACGCGCGACGACTACGTGGCGCTCGTGCGCTACGCGGCCGCGCATTTCGTCGAGATCATCCCGGAGATCGACATGCCCGCGCATGCGCGCGCAGCCGTCGTGACGATGGAAGCGCGCTACCGCCGGCTGCATGCGGCCGGCCGCGAGCAGGAAGCGAACGCGTACCGGCTGCTCGATCCGCAGGACACGTCGAACCTGTTGACGGTGCAGTTCTACGACCGGCGCAGCGACCTGAACCCGTGCGTGCCGGGCGCGCTCAATTTCGCGTCGAAGGTGATCCGCGAGATCGCGGCAATGCATGCGGACGCGCAGGCGCCGCTGCACATCTGGCACTACGGCGGCGACGAGGCGAAGAACATCCTGCTCGGCGCGGGCTTCCAGCCGCTGAACGGCACCGACCCGAACAAGGGCCGCATCGATCTCGCCGCGCAGGACAAGCCGTGGGCGCGTTCGCCCGCGTGCACGGCGCTGCTCCAGCGCGGCGAGATCAAGTCGATCGACGAGCTGCCGACGCGTTTCGCGCAACAGGTGAGCACGGCGGTCAACGCGAACGGGATCGACACGATGGCCGCGTGGCAGGACGGCATCAAGCATGCGAACGGGCCGCAGGACTTCGGCACGCGCCACGTGATGGTGTCGCTGTGGGACACGATCTTCTGGGGTGCGTCGGACAGCGCGCGCGACCTGAGCGGCAGGGGCTACCTGACGGTGCTGGCGCTGCCCGACTACCTGTACTTCGACTTCCCGTACACGCTCAACCCGCGCGAGCGCGGCTACTACTGGGGCTCGCACGCGACGGACGAGTACAAGGTGTTCTCGCTCGCGCCGGAAAACCTGCCGCAGAACGCCGAGGTGATGGGCGACCGTGCCGGCAACGCGTTCGAGGTAACGGGCACGGGCCCCGCGCCGCGCCTCGAAGGCATGCAGGGGCAGGCATGGGGCGAGGTGATGCGCAACGACACCTTCCTCGAATACATGGCCTATCCGCGGCTGCTCGCGCTCGCCGAGCGCGCGTGGCACCGGGCCGACTGGGAGCTGCCGTACGCGGCAGGCGTGCGCTTCAAGCGCGGCGATACGCATCACGTCGACACGGCCGCGCTGCAGCGCGACTGGGCCGGTTTCGCGACGCTGCTCACGCAACGCGAATTGCCGAAGCTCGACCGCGCGGGCATCGGCTACCGGAAGCCGACCTTCACGCTGACGAACCCGTGAACGGTTGGACGGCTGGACGGCTGGACGGTTGAGCGGTTCAGCGGTTCAGCGGTTCAGCGGTTCAGCGGTTCAGCGGTTCAGCGATGCGCGATGCATTCATCCGCATCGCGCATCGCCCCACCAAACAAAAACGGCTTGCGACGCATCGCAAGCCGTTTTCGTTTCTGCCGGCCGGCCCGAATCCGCAGCGCGGATTCGGCCGGCCTTATTGCGTCATGCCGGTTGCGCAGCCGCCCCGCCGCCCGACGGCGGCAGGCGTGCGCCGAGCTGTTCGGCATAGCGGGCCGCCGCGTTGCCGCAGACGATATGGAACGTGTCGAGCGACACCCATGCGACATCGAGCGCGCCGAGACGATCGCGATCGACCGCCGACGGATCGCGCACGACGACGCGCAGGCGCGTGGTCGCGACCGCGTCGAGCGACGCGACATTGGTCGCCCCGCCGAACACCGCGAGCCAGCGCGCCGGCTCCGGATCGAGCGGGCCGGCGGCCGCGCCGGTGACGGGCTGCGCCGCGGCGGCCGTCGCCGTCGACGCCGCGCCGGTCGCGCCGCTGCCGATCGCTGCACGCATCTCGTCGGCAATGATGTCGGCCTCGGGCCCGATGATCACCTGCACGCTGTTGCCGCCGCGCTTGAGCACGCCACGCGCGCCGATCGACTTCAGTTCAGGCTCCGATACCTTTTCCGGATCGACGACGCTCAGGCGCAGGCGCGTCGTGCATGCGTCGACGACCGTCAGGTTGCCCGCCCCGCCGAGCGCGGCGATGTAGCGCTGCGCACGCGGTGCAGCCGCGGCGGCGCCCGCAGCCGGCGCGACGAAGCCGCCCGATGCGTACGACTCGACCGCCGCATCGGCCGATGCCGGCTCGCGGCCCGGTGTCGCCATGTTGAACTTGCGGATGAAGAAGCGGAACAGCCCGTAGTACGCGGCGCCGTACGCAATGCCGAGCGGAATCGCGATCCAGCCCTTCGTCGACAGCCCGTAGTTCAGCACGTAGTCGATCGCACCGGCCGAGAACGTGAAGCCGAGCTTCACGCCGAGGATCTGGCAGATCGCGAGCGACAGCCCCGTCAGCACCGCGTGGATCACGTACAGCACCGGCGCGAGGAACATGAAGCTGAACTCGATCGGCTCGGTCACGCCGGTCAGGAACGACGTCAGCGCCATCGAGAACAGCAGGCCGCCGACCATCGCGCGGCGCTCCTTCGGCGCTTCGTGCAGCATGGCCAGACACGCTGCCGGCAGGCCGAACATCATGATCGGGAAGAAGCCGGCCATGAAGGTGCCCGCGGTCAGGTCGCCCGCGAAGAAGCGATGCAGGTCGCCGTGCACGATCTCGCCGCCGGCGGGCGGCGTGAAGTTGCCGAACACGAACCACGCGAGCGAGTTGATGATGTGGTGCAGCCCCGTGACGAGCAGCAGGCGGTTCAGGAAGCCGAACACGAACGCACCGATCGCGCCCGCCGTCGTCAGCCACTGGCCGGCCGCGTCGATCGCATGCTGGACCGGCTGCCACACGTACCCGAACACGATGCCGAGTACCACGCAGGCCAGCCCCGTGATGATCGGCACGAACCGCTTGCCGCCGAAGAACGCGAGGTAGTCCGGCAGCTTGATGTCCTTGTAGCGGTTGTACAGCAAGCCCGCGACCACACCCGCGATGATCCCGGACAGCACGCCCATGTTCAGCTTGGGATCGATGTCCTTCATGATCGCGGTTTCGATCAGGTAGCCGATCGCGCCGGCGAGCGCGGCAACGCCGTTGTTGTCCTTCGCGAAGCCGACCGCCACGCCGATCGCGAACAGCAGCGGCAGGTTGTCGAAGATCGCACCGCCGGCGTCGGCGATCATCTTGATGTTGAACACGTCGGGCTGGCCGAGTCGCAGCAGAATGCCGGCAACCGGCAATACCGCGATCGGCAGCATCAGCGCCCGGCCCAGGCCCTGTATTTTCAGAAACGGATTCCCGTTCATTCAGTCCTCCAATCCTTGTCTCGTCGTTAAGCGTCGTTGACCTAATTGCTTTCGTAGTGAAACGGGTCGCGAGCCTGCCTTCGACGTTCAGTCGAGCGGCCAGACCTCGCGGCTTGCTGCCCTTACCGCCTGTGCCGAATCGAGCGCGAGCAGATCCTGCGCGCGCTGACGGCACAACTGGTAATCGAGACGGCGCACACGCGCCTTGATGCCCGGCACCGCTACCGGGTCGACCGACAGCTCGGTCACGCCGAGGCCGACCAGAATCGGCACCGCGAGCGGATCGCCGCCGAGCGCGCCGCACACGCCGACCCACTTGCCGTGCTTCGCGGCGCCGCGCACCGCGATGTCGATCAGGCGCAGCACGGCCGGATGCAGGCCGTCGGACTGCGCTGCCAGGTCGGCCTGGCAGCGGTCCATCGCGAGCGTGTACTGCGTCAGGTCGTTGGTGCCGATCGACAGGAAATCCGCGTGTTGCGCGAGCTGGTCGGCCAGCAGCGCGGCCGACGGCACCTCGATCATCACGCCGACCTCGATCGGCTCGGTGCGGCCCTGCGCACGCGCGAACTCGTCGATGCGCTTTCTGAGCCGCACGATCTCACCCGCGTCGGTGACCATCGGCAGCAGGATGCGCACCGCGCCGAACGGCTTCACCGCGAGCAGGCCCTGCAATTGATCGTCGAGCAGATCGGGGCGCACCTGCGCGAGGCGGATGCCGCGCAGGCCGAGCGCCGGGTTCGGTTCGGGCGGCAGCGTCAGGTAGTCGACTTCCTTGTCGGCGCCGACGTCGAGCGTGCGGATGATCGCCGTGCGGCCCTGCAGCGCGTCGACGATCGACTGGTAGCTCTGCTGGTGTTCGACGACCGTCGGCGCGGCCTGGCGATGGATGAACATCAGCTCGGTGCGCAGCAGGCCGACCGCGTCCGCGCCGTTGTCGACCGCGGTGTTCGCGTCGTCGAGCGTCGCGATGTTCGCGGCGACCTCGATCGCGCGGCCGTCGGCCGTCGCAGCGGCAACGCCTGCCAGTTGCCGGTTCGCCTCGCGCACGCCGTCCAGGCGCTGGCGCTCGTGCCGCGCGCGTTCGACGTCGAGTGCGGTCGGCGCGTGTTCGATACGGCCCGCGCTCGCATCGACGACAACCTGCGTGCCGTCCGGAATCGCATACAGCGCTTCGCCGACCGCCACCAGCGCCGGAATGCCGAGCTGCCGAGCGATGATCGCCGCGTGCGACGTCGCGCCGCCGCGCGCCATCACGAGCGCGGTCACGCGCTGGCGATCGAGCGACGACAGGTCCGACGGCGTGAATTCCTCGGCCGCGAGCACGGCCTCGTCGGGCAGCGCACGCGCCGCGCCGTTCGTGTGGCCGAGCGCGCGCAGCACGCGCTTCTCGATGTCGCGCAGGTCGGCCGCGCGTTCGGCGAGCAGCGCGTCGTCGAGCTTCGACAGCGTGTCGATCTGCGTGCGGATCGTCGCGCGCCATGCGAAGCCCGCGCTCTTGCCGAGGCTGATCAGGTCGCGTGCCGCGTCGATCAGCGTCGGATCCTCGAGCAGCACGCGATGCACCGCGAAGATGCCCGCTTCGCCAACCGCGCCGCGCGCCGATGCGCTGCGCACCGTTTCGTCGAGTTCGCCGTCGACGGCCTTCAGCGCCTGGTCGAGCTGGCGGCTTTCCGTGGCCGGCGTGCCGGCTGCCTGCTCGGGCGGCACGATTTCCGCATCGTCGAGACGCACCAGCGTGCCGACCGCGATGCCTGGCGCCGCGCATACGCCCACGAGCGTGTTCGGGTCGATCGGTGCGCCGACGTTGCGCGCGACCGTCTGCGGCGCGGGCGACCTCAGCCGTGCCGGCTTTTCCTCGACCTCGCCGTGCGCCTCGCGCAGCAGTTCGTGCTCGACCGCATCGACGGCCTGCTGTGCGTGCGCGCCGCGGCCGACCAGTTCGACCGTCGCGCCTTCGCCGGCGCCGAGGCCGAGCAGGCCGACGACGCTCGCGATCGACGCCTTGCGGCCGTCGAACAGCACGTCGACGGTCGCGTCGAGCCCGCGCACGGCCTCACGCGCACGCGCGGCCGGCCGCGCATGCAGGCCGCCCGGTTGCGCCAGCACGATTTCGCGGCGCACTTCGTTGTGCGCCGCCGCGCCGGCCTGAGCCGCCTGCGCGGCCGCTTCGCCCTTGCCGCGCAGCGCGAGCAGCGGCGTCTCGCCGGCCGTCGCGAAACCGCTCGCGCGGTCGACGACCTCGAACGCGTCGGAGTTCGCGATCGCGATCACCGACACGAGCGAATGCGCGCTGCGCGCGACCGCGTCCTGGTCGAACTCGATCAGCAGATCGCCCGCTTCGACGCGCGCGCCGGCCTCGACGTGCGCGGTAAAGCCCTGCCCGTTCAGCTCGACGGTGTCGATGCCGATGTGGAGCAGCACTTCCGCGCCTTGCGGCGTCGTGATCGTCACCGCGTGGCCCGTGCGCGCGAGATGCGACACGATGCCCGCGCACGGCGCGACGAGCTTGCCCGCGAGCGGGTCGATGCCGATGCCGTCGCCGAACATCCCGCCGGAGAACACCGGATCGGGCACGTCGGCCAGCGGAACGATCGGCCCCGTCAGCGGGGCAAGCAGGACGATCTGATCGTGGGTGGGGCTGTTCAACTGGGACTCCTCGGCGCGTCTCATCGGCTGTCTCGGCTATCAGTGCGTTTCGGTGACTTTGTTCAGGTGGCGCGGCGTGTCGGGATTGCGGCCGCGCGCGACGGCGAGATCCGCCGCCATCACGTAGAACGAAAGAATGGCGGCGATCGGGTCGAGCGCCGGATGGGCGGACTGCGCGAGCGGCAGCACCGTGCCCGACAGGCCGGGCGTGCCGGCGGGCGCCGCGAGCAGCACGGCGGCGCCGCGCGCGCGCATGTCTTCCGCGAGTTGCAGCAGGCCGGCCTGTTCGGGCCCCGGCGGCGCGAACACGAGCAGCGGATAGTCGCGATCGATCAGTTCCATCGGGCCATGACGAACTTCGGCACTCGAGAACGCCTCGGCCTGGATGCCGGACGTTTCCTTCAGCTTCAGCGCGGCTTCCTGCGCGATCGCGAGACCGAGGCCACGGCCGATCACGATCATCCGCTCGACGCCCGCGAGTGCGGCAACGGCCTGCGACCAGTCGAGCCGGCCGGCCTGCGCGAGCACGTCGGGCAAGCCGCGCAGCGCGGACATCAGCGCGGCGTCGCGCTGCCAGTAAGCGACGATCTGCGCGGACAGCGACAGCATCGCGATATAGCTCTTCGTCGCGGCAACCGACAATTCGGGGCCGGCGAGCAGCGGCAACTGGTGCTCGCACGCATCGGCGAGCGGCGACGGCAGCACGTTGACGGCGGCGACGGTGCGCGCGCCGGCTTCGCGCAGCGCGGCCATCGTGTTGACGAGGTCGGGGCTCTTGCCCGACTGGGAGAATGCGATCGCGAGTTGATCCTGCACCTTCAGCGGCGCCTGCTGCAGCGTCGCGACCGACATCGGCAGCGACGCGACCGGCACGCCGAGGCGGCTCATCGTCAGGCTCGCGAAATAGCTCGCGGCGTGATCCGAGCTGCCGCGCGCGACCGTCAGCGCGACGGCCGGAGGGTGATCGAGCAATTGGCCTGCGAGCGCTTCGACGCGCGTGGTGTCGGCGATTTGCGCGGCGACGACCTGGGCGGACTCGCGCGCTTCCTTAAGCATATTCGACAATCGATTCTCCTTCGACATAGGTCGCGGTGAGGTTCAGGTCGCGATCGAACACCGCGAGGTCGGCCCATGCGCCGCGCTCGAGGCGGCCGCGGTCGGCGATGCCGAGGTAGTCGGCCGCATAGCGCGACATCCGGTTCGACACGTCGGCGATCGGCAGGCCGAGCGACACGAGGTTGCGCAGCGCCTGGTCCATCGTCAGCGTGCTGCCGGCGAGCGTGCCGTCGGCCAGCCGCACGCCGCCGAGGCACTTCGTCACGTGCTGGCTGCCGAGCCGGTATTCGCCGTCGGGCATGCCGGTTGCGGACGTGCTGTCGGTCACGACGTACAGGCGCGGGATCGCGCGCAGCGCAGCACGAATCGCGCCCGGGTGCACGTGCAGCAGGTCGGGAATGATTTCCGCGTATTCGGCATGCGCAAGCGCCGCGCCCACCAGGCCCGGGTTGCGGTGATGCAGCGGCGACATCGCGTTGAACAGGTGCGTGAAGCCGCATGCGCCGTGCTTGAGCGCGGCAACGGCATCGTCGTAGGTCGCGAGCGAGTGGCCGAGCTGCACGCGCACGCCGCGCGCGGCCATCTCGCCGATGATCTCGATGTGGCCGGCGATTTCCGGTGCGAGCGTGACGACGCGGATCGGCGCGATCGACAGGTACTTCAGCACTTCGTCGAGCACGGCCGACACGGCCGCGTCGGGCTGCGCGCCGAGCTTGCCGGGGTTGATGTACGGTCCTTCGAGGTGCACGCCGAGCACGCGCGCGCCGCCCGGCGTGCGGGTGCGCGCGACGCTGCCGAGGTTGCCGACGACCTTCATCAGTTCGTCGCGCGGCGCGGTCATCGTCGTCGCGAGCAGGCTCGTCGTGCCGAATTGCGCGTGCGTGCGGGCGATCGTCTCGATCGCGTCGCCGCCTTCCATCACGTCGGCGCCGCCGCCGCCATGCACGTGCAGGTCGATGAAGCCGGGCAGGATGTACGGCGAGTCGTTCTGCGCGGGATCGGCAGGCGTGCCGTCGAGCGTGGTGATGCGGCCGTTCTCGCTATCGAGCGAACCGTGAATCCAGCCGTCGGGGGTGAGGATGTTTCCAGTCAGCATGACGTTCTCTTGATGATCTGGTGACGCGGGCATCCGCGTCGTGATTTGCAAATCCGTGTCGTTGCTTCGCGCATGTCGCGCGCGGGCAGTCTCGCGCGTCAGCGTTTCAGTTCGGCGACGAAGTCGTAATAGTCGTCGCGGCAATACGATTCGGTCACTTCGATCGCGCGCTGGTCGGCACCGTAGCCGATGCGCGTGATCACGAGGAGCGCCGCGCCCGGCTTCACCGCCATCCATTTCGCGATCTCGCGCGTCGCGTTCACCGCACGAAAGTGCTGCAGTGCGCGCACGACGACCATGCCGCGCGCTTCCAGGTATTCGTACAGCGACGCACCGAGCGCCTGCGGATCGGGCACCACCGCGGCCGGCAGCGTCGAATGCTCGACGGCCATCACGATGCCGTCCGCGCGGCGCAGCCGTTCGAGCCGAGCAACCGTCGCGCCCGGCGCGAGGCCGAGATGCACGATCTCGTCACGGCTCGCGGTACGCAACTTGCGCGACAGCCACACCGAATCGGGCATGAAGCCGCGCTGCTGCATCTTCGCGGTGAAGCCGACAAGACGCGACAGCGGGTCGGCGACGCGCGGCGTGATGAAGCTGCCCGCACCGCGCGCCCGCGTGATCAGCCCCTGCTCGACCAGCAGCACGAGTGCGCGGCGAGCCGTGATCCGCGATACGCCGACCGACACCGACAGCAGCCGCTCCGACGGCAGCGCCTCGCCGGCCCGCCACGCGCCGCCGTGTATCGCGCTCGCCAGGTTGCGGGCGAGCTGCAGATAGAGCGGCGTGTCGCTGAGGGGATCGGGCGCCAGTTCGGACCAGCCGGTTTCCATGTGCCTCCGGGTGTCGGACGACGACCTCGGGCCGTCGAAAGTGAACGCATTATATAACCACCATAATACCAGTCAACGAACTGGTATTAGATGTGCCGAAATCGCCGGGAGCCTTGCTGCGCAAGCGTTTTAGTGCCGTTAAAGCCTTTGTTTACAACGCAGTACGAGATAGGGATTTACCCGGAGTGGTATGCAAGGGGACAGTTCCAATGCACGTTTCAGCCAGGTTTCGGGGGCAAGTATGAGACCGGAATAGAACCAGTTGAGCCGACTGGTATGCATCGTGAGGCGAAGCGCCGCGCGGGCCGGCGGCACGCGTCGGGGGAGTCAGTGGAATTCGCGGCTCGACGTGCGCAGGCCGCCGAGCAGCGGCGTCAGATCCTCGAAATGCTGCGCGACGAGGTGCCTCACGTCGCTCACGACCTGCCACACGCCGGATGCCGCGAGCAGCCGCGAATCGAGTGTTTCGCGGCGCTGCCGCGCGAGCAGTTCGGGCCGGACGATCACGTTCACGCAACCCGTTTCGTCCTCGAGCGTCATGAACATCACGCCTTTCGCGGTGCCCGGCATCTGCCGCGCGGTCACCAGCCCGCACGCGCGTGCGAGCCGGCCGTCGGGGCGGTCGCGCAGTTCGGCCGCGGACGACAGCCTCTGCGCGCGCAGCGCGGGCCGCAGCAGCGCGACCGGATGGCGGTTCAGCGTAAGGCCGGTGGTGTGATAGTCGGCAAGGATGTCGTCGGCCTCCGACGGCGCGCCGAGCGCGGGCTTCTCCGCTTCGTCGATCGGCGCGGCGGCGAGCAGGTCGCGCTCCGGCGCCGCGGCGACGGCCTGCCACAGTGCATCGCGGCGATGGCCGGCGAGCGTCGCGAGCGCGTTCGCGGCGGCGAGCGCTTCGAGGTCGCGGCGTTCGAGCTGCGCGCGACGCGCGAGGGTGTCGACGTTCTCGAAGGGGCCCGCCGCGCGTGCGGCTTCGATGCGGCGCGCGGCGGCTTCGCCGAGGCCGCGCACCAGCGACAGGCCGAGCCGCACGGCAGGCTGGCCGTGCGGCGGCGGGCGGCCGGGCAGCGCTTCGAGCGATGCTTCCCAGTTGCTTTGCGTCACATCGATCGGCATGACCTGCACACCGTGGCGCTTCGCGTCCTGCACGAGTTGCGACGGCGGGTAGAAACCCATCGGCTGGCTGTTCAGCAATGCGGCGAGGAAGATTGCCGGTTCGTGGCATTTGAGCCAGCTGCTGGCGTAGGCCAGTTTCGCGAAGCTCGCCGCGTGGCTTTCGGGGAAACCGTATTCGCCGAAGCCCTTGATCTGCTCGAAGATCTGCTCGGCGAATTCGCATGTGTAGCCGCGTTCGAGCATGCCGTGAACGATCTTGTCGTGATACTTCTCGAGGTTGCCCTTGCGTTTCCATGCAGCCATCGCGCGACGCAATTCATCCGCTTCGCCGGGTGTGAAACCCGCGGCGACGATCGCGATCTGCATGACCTGCTCCTGGAAGATCGGCACGCCAAGCGTACGCACGAGCACCTCCTCGAGTGCCTCGCTCGGATACGTCACCTTGCCCTCTTCCTCGCCAGCGATGATCCTGCGCCGCTTCAGGTACGGATGCACCGCGCCGCCCTGGATCGGCCCCGGCCGAACGATCGATACCTGGATCACGAGATCGTAGTAGTTGCGCGGTCGCAGGCGCGGCAACATCGACATCTGCGCGCGCGATTCGATCTGGAACACGCCGACCGTGTCGGCGCGGCAGATCATGTCGTAGGTTGCTTCGTCATCCTGCGGAATGTGTTTCAGCGTGAATGGCTCGCCGTCCGGTTCCGGCGGCCCGCGCCATGCGGTGCGCATGTCGAACGCGCGATGCAGCGCCGACAGCATGCCGAGCGCGAGCACATCGACCTTCATCAGCTTGAGCGATTCGAGATCGTCTTTATCCCACTGGATCACGCGACGCCCGTCCATTGCAGCGTTCTCGACGGGCACGAGCCGCGTGAGCTTGCCGCGGCTGATCACGAAGCCGCCCGAGTGCTGCGACAGGTGGCGCGGAAAGTTGAGCAATCGCCCCGACAATTCGGCCCATGCGCGAATCATCGGCGTCGCCGGATCGAGCCCGGTCGTCGCGAATTGCTGCAGCAGGTCACGGCTGCCGTCGAACCAGCGATGCCCCTTCGCGACGCGATCGATCAGCATCGGATCGACGCCGAGCGCCTTGCCGGTTTCGCGCAGCACGCCGCGCGGACGATACGTCGATACGGCGGCCGCGAGTGCGGCGCGGTCCTTGCCGTATTTTTCGTAGATGTGCTGAATCACTTCCTCTCGGCGCTGGTGCTCGAAGTCAACGTCGATATAGCACCCAAACGACGTCTACCGATCGAAGATTGCAAGGGCGAGACGTTATTAGCCCACTAAGTTGTACAAAGCAGGACTAGATCAAACAGGCAGCGTCAGTTCGTCTGACTCAATTCGTTGCATCGACGGGTTGAATCCGCAACCACAATCAGTCATTGGCTCCCATTTGTGAATGGACGATCGAAGGTCCGTTCTGCGGCCGGGAACGACTTGGGCGCTGAGCCTGCCTGAACTGCAGCCAAGGAAAACCGACATGTTCAGCAGCGACAGGCGGCAGCACATCTCGGTGCGCAGGTCCGTCGCCGAATCCACCAAACTGTCGGTAGCGCCCCCACGAACAGTGGCGGACGATCGATTCGCCTACTCCGGTCGGGATCATCGCGACCACGATCCATTCGGCGAACCCGTCGATTCCACCGGCCAGATCCGGTACGTCGGGAACGTGCTGGGCACGTCGGTGGACCTGACCGGCCAGCAACTGATCGACCGTATCACGATGGCGAATACTTATTCGCAGCACGTCAACTGTGCGATTCACGGACATCGTTTCACTTCTTAGTGCGCTTTTTTCGATCCGTGGTGGAGCTCGCGGCTCCGTGAGGAGACGCGAGTTCCACCACGCGTCGATGATCTTCGGCGAGGGTCTTGTCGACGCGCCATTCACGGTGCCGAATTCGTTCTTTCGTCTCGTCGTAGGCACCTTCCACCTCCGCCGCGAGAGGCGTGATTCCGCTTAACTCCCCGATACGCTCGATGAGCGTCTTACCACCAAGTGAGCCGTGCGGGCGCCGCTCATCAAACGCTGCTGCACCGACTCGGCGAAGAACTCACTGCCTCGGTCGGGATACTCTGGATCGGGAACGGCATCTCCTCAATGACACGATCAAGAAAAAGCAGCGTATTTCGGGCATTTCTGCATGGGTAGATCGCCAGTACCCGGAATCGCGAACAGTCGTCGATTGCCGTGTACTGGTACGCACCTCGAGCGATTATCATCGTGTCCATCTGGACGCGGTCTCCTGGCACCGGCCAGCTATAGCGTTTCGTCTGCGTCGGTCGCCTGGATCGAATCAACGGTTTTAAGCCCGCCTCACTCAAGATCTTGTGAATGGTAGCGAGGGATAGCTCTCGTTGCTCGTGCAGTCGCAGTTCATTCTGGATCCGCCGTGCACCTTTGCGCTCAGCACGCAATCGGAGAACCGTCGTCCGATCAGCCTCTGAAACCTTCCGGTTTAGGCTGCGCAGTGGACGACGGCTTGGAGGCTGGAGACCTGCTTCGCCAGCTTCCTGATAGCGACGTAGCCATTTGCGAAGTGTCGGCCGAGATATGTCGCAACGTGCGCACACGAGGCCAGCATTGCCGGTCTCGCGATACATACGCACCCAACGCAATCGCGCGGCGATCTCTCGGTCCATCGTTTCATTTTAGTTGAAACGATGTCCATGAATCACACACGTCAACACGTTGTCGTAGATGATCTCGCTGAGTCCGGTGGACTGACCGTGCCTGGGATCCGGCAACTAGAAGTAGTTTGAGCCGATGACTTTTGCATTAGCGCCCCTGCGAGGATTCCGTTAGCAGTGGCTCCCATGCAGTTTCCAGTTGGCGAATGGCGTCGCGCCAATCGAGAATATTGGCAAGCTTTTCGCGCAGCGATTTTGCCCGCGCAAACGCAGCCTGCCTATCGAAAAGTACAGCCTCAATGCTGCGCTCCCACTCGCGCGTCGACCATGCAAGATCGTCCCGAGTTTCGACAATAACGGTGTTGGCATCCTTGCCAAGCCTTTCGCGCAACAACAATGCTAGCCCACTCTGGCTGCTCACGAGCACCGGTGTGCCGGCGGCAATCGCCTCAAGCGCGACCAGGCCAAATCCTTCGCTACGGGAAGGCATCAGTACGAGTGACGCCATCAGGATATCTCGTTGCAGGAGCCCCACGTCCGGTGAATAGTCCCGCACTTCAACGTCGAAGTTGCCACTAAGCGCTATGAGTCGCTCTCTCAATTCACGGCCGGTGCCGACAGGTGCGCCTCGGACAATCAGACGCGGAAGTGAGTCGAGCTTGCCCCGCTTCGTCACCTCGCTAAGCGCACATGCAGCGATATCTAGCCCCTTGAGTGTGAAATCTTCCGCGCGACCGAGAACGAGGCAATTGATCTCGGGGGGCAAACTGGATGGGCGCTGAACTGCGCGGAATCCCGGATCCAGACGATGCACTGCTGGCTGCGGAGTCGCGAGATACACAAGCGTTTGGCCATTCGTTGCGAGGGCGGGCCCCACCCCTACAACAAGCGCTGCATTGGCCGCAAGGTCTTGCAGCAATAACCTACGGTTTTCCGCTGTCGTTGCGGTATCGCCTGGACCAAAATTGTCCTTGTGCCATTCAATGTTCTCGGGGCGAGTGTGCAGGAACCAGATGAACTTCGCCGCCTCGAACCGTTGCGCGAGCACATTCGCATGTGGACCGGTCTTCCGATCGTGGCCAATGACGACTTCCGGACGGAAGTCCTCCGGCAATGACATTTCTAGCAGCAGCTTCTGCATGTCGTTGATGCCCGGTGTGGCTGGCGGATTCACCAAACAGACGCCACTGCGCTCGGCATCTGTTCGCTCATGTGCCTGTGCCTCTGGCACCACGCACACCACACGGTGCCCAGCAGCGGCAAGCTCAATACACAAATCGCGATTGAATGTGGATAAACCGCCATGCCGCGATTCCCACTCGGTCCCGACGGCGAGGATACGCAGCAGCCGACGCTCAGGCGCACTATTGTCAACAACGTCCTCAGGAAGAGACTCGGGCATCGAAATTAATTTGTCGACAGACCCACTAGGATCGGAGCCGTCGGTCGGTGCCTGAACGTCGGAGATTCGACATAGTGCGGCCTGGAGGATGTCCCGTTCTGAGCCCGTTGAGATTTTTTGGAGGCCCTCATCTAATGTTCCGATTGCTTCGTCCCGGCTTCCGGCATCGGCAAATATGTCTGCTAGCGCTACAAACAGGACGTAAAGGCCCTTGTTCGGCGAGATTCGCGTGATTCCATCCTTGAGAAGGGCGACCGCATCGTCCATCCGATGCCTAATTATCAGCAACTGCGCGGCACGGACGTAAATCGCGAAGAGGTTCTGATCTGCAGGGATTGTTGTGAGCCCCTGCCGCAACAGGAGAATCGCATCGTCGATTTCACCGGCGGCTACAAGTAAGTTCGCTTCAGCGATATATAGAGAATAGAGCCCCTTGTCGGGCGCGATACGGGAAATTCCTTGCTCAATCAGGTCGATAGCCTCAGGGATACGGCCTGCGAGAGCAAGTTGTTCCGCGGCCATCTGATAAACGGTCCCGAGGTTGGCGTCGGCAGGAACCGTTGCCAAAGCGAGTCGCGTCGCGTGCAGCATCGAGTCGATGCCGGCTATTTCAGCCTCAAGCCGCAGGCGCAACACCCATGCATCGGCCGGAGACTGTTGGCCGGTACTTTTGCGCACATGGTCCAAAGCGCGTTGGTGATCGCCCGGACGGGAGCGTACGAAGAGCAGGCGAGCAAGGTGGTATTCCATCGCTCTTGGCCCATCCTCATGAAGGTACGCCGAAAGGACGCCGATGATCTCGTCCCGCAGCGCCTCGTCGCGCGTCATCGGGGTCGTCCATCCGAAAAGTGCGCGTAGATGCGCGCCGAAACGCTGCGCGATGTCGGTCAGCTCTTCCATTTCGTCCGCCTGCACGAGATGGTAACGAGCTTCTATAAACGCGCCTCCAAGCTTGCCGGCGTTGACAATCTGTTTCGCCGAAAAGTGACGTGTATAAAAGCCGGCGGCGGAGCGGTGCGCCAATTGAGTTGCGCGGGTATTACCCTTAAGCCGATGTAGCGAAATTTCGCGCACGACAGGATTGAGCGTATACCAACCTGCTCGCTGTTCTAGCAGAAATCTGGAACTCAGGGCTGCGAGAAATTTGTCTGACGCTAGTCCGGGGACCAACATGCGATCAACGCCGTCCTTTGTCACCGCCTTCCGATAAACCGCTACGCGCTCAAGCGTCGACGCGCTCGCACCATCTAAGTTCTCTAGGGCCCGCACCAGCAGCTCGCGCTCAAGCTTGGAAATCAGGCCCTGGGAAACCTGTTGATCGCGCGCCTCCCACGCCTCAGGGACGACTCCGGTAAGGTCGTCGAGAGCCGCCTCTTCGAGGCAACCGACAAGCACGCGCATCGCGCGCGGATTACCGCCCAGCCAGCTTGAGATCTCAGGACGCCGTTCGGCTGGAATGTCTGATTCGCGCTCGCGGTTCGCCAGCAGTTCTCCCAACAGCTGTGCACCTTCGCCGGGTGACAGTCCTTCCAAAGTCTTGAAGACGACCCGCTCCCCCCATCGGCGCGTTTTATCTAAGCCGTGGTGGCTCAGCAGAAGCAGCCGCCCAGGCGCCGAGCGTTTCGACACGCGTTCGAGGAACGCTGCAATGCGATGCGAGGGGGTGCCAGCGCTTACGTCGATCATTCTCTGAAATTCATCGATGACGATACGTACTGGCTTGAGAAGTACTGACTCTAGCGCCGCTTCTGTTGTCTTGCTACCGTCGTTGATAGCGTTAGAGAGCTCTTCGTGCCCCTGCACTGCAAGTTGCTCCGCTAGGTCGAGCATCAGATCGTCAATCTCGCCTGACTCAGGCGCATCAACGCGAGCATCGATCGGCGCTCGTCGCTCAAACTCTGACGCCACCTCTGTTTTACCAACCCCCGAAAAACCCTCGATAACACAGACTCGACGGTTATCATTCTTCCAATCGTCAACAAGCCAGTTGGCGATGACCTGATGCTTTTTTCCCAGCATTTATCGTTTCCCCGGTCACATAAATCGGCGCCCGATGAGTCATAGCCTGGCAGTGTGATGGACGCAGTACCTTGCATATCACGCGGGTCGTGGTTCTCGCCATTTTACTATCCGATCCCAGACATAGCACATCATGCATGTGATTCCTCCTGTTTTTCGCCTTCCAGAAGCGCGGGCGTTAGGCACCAGCACCCTTCATGTTCTGGACCTTGATTCAGGCCTGAAGATACTGCTCTAGAGAAACAAGGCCGAGTGTCGGATACGACATCTGCGGTTGTAAAACACTTCGATATATTCGACCGGGTCCGCTTGGCTCCCTGGTGAGTCCGGTGGCGCGTGGCATGTAATCACGCATCCGCCACGTGAACTCCCCATCGCTTCACCTTCAGTCTGTTCAACGGCGACTGTTGTCCAATGACCGTGAGCGCCCCCACAACGTTCACCCTGACTCGCTCGCGATCCTCCATCCCAACCGGCAAATTAAGAATCCCGGAGATGAGTTTCGGCAAATTCTCGCCTTGGTTTGCCATGAGTAGCTCAACCAGTTGCGCCGACTCAGCTCGAACGAACGCCGGCACAACCCGATCGTCCCAACGTTCATTTTCGACGATAATGTTGGCCGCCGCCTGTAAAGTCAGCGCATCGTCAGAACTATTGAACACCTCCAGAAATCGCTTGCGCGTCCGTGGGTCATCGACATCACCGAGTCGTGAGTGGTGGTCGATATCAAAGACTCTTGGAGTATCCTTTCGTTGCTCGATGTAGATCTCAATGATCTCGTCCGCCTTCTCGTCAAGTCCTAGCTCACGCAGCACCTTCACCGTACTGTTCAGATTGACCGGTGAAATTACACGTGCGGCCGCAGTTACCGAGCTGACAAACGCATCGGCAAGCTCGTCCGCAGTCACGTCAAGCCTGTTGTGAAACAGATTCCATGCATCCGTGAAGATCCCGTCGAGCCTTGCGCGATCAACTCCCTCGTCCAGACCTGCGGCGTGCTCACTGATCGCCGTCCCTTGAATGTACCCACAGCTCATCGCATCGAGGATAGCGGCATCGAACTCGTCCGCACTTGTGAAGCCGCACGCTTCGAGTTTTTCGACCCAGGCTTCTTTGTCCGTCTCTTGCCCGGCCTCACCTAGCTTCCGCCGATAGGTGAACATGTTGTATTTGAGTATCACCTCCGGCTCCGGAAACTCGCGAGCTCTTTCATACAAGGCGCACGCAAATACAGCTACCGAGATCGCTGCCTGTTGCTGGACGGCAGAAGAGCAATGCTCAATGACGGGATAGACCATCCGCAACGCACTTGCGATCTTCTGAATCACCCGGATATTTGCGATCCCGAGATGTTGGATCGGCTGCGTCACGAAGCTCCGCAATGGCACATCGTCCGGCAAACCTAGCTCAAGCGCATCTTGCGGTGACATGACGAACTTCAACTTTTGATCGACAACTTTCTCGGCATAGCGCGCGTAACTCTCCTTCGCGCCGTCGCTCAAAACGTCTTCATTGAAGACCATAATTATCTTGCAGCCGGCCTGCTCTTTGAGCTCCGACACAAGCCCCATTAGGTCTTCCATCTTTACCTTCTCATTGAGGCGCTCAAAGTCATCCAGCACAACGAGCGTGTCCCTTAGAAGGGACCCGGCCATAGTCTCCAGCGCTATCACCAGGTGCTTGCCACCAAACGGGATCATCTCCTTCAACTGATCAATGATCTCGCGAAATCTTATCCGCCCCGCATGCCGCTCAAATTTTGCACGAATGCTCCCATCGGCGTCCCCGGCCAAGGGAAATGCCCTTGTTCTCGCCAAGAGCAAGGTACGCACCTCTGCGATGGACTGTGCACCAAACACGGACGCGTATGAATATCGCTTGAGTGATCCCGGACCCGTATAGGATTCGATTATCTTCTTGAGCGTGAACGTCTTTCCTACCCCCCAGGGGCCCGTCACGGCGAGGACCTGAGGCGTTACGTTACCGACGAAATTCTCAACGACCGACTGAATCTGCTGTCGCGACATGGTCACCTCACCAAGCTCTTGTTCTGGATATCATCCTAGCCGGTGGAGGCGAACTCGAATAGTCTTGGATGGCCTGTACGTATTGTTGATTGAGACGATCGCCCCTAGCACGATCATCCGGCGTCAACAAGTCGGTGGCAATGCCATCCCGTCTGTGCGCGTGCTCAAGTCTCGCGTTTCACCGACCGAATTTATCCCGCCTGCTTCGCAAAGTATGCAGCAGCCTTCTCGAGCATATCCCGCTCCTCCGTTACGCGAAGCAGCTCCGCCCGAAGCCACTGAATTTCCGACGAGTGCTCGGGGGTGGCGTCCGCCGCAGGATGCGACACATGCTGTTCCCTTACCCAGCGATGCAGGCTCCACGTTGACACACCCAACCTAGCGGCGACCTGCTTTACGGATGCGCCAAGTTCCACTACTTGCCGCACCGCTTCAGCTCTGAACTCGTCCGTGTATCGCTTGCCAGTCGGGCTCTTTCTACGTGTTTCGTCACGAGAGCGCTGCGCGCCTCCCACGCGAGGCAGATCGAGGTCACGCTCTCCTTGGTGCTTGGAGAGCACGCGCTCAATGGCTATCAACACTTTCGAGGATTCCGAAGCACGACCATGTCGGCTCGGCGCTGACGCGCTACCGCGCACCAGATGTGCTGTGTCTTTCATAAAGCAACAAACAAGATGGAGAGGCGGACCTAGTCGGAGCAACGGCAGATTCTGATACCGCCTCACGATCGAAGCCACGCTAAAAATGGGTCGTAAATGCCGTGGCCAACATTGGATGATAACCGGACGATACCCGGATGGAAAGGGTATCGGGACGAAACGACGCAGAAGCGCACCTTAAAGCGTTGGGGCGCTCTATTCGAGCTCGTCGAGAAATCCTGGACATCTCACAAGAGTCACTCGCGCACCTCGCGCAAATCGACCGAAGTCACATGGGAAAGATCGAGCGGGGCGAGCGAAACGTAACGCTATTGAATCTCGTCAAGATCGCCCGAGCACTCGCGTGTCAACCCTCTGAGTTGCTTCAAGCCGCTGGGCTTTAAGCCACGGTGTCACTCTCTTCGCGTCACAAGTCACGTCCAGTGCACTTGGCCTGAGCCCAGCAGCACCACACCCAGTCACATTTCTGCCTTGTAAGTCATCAATACTTCATCAGCGTCACACTCTAAACGAGGAGTGAGCGATGCACGCGAGGCACTTCTGGTCGATCAAGTACGTCTACGTTCGCGAATTTCCGCATCGCCGCTTTCCGCTCGTATTCCTGAATGGTGAGCCGGGCTACGTAGTCAATGAGTGGATCACCCACATGCTCGACGGCGGCATCGAGCAATCGCTACTTGAAGAGCGGATCCGCGCTGTCCTGCACCTCCACGACTTTTGCTGGGCACGCCACGGCCAGAACGCTCTGACCGAACAGGATGCCCATTCGCTGGTCGGTGAATTTTTGACAGCCAAGAAGCTAGGCACCGATAGGCCAGACGGATCCTATCCACTAGGCTTGTTCTGGCGCCCGGTGCGGCGCACGACGATATTGAAATATCTTGCGGCGCTGAATGCGTTCGATACATGGCAAGCAGCTTTCCATGGCTCCACGCGCCTGAACCCCGCAGAGCAACGGTTGATGACAGCCTGGGAGTTGTACTCCGAGTTCCGACGGCGAGAACGTTGGGATCCGATGCTTCACTTATTTCCAGCTCGGCGAAAGGAAAAATCCGTCCATCTTCATCACGCTCCGCATTGGCATCGGCGCCTTCAGCGGTCATCACGCTCCACTCCCAAGTGCTTCCCGCTAGCGGCGTTTGTGGATTTGGTCGAGCAATGCAACAACACGCGCGACAAGATGTTGTACCTGCAGATGTTTGGATTGGCACTTCGAACTTCGGAGCTTCTTCATCTGTACACCGAGGATGTTTTCGGGATCGGTCGATATGGTGAGGCTCGCATCCGGCTCGATGACCCGGAAACAGGTTTGTGGAACTGGCGGGACTCGCAAGGTAAGCATCGATCGACCACCCGTACCAGCTATCTCGAATCCAACTGGTCGAATGAGGAGTTCAAGGATGGGTACCCCGAGCTCCATCGACTTGTTCCACGAACGCGCTATGGCCGCCGCGGTGGGATGTACGCGGGATTCAAGGGAATGACGTTCCACCTAGACTCGGAGCCCGATGCCACGTCTTTCGGCAACGAAGCGATATGGATTGATCCACGCATCGGCGTGTATTTTCTGAAGTGCTTCAAAGCATACATGGAGGAGCATTTCCACGGGAGACCGAAGCGATGGCCTTTTCACCCGTGGCTGTACATCCATTTGGACAGGGCGAGGTTCGGCTTGCCGATGTCGCTTCCAGCAGTGAAAAAAGCGTGGAGCAAGAGCATGAAGCGGCTTGGGCTCGAAAGTCTGCATCTGGGCCCACATTCGTTGCGTCACCTCGCCGGCTTCTACTGTGCGAACATCCTCCGGCACCCTATCGAGACCACCCAAGTGCTCCTGCGTCACGCTCGTGTCGAAAGCACGCAGATCTACTACCACCTGACGAACGATACGGTTCGGCACGCAGTAGTCGAATCTGTAGCGCAACAGCACGATATCCCACCGAGCGATATGCCTGATCGGAGGGAGCGCACCTCACTGGATTTGCCCTCCCATTGGACCCGTATCACTTAGTGTCGATGAGCCATCATGAGACTCCCGAAGGCCTTCTCCGCTCCGGCCGCGTCGCGAGATCAATCCTCGCTCCGAGTCACGCAAGGATTCTGGTCTCGCAGGGAAGTGCGATTCAACGCCGGAGACCAGGTCGTCATTCTCGACTCCTCGCTTACGGCCGCGCAAATCCGCAAGCTCTGTCTCCAGCTTTACAGAAAGCACCTTCGTGACGAGATCACCGCGCGATTTGACCGCTGCTTCGAATTGTCCGGTGGGTCCTTATCGGGAGCTTTTGACTCATCGACCTCGAATTTCCGTCTGTGGTTTCCGCTCACGCTGTTCCGAACGTTCCACCAACAGCTTCCCTCTGGGAAAAATCGTGATGCATTCACGTGGCAAGAGTTCGCCGCGTGGTTCAAAGAAAGTTATCCGAGTGGCATTGAGCAGCAACGAGCCTTCGTGATCGACGAGGTCACTCAGTCGCTCAAGCAGTCCTCCGACGGGATGCCGAGACTGAATGGTTCGTCCTCCTCTTGGCTACACCTTGGAAAGTCAGAATTTCTCCAGCTGCTTGAAGCGTTGTCACAAGAGTCACTTGATGCTGCAATTGAAATCCTCTGCGTTGCTCAGCAATTTAGCTGGAACAAACACCGCCATGGATATGATCTCAGCTGGGCGCGAAAGCACAACCGCCAAGTGCTAGCGCGCCTTAAAGCGTTCGCCATTCCGTGCGCAGCGCTATCCAGTATTCCCGACGGGATGTCATTGCTGAACATCGCGAATGCCGCAGAGCTCACGTTGGTCAACCTTGTCCAACGTGGCTCAATACTTCTCCCGTCATCCCAAATGGCGTACCCGGAAGCCTGTCGAATCGCTGCGCCGCATTGGCCATGGAGCACGATAAAGCCACACTACCGACCGTTACTGCAACTGCTGATTTCATCGACTGATGTCCGTGACGTCAATGATGTCCCAGCACAGCTGAGGAGCTGGCTTTCCGGCTTCAAGGAGAGCCACTATGCCTACAGCCTGACCAAGCATCTCGTAGAGCCAGTGCAGCGTGACAATACCAAACTCAGTCCATGGCCCCTCAGCGGTCTTCACGGGGGCCGTCGACAAGGAGCAAAGGCGCAGAATGAGGTGTGGACACCTACCGCTATCGGTGACAAGAGCGGCTCCGCATGGAGTCGATTTGCGGAGCTCGTTATCCAAACGAGTGAATCTGGAAGAGCAAGCACTCGGGCCTCACTACGCAGCATTGTTCAATGGGCGACACAAAGGGAAATCCGATCTCCTGCCGGCATTACTATTCGTGACCTGATCGATCCGGCTGATCCGACAAGCAAGATCACGTTCAAGCACTATCTCGCGAGCCGCATTCAGCAAGGGAAAATTTCAACCGGAACAGCGTGGGGATACTGGCATTCAACCGCGCATGCCTTTCGTTGCGTTGTCAACGCCCTAAAGCTTGCGCCAGACGCGCTGCTGCCTATCGACGAAAGTCCGTTCGAAGCCGTCGAGAACCCGTTCAACATAAGCCAACAGCACAAGTCTTCTCGACGCCGGCTACCCAACAGCGTGCACGATGCAATGATCGATGTCCTTCTGGAGTCAGACGACAGGGGAACACCGACATTTCGCTGGGCAAAGACTATCTGCCACGCAGACTGGTTCGAATGGCGATGTCACGTCAGCGGGCGAAGTGAGCCAGTATGGTGCCCGTCAAGGTGCGCACTTCTTGCTCTCCTACTTCTTCTACCGATTCGAGCAAAGCAGGCTCGGTGGCTGGATCGCGGCCTGTTAGACGAACATATCTGGGACGTCGGCCAACACCGATACGTTATGAACAAGCACCCCCTCCGAAAGTGGCGGTACCCCGATGGAAGCACGCACCGTCAGCGATACGGGCGACCGAGCGGGGTACTTCAGCCACTCATTGATCCAATGCTGGAGGAAGAAGACCTCGGTATCTTTATCAATACCAACAAGACCCAAATGTGGGATCCATCGAGTCGACGCGGATATGAACTTCCGTGGCCGAATATTCGAGAGGATCACGATTCCAGCATAGCGTCGCAAACTGCGCAGTGGTTGAACCGTCCATACACACTGATTGCGCAGCAAATCGACTGGATGAATCAGTACCACCCCGATCCAGTCCCCATCTCCTTCGGCGACTCAATTTCCGACAGGCTACAGGTCAATGACAAGTATCTTGACTTGTTGCCGGCATTCACACCACTCTTCGCAGACTTGAGCAACGAGTACTACAAGGGCGACAGCAAGCAGACGCGTTACTACCAACCTGTATCGCACAATAAGCTCTATAAGTTGTTCAATGCGCTGTCGATCGAAACCGAAAAGAGGCTCGCAGCCGAGGGACGAGTTGTAAGACTCACCCAGACGAGTACATCAAGCTCTAGCCATGAAGGGCGGGCCAGCATATACGAGATCCATGGACTTCGGGTCGCCGGAATCTCCCGTCTGATCGAGATGGGCGTCCCCGTCAGCATAGTCCAGGAGTTCATCGCTGGCCATGCCACCGCAGTAATGACGATGTATTACAGCAAGGCGGAGCCGGGCGCCTTCAAGGCAAGACTAGTGGAGGCCCTTCAGAACAGCGGGACGGCCGACGAGTGGGACTGTTACCGCGAGCCGTTGAGTGCCCAGCAAGCGCTGTGGACATTCAATCGACGATACGCTCGCCACCGCGACGATGACATTCTGGATCAGGCATCGAGCTGGAAGACCGTACCGGGCGGAATCTGCCCCGTGGGCGGTAGCGGATGCCATATCGGCATCCCGTCCGAGGAGGAAGATCCCGACAAGATCGTCCGACACTACTCACCCGTCGAAGGCGGATGTGGTAACTGCCGCTTCTTCAGTACCGGGCCGGCGTTCCTCATTCATCAGGGCCTTGCGATGAATGAACTCATGCTTGAGCTCCGCCTCCTCGGCCGCGAGCGTAAAGCCCTGTACGACGCGTTGTCTGAGCTCGCATGGAAGGACGTTCCCGATCTCGCTGATGCCGAGCGCCATAAATTGGTGTTTGACAAGCAACTGATCAAAGAGAAGATCGCCGACTTCGATCGAAAGAGCGAGCCCTTGATCCTTGAGTGGATCAATCGCTACCGCATGTATACCGAGTCGGCTCGACTGACGAACGAATGGAAGGAGTTCAAACAGAAGCGTTCTCCAACGCCCGGGCATTTTTTGCTGGTAGCGGGAGAGAGCGACGACAAGTTGAGACGTGAAGTCGAAGTGCGGTTTGAGAAGTCCGGCGACTTCGGGCTGGTCAGGAATATCCTCGACGCGGCGATCATCCAAGGGGGCCTCGAGAAAGCGTCCAGTCTGTCGAAGGATGCATGTTCGCAATTCATGGACAGGATTCTTCGGACCGAAGATAGTCGCCATTTGCTGATGGATATTCGGGATGATCGACTGCGCCATCGAGCAGCCTATCTTATGGCCTCCATGGTGGAGCATCTTGTAGGGTACGAAAGTGCCCAGGAAGCGATCGACGCACGCACGCCGCTTCCCCTCTCGGCAGAAAAGCGTGATGAGTTTCATAGATGGGTCGCATCAACGCTTGCAGAAGCGATGCCGCCAAGTCAAAAGGCCCTGCCGAATCAGTCGAAGCAACACCAGAGGAAAATACGCCGTGGTTGATCGATTCGATGGAACAGCAGAACAGGTGCTGGCGCAATTGATGGAGCGGGTGGGTGCGAAGGCCCGGGTCAGCCTGGAACGTATCAAGGCCGCGTGCGACAGGATCGAAGCGATGCGAGGTCTTATGAACTACAGTCGCGTCGCCGCGATGGCGACTGATCTGTTCGGCGGACCACGCGCGCAAACGGTTCAGAATAATCGGCATCTGAAGGCATACATCGCGACCCGGATCAGTGAATATCATGCCACTCGCTCTGGAGGCGCCGCGCCCAAAGCAGGCAAACGAATCACGGATGAGGCTGTGCACTATCCAGCCACGGATCTGGACGCCAAAACCAAGTTGCACATCGACATTCTCAGGCAGGATAACGAGAGGCTTGCACGGGAAAATATTCGACTAGCGCAGATGCTCGAGCAAGAATCACTGCGACACCCTCTGTCCCTAACCGAAGCACTGGGGAGCGGACCGATAGACGAGCTAGGCTTGCAGGTCGAACTGTCAGACTCGAATTCACAAATTCCTCGATGCCTGCTCGATGCGTTGGAGGTGATCTTTATCAAGCAACCATCCGCGATCCAGGTTCAGCGTCGGGGTCAGTCGATCCGGCTTGCCAGCGAGGTTGATGGAGTCGTTCAAACACTGTTATCTCCCGCTCAGTGGGTTGAGGTAACAAAATGGTTACAATTCTGGCTGAGCGATCGAAGAGACGACAATGATCGGAGGAACACCTAAGTTCTGGTCGTGCTAGGTAGATAACGACGGTGCGAGAACTTCGAGAAGACTCCTCGATATTGCGCGCGTCGCGCCCTCTATCGCGTCATAGCCGGCCCGAGGAAGAATCCGTCGTCTTTCTTCACCAAGAAGCGATCGACATCGCAGTAAAACCTCAGTATCGAACTGACCGACCGCCAGCAGATATCGCGGCAAGCTCGCCGTTTCACTCTCGGTGGGACAATCTGCCAAAATACTCTTGAAGTGATGCCCTACAGCGTCGTCACGCTGCAATCGCTCGATGACTGCACGATTAATTATGCTTTGGAAATCCCAAATGTGATGGCTTTTACGATTAATCATCGCCAGAGCGATTTCAACAAATTCATGCGCATTGCTGCACGTTGCTGCTACATGTACAGTTGAAATCCATTGCCCGGTTCGCTCCCAAACGTCCCTCGGTCCGTATGGAAGATTTACGACAAGATGATCATTTGGCGCGATCAAAGGAAATGCCACCAATGCATAAAGATGGCCACGAACAAACGCCTCGCGAACCTGCTCAATCAACGTCAAATCGCCGGGAAAGTTTTCGCGAACAATGTATGCTGTTTCAAGGCGCAGCTGCAATATATTCCAAGGGGAGTAACGCACTTCCGCCTCACGCAGATTGCTCGAGAGTACTCGGCAACAATGTTCGTAAAGCAATCTACTAGATGGATCTTCGCGAGCAAGCGCCATCATGCTGCGTACCCCAATGACTCCTTGTGTAGAACCACAGAAGGCCAAGAAATCCCGCCGAGCAACCGGAGATTCACTAATATGAGGTGCCAAGCACTCCCACAAATATCGCTCATCCCCTTGAATCCGCCCGAAACGCGTAGCAAACGTATCACCAAATGCCTGCCGAACCTCGCTCCAACGTTCACTCAGGAGCGCCGCCAAACTCTCACTTTCCTCTCCATAGAATTTTCCGGAAGGAATATCAAGGGGCTTATCCCCGTAATCCATCATGGGCACGACATCGTCGACGTGCCCTAGGATAAGCATGCCGGCGAATGCTGCCGCTCGCCGCTCCTCGAGGTCCGGCCCAACCGCACGTAGATCCCGTCGGAGCACGGTCAAGTGGTCCTCATGCGTCTCTTCAGAATACGAGGAAATATGTCGATGGAAGCATATTGATGAAGTAATTTTCAACTCACCATCCGCTTCGATATCGTACCCAGCTAAAATCCTCTCAAGCGCCGAGCGACCATTTGCGTCCGTCGAAGCCACCTCAATAATGTCACCGCGAAGAGGCGCTGGCAGTGGATTCGCAAAGGCCAATACTTTCGCACGGATCGCCTCGTCATCTTTGTATGACTTTGCCAATATCGCAATAGGTGGCGCTTGCTTCGTCAGTGCCTGCAGCGCGTACTCCTTGACTCTAACGCTGGAATGATAATACGTGAGTATGTCCTCACCTGGATCGTATGCAGGGGCAGTTCGGCCAACGCTTGCAAGGAGTATGTCGACAACATCTGCATCCGCGCCATCGCACCCCAAAACTGCCAATCCTCGTGCGATTAGATCGAGTCGCTTAACCTTTGAGCTATTGGCCAGAGTCAACAATTTCGCCTTGCACTCTACGGAGTCCCTAAAAATCTCTGGGAGCAGGGTCGCCACGTGTTGAATCCGATCGTCCTCCCATTCAACAATTTCCGCCATCAAAGCTGCGACGACCGGATCTGCCCACCCCCAACCTTTGACTAGTGGAGCGATGGCCCAGTACAACATATGATCGGATTCCGCGCGAGATATATTAATTAGCTCGTCACGAATTTCATTGCCGCGAAGCTTAATAACGAGCTCCTGCATGAAATGAAGATTGTACCGCCCATAATCTTTTTTTATAAATTCCATTACTTTATTTCGTATGTCATCGTGCTCGATGGCAAAATCAGCAACCCGATCCCATACCATATCATCCCGCGAAAGGAGAAATGGGTGATCCGCCTTTAACTCACTCCTTACCCAATCCGCAACCATCTTATTCGTAGGGGAGCAGCCGAGCAGATAATGAATGGCGACGCCGCGATCAAATTTCGCCGACTCCGATCTGTGTCCGGAAAGGCTGTTAAATGCAGCCTCCTCAACGGCGGGGTCGTTTGGCCAATTCTTGATTAACATTTCCTGTGCAGCTTGTCGTTCCCATATGTCTAGGTCCGGGAACTCTTTCAGCAATCCCAACAAGCAATGACAATCGCGCTGGTCCGTTCGGCCGCTGACCAGCCTGCCTGAGATGCCGGTAAACTTAAGTATTGGAAAATCTGACTCGAAAGCTGCATCATGCAGCTTGGAGATTTCCGGCGTGTCAAGCCATCCGTGCGTCAACGCTTCCAAAGCAGCAGCCGCAACAGATAGATCAAGCGTCGACTGGATCTTTTTGCAAAGGATTTCGCCGACATCATTATCGCCACGATATACATTGGCGAGTGCACGAGCGGCGGCCCGTTGCGTGGAAATTTCCTCATCGTGCAGCGCCCGAAGCAGCACTTCTTTCAGATCCGGGGCTGGACTCCAATCACCAAGCATCACGAACAAATTTCGCAAAGATCTGCTGCGACGTGGAAGCCAAGACTCTATCCTATCGTCGATTGGTGACGATCCTTCACTGACACTTGCAAGCGCCGACTTAAGTGCTTCGCGGCGGGCTGGCATCCAATCGCCTACTTGAATGATATCAAGGGCATTCCCAATCAATCTGCTTGCCGTGGCCGGTGGCTTTCGCGCCGAATTGAATGCTATATCGGCAAGCAGCACATCGCGACTGATCACATCTTCGATGTTGCCCGTCTCCGCACGCGCATCCTCTATCGTAGAAACAACGGACTCGACCTCTGCTGGACGTACCAGCAAGCATGTCAGATTAGAAATGACGTTTCGCCATAGCGTGTTGCCAGAGCCCGCACGAACGAAGTCCAGCATATCTTGAAGATTCCACGTCTGGATATGTTCCGCGGCAAGATACTCCTCAAACGCCGCATGAGCGAACCCTATTTCACCTGGTGCCCTCTCGGTCAAAAGTCCGATCGTTTCCGCGTTCACCGCTAATAGCTCGCCTGCGGCATTCTGTGCTTTTTCAGCGGCGAATGCGAAATGATCCGGATCGATCAGATACTCCCGGATCACTTTTTTGGCCTTCTTAATATCGTAGGTCCCGCCACCGCTTTCCGATCTAGAGACGAACGCCAATCGCGCAAGAGCTGCGCGCCGGTCATCTCGGTCTGGTAGATAGACATATCTTCCCGCAGTATCTCCTGCTGCGGTTGCTCGCTCGTTAGGGTGCTTGTCCAGCAGAATTTCCACGAGACTTTTCAGGACCTGAATTCGATTTCGTGGCAGTGCGACCTGCCGTATCGAAAGTGCAACGAGTCCGACAAGCAGGAGTGGATTGCTAGCAAGCGTGGACAGTCGGTTGTCGCGGGTAAGCTCAGCAAAAAATCTGTCTAGGCGCATTTCGACCGGTGTCCCCTCACCGGTGGATTGTCCCCCAGTGCTCAGCGCAGTTGGGAAGCCTTTGACAAACCACACGCGGGCAAGCTCTCTTTGCTGTTCGAGCGACAATGGCGCCAACTCGGCAACTCGCCAGTTGGAGGGAATCGCACCGATCCTGTCCAGCCCTCGAGGCCGCGCAGTGACGATTGCCGGAAGGCTATGTGTTGCGACGAAGGCCTGCACATGTTGAAGCGTGGTTCGCGCAGCTTGTTCGTCCGACCACTCGTCGAGTCCGTCAATTAGTAGCAGGCATCGTCGCTCTTCAATGGCTCGATTCATGAGGGAAAGCAAATCTGCCGTAAGCGCCGGCTGAAGAGTTTCGGCGATCGCCTCCTTAAGGCCAATCGGGCGTCCGCAACCCGCACTAAGCCTGCTCCACTTGGAAAACGAAATATGGAGCGGTAGGAGACCACTCCAACGATGCACAATCTGAGGGAACGTCTGCTTATCGGATAACAAGTCGAGCACGATGCATCTGAGCAGCATACTTTTTCCACTACCAGAATCTCCGACCACAGCCAAGTGTTGGCCATCGGCGATCCAGCTCCCTAATGGCGAACGGCGAATGTAATCGCGTCGTGACAGACGGGGTATGTGCGGCTGTACGAACTCATTGTCGAGCAACGTTCGTTGCGAATCCGACGTCTGCTGCACCTCGGCAACAGATCCATCATATGTTTCGCCAGCAAACATATCTCGGACAACCACGTCGGGAACAGTGAAACGCTTCAATAACGACGGAGGATCGTTACTCTCCGCACCAGAAGCGTGGAGTGGCAACGCTACCCCTACATCCAATAGATGGAAGTGTGCGTTGTAATAGCTGCGAAGCTGATCGCGAACTCGGACAAATTCACCACCGTCAAGGCGCTGACCTAGCGCCTTGACCGCGTCCAGCCCCAAGAATGCCTCAACCCATTGCCGCCCGAAAAAATCGTCGACAATCTCCGGTGAACCCCGAAGTAGCTCGCTGAGCTCCTCTCCTCCATACGGTAGCAAACTGATTCCATCGGCTCGAAGAAGCGTAGCCTGCGCCTCGATTGCATCTTGTATTTTTGTATCTGCCAGCGAAGCCTGCACTGCGAGAATCAACTGTTCCGACTTTTCTCGCCAGCTTCCCGCTCTGAACTTCTCGACCATAGTTACGATATCGGTCGCAGTTATAGCGTCGTACCGCTTCGCCTGCCACACTTGATACTTCGCACTTGATCTACGGACGAAGAGATCAATACCGCCTTGGGCTTGTCCGGCCCGCCCGTAGCGAGCGACGTATTCGACGTGCTCCGCCTTGCCGGCAAGGCGATAGCAAAGGCGCTCGAAATTTTCCCAAGTAAGCTGCCCAAACGGAAGCACCTGAATCCTAGTGTTAATCGGGGGGCAATCTGGAACTCTGTCAGCTGGCGTGTTCAACTGGATATCAAGCGACGGATCCGTTTCATGTGGTGCCATGCTATCGCTCGACTCCTGTTGGAACTTAGCTCTTCGACTTTTCATGCTTCCCCCATCAATACACTTCGTCAACGATGCCAATGTCAGTGCTGACTTGGCAGGTCGCTGCGTGCAATCTCGCGTGCGGTATCAATCTGTGCTCTATCTAGGCCTATAGCTCGTGGAGATATCGACAACAGGCGCTCAGCAAGTTCGATCTCCGCCTGAAGATTGATTTCCGCCTCGACAAATGCCTTCGCGATGACAGCCTTATCGACATGATTCTGTTGTGCGACGCAAGCAAGAGCCAGAAGATTTTCGGTGTCGCCCGCCAAAGCACGGATGAAGTCTGATAGGTTCGGCGTAGCATCAGCACTGATCGTAATTCCGATAGATGCATCGTTGTTGGAAAGCCATGCTGCTCTACGAATTGCGAGATGCCTGATCGATTCAGACCAGAATCTTCCATTCAGTTGATCAATCGCCGCCATTTCTCGAATCGCTTCGTTGAGGCGTGGAAGCAAATTGACGATGACCGAGGACCGCTCATATGGAAGAGCACGCAGCGGCATAATCAGATGATCCAGCATCATGAGACCGATACTAAACTGAAGCATAAGAAGGCGACCTGCGTCGATGCGACCTTGCCAACCATTCGGATCAGCCTCATCTACGTCGCCGAATTCAACGATTTCGCGTAACGATATGGTCGAACTCCAAAATCGTTCCCACAGCTCATCTGGTGAATCGGTCTCGACCAAGGGTATAGCAAGTAGGCGGGCGCCGTATCCATCGGCCCTCTGGGTGGTGAGTTCAAACGGAATAGCTGCGAGTAGGAGTCCACCACCATATCTGGCCGACCATTGGTCAAGCGAGACGTGCCATTCATCGAGAAATTTGCCCGGAGACGGCATCGAAGTCTTTCCAGCAAGTGCCACCATTGCACCTACCGCGAGCTGACACCATGGCTCCCACGCTTCGACGTCTGGCGGAAGTTCTGCCTTCCAGCGATTGCCTGGCATCTCAGAGATCAGTGCCTCTAGAAGTGCGTCATCGATGAAACCGTGAGAAGCGGCATCACTAGGATGCGGAATCGGGTTAGTCGACACGGCAGGGACACTAGTTCGAACAAGCCAATTCCCCCATCGCGTCGCGCAGCCTTGCGCATCGGAACGTTGTGAGAGAGTCTTTGCGACTTCCGCCGCAAGATCTCTGATTTCATCGGTTGCGTCGGCAACTTGCTCCGGGGTGGGGTTGTTACCGAGACCGAACTGGAACTGTTCACGAGCAATCTCTAACAGGAGCGGCAGGATTAGTGATTGGTTCCATCCGGCACGGTCGTCAAATGCTTCCGGTGCCGCCAGTGTCACGGCGCGCCAACGCTCAAATCGCCATTGTGCTCCACACCATACCAATGCATGAGCGACAGGATCGGGGTAGTCGTAGAGGGCAAGCAAATGAACGAACTTCGCTACGTCAATCTCCGCGACTATCAATAAAACGTGATCATCGTCTCGCCCGACGGCATGAAAGCTATGTTCGAAGCGTCCTCCCCAAAGCGCCGAGAGCTGAGGGCGGTCTCTCCAGTGTTCTCTTCGACTGGCCCCGACGGACCTCTCACGCTCGATGGCCCGACGCCCTGGGTTTTCGATCGCCTCAGCCACAACTCTTTTCGCGATCTCAAAAAACTGATCGCGAAACCCGTCGTCGCAAGCTGCTATGACAGCTTCGGGCAAATAGCGCTCAAGCGCGGAAGAATGCCAAGCAAGTGACCAGAGATACTCCCACATCTCTCGCGAGGGGATCGAGCGAAGCGCTTCTACCCCGGCCATCGCCAAGATCGCATGCCGCACAATCTCATCGTAGCCTCCGAACGCTTCGGACCGGTCGATGCGAGTCGATAAATTGCCGAGAGCTACCTCAGGGTCCTGCCTGCGGGAGAAGGCATCAATCGCGGCCTGAACCAGCTCATCAAATTCACTCGTGGTCCGTATTTCTCTAACTAGATCATTCGGGATATCAGCGAGACGCTGCGAAACCTGAACCATGCTACCCAATCTACGCTGTCGCTCCTGCGGCCACTCAACCATGGCGACCTCCCGGATAAATGTCGTCATCGCCGTTCCACGCGTCGTTGAAAAAACGGAGAGCTTGATGCGCCATCGCGTCCCAACCACGTGTAGCAGCGTTCACAAGGTGATGAAGCCCTCCAACCGTAGCACCAAAATGCCAGAGCTCGTTGTCGACGATTGCAAAGCGATCATGCACGTATGGA
Source organism: Burkholderia sp. BKH01 (assembly GCF_025685725.1). NCBI lineage: Bacteria > Pseudomonadati > Pseudomonadota > Betaproteobacteria > Burkholderiales > Burkholderiaceae > Burkholderia > Burkholderia sp. BKH01. The sequence goes on along the minus strand of NZ_JAOTQT010000002.1, from coordinate 305,616 downwards.
AATTTACTGCCGAGAGAAAATCGGATTTCGATCGTCGCCATACCAGCCCGATGAGACGCGGATCGGTTGATGGCAGCAATGCGTGTAGCGAACTGCGCCTGTATCTGTTGCTGCTCTACCTTATCTTCGTGCGAATTGGTCAGGAATCGAATGTCATTCGCAACAAGCCCGTCTGGGAGCCAATCTAAAATCTGGTCGTACCGTACCTGTTGTGACTGACCATCCAGCGCCTTGAATAGAAAATCGTCGAGAATCAGAATGCGATCCTGAGCTGCCCAGACCGCCTCGACGAACGCGTCCAGGAATCCCGGGGGACGTGCGGCCCGTCGAGCCTTGATCGCAACAAGAGAGGGAAACGCACCAGAATCCGACCCACCATTTGTGCCGTAGCCGGGAAACGTCGGCCATAGGATTTGTGGATCTGGAACGGGACGCACAACAGGCGTAGCCGCATCGACAACAAGTGGCTGAGGTAATGGCACCGGCTAAGCTCCTCGCGAAGGCGATGCAACAGTACTGCCGCGCTGCAAGGCGTACTTTTCAAAGGGAAGCGCCACGCTTACCATGGTACGCAACCTCGCAAGGATCGGCTCGCTATCAGGGACACTAAGGATGAGTGAAGCACGTTCTCCTAGAGCGTTGAGCGAGTTACCTAGGAACAGAACCTCGTCATCGATCACAAGGAAACGGTCGTGAAGCGGAGGTGGCCTCCCATTCAAAACAACCGCAGCGACGCTTTTCATCCCTCGCGCTCGAAGTGCCTCGAGTGAGTTGGTGAAACCCCTCAGTTTCTCGATTTCCGTTGAGGCACCAGCCGAGTACGCGGGTGAGCCCTGGGCTTCGCTTTGACGTGGATCAACCACCTCCATACGTTCGCTCTCGAATGCGAGCCTTGACGTAAGTATCGTGAATTCAATCTGAGTCCGCGGGACGGCTTGGAGAAACTGAAAGATCTGAAGGGCACCAAAATACGGATCAGCAACCATCACAGATGATCGAGCTCTCGCAATCTGCCTGCGTATAAAAGACAAGGCCTCATCACGCTGACCATCATCGAACCAAGTCTGCTTCTGATTTTTGGCTGCGCTCCGTCTAGCACGACGTTGCTCAGCGACGGCAACTTGGACGTTCGCATCGTGGCGTCCCTCACCAACGGCAATCGGAATTTCGTGCGCAATCTCGTTGAACTCGTAACTGTCGACTGCGCTACGTGGTGACTCTGCTCGAGGAGCTTGGATCTTTATTCTTCGACCAGTAACACCGATTGAAGCTGTCACCGCACGAAGGAATGGAACAGGCTGTTGGTATGCAATAACACCCTGTCTGTTGTGTGAGATGGCGTAGCCAGTTTGGTCAAATGGTATAGAACTCTCCACCGTGACAAGTCCGTCATCAGGAACATCGACGGTTTGGAACCGTGAAAGCAGATTTGATCGCCGTTCGATAACGGTCAGCTTCAAATCGCGAAAATTTTGTCCTGGACGTGACACCAGGCGGTAAACGACACGCTCTGTCCCACCAGCATCCTGTGCAGGGACCAAAAAATGTTGCACGCGACGCAGGACGGGATCCGGAACGACAAGAGCCAGACCACCGAGATATTCGGTGTAGTCGGCAAGCTCGAGATGAAGACGGCGATTCAGAAAGCTAACGGCGGCATCATCCGCAATGACCGCTTCAAACCCAGTATTGTCGCCAAAGCGACGATGAACGCGCGGCGATCCAGAGCCGCGGAATGGTGCCGGGTCGCCAGGACCTCCAGCACTTGAGAACAGATCTGTACCTAAAGGTACCCCGAGGGACGGCCACGGTGGGTCATCCGTAAACGTAGTTAGCGTGAGTGGAATGCCGTCCTTGTCATCCTCGACTTCGCTCGGATCTGTAGGAACTGGCGTTGTGATGCCATGTGCACCAACGCTGCGGTACCAAGCAATAGCCTCGCGTGCACTTAGGACGGTACGTCTGAAGAAGAGCTTTCCGCTCTTGCCTCTCGCCACCTTATAACTATCGGCACCTCTACTAGACGCCGGACGTGGACGATCTTTTGTGAGGAGTGAAACGGAGCCAAAGAGTATCCGAGCCTGGCCGGCGGACGCCGGAAAGTAAGTTGCCAGGCGGACAACCGCCCAGTCAAACACGTCGGCATATATGCTTTCTTGTGTAGCCACCATCGAGCCCCCGTTGAACAGTACTTAGCTCGCCGTTATGTCAAAGCGAGAGAGTTGCTTTCTGCAGACGTCGCCAAGACGGTTACCTAGCGATTGACCAGCTGAAGATGAGCGGTTCGCTGTCGCTCATCTACGTTGAAAACATACAGCATAGGGCATATCTTTTCGGAAAATTTCTACTAGTGAAAATTCCGACTGACCGTTGGCAACTCCCCTAGCAAATGCGTCAAATCCACAACGCGCTTGGCGACCAGATGCTGTACACCGTCGACGCATTGCCATACGCCCAAGACCGCCAGCAACCTAGCCCTAAGTATTTCTTTACGTTGTCTCTCCAGCAACGCGGGCCAAATGATGACGTTCACGTTGCCTGTTTCATCCTCAAGCGTGACGAAGATTACGCCTTTCGCGGTTCCCGGCCGCTGTCGTACGGTGACCAACCCACATGCACGCGCGAGCCTTCCGTTTGGGTAGGTGTTTAACATAGCGGCCGGCATGAGCTTCTTCGCATGTAGCATCGGACGCAGCAACGCTAGGGGGTGTCGTCGCAGCGTCAGCCCCATAGACTGGTAGTCACTCTGTATCTCGTCCCCTTCGGATGCCCATCCGAGATCAGGTGTTTCATCAACCACATTTGCTGAAGCAAGCAGATCCTTGTCCGGAGCAGCGACAACGGATTCCCACAGCGCACTTCGACGACCGCCAGCCAGCGACGCAAGCGCATCGGATCGAGCCAGAACATGCAAATCATGTCGATCCAACTGAGCCCGCCGAGCCAGATCAATCGTTGACGAAAACGGCTCAACGGCTCGGGCCATTTCAATACGATCAGCCGCCTCCGCTCGCATCCCATGCAGAAGAGAGAGACCAAGCCGAACAACGGGACGACACCCCGCTTCTGGATATTCCAGAGACGACTCCCAGTTGCTGATCGCGACGTCTGCAGGCAAGACCGTAACCCCATGACGTTTCGCATCCTGGATAAGCTGTGAGGGCGAGTAGAACCCCATCGGCTGGCTATTCAGTAACGATACAAGGAATGCCTCTGGCTCGTGACATTTCAACCAGCTGCTGACATAGACAAGCAACGCAAAGCTTGCCGCATGGCTTTCCGGGAAACCATAGTCGGCAAACCCCTTTATCTGAGCAAAGATCGCCTCGGCAAATTCCCTTTCGTAGCCTCGTATCAACATGCCGCTCACCAGGCGATCGTGATAGGGCTCCAGCCCGCCTTTGCGCTTCCAGGCTGCCATCGCGCGCCGTAGTCCGTCCGCCTCCCCGGGAGAAAAACCGGCCGCGAGAATTGCGACCTGCATCACTTGCTCCTGGAAGATCGGCACGCCGAGCGTTCGAGCTAGTGCTGTTTCCAGATCCTTGCTCGGATAGCTGACCGGATCGATTCCTTGACGTCGCTTCAAATACGGATGGACAGCACCGCCTTGAATCGGACCAGGACGCACGATCGCCACCTCAATCACGAGGTCGTAGAACGTCCGTGGCTTCAATCGTGGCAACATCGACTGTTGCGCTCTCGACTCGATCTGGAATACTCCAACCGTATCCGCGTTCGAGATCATGTCGTACGTCTCCGGATCCTCTGACGGGATATCCTGCATCTCAAACGGTTCACCACGGTGCAGGGATATGAGGTCAAGCGCACGGTGAATGACGCTCAGCATTCCCAACGCCAACACATCCACTTTGAGCAACCCGAGCGACTCAAGGTCATCCTTATCCCACTGAATCACGCTACGGTCCTGCATTGCCGCGTTCTCGATCGGTACAAGGCGTGACAACTTGCCTCGACTGATCACAAAGCCACCGGAGTGCTGGGAAAGATGTCGAGGAAAACCATGCAGCTGCGCGGCAAGCGATGCCCACGTTTGAATGATGGGTGCTGATGGATCAAGCCCTGACTCTGAAAATCGCTCAAGTAAATCTGCGGTGCCGTCGAACCAGTGATGCGCCTTGGCAACTCGATCGACAATCTGAGCATCAACACCGACTGCTTTCCCTACGTCCCGAAGCACACCTCGCGCACGGTATGTCGATACCGCGGCAGCGATAGCTGCGCGGTCACGCCCATACTTTCGATAGATGTATTGCATGACGATTTCTCTCTTTTGATGCTCGAAATCGACATCTATGTCGGGTGGACTATTGCGTTCCCGGCTGATGAATCGTTCAAACAGCATCGTCGATCGCGCAGGGTCCACCTCCGTTATGCCAAGGCAATAACAGACCGCAGAATTGGCTGCTGACCCACGTCCCTGACAAAGAATTCCTTCGTTGCGCGCAAATTTGACGATGTCGTACACCGTCAAAAAATATGGCTCGTAGCTCAAGTCCGTGATGAGTTCGAGCTCATGTTCGAGCTGCGTCTGCACGTTGAGAGGGATGCCGCTCGAGAAGCGACGATGCGCTCCAATGTATGTTTCCTGTCGCAGATATTCAGTTGGTGTGAGCCCAGCCGGCACTAGTTCATCGGGGTACTCGTAACGCAACTCATCGAGCGAGAACCCGCAACGTGAAAGAATCGCGACCGTCTCGTGTAACGCGTTTGGATGATGGAGATGCGCCAAGCGCATCCGCGACCGCAGATGCTGCTCGGCATTCGGTGCAAGCTCATAGCCGCATTCTGCGACGGGCTTGCCTATACGGATCGCCGTCATTGTGTCCTGCAGCGGCTTCCGGGAACGGACATGCATGGTTACATGCCCGACCGCAACGACTGGGACACCGTTGCCATACGCTATGTGCTCGACAACACCAGCATGGGGATTGTCCATTGCGCGCTGATGCAGACATAGGCCGACCCATGCACGCCCTGGGAACGTCTCCAACAGCCATTCAACTTGAGCGTCCAGCGCTTCCGGTTTCGCGGGGAACTTGGGAATCAGGATCGCGAGGCACCCTGGCATGCCTCTCAGATGGGCATACGCCTTCTCCGGTTTCAAGAAATCCTGAGGCGTGAGGCGATACCCACCTTTGGGTGATCGCATGCGTGCCAGCGTGATGAGCTCGGACAGATTGCCATACCCTTCGCGGTTCTGGGCCAGCAAGATTAGGTCAAGGGCAGGAGACGAATCGGCCTGAGTCAGTTTGAAGTACGACCCGATGACCAACGGAAAATTTAGGTCCTTGGCCGCTACATGCGCCCGTACAACCCCCGCCAAAGAGCATTCGTCCGTGATGGCAATCCCGGAGTAACCCAGCTGAGCGGCTCGCTTGACCAACTCCTCCGCATGGGAAGCCCCCTCCAAGAAGGTGAAGTTCGACAAGCAGAAGAGTTCGGCATATGCCGGCAACGAGAGAGGCAATGTGTTCATGAGATGTACAACCGATGCGGAACATTTCCATCGAACAAGGCATCCGCCAGACATCCTGGCGCATCGTGGGGCCGACGTCCTGGAAAACGATGCTCTTTCGCGCTATCCCGATTGATTCGGTATATCTACCGATTCATCTAAGGAGGTGGAGTACCGAGACAAAAGGCTGACAGGCAAGCGTGCCGCTCATCGGTAGAAAACAGGGTTCTATATACGTCGATGTCGGGCGGCTCGCCACGCTCCTCGCTGATGAAACGCTCGAACAGCATCGTGCTCTGATCGGGATCGACCTCGGTGATGCCGAGGCAGAAACAGACGACCGAATTCGCTGCCGAGCCGCGTCCCTGGCACAGAATGTTCTGGCTGCGCGCGTATTTGACGATGTCGTACACGGTCAGGAAGAACGGTTCGTAGCTCAGCTTCGCGATCAGGTCGAGTTCATACCGGATCTGCTTCGCCACTTTCTGCGGAATACCCCGCGGATAACGCCCGGCCGCCCCTGCCTCGGTTTCCTGTTCCAGGTAGCTCGCCGGCGTGTGCCCCTTCGGCACGATTTCGTCGGGATACTCGTAGCGCAGCGAATCGAGTTCGAAATGACACGCATCGAGAATCGCGCACGTTTCCGCGATCTCTTCAGGCGAAAACAGTTGCCCGATACGCTGTCGCGAACGCAGGTGCTGTTCGGCATTCGGCGCGAGCGCATAGCCGCATTCCGAAACCGGCATCCCGACGCGGATCGCCGTCATCACGTCCTGCAACGCCTTGCACGAGCGCCGGTGCATCGTCACGTCGCCAAGCGCAACGATGCGCACGCCGCGCCGCGTGCCGGCCGCACGAATCTCCTCGCGTTGCGCACCGTCCAGCGCGCGCTGCAACTGCACGAGCCCTAGCCGCGCACGCTCGCCGAATGTCGCGCGAAACCATGCGACCTGCGCATCGAGCACATCCGCACGCACCGGATACGTGGGCACGAGAATCGCGAAGCAGTCGGGTATTCCGCGCAAGTGCGCAAACTCCTCGGGCGGCACCGACAGCATCCTCGACGTCAGTCGGTACGTGCCCTTCGGCGATGCCATCCGCCGCCACGAAATCAGCTCGGACAGGTTGCCGTAACCCTCGCGGTTCTGCGCGAGCAGCACGAGCCCGAACGCGCCGGGGCCAGGATCGTGGCCTGGTGCGACTTCATCCGGTGTGACTTCGAAATACGAACCGATGACGAGCGGCAGCCCTTTCGCCTTCGCCGCGACATGCATCCGCGGCGCGCCCGCGAGCGAGCATTCGTCGGTGATCGCGATCCCGCGATAACCGAGGTCGAACGCGCGCTCGACCAGTTCATCCGCATGCGACGCGCCATGCAGGAACGAGAAGTTCGAGCGGCAGAACAACTCCGCGTAATCGGGCAGCCAACTGAATTCCGCAACCATCGCCGTTCACCCGAACAGGCCGTGCAGGAACCAGCGCGGCTCGGACTCGCTCCCCGCCCGCTCCTTGAATACCCAGTAGCACGCACCGGCCTCGTCCTGCGCAACGCAGTAATCGCGCGCAGCGAGCTGACCATCGAACCACCCTGCCTCGATCCGTTCCACCGACGACATCATCCTGAGCGGCGTATGAAATACCGGCCGCTCCCCGCGCATCAGCAACGGCAGCGGCTCGGCCAGCAGCCACGCGGGACGCGGCGGCACGGCCGGCGGACCAGCGGCCGGCTTGCCGGCCGGCGCATCGAGCGGAAGCCAGCGGTTCGCGGCCTCGGGCCGGTGATCGGCGACGGGCGCCGCGCGCAGCACGTTCTCCGCGCCGAGCCGCGCGACCAGCAACTCGAACAGCCGCGCACGCGTCTCGCGCGTGCTGCCCGGCTCGGGAAACAGATCGTCGGCCGGCGGCGCGACCGATTCGACGCGCGTGGCTTTCAGGCGCACCGCGATCACCGCGGCCGGCAACTCGACGCGCGCGAGCCGCTCGCCGAGCAGCCGCATGAAGTGCGCCTCGTCGCGCACGGGTGCGGCGAACGCGAGTTCGAGCGGCGTCGGCGGCACGGCCTGGCGGCCGCGCTCGTGCTCGAGCTCGAACGCCATCGCGGCCAGCGACAGTTGCCGCGCGGCCAGCCAGCCGCAGAGCTGCACGACGAGCCGCCGCGCGGCGAACAGCACGGCTTCCGCGTATTCGACGCGCTCCGGCAATTCGAGCCGCACGTCGAACACGGGCGGCACCGCCATCCACGCAAGCGGCTCGACCGCATCGCCGTACGCGCGATCGAGCGCTGCCAGCAGCGCGGGACCGCAGCGGCGCTGCAGCCCCGCGCGCGGCAGGCGGCGCAGATCGGCGAGCGTGCGGCAACCGAGGCCGTCGAACCAGCCCGCATACGGACGCGCATCGGGCAGCAGCACGCAGGGCAGCCCGTCGAGCGCGCGAACCAGCGACGCAGGAGCGGCCACCCGGCGCCGGATCCGCGCGCGGGCCGAGACACGCGCGAGCAGCCACGCGCCGCGCCCGGTCGGCGCGGCGGACAGGCGCGCAGCATAACCAAGCGCCGCGAGCGTCGCGCGCACCTGGCGGCACAGCGACGGCAGGCCGCCGAACAGGCGCAGGCTCGGGCCGACGTCGACGATCAGCGTGGCTTCGTCGTCGAGCGCGACGCACGGCGAGAAGCGCAGCAACGCGAGCGCGACCGCGCGTTGCGCATCGGCCTCGCGCGCGGGATCGCGTTCGACGAGCTGCGTCTCGGGCGCGAGCGTCAGCACGCCGCCGCGCTTCATGCCCGCGCGCACGCCTTGCCGGCGTGCGGCCGCATCGGCGATCAGCACGACGCCCTGCTCGAGCACCGCGCAGCCGGCGCCGCCGGCCGCTGCGTCAGACGGCTGCGGGGCGCACACGTCGAGCGGCAGGCGCGGCAGATGGATGCCGAGCAAGACGCGCATAACGACTCTCCACGATGGGCGACGGCAGGTCGAGCACGAGCGGCTCGCCGCACGCGGGCCCGCGACGCTTGACGATGTCGAGCGACACGCCGCCCGGCACGGGATGCAGCGCGACGCGCAGCACGGCCGGCGACGGCTGCCGCGCGGCCGACAGCGGGCGCAGCATCACGAACAGCGTGTCGCCCGTGCGCGCGGCCGCGAGATGCAGGCGCCGCAGCGCATCGGACCGTGCGTCCTGCCAGAGCAGCAGCGCGCCGCAACAGCCGGTCCTGAGCGCCTGCTCGGCGGCCCACAATGCATCCGTGCGACTGCCGGCGCGCAGCCACAGCAGCGCGTCGGCCGGCACGCCGAGGCTGGCGAGCGCGGTCGCATGCGGCGATTGCGGCGGCGCGACGAGCGCGAGCGGACGCCGGGTGCTGACGGTGCGTGCAAGCGCGGGCGCGAGCAGCCGCATCTCGCCGCAGCCCGGCTGCGCGGCCAGCAGCTCGACGAGCCCGCCGACCGGCCAGCCGCCGCCCGGCAGCTCGGCGGACAGCGGCGCGAAGCCGGTATCGATCGTGCGCGGGCCGCCGCGCGCGAGCTGCGAGCCTCGCCAGAGCGACGGATGAAGGGATTCGGGAGAAATGGAGGATGCGAGCATGACGCCACCCACAACTGTATGGATATACAGTATATGGCAATGCGCTCGCGTCGCACAGCACCGGTGCGACATCGGTTTTTGTCAGATGAAAAACAGGGGGAAAGCCGGCGCGCCCGTCATGTTACGGCGCGCCGGCTCGGGCGTGGCAGGATCATGCCGCCCGCACGCCCGCCGCCACGACCATCCGGCCCGATGCGACGCACGCGGGCCGAATCGCCCGGCCGGATCGGCACGCGAACCCTCACGCAAACCGGCACGATGCAGCACCGCATCGCGCCGGCTCGCCGCGTGCCGCCCGTCACGTCACCCCAGCAACAACGCGTCGTTGTCGAGCTGCTCGTGCCGCACCTTCTCGAACATCTGCAGCAGGTCCGGCACGTCGAGCCCCTTGCGCGCGTCGCCCGACACGTCGAGCACGACCTGCCCCTGGTGCAGCATCACCGTGCGGTCGCCGTAGTCGAGCGCCTGCCGCATGCTGTGCGTGACCATCATCGTCGTCAGCCGGCTCTCGGCGACGATGCGCGCGGTCAGCTCCAGCACGAACGCGGCCGTCTTCGGGTCAAGCGCGGCCGTGTGCTCGTCGAGCAGCAGGATCCGCGACGGCCGCAGCGACGCCATCAGCAGGCTCACGGCCTGCCGCTGGCCGCCCGACAGCAGCCCGATCCGGTCGGTCAGCCGGTTCTCGAGACCGAGGTTCAGCAGCCGCAGCTTGTCGCGGAACAGCTCGCGCGACGGACGGTCGAGCGCGGCCCGGAAGCCACGCCGCACGCCGCGCGCCATCGCGAGCGCCATGTTCTCCTCGATCGTCAGCGCCTCGCAGGTGCCGGCCATCGGATCCTGGAACACGCGCGCGACGAGGTGCGCGCGGTCCCACGCTGGCTGGCGCGTGACGTCCGCGCCATCGATCGCGATGCGCCCCGAATCGACGCGCTGGTCGCCGCTGACCGCATTGAGGAAGGTCGACTTGCCGGCGCCGTTCGAGCCGATCACCGCGACGAACTGGCCGTCGGGAATCTCGAGCGACAGCCCGCGCAGCGCGCGCGTCTCGATCGGCGTGCCGGGATTGAACGTGAGTTTCAGGTCTTGTGCGGACAGCATGTCATGCCCCTCCGTTCTTGCGCGCGAACAGCTTCTTGCGCGTCGCCGGCAGCACCAGCGCGATCGTGACGAGCGCGGCCGTCACGAGGTTCAGATCCTGCGCCTTCAGGCCGATGAATTCGCTGTTCAGCGCGAGCGCGATGAAGAAGCGGTAGACGATCGCGCCGAGCACGACGGCGAGCGTCGTCAGCACCAGCCGGCGCGCGGGCAGCAGCGTCTCGCCGATGATCACCGCGGCCAGCCCGATCACGATCGTACCGATCCCCATCGAGATGTCCGCGCCGCCCTGCGTCTGCGCGAACAAGGCGCCTGCGAGCGCGACGAGCGCGTTCGACAGCGCCATCCCGGCAAGCGTCGCGCGGCCGGTTGCGATGCCTTGCGCACGCGCCATCCGCGGGTTCGCGCCGGTCGCGCGCATCGCGAGGCCGAGCTGCGACGAGAAGAACCAGTCGAGGCCGAGCTTCGCGACCACGACGACGATCGCGAGCAGCGCCGGGCGCAGCACGTAGTCCGGCATCCAGTCGGGCTGCAGCACGGTAAACAGCGTCGGCTCGGTGATCAGCGGCACGTTCGGCCGGCCCATGATCCGCAGGTTCACCGAATACAGCGCGATCATCATCAGGATGCTGGCGAGCAGATCCATGATCTTCAGGCGCACGTTGAGCCAACCGGTGATGAAGCCGGCCAGCGCGCCCGCGACGATCGCGAGCACCGTCGCGGAGAACGGGTCGTAGCCGGCCGAGATCAGCGTCGCGGCGACGGCGCCGCCGAGCGGAAAACTGCCGTCGACGGTGAGATCGGGGAAGTTGAGGATGCGAAACGAGATCAGCACCCCGAGGGCGACGAGACTGAAGATCAGGCCGATCTCCAGCGCGCCCAGAAACGAGAACAGAGACATGATGGGGAAATCCTGTTGCTTCCCGGCCGGACGTGTACGGCCGGGTGAAGCGAACGGGCGGCCCCGGGTGGGAGCCGCCCGTCCGGCGGTGTCGTTCAGGCCCGGATCGGGCCCGCAAGCGCGCGGTCGGGCCGCGGCTTACTTGATGACCGTCTTCGCTTCCTTGACGAGATCCGGCGCCAGCGTGACGCCCTGCTTCGCGGCCGCGCCCGTGTTCGCGAACAGTTCGAGGTTGCTGCTCGTCTCCGACGCGATCGCGCCCGGCTTCTCGCCCTTCAGGATGCGTGCGACGACCTTGCCCGTCTGGCGGCCGAGGTCGCCGTAGTTGATGCCGAGCGCCGCGATGCCGCCGCGCTTCACGCTGTCGGTATCGCCTGCGACGAGCGGGATCTTCGCTTCGTTCGCGACCTTCACGAGCGCTTCGTACGCGGACACGACGTTGTTGTCGGTGTTCGTGTAGATCACGTCGACCTTGCCGATCAGGCTCTTCGCGGCCGGGCCGATGTCGACGGTGCGCGGTGCGGCCGCTTCCTTCAGCGTCATCCCCTGCTTCGCGAGGATCTCCTTGAGCTCCTTCACGACGACGACCGAATTCGCCTCGCCCGGGTTGTAGACCATGCCGACCGTCTTCGCATTCGGCACGACGCGCTTGATCAGCGCGACCTGGCGATCGAGCGGCAGCTTGTCGGACACGCCCGTCACGTTGGTGCCCGACGGGCCCCAGCCCTTCACGAGCTGCGCGGCGACCGGATCGGTCACGCCCGAATAGACGACCGGCACGCTCTTCGTCGCCGCGACGACCGACTGTGCGGCCGGCGTCGCGATCGCGACGATCACGTCGGGCTTGTCGCCGACGAACTTGCGCGCGATCTGCGCGGCCGTGCCCGTGTTGCCCTGCGCGCTTTGGTATTCCCACTTGAGCTTGTCGTCGCCGTAGCCTTCCGCCTTCAGTTCGGCGCGCACGCCGTCGCGGATCGCGTCGAGCGCCGGGTGATCGACGATCGACAGCACCTTGACGGTCTGTGCGTGCGCGGCGCCTGCCAGCGCGAGCGTGGCCACGCCGGCCGTGATCGAACGGATCGCGAAAGTCTTGAATCGCTTCATGGGTGAGTCTCCCCCGTATTGTGTCGGTTCTGGATGATGGATTCCCGCCGCCGTCAGGCGGGCGCCGTCGCGCTCAAAACTCGGCGGCGACCGGCCCGAGCACACCCCGGGAAGGCGCGCAGCGGCGAACGCACGAGGATACCATTTCCGCAGACCACCGCCTGACTCCGCGCTTTCGCCCGGCGCGCCGGATTGCGCCGCTCGCCGGTGCCCGCAACCGCGCGCGAAGCCCGGCCGGCGGCGGTTCCAGCCAACATCGCCACAACGCGTCAGCCGCGTTGACGGCTTTACGTTATGCTGTCGGCCGACCCAATCCACTCCATCGGAGGGCCCATGAAACGGGGAGTCCGCGCAATCGCATTCGCGGCCGTCGCGCTGGCGCTGCCGGGCGCGGCATTCGCGCTGACCGACGGCTATGCGCAATACGACGACTGCATGCTCGGCGCGCTGCGCGAAAGCCGCAACGGCGCGGCGGCTCAGTTGATCCAGCGCTCCTGCGACGCGCTGTACCGCAACAACGCGATGCTGCTGCCGCGCGAGCGGCGCTTTCACGAGTGTGTCGTGCAGTCGCTGCCGGGCGTGCGCGACAACTACGCGATCCAGCAGATCATGGCGATCTGCTCGCGGCGCGGCGAGATGTAATCCGGCGTTGAACGCGGCGCACCGCGCGGCCGTCCGTCGGCCGAACCAATGAAAAAGGGCCTGCGCGATGCAGGCCCTTTTCGTTCAGCGGTCCGACCGGTGTGCGGCGTTCAGAACGACGCGACCATCGAGCCCTTGAACTGTTTCTTGATGAATTCCTTCACTTCCGGCGACTGGTAAGCCTTGACCAGCTTCTTCACCCACGGCTGGTCCTTGTCCTTCGCGCGCACGGCGATCAGGTTCGCATACGGGCTCGTCAGCGCTTCGAGCGCGATCGCATCCTTGGTCGGCTGCAGGTTCGCGGCCAGCGCGTAGTTCGTATTGATCACGGCCGCGTCGACGTCCGACAGCACGCGCGGCAGTTGCGCGGCGTCGAGTTCGGAGATCTTCAGCTTCTTCGGGTTCTCGGCGATGTCGAGCACCGTCGCGTTGTTGCCGCCCGTGCCGGCGCCCGACTTCAGCTTGATCACGCCTTGCGTCTGCAGCAGCAGCAGGGCGCGGTTCTCGTTCGACGGATCGTTCGGCACCGCGAGCTTCGCGCCTTGCGGCAGGTCCTTCAGCGACTTGAACTTCTTCGAGTACACGCCGATCGGCGAGATGTAGGTCAGGCCCGCGCTGACGATCTTGTAGCCGCGCTGCTTCACCTGGCTGTCGAGGTAGGGCTGGTGCTGGAAGCTGTTCGCGTCGAGGTCGCCCGAGTCGAGCGCCGCGTTCGGCTGCACGTAGTCGTTGAACTCGATGACCTTCACGTTCAGGCCTTCCTTCTCCTTCGCGACCTTCTGCACGAGCTGCCACACTTCCGCATCCGGGCCGGCGACCGTGCCGACCTTGATCACCTTGTCCTCGGCGTGCGCGCCCGCCGACAGCGTCAGCGCTGCACCGGCGGCCAGCACGGAAAATACCTTCAGGAGACTGCGACGCTTCATCTGTTTCTCGCTTTCTTGCTTACTGGAAATGGGGTGCGATGCGGGTATGTCCCGACTCGCAGGAAGGGGCAAATGGTGTCACAGGATCGGCGGGAAGTGAAATACATCCCGCTCATATGGGTATGCACCGCAGCGGTGCTGGCGAACGACGCGCGATCTGGCCGTTAGTTGCGTTTACGTGTGGCGCGTGGCGCGCATCAACCAGCCCGTGTCACGCCTCCACCGCTTCGCCGGTCGCCTTCTTGCCGAACGCGGGTTCGACCGCCCATTCGCCGGCCCGGCGCGGCGACGGGCCGCCGGCGCCGTCGCCCCGCAACGCACCCGCCGGCGCGACAGCCTGCATCCGCTGTGCTAAAAAGACCGGCTTGCCGGCGCGCGAAGCGCCGGCGCCATTCCGGGGCCATCCATGTACGTCATCGACATCCACTACGCAGCATCGCTCGAGCGCATCGACGACGCGCTCGAACGCCACCGTGCGTATCTGCAGCCGCTGCTCGACAAGGGCATCTTCATCGCGGCCGGGCCGAAGGTGCCGCGCGAAGGCGGCGTGATCCTCGCGGCCCGCATCGATCGCGACGAGCTGGATGCGATCCTGAAGACCGATCCGTTCGTCACCGAGGGGCTCGCGACGTATCGCGTGACGGAATTCCGGATCACGCGCGCCGCATCCGGCTTCAACGTGCCGGCACTGCCGTAACGCGACGCCTGCGCGGCATGGCACGCACGCGCGTGCCGACGCGCCGCTCGGCGGGCAGCACATGCAATGACAAGGGGAAGAGGGAAAGCATGACGGCGCAACACGGCCGTCACACGATCGCCGGGCCGGGCGCCCGACGCATGCCGGTCAGTCGACCAGCAGCTTCAGGTCGTGGACCCACGGGCCGGGGCCCTGGCCGTCGCGCACGAACAGGCGCAGCTTGCCGTCGCGATCGAACACATAGCTCGCGGCAGTGTGATCCATCGTGTAGCTGCCGGGTGCCTTGCCGGGCACCTTCGCGTAGTACACGCGGAAATCCTTCGTGACCTTCTTCAGCGCCGCTTCGTCGGCCGGCCGCAAGCCGATGAACGACGGATCGAACGCGGGCACGTACTGGCCGAGCAGCGCCGGCGTGTCGCGCTCCGGATCGACGGTGACGAACAGCACCTGCACGCGCTTCGCGGCATCGGGCCCGAGCTGCTTCAGCGCCTCGGACAGTTCGGCCATCGTGGTCGGGCACACGTCCGGGCAGTGCGTATAGCCGAAGAACATCACGACCGCACGGCCCTTGAATTCGGCGAGCGTGCGCACCTTGCCGGCGGTATCGGGCAGCGAGAAGTCGCTGCCGAACTGCGTGTTGCCGGTGATGTCGAGATTCTGGAATTTCGGCGCGTTGTCGCATCCGGCGAGCAGCAGCGCTGCCGCGAATGCGCACGCGAGCATCCAGCCTTGGCGCGCTCGGCGCCCGAACCGTGTATGGAGCATTGCGTTCAAACCGTGCGGTTACACGCCGAGCAGCGGGCGTGCATAGTGATCGACGAGCAGCGCGGCGAACAGCAGCGACAGATAGACGATCGAGTAGCGGAAGGCCTTGCGGGCGAGTTCGTCCGAATAGTCGCGGTAGATCTTCCACGCATACGCGAGGAACACCGCGCCGAGCAGCACCGCGCTCGTCAGGTAGACGGCCCCGCTCATCCCGGAGATGAACGGCATCAGCGTGACGGCGAACAGGATCACCGTGTACAGCAGGATATGCAGCCGCGTGAACTTCTCGCCGTGCGTGACGGGCAGCATCGGCAACCCCGCGCTCTCGTAATCCTTGCGGCGATAGAGCGCGAGCACCCAGAAATGCGGCGGCGTCCACACGAAGATGATCAGCACGAGGATCCACGCGTCGCCGGGCACCGCGCCGGTGACCGCGGCCCACCCGAGCGCCGGCGGCATCGCGCCCGACGCGCCGCCGATCACGATGTTCTGCGGCGTCATCGGCTTGAGCAGCAGCGTGTAGATCACCGCGTAGCCGACGAACGTCGCGATCGTCAGCCACATCGTCAGCGGGTTCGTGAACGTGTAGAGCGTCCATGCGCCGGCGCTGCCGAGCACGGCCGAGAACACCAGGATCTGCGGCGTCGTGATCTCGCCGCGCGCGGACGGGCGCCATGCGGTACGGCGCATCATCGCGTCGATCTTCTGTTCGACGAGGCAATTGATCGCGAATGCGGCGCCGGCCAGCAGCCAGATGCCGACCGTGCCGCCGATCAGCACATGCCAGGGCACCATGCCCGGCGTCGCGAGGAACATGCCGATCACCGCGCAGAACACCGCGAGCTGCGTGACACGCGGCTTCGTCAGCGCCATGTACTGGGAAAAGCGGCTACCGGGCGATTGGGAGAGGGTGCTTTGCATGGGGGCGGTCACGCCGGGGCGGCGTCGCGCGCAGGCTGCGCGACACGGCCGGGGCGGCTTGAAAGGATGCGAAAGTTTAACATGACGACGAGCAGCAGCAGGATCGCGGCACCGCCGTTGTGCGCGACGGCGACCGGCAGCGGCCACTGCAGCACGATGTTGGTCAGGCCCGTCACGAACTGCAGCAGGACGACCAGCAGCACGCCGTTCGCGGGCCGCCGCAGCGATTCGAAGCGGCGCATCTTCAGCGCGAACGCGACCAGGTACGCGACCACGACGAACGCGAACGTGCGGTGCGTCCAGTGGATCGCGACCAGCGCATCCTGCGTGATCGCATCGCCGTCCTTCGTCATCCCGAGCGCGCGCCACAGGTGGAAGCCGTGCTGGAAGTCCATCGGCGGAATCCACTGGCCGTTGCAGGTCGGGAAATCGGTGCACGCGAGTACCGCGTAGTTGGTGCTCACCCAGCCGCCGAGCGCGATCTGCACGACGAGCAGCACGAGCGCCGCCAGCGCGGCCGCGCGATAGCGCCCGGCCTCCGGGTCATGAGACGGCAGCGGCGTCTGCCGCGCCGCGAGCCAGCCGAGCGTGCCGAGCAGCGCGAGGCCGAGCAGCAGGTGGATCGTGACGATCACGGGCTGCAGCTTCATCGTGACCGTCCACGCGCCGAAGGCGCCCTGCACGAGAATCAGCAGCAGCAGGCTCGTCGGCCACCACGGCGACACGTGCAGCGGCCGGCGGCGCAGCCGCGCGGCCCATGCAATCACGACCTGCGCGATGATCAGCACGCCGATCGCCATCGCGAAATAACGGTGGATCATCTCGATCCACGCCTTCGTCATGCTGACGGGGCCCGTCGGCATCGCCTGGTGCGCGGCCGTGATCGCGGCATGCGCGATGAACGGCGACGACGTGCCGTAGCAGCCGGGCCAGTCGGGGCAGCCGAGCCCCGAATCGGTCAGCCGCGTGAAACCGCCGAACATCACCAGGTCGAGGGTCAGGAACGTGGTGATCCACACGAGCTTGCGGAACTTGTCGTCGTCGGCCTTCACCCACACGTACGACAGCGGCAGCAGCGCGATGCAGAAGCCGATCAGGCCGAGTTGCAATAGATACGACATCGGAATGGTGCCTCGCTCTCTTGCCTTAGCCGATGCTCGACCACTTCAGCAGCTTCGTCACGTCCGACTTGATCTTGCTGGGATTCGGGTCTTTCGGGAAGCGCATCATCAGGTTGCCGTTCGGGTCGACCATGTAGATGTGGTCGCTGTCCTTCGTGCCGACGTCGGCCGGCAGCCACGCGGCCACCGCGGCCGGCTCGGCGACGAGCCGGCGCGTGTCAGGATAGGCTTCCAGCACCTTCTGCGGCATCGCGCCCGCATCGCTGCGCAGCCACACCATCGTGATCCGGTGCCGTTCGCCAGCCTGCGTGACGCGGATCTGGCGCATGAAATAGAGCTTCTGCGCGCATGCGTCGTCGCACGCGCTGCGGTCGGTCATCACGAACAGCCACACGCCGCGCAGCGACGACAGCGGCACGGTCTTGCCGGTTTCGTCGGTGACTTGCAGATCGGCCGGGATCGGCCGCTGCGGCTCGATCAGCGTGCCGTAGTTCGTCGAACCGCCCTTCGGCTTGATCACGTAATAGGTGAAGTACGACGCGAGCATCGGCGCCGCGCACACGAGACCGAGCAGCACGAGCATCCAGCGGCCGCGCTTGCGGGCCGCTGGCGAGATCGGCGCAGCGGCCGGACCCTGACGGGAAGATTGCATGGACAAATCAGACCTCTCGAAACGAACCCGCGGCGCTTGCGCCGCGTCCTGGCATGGCGCTCACGCGCCGGCCGACTTCTTCGCCGCACGCCGTGCGGCGTACAGGCCGAAGCCGAGCGCGGCCGCCGCCATGGCCCACCACTGAAACATGTAACCGTAATTGCGCTCGACGCCGGTCGTCGCCGCCGGCCAGTCGCGCACGAGCTTGTCGCCGCCGTCGCTCGTCTGCTGGATCACGAACGGCTGCAGCGGCAGCCCCGTTTCCTTCGCATACGCGGCGACGTCCAGGTTCTGCCGGATCTTCTGGTGCGCCGCCGATCCGCCTTCGCCGAGCTCGAACGCACGCGACGCGTCCGCGCGCGCGATGCCCACGATCTCGACGTCGCCCGCGGGCGTCGCGAACGACTCGATCGCCGTGCGATCGGCGATGTTGCGCGGCAGCCAGCCGCGGTTGACGAGCACGACGCCGCCGCCCGTGAGTTTAAACGGCATGACGACGTAAAAACCCGGCTGGTCGTTATACGGCCGATTGTCGAGAAACACGGCTTGCTCGGGCAGGAAGCGGCCCTTCGCACGCACGCGATGAAACTCGATCGACGCGAGCGGAATCGGCTGCGCGCCGACATCGACGGGCGCCGCATGCTCGTAGCGCTCGATACTCGCCTGCAGCGCTTCCTTCTGGTGCGCGCGGTCGCGCTGCCAGAAACCGAGACGGATCGTGACCGCGACGACGACGAGAATCAGCAGCGCAGGCAGCCAGCGAATCTTCATCGTGCGGCCCGCCCGGCACATTCGCGAAAGCGAAGTGCGATAATTATCCTCTTCCTTTCGAATTGCCGTCGTCCTGTTCGCGTCATGCACATACTCGTTCCCATCGCCTTCGTCCTCATCATTGCCAGCATGGGCTCGGCGCTCTACTTCATGATGCACGACCGCGGCCACACGAAACGCATGGTCTGGTCGCTCGCCACCCGCGTCGGGCTGTCGCTCTCGCTGTTCCTGTTCATCCTGCTCGCGAACTGGATGGGCTGGATCCATTCGACCGGCCTGCCGATCGGGCGTTGATGTATTTGCCGCCGCGGCCCGCCGCAACCGCTGTGACATTTAGCCGCATGGCCGCACCACCAAGCAAAAGCGCCGCCTGACTGAGTCGCGGCGGCGCCAGGGTGGTGTCGATTCGCAGCCAGCCGCTGCGGGGCCAACACCAATGAAAACGGCCCGCGCATTGCTGCGCGGGCCGTTTTTCCATTTACAGCCAGTAGACGACGACGTACAGGCCAAGCCAGACGACGTCGACGAAGTGCCAGTACCACGCGGCGCCTTCGAATGCGAAGTGGTGATCGGGCTTGAAGTGGCCGCGGATCATCCGCACCAGCACCACCGCGAGCATCGTGCCGCCGAGGAACACGTGGAAGCCGTGGAAGCCGGTCAGCAGGAAGAACGTCGAACCGTACACGCCCGAGTTCAGCGTCAGGTTCAGTTCGTTGTACGCGTGGTAGTACTCGAAACCCTGCAGGAACAGGAAGCAGATACCGAACGCGAGCGTCGCGGCCAGCCATGCGATCGCCTTCTTGCGATGATCGTCGCGCAGTGCGTGGTGCGAGATCGTCAGCGTCACGCCCGACGACAACAGGAATGCCGTGTTGATCGTCGGGACCGGCCACGGGCCCATCGTCTTGAAGTGACCGGCGAGCGCGGCGGGGCCTTCGTTCGGCCACACGGCGGAGAAGTCCGGCCAGATCAGCTTGTAGTCGAGGCTGCCGAGCTGGTGCAGCGCGATTTCACGCGCATAGAACAGCGCGCCGAAGAACGCGCCGAAGAACATGACTTCGGAGAAGATGAACCAGCTCATGCTCCAGCGGTACGACTTGTCGACGTTCTTGCCGTAATGACCGCCTTCCGATTCGGCGATCGCATCGCCGAACCAGTGATACAGCGTGAAGAGCAACCACAGCAGGCCGAGCAGCGCCGTAAACGGCGCCCAGTCGTGACCGTTGATCCACAGCGCCACCGATCCGAGCATGACCAGCAGGCCGATGGCCGCGCTGATCGGATGCTGCGACGGATGCGGCACGAAATAGTACGGGGTCTGGTTTTGACCGCTCATGCTTGATTCTCCACTTCAGTCCAATTTGTGTACCGGAAACCGCTCCGGCTTTATTTCTTGCGCGGCGCGACCGCCACCGCTCTTTCCTGCACGCAGCGCCGCGGCGCTGCGCACTGCATTCTTTCGTGACCGCGGGCCTCAGCCTCAGCCCACGACGGCACGCACGATCAGGATCAGCACGCCGATGAACACGCCGGCCGCGATCAACGCGACGATCAGCACGTGCAGCGGGTTGAGCTGCGTCGCGTCGGCTTCCAGGTCGCGCCGCTTGCGCACCCCGAAGAACGACCACAGCACCGCTTTCACCGCCTGGCCGAACGACCCGCCCCGCTTGCCCTCCGTCATCGCCCCGTCTCCGTTGTCATGCATCCGGCTTCGCCGCGCCCTGCGCCGTGGTACTGCGCGTCGCCGGCGCCGGCGCGGCCGGCGTATTCAGCTCGAAGAACGTGTACGACAGCGTGATCGTCTTCACGTCCTTCGGCAGTTTCGGATCGATCACGAACACCACCGGCATCTTGCGCGACTCGTTCGCGGCCAGCGTCTGCTGCGTGAAACAAAAGCATTCGATCTTCTTGAAGAACTCCGTCGCCTGCTTCGGCGCGTAGCTCGGAATCGCCTGTGCAACGACCGGCCGGCCCTGCCCGTTCGTCACGTCGTATACGATCGTCGTCAGCTCGCCCGGATGCACGTCGAGGCTGTTGTGCTCCGGCTTGAAACCGAGCGGGCCGCGCGCGTTCGCATCGAACTCGACCGACACCGTACGGCTGGTGTCGACCTGCGAGTTCTTCACCTCGCGCTCGCTGACGTCGCGCTGCACCAGGTTGTTGATGCCGGTGATCTGGCAGATCGCCCGATACATCGGGATCAGCGCGAAGCCGAAACCGAACATCAGCCCGGCCACGACGAAGAGCTTCACCAGCATCGAACGATTGAACGCGCGATCGACGGCGCCCTCTTCCGGCTTCGACATACGACAACTTCCTCGCTACTGCGTCAGTTACTGCATCAGTGAGTGGACAGCCACCACTGCTTGATCACGACACCCACAAAAAAAACGGCGGCGATGACGAGCAGGATGAGGCCGAGCCGCTTGTTGCCCGCGCGAATCTGCTCGGACGTTCGTCTTTCTTGTGGATTCCGGTTCATCTGAAACTTCGGTTCGGCGCCCGCCGCTGCCTGCCTGCGCGGCAGGCAGCGGCTAAGCGCACTGTGAAACTTACTCGACGTGCGGCGGTTGCTCGAACGTGTGGAAGGGGGCCGGGCTCGGCACCGTCCACTCGAGGCCCGTCGCGCCATCCCACGGCTTGTCCGACGCCTTTTCCAGATCGCCGCCGCCACGGTAGGCCGGCAGCGCGACCGCGAACAGGAAGTACACCTGCGCGAGGCCGAAGCCGAATGCGCCGATCGTCGCAACCTGGTTGAAGTCCGTGAACTGCGCCGGGTAGTCCGCATAACGACGCGGCATGCCCGCGAGACCGACGAAGTGCATCGGGAAGAACGTCAGGTTGAAGAAGATCATCGACGCCCAGAAGTGGATCTTGCCGCGCGTCTCGTTGTACATCCAGCCCGTCCACTTCGGTGCCCAGTAGTACCAGCCCGAGAACAGCGCGAACAACGAACCCGCCACCAGCACGTAGTGGAAGTGCGCCACCACGAAGTAGGTGCCGTGATACTGGATGTCGAGCGGCGCCATCGCGAGCATCAGGCCCGTCAGGCCGCCGAACGTGAACACGAACAGGAAGCCGATCGCGAACAGCATCGGGGTTTCGAGCGTCATCGAACCGCGCCACATCGTCGCGAGCCAGTTGAACACCTTCACGCCCGTCGGCACGGCGATCAGCATCGTCGCGTACATGAAGAACAGCTGCCCGGTGACCGGCATGCCCGTGGCGAACATGTGGTGCGCCCAGACCATGAACGACAGGATCGCGATCGAAGCCGTCGCGTACACCATCGAGCTATAGCCGAACAGCGTCTTGCGCGAGAACGCGGGGATCACCTGCGACACGATCCCGAACGCCGGCAGAATCATGATGTACACCTCGGGGTGGCCGAAGAACCAGAAGATGTGCTGGTACATCACCGGGTCGCCGCCGCCTGCCGCGTTGAAGAACGACGTGCCGAAGTGGCGGTCGAACAGCACCATCGTGATCGCGCCTGCCAGAACCGGCATCACGGCGATCAGCAGGTAGGCCGTGATCAGCCACGTCCATGCGAACATCGGCATCTTCATCAGCGTCATGCCAGGCGCGCGCATGTTCAGGATCGTCACGACGATGTTGATCCCGCCCATGATCGACGACGCGCCCATGATGTGCACCGCGAAGATCGCGAAGTCCATGCCCGGGCCCATCTGCGTCGACAGCGGCGCGTACAGCGTCCAGCCTGCGGCCGTCGCGCCGCCCGGCGCAAAGAACGAGCCGACCAGCAGCACTGCCGCGACCGGCAGCAGCCAGAAGCTGAAGTTGTTCATCCGCGCGAACGCCATGTCGGACGCGCCGATCTGCAGCGGAATCATCCAGTTCGCGAAGCCGACGAACGCCGGCATGATCGCGCCGAACACCATGATCAGGCCGTGCATCGTCGTGAGTTCGTTGAAGAACTCCGGACGCATGATCTGCAGGCCCGGCTCGAACAGTTCGGCACGGATGCCGAGCGCCATCACGCCGCCCGACAGGAACATGATGAACGAGAACAGCAGGTACAGCGTACCGATGTCCTTGTGGTTGGTGGCGAACAGCCAGCGCCGCCAGCCGTGCGGCATTTCGTGCGCGTGGTCGTCGTGCGCGTGGTCCGCGGCTACGTCGTGCCCGATGCTAGACATGAGAATCTCCTAATGCGAATACGTCGACTAACTCAGCGACACGTCAAGCCGCCGGCCCGATCTCGACACGCCGGGCTTCCTTCGCGTCTGCCCCGCCCGAGATCGTTTCCGGCTTTTTGAGAATAATGTGGTCTTCCGCCACGCCTGCTGCCTTCAGCGCGTCGCGCACGGCTTGCGCGCGATGCTTCGCCAGTTCGGCGTTCGCGTCGGCCGAGCCCGTCTTGTCGGTGAAGCCCGACAGCGCGAGCTTCGCGTCCGGATGTGCCTTCGCATAGTCGGCCGCGGCGGCGATCGCCGCTTTCGCGTCGGCCGGCAGCACGCTCTTGCCCGTCTCGAAGTAGATCGTCGACAGTGCGGCCGATGCCGACGCTGCCGCCGGCTGCTCGGCTGCGCCCGACGCGGCTTGCGCCGGTGCCGAAGCCGCTTCGGCCGACGCCGCTGCGCCTGCCGCGTCTTCCGGCATCTTGCCGTTGCGCGCGTCAGCCACTTGCTTCGGCTGCAGCAGGTCGTTCTTGTGGTTGCCCCACGAATTGCGCTCGTACGTGATGACCGATGCGATGTCGAGGTCCGACAGCGACGCCCACGACGGCATTGCGCCCTTGCCCAGCAGCACGCGCTCGACGTGGCCGGCGATCGGGCCGTTCACGATAGGGCTGCCGTCCATCGCCGGGAACGCGCCGAGGCCCTTGCCGCTCACCTGGTGGCAGGCCGCGCAGTTCGCCTTGTAGACTTCCTCGCCGTGCGCGACGAGTTCAGCCATCGTGTAGACCTTGTTCGGATCGACCGCCGCGCCGGCCATCTTGGCCTTCTGCGCGGTGACCCACTTCGCGTAGTCGTCTTCCGACAGGACTTCGACCACGACCGGCATGTACGCGTGTTCCTTGCCGCACAGCTCGGTACAGAAACCGCGGAAGGTGCCGACCTTGTCGGCCTTGAACCACGTGTCGCGCACGAAGCCGGGAATCGCATCCTGCTTCACGCCGAACGCGGGCACGTACCACGAGTGGACGACGTCGTTCGCGGTCGTGATGATTCGGATCTTCTTGTTGACCGGCACGACGAGCGGGTTGTCGACTTCCTGCAGATAGGTGTCGGTGATCGGCTTCTTGCCCATCACTTCGTCGCGCGGGGTGCTCAGCGTCGACAGGAAGCCGATGCCCTCGCCCGGGCCCTTCACGTAGTCGTAGCCCCACTTCCACTGGTAGCCGGTGACCTTGATCGTGAGGTCGGCGTTCGTCGTGTCCTTCATCGCGACGACGGCCTTCGTCGCCGGCAGCGCCATCAGCACGACGATGACGAACGGCACGATCGTCCAGATGATCTCGACGGTCGTGCTTTCATGGAAATTGGCGGCCTTGTGGCCTTTGGATTTGCGGTGCGCGAAGATCGAATAGAACATCACGCCGAACACGCCGACGAAGATCACCGTACACAGGATCAGCATCATCGTGTGGAGATCGTAGAGCTCCTCGGCGATTTTCGTGACCGGCGGCTGAAAGTTGATCTCGTTGACGCGGGGGCCGCCCGGGCTATCACCGACCGCCAGGGCGGCACCGGCAAAGAGCAATCCGCTGCATGCCAGCACGCCCGTGAGGGCTCGCTTGATTGTTTTCATAGCATCCTTACCCAAAATTTCCATTCAAACCCTCCCCCGTCGCAAGCCGCCGGCCTGTTCCCGGCCGGTGCCCGCGCCTCGTCAGCCGCAGCGCCTGAGCGACATGCGCAGTTCGTCGGCGAACTGCGCACGCTTGTACTGCGCGAGATGCTGCCCGATTACGACGGTCTGCCCGCGCGATACCAGCCGAATCGGATCGCGTGGCGTCGCACCCGGCTCGACCCGCACCCAGCGCGGGTTGAATTCGATCTGCGTGAGCCGCTCCGCATCCATCCGCTCGATCACGAGCCGGTGCGGATACAGCCTGATGCGTTCGTAATCGACCGCATGGCGAGCATAGATCGCGAATGCGACGCCCACAGCCAGCAACTCGATTCCGGTGAAGGGCATGACGAGCCAAGCCCCCCGCCACATCAGCAACGTCGCGATCACCAGCGAGAAGCCTGCGAGCGACGCGTAAAACAGCACGAACTGGCGTGGCGACGCCGAACAGTTGCGTTTCATGAGCCAGTCTTCGAGGACCGGCTCGCCGTTCGTCGTCTCCGCCAAAACCCTCGCTGCTTCCATCGCCGCCTCACGCGAATGGCATGCGATGCATGCCTGCATCGGACTCGTCGCCCCGTATTGCGGGGACCCCGGGACGACAAGCTGACGCATTATAGGCGGGTTCAATGGCATCCACAAGCAAGCGCCTATCGCCCGCCAAGCCAAGCACGACAAGCTTTCCGGCCATTTTTGGCGCCAACTCGACCCCGCTTTGCGCCGCTAATTTCAGACATAACAAAACCCCTCTTTACCGCTTTACCGATTCTTCGGACGCCCCTTTCCGATGTCCTCGATGCGCACGATCCCATGCCCTTCGGCAGTCGTGCGCGGCACGGCCTTCCATGCGTGGCCGTAGATCACCTCGAAGGTCAGTGCAATCGTGCCGTCCGCGCGCCGGCGCGCTTCCAGCGCATCGCCGAGCGCCGCGCGAAAGCGCCGCGTCGCGTGCTGCGGCGCCGCCCGTTCGAACGGATAGGCGCCCCAGCGGCGCACGTCGGCCAGCAGGGAGTCGGGGGATTTGTACGTGACGGTCAGCACTTCCTGATCCATCACGGGAATCTCGAAGCCGCTCTCGACGAGCATGTCGCCGAGGTCGTGCATGTCGACGAAATCGATCACGCGCGCGGCGGGCGGCGCGATGCCGAGCGCCGCTTCGGCGTCCGCGCAGGCCGCGCGCAGCTCGCGCAGCGTGTCGGGGCCGAGCGTGCTGAACATCAGCAACCCGTTCACGCGCAGCACGCGCTGCCATTCGGGCAGCACCGCGTCGGGGCGCGAATGCCAGTGGAGCGCGAGATTCGACCAGATCAGGTCGAACGCGCCGCCCGGAAACGGCAGCGCGGCGAAGTCGGCCTGCGCGACGCGCGGGCCGCGCTGGCCCAGCGCCCGGCCGAGCGAAGCCGGCAGCCAGCGGCGCCAGTTCGTCTGCTCGACCTCGCGTTGACCGGCCCGCGCGAGCATCGCGCCGGACAGGTCGACGCCGAATACGGGCGCCTCCGGAAAGCGCGCGCGCAGCGCCGGAAGATCGTCGCCCGGGCCGCAGCCCGCATCGAGCACGGCCGTGGGGCTCACCTTGATGTATTCGAGGCGCTCGTTCATCCGCTGCGCGATCTCGCGCGGCAGGAACGCGACCGCGTCGAACGTGGCGGCACGGCGATCGAAGATCCGCCGCAGGCGCCTGGTGTCATTGGCCGGACGGCCGGTTGAAGTCGAAGCTGGGGACATGTCGGGCACACTGGCGAAGAGCCCGAAGTATACTCGCTCGCCCCGCAGGCTTCATCGAGGCGGGGCCGCCAGGAGTATTCGCGATGAACCGCAGTTCCGCTCCGCGCGCGATGCGCGTCGTTTTGTCGCAGGTTCGCGCGCTGGCTGCGCGCGTCGCCGCGGTCGCGCTGCCGAACCGCTGCGCACTGTGCGGCAATTTGTCACACGCCGTGATTTGCGTTGCCTGCGACGCCGCGTACTGGAATGAAGCGCGGCTGCGCTGCGACGTCTGCGCGCTGCCGCTGGGTGTCGGGCAACCGCGTTCGCGCCCGCTCCGCGGCGGGCACGGCGGCGCCGCCCGCGCAGACGCGTACCGGTGCGACGCGTGCCGCACGGCGGCGCCGCCGTTCGACGCGACGCTCGCGCTCGCGGATTACCGCGCGCCGCTCGACGGGCTCGCACGCGGCCTGAAGTTTCATGCGCGGCTCGCGCTCGGCGCCGAATTCGCGGCCCGGCTCGCCCGGCTGGTCGACGATACGCGCGGCACCGGCGGCTTCGACCTGGTCGCGCCGGTGCCGCTGTCGCACCGGCGGCTCGTCGTGCGCGGCTACAACCAGGCATGGGCGATCGCGCGGCCGCTCGCGCGCCGGCTCGGCGTGCATGCGGACGCGGCGCTGCTTACGCGCGTCGCCGACACCGCGCCGCAGTCGCGGCTCGCCCTGCGCGCACGGCGCGACAACGTGATGGCGGCGTTCGCGGTGGCGGGCGACGTCGCCGGCCGCCACGTCGCGCTCGTCGACGATGTGATGACGTCCGGCGCGACGCTCGAGGCCGCCGCGCACGCACTGAAGGCGGCGGGCGCTGCGCGCGTGACGAATCTGGTTGCGCTGCGCACCGCCAGGGATTAATTAAATAGAGAGGCCGGCCGCCTGCACGCGGCCGCGGCCGTCACGAACCGGCTGGCCGGGAACGAGCGCGCGTTGCTCCGTCCCGGCCGGCCCAGCCAAACCGAAACATGTTCAACGTCGTCCTCGTCGCTCCCGAAATTCCGCCGAACACCGGCAACGTGATCCGCCTGTGCGCCAACACCGGCGCGCACCTGCACCTGATCGAGCCGCTCGGCTTTCCGCTCGACGACGCACGGATGCGCCGTGCCGGCCTCGACTATCACGAATATGCGCAGATGCGCGTGCACCGCGACTGGGACGCGTTCGTCGCGGCCGAATCGCCCGATCCCGCGCGGATGTTCGCGTTCACGACGCGCGGCTCGGGTCGCTTCCACGATCATGCGTTCCTGCCGGGCGACTGGTTCGTGTTCGGCTCGGAGACGCGCGGCCTGCCCGCCGCGCTGCTCGAACGCTTCCCGAACGAACAGCGCGTGCGCCTGCCGATGCGGCCGGACAACCGCAGCCTGAACCTGTCGAACACGGTCGCGGTGGTCGTGTTCGAGGCGTGGCGCCAGGCCGGCTTCGAAGGCGGCGCATGATGCGTGCGCGGTGCGGGCTGCGTCAGGCCCGCGCGAGCCGCGCGCGATACAGGTCGTGGATGTCGGGGGAAAAGCATGCGAACACCACGCGTGCGAGGCTCGGCGCCTGCGGCAGCATTTCGACGACGGTGCCGACTGCAATGTCGACGGCCTCGCCGGCCGGATAACGATAGATCCCGCAACTGATCGCCGGGAACGCAATCGATGTCGCAGCCACCTCCTCGGCCAGTTCGATCGCGCGTCGGTAGCACGATGCGAGCAGGTCGCACTCGCCGCGATCGCCGCCGTGCCACACCGGGCCGACCGCATGGATCACGTAGCGCGCCGGCAGCCCGTGGCCGCGTGTGAGCTTCGCATCGCCCGTATTGCAGCCGCCGAGCGTGCGGCACTCGGCAAGCAGGCCGGGGCCGGCCGCGCGGTGAATCGCGCCGTCGACGCCGCCTCCGCCCAGCAGCGAGCCGTTCGCGGCGTTGACGACCGCGTCGACATCGAGCGTCGTGATGTCGACGAGTTGCGCGTCGAGCGTGGTGGAATGGATCTGCAGCATGACAACCTCCCGAAACGCCGGAGACTGTTCAAGCGTAGTGCGCTTTGGCGCCGCGCGCTTGATGCGGCCGCGCCGGGCGACACCCGTCCGCGTTACTCGGCGCGCGCGTCGCGCCGCAACAGGCCGCTGACGGCGTCGCGCGGCGCGATGCCGTCGAACAGCACGCCGCACACGGCTTCGGTGATCGGCATCTCGATCGATTGCGCGTGCGCGATCGCCAGCACGGCCTGCGCGCAGCGCACGCCTTCGGCCACGTGGCCGAGCGCACCGAGGATGTCGTTCAGCGTGCGGCCGGCCGCCAGTTGCAGGCCGACCGTGCGGTTGCGCGACAGGTCGCCCGTCGCGGTGAGGATCAGGTCGCCGAGGCCCGTGAGGCCCGTGAAGGTTTCCGCGCGGCCGCCGAGCGCGACGCCGAGCCGCGACATTTCGGCGAGGCCGCGCGTGATCAGCGCGGCGCGCGCGTTCAGCCCGAGGCCGAGGCCGTCGGAAATGCCGGTCGCGATCGCGAGCACGTTCTTCACCGCGCCGCCAACTTCGACGCCGACCACGTCGTCGCCCGTGTAGATCCGCATCGCGCCGTGATGGAACGCGGCGAGCGTGCGCTCGCGGCATTCGGCGGACGCGCTCGCCACCGTCAGCGCGACGGGCAGCGACTGTCCGACCTCGCGCGCGAAGCTCGGCCCCGACAGCACGCCGTTGCTGCGCTGTTCGGGCAGCTCGGCCGCGATCACCTGATGCGGCAGCAGATGCGTGTCGGCCTCGAAGCCCTTGCAGACCCAGACAATATGCGCGGGCACGCAGCCTGCGTCGCGCATCGCGTGGCACAGTGTGCGCAGCCCGGCCACGGGCGCGGCGATCACGCACAGCGCGTCGTCCGCGGCGCCGTGCGCGAGCGCGGCGCCGAGATCGGCGTCGTAGCGCAATGCGTCAGGCAGCGCGATGCCGTCCAGATAGCGGGAATTTTCGTGCCGGGCCTGCAGCCCGGCGATGAGCGCGGCGTCGCGCGCCCACAGAAGCGTATCGTGCCGCGCGGCCAGATGGCCCGCGAGCGCGGTGCCCCAGGCACCGGCGCCGAGAACGGCTACTTTCATACCCAGCACCGGTCCGAGTGAAACGTCAGTTCAGCGTCGTGCCGTTCGGTGCGCCTGCGGCGCCGGCCTGCTGCTGAAGCTGCGCGAGACGCTGCTCGTACAGCGCCTGGAAGTTGATTTCCGCCAGGTGGATCGGCGGGAAGCCCGCACGCGTGATCGCGTCGGCGATGTTCGAGCGCAGGTACGGGAACAGGATCGTCGGGCAAGCGATGCCGACGAGCGGGTCGAGCTGTTCGTCCGGAATGTTGCGAATGTCGAAAATGCCGGCCTGCTTCGCTTCGATCAGGAACGCGACCTTGTCCTTCACCTTCGCGGTGACGGTACCCGACACGACGATTTCGAACACGCTTTCCGCGAGGCGGTCGGCCTTGACGTCGACTTCGACTTCAACCGACGGCATGTCCTGCTCGAGGAAGATAGCCGGCGAATTCGGCTGTTCGAGCGACATATCCTTCAAGTAGACGCGCTGGATGTTGAAGAACGGTTGGTTTTCGACGTCGGACATGGTGTTTCCCTAAAAGTGGTGACGGAGCGGCCCGGCTTCTCGCCGGCCGCCACGGATGATTCCTGCGCGCCCAAGCCGCGGCGCGGCCGGCGGCCATTCTGCCCTAATCAGGCCGCTTGCAGAAGCGGTGCGAGCCCGCCTTCGCGGTCGAGCTTCGACAGATCGTCGTAACCGCCGACGTGCGTGTCGCCGATATAGATCTGCGGCACCGTGCGGCGCCCCGTGCGCGTCATCATTTCTTCGCGGCGCGCCGGATCGCGGTCGATCAGCACCTTTTCGATCTGCTCGACACCGCGCAGCTTCAACAGGCGCTCGGCCTGCATGCAATACGGACACACCTGCGTGCTGTACATCAAAACCTTGTTCACTTCGCCACTCCCTGTTTGACGACCGGCATCCCGGCCTGCTGCCAGGCGGCCACGCCACCCTCGAGCACGTGCACCTCGGCGTAGCCCGCCGCCTCGACCTCGCGCGCCGCCTTCTGCGACTGCTGGCCATTCTGGCAGACGAGCAGTACCGGCGTGCTCTTGTTCTTCGCGACCTGCGCGATCTTCGCGCCGATCTCGCCCGCCGCGACCTGACGCGCCGACGGCAGGTGGCCGGCGGCGAAATCGGACGCGGCGCGCACGTCGATCACGATCGCATTGCGGCGGTTGATGAGTTGGGTGGCCTCCGCGGCCGACAGGCCGCCGCGGCCGCGGCGCAGGGCGGGCCACGCCAGCAGGCCGCCGGATACCAGCAGGATCGCGATGAGGGCCAGGTTCGTGTAATTGGTAAAGAACGTCACGGAATTCCGCCGGAAAAAGAGAAATCGGATGAGGACAATCCAGCCATTATAAAATAACCGCCTTGCGCGATGGCGGGCCCGGGTCGGGTACCGCGCGACGCGCACCGCTTCCCTCACTACCGACCGCAAGATCCATGTACAAACTCGTTCTCATCCGCCACGGCGAATCGACGTGGAACAAGGAAAACCGCTTCACCGGCTGGGTCGACGTCGACCTGACCGAACAGGGTCGTAACGAGGCCTACCAGGCCGGCGAATTGCTCAGCGAGGCCGGCTACACGTTCGACATCGCGTACACGTCGGTGCTCAAGCGCGCGATCCGCACGCTGTGGCACGTGCAGGATCGGATGGACCTCATGTACCTGCCGGTCGTCCACTCGTGGCGCCTGAACGAGCGCCACTACGGCGCGCTGTCGGGGCTGAACAAGGCGGAAACGGCCGCGAAATTCGGCGACGACCAGGTGCTCGTCTGGCGCCGCAGCTACGACACGCCGCCGCCCGCGCTCGAGCCGACCGACGAGCGCGCGCCGTTCGACGACCCGCGTTATGCGAAGGTGCCGCGCGAGCAGCTGCCGCTCACCGAGTGCCTGAAGGACACGGTCGCGCGCGTGCTGCCGCTGTGGAACGAGTCGATCGCGCCGGCGGTCCGCGCCGGCAAGCAGGTGCTGATCGCCGCGCACGGCAACTCGCTGCGCGCACTGATCAAGTACCTCGACGGCATCTCGGACAGCGACATCGTCGGCCTGAACATCCCGAACGGCGTGCCGCTCGTGTATGAACTCGACGAGAACCTGAAGCCGATCAAGCACTATTACCTCGGCGACCAGGACTCGATCGCGCAGGCGCAAGCCGCCGTCGCGAAGCAGGGCAAGGCGGGCTGACGCCCGTCGCGCCGGGCGGGCCGCGTCCGGCGCGGCGTGTCCGGCGTGTCCGGCGCGCCCGGCACGCCGCGCGAACCTTCGCGGCCCCGCCGCTGTCGAATCCGCTTTCGAACCCGCAGCGCGTCCGGCGGCGCCCCGCCGGGCCTTCTCCGGGGCCCTTTTCTCGGCTTTTCGCGGCGTTCCACTGAGTTATCGGACGAACAGTTATACTTGTTCGCTACATCCCCGCTACCGCCACGCGCTTCCCGACCGCACCAGACTCTCTATGCGAATGAAATTGAAGAACATCGGCCTGATTGCCGCGGGCCTCGCCACGGGCGTGTTCGCCACGCTGCAGATTTCCGCGTCGGCCGAGCAGACCGCCACGGCGCCGCTTCCCCTCGACCAGCTCCGCCTGTTCGCGGAAGTATTCGGCCAGATCAAGCGCGAGTACGTCGAGCCGGTCGACGACAAGAAGCTGCTGACGGCGGCGATCAAGGGCATGGTGTCGAGCCTCGACCCGCACTCGTCGTTCCTCGACAAGACCGACTATGACGAACTGCAGGAGCAGACGAAGGGCCGCTTCGCGGGTCTCGGCATCGAGATCTCGCAGGAAGACGGCCTCGTCAAGGTGATCTCGCCGATCGAGGACACCCCCGCATTCCGCGCCGGCATCCGTCCGGGCGACCTGATCACGCGCATCAACGACAAGCCGGTGCGCGGCATGACGCTCGACAAGGCCGTCAAGCAGATGCGCGGCGAGCCGGGCACCAAGGTCACGCTGACGATCTTCCGCAAGAGCGACGACCGCACGTTCCCGGTCACGGTCACGCGCGCGATCATCAGGGTCCAGAGCGTGAAGATGAAGATGCTCGACCCCGGCTATGCATACATCCGCATCACGAGCTTCCAGGAGCGCACGACGCCCGATCTCGCCGCGAAGCTGCAGGACATCGCGCGCCAGCAGCCGAACCTGAAGGGCCTGGTCCTCGATCTGCGCAACAACGGCGGCGGCCTGCTGCAGAGCGCGGTCGGCGTTGCCGGCGCATTCCTGCCGCCCGACTCCGTCGTCGTGTCGACCAACGGCCAGATCCCCGATTCGAAGCAGGTCTACCGCGATACGTACGACAACTATCGCCTGCCGTCCTTCGACGGCGATCCGCTGAAGAACCTGCCGCCCGTCTTCAAGACCGTGCCGATGATCGTGCTGACGAACGCGTATTCGGCGTCCGCGTCGGAAATCGTCGCCGGCGCGCTGCAAGATTCGAAGCGCGCGCAGATCATGGGCAAGACGACGTTCGGCAAGGGCTCGGTGCAGACGGTCCGCCCGATGACGGCCGAGACCGCGCTGCGCCTGACGACCGCGTACTACTACACGCCGAGCGGCCGCTCGATCCAGAACAAGGGCATCACGCCCGACGTGCCGGTCGATCAGTACGCGGACGGCGATCCGGACGACGTGCTCGTGACGCGCGAGGTCGACTACACGAACCACCTCGCGAACACGCAGGACCCGAACGAGAAGAAGGAACAGGAAGAGCGCGAGCAGCGCCGGATGGATCAACTGCGCGTCCTCGAAGAGCAGAACGACAAGAAGACGCCGGAGCAACGCCAGAAGGATCGCGATCGCAAGCCGATCGAGTTCGGCAGCACCGACGACTTCATGATGCAGCAGGCGCTCAACAAGCTCGAAGGCAAGCCCGTCCAGGCATCGAAGTCGCTGCTCGCCGAGAGCACGACGAAGAGCCCGGCCGGCAAGGCTGCCGCGGCCCCGAAGGCATCGGCCGCAAGCGCAAAGCCGGCTTCCGCACCGAAGCCCGCGTCGGCGCCGAAGTAAGCGCCGGCCGGCATCCGACGGGCCATCGCGGGAAGACCGCGATGGCCCGTTTTTCATGTGCGCCTAGAATACGCAGATACGTCCGCGCCGCCGCCCGCGGCATGCTTCGCCCGATCTCCCCATGAACGACGATCAACTCCTCCGCTACTCCCGCCACATCCTCGTCGACGAAATCGGCATCGAAGCGCAGCAGCGCTTTCTCGATGCGCACGCGATCGTCGTCGGCGCGGGTGGCCTCGGCTCGCCCGCCGCGATGTACCTCGCGGCATCGGGAGTCGGCACGATCACGCTCGTCGACGCCGATACGGTCGACCTCACGAACCTGCAGCGGCAGATCCTGCACGTGACGTCATCGGTCGGCCGCAGCAAGGTCGAATCGGGGCGCGACACGCTCGCGCAACTGAACCCCGAGGTGAAGGTGAACGCGGTCGCGGAGCGCGTCGACGACGCGTGGCTCGACGCGCACGTGCCGCGCGCGACCGTCGTGCTCGACTGCACCGACAACTTCGCGACGCGGCACGCGATCAACCGCGCGTGCGTCGCGCACGGCGTGCCGCTCGTGTCGGGCGCCGCGCTGCGCTTCGACGGCCAGATCAGCACGTTCGATTTCCGCGATGCGGCTGCACCCTGCTATGCGTGCGTGTTTCCGGAAGACCAGCCGTTCGAGGAAGTCGCGTGCGCGACGATGGGCGTGTTCGCGCCGACGGTCGGGATCATCGGCGCGATGCAGGCCGCCGAAGCGCTGCGCGTGATCGGCGAAATCGGCACGACGCTCAACGGGCGGCTGATGATGCTCGATTCGCTGCGGATGGAATGGACGACGATGAAAATCGCGCGCCAGGCCGACTGCCCCGTGTGCGGGGGCCGGCACTGACGCGCGTCGAACGCATGCGCCGGGCGGCGCATGCATGACACTTCACGGCAGTCAGCGGGCGACTCGGGCGCCTACGCGGCCAGAGCGGCCTAAGCGGCCGCGTCCGCACGCGGCTCGGCGACCGACAGGCGCTTCAGCGCCGCCTGCACTTCCTCCGGCTCGAACGCGGCGAGCACGTCGGCCGTCGGTTTCTCGAGCGCCTTCAGGTGCGCGCGCAGGATCTCCTGCTTCACGACGAGCAGCTGGCTCGGGTGCATCGAGAACTCGGTGAGCCCCATCCCGAGCAACAGGCGCGTGAGCGCCGGATCGCCCGCCATCTCGCCACACACCGACACGGACACGCCCGCGCGCTTCGCTTCGCGCAACGTATAGGAGATCAGGTGCAGCACGGCCGGATGCAGCGGGTCGTACAGGTGTGCGACCGCGTTGTCGGCGCGATCGATCGCGAGCGTGTACTGGATCAGGTCGTTCGTGCCGATCGACAGGAAATCGAACCGTTTCAGGAACAGCGGCAGCGCGATCGCCGCGGCCGGAATCTCGATCATCGCGCCGAGGCGCACGTTCGGATCGTATGCGAGCCCCGCATCGTCGAGCTGGCGCTTCGCCTCGCGGATCAGGTCGAGCGTCTGGTCGATCTCCTGCGCGTGCGCGAGCATCGGGATCAGGATCTTTACCTGGCCGAACGCGGACGCCCGCAGGATCGCGCGCAACTGCGTGAGGAACATCTGCGGCTCGGACAGGCTCCAGCGGATCGCGCGCAGGCCGAGCGCCGGGTTCGGCGCCGTCTCGTAGCCCTCGTCGAGCGCCTCGAGCGGCTTGTCCGCGCCGACGTCGATCGTGCGGATCGTCACCGGCATGCCCTTCATCCACTCGACGGCCCGCTTGTATGCGGCGAACTGCTCCTCCTCTTCCGGCATCTCCTTCTGATGCATGAACAGGAACTCGGAGCGGAACAGGCCGACGCCGACCGCGCCGGCGTCGACGGCCGCCTTCGCGTCGTCGGGCAGCTCGATGTTCGCGTACAGGTCGATCTTGGTGCCGCACAACGTTTGCGTCGGCGAGAATTTCAGACGCTGCAGCTTGCGTTGCTCGAGCAGCTTCTCGGACTGTCGGTACGAATATTCCTCAAGGACGATCGGCGCCGGATCGACGATCACGATGCCCTGGTCGCCGTCGACGATGATCAGGTCGTCCTGGCGGATCAGCGCGCTCGCGTGCTGCACGCCGACCGCGGCCGGAATGCCGAGGCTGCGTGCGACGATCGCCGTGTGCGACGTGCGCCCGCCGAGGTCGGTGACGAACGCCTGGAACGACTGCGTCTTGAACTGCATCATGTCGGCCGGTGCGATGTCGTGCGCGACGACGATCATCTCGTTGGTGCCGTTCGCGGCCGCGCGGTCGAGCGCCTGCGACGCGGACGGCGCACCGGCGAGCGCCTTCAGCACGCGCTCGACCACCTGTTCGATGTCGGCCTTGCGCTCGCGCAGGTATTCGTCCTCGATGTCGTCGAAGTGGCGCGTGAGCAGCTCGAGCTGCTCGGTCAGCGCCCACTCGACGTTGTAGCGGCGCGTGCGGATCAGGTCGATGGTTTCCTGCACGAGCATCGCGTCGCTCAGGATCATCATGTGGACGTCGATGAATGCGCCCACTTCGCTCGGGGTGTCGTCGGTCAGGTCGGCGCGCAGCGCTTCGAGTTCGTAATGCACGACTTCGAGCGCCGTGCGGAAACGCTCGACTTCGGCGTCGGTCTGGTTCGCCTCGATCAGGTAATGGGCGACGTCGAGCGCCGCCGGCGCGATCAGATACGCTCGCCCGATCGCGATACCTCGTGAGACGGGAATGCCTTGCAGCGTGAAGGACACGCGCACCTCCTCTGTACAAGTAAAGCCGCGGCACACTGCTGCGATGCGCTTATGACCCCGGTTAGTGATTATAAATTCCGCGACTCCCCGCTGACTGCATGCACCGCAGCATTGCGCATTCCGCATCAATGCTTCCGACGAAAAAAATGCCGCGAAATCCGCGGCATTCTGGCTGGAAACGGCAACGATCCCGCGCGATGGTTACTGGCCTTCGCCGAACTTGTCGGCGATCAGCTTAAGCAGCGCGTCCATCGCTTCCCGTTCGTCGGCCCCTTCGGTCTCGATCGTCACGGTGCTGCCGATGCCCGCCGCCAGCATCATCACGCCCATGATGCTCTTCGCATTGATCTTGCGCCCGTTGCGTGTCATCCAGACTTCCGACTGGAAATTGCCGGCCAGTTGCGTAAGCTTGGCCGATGCGCGCGCATGGAGCCCCAATTTATTGACGATGGTGGTTTCTTGTTGAAGCATGATTCTCGGTCGGGTCGGTCGGGACCGCCGGCGGTGCGCGTCGGCGGTGCTGTCTAAAACGAAAAACGCGGTGATCAGTGCGATTCGGTGCGCGGTTGCGGTTCGGGCGGAATCGGCGCGCACTGGCCGCAACCGGCTTCCGTCGGCGGCGGCGGCGTGCCGGCCGCCACTTCGTGGACGCCCTTCGCGCCGCCGGACAGCGCCTTGTCGACGAGCTTGTCGAGCGGCACGGTGCGATAGCAGACGGCCCGCACGAGCATCGGCAGGTTCACGCCCGCCAGCACACGCACGTTGTCGATCTTCGCGAGCTGGCCCGCGATGTTCGCGGGCGTCGCGCCGTACATGTCGGTCAGCACGACCACGCCGTTCTCTTCCCTGAGCCGCGCGAGCTCCGCGTGCGCGAACGCCATCACCTGGGTCGGATCGCTGTCCGCCATCACGTCGATACAGCCGATGCGCGCGGGCACGCCGCCGTAGATGTGCGCGATGCAGTCCCGCAGCGCGGTGGCGAGCGGTGCGTGCGCGATGATCAGGATCCCGGCCATGTCAGATCGCTCCCGGCCGCCCCTGGCGGGCCGACACCCCGCGGCGGGGCAAAAAGCGTAGCGAGTGTGGGGAACGTTTCATGTTCAGCCTTGCAACAGTTTCGGCCCGACCGCCGGGCCTTCGGTGCGCCGATCACGGCACCGGGCAAGCGGGCATTGTAGCAGGCCGGTCAAGCTGCTCCGGCGACGGGGGACCTGCGCGGCCGCCGCCGGGGTTGCGCAGGAAGGCGGCCTACGCGGCCGCACGCTCCAGCGCGTCCACGAACATCGCGGCGACGTCGAAGCCCGTCTGCTCCATGATCTCGCGGAAGCAGGTCGGACTCGTGACGTTCACCTCGGTCAGCCAGTCGCCGATCGCATCGAGGCCGACCAGCAGCAGCCCTCGCGACGCGAGCACGGGCCCGAGCGCGCCGGCGATCTCGCGATCGCGGGCAGTCAGCGGCTGCGCAACGCCGAGCCCGCCCGCGGCGAGATTGCCGCGCACCTCGCTGCCCTGCGGAATCCGCGCGAGCGAATACGGCACGGGCTCGCCCGCGATCAGCAGGATCCGCTTGTCGCCGGCCTTGATCTCGGGAATGAACTTCTGAATCATCAGCGAGCGCGTGCCGTCGTGGCCGAGCATCTCGATGATCGCGCCGAGATTCATCCCGTCGGCCTTCACGCGGAACACGCCCATCCCGCCCATCCCGTCGAGCGGCTTCACGATCACGTCGCCGTGCTCGGCGTGGAACGCGCGCAACCGCGCGGCATCGCGCGTGACCAGCGTCGGCGCGACGAATTGCGGAAACTCGCCGATCGCCAGCTTCTCCGAATGGTCGCGGATCGACTGCGGCTTGTTGAACACGCGCGCGCCCGCGCGCTCGGCCAGTTCGAGCATCCACGTGGCCGTCACGTACTCCATGTCGAACGGCGGATCCTTGCGCATCAGCACCGCGCCGAACGACGTCATTTGACGGGATTCATGCGCGGCCGCCTCGTACCACGGATGGCGATGCAGGTCGGCCGTATCGCCGACGATCGTCACGCGCTGCACGTCCGCCTCGACACCCGACCCCGTCCACGCAAGCTGGTGCGGCTCGCACGTGTAGATCACGTGCCCGCGCCGCGCGGCCTCCGCCATCATCGCGTAGGTCGAATCCTTGTAGATCTTGAAGCGCTCGAGCGGGTCGGCGATAAAGAGAATATCCATGCGAATCCTGTGCGTAGCGAAGCCCGGTTACACCTGGATGGCTTCGGGATCGGTCTTTTCCAGTTCGATCGACGACGCGATCAGCGACAGCCGTGCGACGACGCCGTACATGTAGAAACGGTTCGGCGGCGCGGCGCCCGGCTTCGCGCCGGCATCCGGCAGCGCGGTGTGCTCGAAGCCGAGCGGCACATAGTGCATGCCGGGCGCGTTCAGGTTCTGGTCGCGCTCACGACCGCCGTGCGTGCGGTAGAAGCCGCCGACCACGTAGCGGTCGATCATGTACACGACGGGCTCGGCCACTTCGTCGCCGACGCGCTCGAACGTATAGACGCCTTCCTGCACGATCACGTCACGCACCGCGAGGCCGGCCTTCGACTCGGCCATCTGCGCGCGCTCGGCCTTCGACATGCGGCCGATCTCGGCCGCGTCGTGCACGGTCATCACGCCGCGCCCCGCCGTGCCCGCGTCGGCCTTCACGACGACGTACGGCTTCTCGCTGATCCCGTATTCGCGATACTTGCGCGCGATCTTCTTCAGCACGCCGTCGATCGCGTCGGCGAGCGCCTGCTCGCCTTCATGCGCCTGCCAGTCGACACCCTCGACGTGCGCGAAATACGGATTCACCATCCACGGATCGACGCCGACCATCTTCGCGAACTTCTTCGCGACGTCGTCGTAGCACGAGAAGTGCGTCGACTTGCGACGCACGGCCCAGCCCGCGTGCAGCGGCGGCAGCAGGTACTGCTCGTGCAGGTTTTCCAGCACGGCCGGGATGCCGGCCGACAGGTCGTTGTTCAGCAGGATCGAGCACGGATCGAAATTCTTCAGGCCGAGGCGGCGCTGCGAACGCTCGAGCGGTTCGAGCACGATCTTCTGGCCGTCGGCCAGCGTGATCGGCGTCATGTCGGTGATGCTCGGGTCGAGCGAGCCGAAGCGCACGTTCAGGCCAGCCTGGTGCATGATCGTCGCGAGGCGCGCGACGTTTTCCAGGTAGAACGCGTTGCGGGTCGGCAGCTCGGGAATCACGAGCAGGTTCTTCGCGTCCGGGCAGATCTTCTCGATCGCGGCCATCGCGGCCTGCACGGCGAGCGGCAGCACTTCGGACGGCAGATTGTTGAACGCGCCGGGGAACAGGTTCGCGTCGACGGGCGCCAGCTTGAAGCCGGCGTTGCGCAGGTCCACCGAACAATAGAACGGCGGGGTATGTTCCTGCCATTCGAGCCTGAACCAGCGTTCGATCGCAGGCGTCGCGTCGAGGATCTTCTGCTCGAGTTCGAGCAGCGGACCGTTCAACGCGGTAACGAGGTGGGGAACCATGAATCACTCGCGAGCGGGAGAATGAAGATTGTAGAGCAATTGCCCTGCCCATTTGGGGATTGTTCCCGGCTTCGCAAGGGTTTGGAGGAAGTTTTCGGCTATTGACCCGATAGCGCGAAGGGTTATGCGCTACGGCAGCAGGCGGCAGGAGAAAAAAAGCCCGCCGGGTGGGCGGGCCGAAGTCGCTGCGCTCATTCGTGGCGGGCGCCGTCGTCGCGGCGGCCCGCCGTGCATCCTTATGACTTATTCGACATGCTCGCCGTGCAGGATCACGTCGAGGCCTTCGCGCTCTTCCTCTTCGGACACGCGCAGGCCGATCGTCAGGTCGATCAGCTTCAGCAGCACGAAGCTCAGCACGCCGCTGTAGACCAGCGTGATCAGCACGCCCTTCGCCTGCAGCAGCAGGCTGCCGTCGGCGCCGCCGATGTCCTTGACCGCGAACACGCCCGTCAGCAGCGCGCCGAGAATCCCGCCCACGCCGTGCACGCCGAACGCGTCGAGCGAATCGTCGTAGCCGAGCTTCGACTTGAGCCACGTCGCCGACCAGAAGCAGACCACGCCCGCCGCGATGCCGATCACGAGCGCGCCCGCCACGCCGACGAAACCGGCGGCCGGCGTGATCGCCACGAGACCCGCGACCGCGCCCGACACGATGCCGAGCACCGACGGCTTGCCCTTCGCAACCCACTCGGCAAACATCCAGCCGAGCGCCGCGCAGGCCGTCGCCACTTGCGTGGTCAGCATCGCGAAGCCGGCACGGCCGTCAGCCGCGACCGCCGAACCCGCGTTGAAGCCGAACCAGCCGACCCACAGCATCGAGCCGCCGATCATCGTCAACACGAGGTTGTGCGGCGCCATCGATTCGCGGCCGTAGCCGACGCGCTTGCCGAGCACCAGGCACGACATCAGGCCCGCGATACCGGCGTTGATGTGCACCACCGTGCCGCCCGCGAAGTCGAGCACGCCGTCGGCCGACAGCCAGCCGGTCGGTTCCCACACCATGTGCGCGATCGGCACATAGACGATCAGCGACCAGAGCGTCATGAACACGAGCATCGCCGAGAACTTCATCCGGTCGGCGAACGCGCCGCAGATCAGCGCCGGCGTGATGATCGCGAACGTCATCTGGTAGACGAAGTAGACCGATTCCGGAATCGTCGGTGCCAGGTGGCTGACGGTCAGCGTCGTCGCCTTGTCGCCGTGGATGTAGTTCATCCCGTGCAGGAACACGCGCGACATGCCGCCGATGAAGCCGTTGCCCGGCGTGAACGCGAGGCTGTAGCCGACCACCGTCCACAGCACCGTGATCAGCGCGGTGATCGCGAAGCTCTGCATCACGGTCGCGAGCACGTTCTTCTTGCGGACCATGCCCGCGTAGAACAGCGCGAGACCGGGGACCGTCATGAACAGCACGAGCGCGGTGGACGTCAGCATCCACGCGGTGTCGCCCGAGTTGATCTTCGACGAATCGACGGAGAACGGTGCGGTCGGCGCGGCGGGTGCGGCCGGCGCGGAGGCAGCGGCGGCGGCCGATGCGTCGGCGGCGGCGCCCGAAGCCGGTGCGGCGGCGGCCGCTGCGGCGGATGCGTCAGGCGCGGCGCTTGCCGTCGCGGCGGGTGCCGCGGCAGCCGATGCGTCGGAAGCCGTTGCGGCGGGCGCGGACGCAGCCGCGGCGGACGCCGCGTCGTCGGCGAGCGCGGGGCCGACGCCGGCCGCGATCAGCGAGCCGGCCATCAGCAGGGACATCAGAAGTTTGCGCATCTTGGGTTTCCTCTTGTCGCTTGTCTTGTCTGTTCTGTTACAGCGCGTCAGCGCCCGTCTCCCCGGTGCGAATCCGGATCACTTGTTCGATCGGCGTGACGAAGATCTTGCCGTCGCCGATCTTGCCGGTGCGCGCGGCCCGCTCGATCGCCTCGACCGCCTGGTCGACGAGATCGTCGGACACGGCTGCCTCGATCTTCATCTTCGGCAGGAAATCGACCACGTATTCGGCGCCGCGATACAGCTCGGTATGCCCCTTCTGGCGCCCGAACCCTTTCACCTCCGTCACCGTGATGCCGGAGACGCCGAGCGCCGACAGCGCTTCGCGCGTCTCATCGAGCTTGAACGGCTTGATGATTGCGGTAATGAGTTTCATGAAGTCCTCTCGCTGGGTTGTCCCGTCGAATTGGTTGGAATGTTGTAACGGACTCTTCTCAGCAACTCGCATGCCATGTTTGCCCGAGCACGATCTCGAAGGGCCCTGGAACGGGGTCGCATCCCGTGATGTAAGGTGCGAAAGCCCGGCCGAATGGCCAACGTGGCCCGGTTTGCTGGCGCGGCGAAAGGATCGTTGCTAGAGTGCACGCACGTCCCGGATCACCGGGGCATTCACCCATGCCGGCGCCATGCCCGGAATTCGCGCTCCGCGCGCACCATTTCCGGTCATGCGTGCATCATGGGCACGTACGCAACTGAAGATGCACAATTTTTGTGCAAGGAAGGGGAATCACATGAAACAACCCAGCGACGTTTTCAACGATCTGCAGTCGCGCGTCAGCGACCTGCTGAAAAACTCGCCGGCCAAGGACGTCGAGCGCAACGTGAAGGCCATGCTGTCGCAAGGCTTCTCGAAGCTCGATCTCGTCACGCGCGAGGAATTCGACACGCAGGCGCAGGTGCTTGCCCGCACCCGCGTGCGCCTCGAGGAACTCGAAAAGCGCGTCGCGGAACTCGAGCAGAAGCTCGCGGCGCCGCAGGCCTGACGCCCGCCACCCGACCGCAAGGTCCGGGCGCGGGCCGCCTCGCGCGGCCCGCGCCTGCCGCCCCGAAGCCGTACCGCCGTTCTTCGTAGTCCGTCGTTCTTCGTAGTCCGTCGTTCTTCGCAGCCCCCGCTCTTCGCTGTTCATCGCTCTTCGCAGTCCGTCGTTCCGCAGTGCCTCGTTCTTTCCCCGCGCCACGCCGGCAAGCGCGCACCGATTCCTCCGATTCCCGCGGCATGCGGCCCCGAACGGCCGTCGCCCGCCTGTTTACAGGAGCCTCGCCATGTCGCTCGCCGTGGTGCGCAGTCGCGCGCCCGCATCCGGCCGCGCGCCGGACGTCACCGTCGAAGTCCATCTCGCCAACGGGTTGCCGTCGTTCGCGATCGTCGGCCTGCCCGATCTCGAAGTCCGCGAAAGCCGCGAGCGCGTCCGCGCCGCGCTGCAGAACTGCGGATTCGAATTCCCCGTGCGCCGGATCACCGTCAACCTCGCGCCGGCCGACCTGCCGAAAGAGTCGGGCCGGTTCGACCTGCCGATCGCGCTCGGCATCCTCGCCGCGAACGGCCAGATCCCGGCCGACGCGCTGGCCGGCCGCGAATTCGCCGGCGAGCTGTCGCTGACCGGCGCGCTGCGGCCGATGCGCGGCGCGTTCGCGATGGCGTGCGGCGCGGCACGGGACTGGCGCGCGTGCGAAACCGGATCGGGCCTCGGTTCCAGCCCGGGCCCGGATCCGGTCGCCCTGTCCGGCTCTGCGGCAACGTCGCGGCCACCCGAGCTATACCTGCCGCTCGACAGCGCGGCCGAGGCGGCGCTCGTACCGGGCGTCACCGTGTTCGGCGCGCCTGACCTGCCCGCGCTGTGCGCGCACCTCGCCGATGCGCCCGACGGGCGGCTCGCGCCGGTCGCGGCGCCCTGTCTCGACGGCCTGCCGGCACCGGCCGCGCCCGACCTCGCGGACGTGGTCGGCCAGCGCGGCGCCCGGCGCGCGCTGGAAGTCGCCGCCGCGGGCGGGCATCACATGCTGATGGTCGGCCCGCCGGGGGCCGGCAAGTCGATGCTGGCCGCGCGGCTGGCCGGCCTCCTGCCGCCGCTGACCGACGACGAGGCACTGACGTCGGCCGCACTCCTTTCCGCGAGCCGCGTCGGCTTCTCGCCCGCGCAGTGGCGCCGGCGGCCGTTCCGCTCGCCGCATCACTCGTCGAGCGCGGCCGCGCTGGTCGGCGGCCGCAACCCGCCGCAGCCGGGCGAAATCACGCTCGCGCACCTCGGCGTGCTGTTCCTCGACGAACTGCCGGAATTCGACCGGCACGTGCTCGAGATGCTGCGCGAGCCGCTGGAAGCCGGCCGCATCACGATCTCGCGCGCGGCGCAGCAAGCCGATTTCCCGGCCGCGTGCCAGCTGATCGCCGCGATGAACCCGTGCCCGTGCGGCTGGCACGGCGATCCGTCCGGGCGTTGCCGCTGCACGCCGGACGTCGCCGCGCGCTACCTGCGCAAGCTGTCGGGGCCGCTCGTCGACCGCATCGACATCCAGATCGACCTGCCCGCGCTGTCGCCG
Organism: Burkholderia sp. BKH01; assembly: GCF_025685725.1. Classification (NCBI taxonomy): domain Bacteria; kingdom Pseudomonadati; phylum Pseudomonadota; class Betaproteobacteria; order Burkholderiales; family Burkholderiaceae; genus Burkholderia; species Burkholderia sp. BKH01. The sequence goes on along the minus strand of NZ_JAOTQT010000002.1, from coordinate 261,775 downwards.
GCCGAACTCGCGTCGCGTGCGTCGGCGCCCGGCGAGCCGAGCGCCGCGGTCGCCGCGCGGGTTGCGCAGGCGCGCGCGCTGCAGCTCGGCCGGCAGGGCAAGACGAATCACATGCTGAGCGGCCGCGAGACCGACGACCTGTGCCGGCCGACCGACGAAGGCGAACGGCTGCTGCGCGAGGCCGGCGAGCGCTTCGGCTGGTCGGCGCGCGCGTATTTCCGCGTGCTGAAGGTCGCGCGGACGATCGCCGACCTGGCCGGCGACCCGCTGCCGACGGCCGCGCAGATCGCCGAGGCGATCCGCTACCGGCGCGTGCTTACATCGCTCTGAGCGCCCTCGGAGGACAAAATCCGGCTGTCAAGACTTGACTTATGCACAATTTCGCGAATCTGGCCCCGGATCATGACTCGCCAGGGCCCGTTCATCGCAAAATTCATATCTCTTTGTTTTTATTGGAATTTCCAAAAATACGGACGAGCAGCGAAACGGGCCGGAGGGCCGCCCGGTGCGGCTCAGCGGGAAATCCGGCCAACTTTTCAACAAAGTTATCCACAAGCGCTGTGGATAGCCGAAAAACCCTCGCAAAATCCGGCGATTAGCGTCGAAAGCTGCGAATGAACTTTCAGTTGTCACACAGTGTCTGAGCGCCCTCGCTTGCCATCGTCAGTCGAGTTTGAACGAGCCGAAAAACTGGTCGAGCTGCTCCTGAGCGAGCGGCCGGTCGGTGATCGCGACGGCCTGGTACGCGTGCCGGCCACGCGCGGCGAGCCGCGCGACGATCGTCTTGCGCGCGCGATCGCCGCCGGCGGCCGCGCCCGCGATGCGCAGCTCGAGCCCGTTCACCGCGCCGCCGGCTGCGAGCGGCACGGGCACCGAAGCCGTCTGCGGCGCGCCTTCGAGATTGCGTGACAGCCCGGCGCGCAGGAACTCGAGCGCCGCGCGGCGCGTGTCGTCGCGGTCGTCGGGCAGCGTCAGCGTGCCGACCGCGAACACCGCGCCGTCGACGTGCGCGGCCTGCATCCGCATCGGCATCGACGTGCCGTCGATCGCAACCGGCTGCTCCTCGACGGTCGGCTTCGCCGGCAAGTCGATCGTGTAGCCGGCGTCGTTGTGCAGCGTGCGCCAGTCGTACGACGGCGAGCACGCGGCCAGCGCGGCGCTCGCACAGGCGAGCGCGGCGAAGTGTCGCAGCGGACGAAAAAGGGGGCACAACGAATCGATGACTTCCTTCGGCATGGCGTGGATCGGGCAAGCAAATCGGCCATTATCCGCCGAACGTGAAAACCGGGATGCGTGGCCGCCGCCGGTGCGCGCACCGCATTCGCGCTAAAATGAGCGCCGAATTTCGACGTCCTTTGCATTGATCCGCGTCATCGACCGACTCCGAGAGCACCGCTGATGAACACCACGCCTCCCGCCCGCCGCAGTGCCGGCCCCGTCCGCTACATCGTCGCGGCCGTCGTCGTCGCGGCCATCGCAGTAGCCGGCTTCTTCGCGTTCAACGGCAAGTCCAGCGTGCCGGACGCGACCTTCACGCTGCTGTCGGGCCAGAAGGTCTCGACCACCGGCGACCTGAAGGGCAAGGTCTATCTCGTGAACTTCTGGGCGACGAGCTGCGCGACCTGCATGCAGGAAATGCCGCAGATGGTCGATACCTATAATCGCTTCAAGGGTCAGGGGCTGGAATTCGTCGCGGTCGCGATGAACTACGATCCGCCGATGTACGTCGCGAACTACGCGCAGACGCGCCAGTTGCCGTTCAAGGTCGCGCTCGACGACGGCAGCGTCGCAAAGCAGTTCGGCAACGTGCAGCTCACGCCGACGACCTTCGTCGTCGACAAGAACGGCAAGATCCTGAAGCGCTACGTCGGCGCCCCGCAGTTCGCGGAACTCGACGCGCTGCTCAAGAAGGCGCTCGACAGCAACGCGGCCTGAGCGCCGCCGGATCCGGATCGAAGGGGCGCGCACAGCGCCCTTCTCCAAAAACGGACCGCACGACCGGCCAGCCCGGCTCCGCGGTCCGTTTGCTTTTCAGCGCTCGGTTTCGCCTTTCGCCGACAGCCCGTAGCGCTTCATCTTCTCGTACAGCGTCGCCTTGCCGACATGCAGCCGGTCGGCCGTCGCGGCGACCGCGCCGCCCGTCTGGTTCAATGCCTCGGCGATCACCGCGCGCTCGAACTGCTCGATGCGCTCCTTCAGCGTCTGCTCGTTGTCGGCAGCGTCGCCGCCCGCGCCCGCTTCCTGCGGCATGTCGGCCACGCCGAGCACGAAGCGGTCGGCCGCGTTGTGCAGCTCGCGCACGTTGCCGGGCCAATCGCGCTGCATCAGGCTCGCGCGCTGCCGGTCGGTCAGCACGGGTGCGGGCCGCCCGTAGCGCACGGCCGCATCGAGCATGAAGTGCTCGAACAGCGGCACGATGTCCTCGCGGCGCTCGGCGAGCGGCGGCAGCGCGATCGTCACGACGTTGAGCCGGTACAGCAGGTCGCGCCGGAACGTGCCGGCCGCGACGAGTTCGCTCATGTCGCCCTTCGCGGCCGCGACGACGCGGCAGTTCACGCGGATCGGCTGGTTCGAGCCGAGCCGCTCCAGCACGCCGTCCTGCAGCACGCGCAGCAGCTTCACCTGCAGCGCGAGCGGCATGCTTTCGATTTCGTCGAGGAACAGCGTACCGCCGGACGCGTATTCGAGCTTGCCGACGCGCCGCTTCGCGGCGCCGGTAAACGCGCCGGGCTCGTAGCCGAACATCTCCGACTCGAACATCGGCTCGGGCAGCGCGCCGCAATTCACCGCGATGAACGGCTTGTCGCGGCGCGGCGACAGCTCGTGCAGGCTGCGCGCGATCAGCTCCTTGCCGGCGCCGGTGTCGCCGTTGATCAGCACCGACGCGTCGGTGGGCGCGACGTTCGCGATCAGCTTGCGCACCTGCTCGATCGCGGGGCTGCGGCCGATGATGCGCGGCGCGACGACGTTCTGCCCGGCCAGCTCGCGCCGCAGCGCATGGTTCTCGAGCACGAGTTCGCGCCGTTCGAGCGCGCGGCGCACCGTCTCGATCAGGCGCTCGGCCGCGAACGGCTTTTCGATGAAGTCGTACGCACCGTCGCGCATCGCCTGCACGGCCATCGAGATGTCGCCGTGCCCGGTGACGAGGATCACGGGCACGTCGGGCACGCGCTCGCGGCACTGCGCGAGCACGTCGAGCCCGCTCGCGCCGGGCAGCCGGATGTCGCTGACGATCGCGCCGGCGGTGTCCGCGACGATCGCCTTCTCGGCCGCTTCGGCCGACTCGAAACCGGCGACGTCGAAGCCCGCCAGTTGAAGGCTCTGCACGCTCGCCCGGCGAACGAGCGCATCGTCTTCGATATAGATCACTTGCAGCCGGTTGGCCATCGTACTCACTTGCTCCTGACGGGCCGCGCGGCGCTATCGTGCGCGCGGCGGCGTTGATGCCGGTCGTTCGCCGACCGGGCCTGCGGCGGACGCTTGCTCAATGCGAGCCCGCCGGCTCGGACACGGAGTCCGGATGATGCGTGCGCGCGCGCCGCAGCGTCAAGACGAACAACGCGCCGCCCGACGGCGCGTTGCGCGCGGTCAGCGCACCGCCCGCGTCGCTCGCGATCGACGACGAGATCGCGAGGCCGAGCCCGAGCCCGCGCCCCATTTCCTTGGTCGTGAAGAACGGCTCGAACAGGCGCGGCAACAGGTCGGGCGCGATGCCGGGCCCGTTGTCGCGCACCTCGACCGCGAGCGTCGCGGCCGACACCGCGATCGTCACTTCGATGGCAGGCGCCGCGATGCCCGCAACCGCGTCGAGCGCGTTGCCGAGCAGGTTGATCAGCACCTGCTCGAGGCGCAGGTCCTCACAACGCGCAACGAGCTCGGGATAGTCGCGCGCCAGATCGAGCGGTGCGTCCTGCGGGGAATTCGGTTGGTCGTCGTGCGCGGGCGATACGGTCGCGTCCCGCAGCGTCAGCGTCAGCGCGACGCCGCGCAGGCGATCGCCGAGCAGCGCCAGCACGCTGCGCAGCGCGCGCACGACGAGCGCCCGCTCGTTGCGCGGCTTCGCGCGGCCGACGAACAGCTTCAACTGGTTCGTGATCTTGCCCATCCGCTCGGTGAGCGCGGCGATCGCCTCGAGGTTCTCGCGCGCGGCCGCCTGCTCGCCGCGATCGAGCAGCACGCGCGTGTTGTCCGAGAAGCTGCGCAGCGCCGCGAGCGGCTGGTTCAGTTCGTGCGTGATGCCGGCCGCCATCTGGCCGAGCGCGGCAAGCTTGCTCGCCTGGATCAGTTCGTCGTGCGCGGCGCGCAACTCCTGCTCCGCGCGAATCCGGTCGCCGACTTCCTTCTGCAATTGCTCGTTCGCCTCCGACAGATCGGCCGTACGCTCCTCGACACGCCGGTTCAGCTCCGCGTACGCCTGTTGCAGCAACGCGCGGCCGCGGATCATTTCGCGCACGCGCGCGCGGCGCATCCGCCAGTAGAACGCGAGCAGCGCGACCGACACGAAGCCGAAGCCCGTGACGATCGTCGCGTTGCGCGCATCGGCGTCGATGGGCGCGATCGGCGCGAGCGTGACGAGCAGCCAGTCGGGCTCGCCGATCCGGCGCTTGCTGGCCAGGAAACGCGGCGCGCGCAGGCCCGCGCCGAGGCGCACGATCTCCGCATCGGCGCCGAGCGTCTGCTCGACGCGCAGCGGCAGCGGCGTGACGGGCTGCTGCGCGTACTGGCGCGTCTCGTAGATCGACGCGGCAACGGGCCCCGTCAACGGCCGCAGCGTGTGGTACTTCCACGCGGGCACCGACGACAGGAACACGACACCGTGATCGTCCACGACGACGAGCGGCTCGGACGCATCGGCGCCCTGGAACCATTCGAGATTGAGCTTCACGACGACGACGCCCGCGATCTTGCCGTCGCGCCACACGGGCTGCGAGATGTAGTAGCCGGGATCGCGCGAGATCGTGCCGATCCCGAAGAAGCGGCCGACCCGGCCGTTCATCGCGTCGAGGAAGTAAGGGCGGAAACGGTATTCGATCCCGACGAAGCTGTCGGGCGCGCGCCAGTTGCTGGCGGCGACGCACAGGCCGTCCGCGCCGATCACGTAGGTGACGGTCGCGTGCGCGTGTTCGTTGAGATCTTCGAGATAGCGGTTGACGCGCGCGGTGTAGTCGCCGCGCTTCGGCTCGGCGAGCAGGTCCTGCACATACGGATGGCTGCCGAGCAGATAAGGCAGCGATTCGTAGCGGTCGAGCGTGCTCTTGAGCGCGCTGGTGGTGCGGTCGACGCGCACCGCGGCGTTGCGCTGCAGCTCGGCGACGCCGCGTTGCCAGGTAATCGTCCACGTCAGCGCGCACGCCGCGACGAGCGCGGCGGCAAGCACGACGAGGATGAGCAGGCGGCGCTTCACGGTCGAGGCTTCCTGGCGATGCGGATCGCCTATTGTGTCATAGGCCTCCCTGTCAACGCCTCGGCCGCCGCGTGCCGCGCCGCCGGCGAGCGGCGCCGCCTGCTCCTTCATGGTGTCAGACGCCGGCCGTCTCGGTCGCCGAGACTTCGCCGCCGCCCTTCAGCGCCTGGCGCAGCTTGTTGCGGTCGAGCTCCTTCTCCCAGGCCGACACGACGACCGTCGCGACGCCGTTGCCGACGATGTTGGTCAGCGCGCGGCATTCGCTCATGAAGCGGTCGATGCCGAGGATCAGCACCATGCCCGACAGCGGGATCGTCGGCACGACGGCCAGCGTCGCGGCGAGCGTGATGAAGCCCGCGCCCGTCACGCCGCTCGCGCCCTTCGACGTCAGCATCGCGACCGCCAGCAGCGTGAGCTGCTGCATCCACGTCAGCTCGATGTTGGTCGCTTGCGCGATGAACAGCACGGCCATCGTCATGTAGATGTTGGTGCCGTCGAGGTTGAACGAATAGCCGGTCGGCACGACGAGGCCGACAACCGAACGCGAGCAGCCGGCCTTCTCGAGCTTTTCCATCAGCTGCGGCAGCGCGGCTTCCGACGAGCTCGTGCCGAGCACGATCAGCAGCTCTTCCTTGATGTAGGACACGAAGCGGATGATCGAGAAGCCCGTGAAGCGTGCGATCGCGCCGAGCACGACGAGCACGAACACGACCGACGTCAGGTAGAACGTGCCGATCAGCTTGAGCAGCGGCACCAGCGAGCCGACGCCGTACTTGCCGATCGTGAACGCCATCGCGCCGAACGCGCCGATCGGTGCCAGCTTCGTGACGATGTGCACGATGCCGAACAGCACGCGCGTGAGCCCGTCGATGAAGTCGGTGACGACCTTGCCGCGCTCGCCGAGGTGCGCGAGCACGCTGCCGAACAGCAGCGCGATCAGCAGGATCTGCAGGATTTCGCCCTGCGCGAACGCATCGACCATCGTGTTCGGGATGATGTGCATCAGGAAGTCGACCGTCGACTGCCCGTGCGCCTTCGCCGCGTACGACGCGACTTCCTTGCCGTTCAGCGTCGCCGGATCGATGTTGAAGCCGACGCCCGGACGCAGGATGTGCGTGGCCGCGAGGCCGAGCAGCAGCGCGAAGGTCGACACGATCTCGAAGTACAGCAGCGCCTTGCCGCCGACGCGGCCCACCTTCTTCATGTCCTCCATGCCGGCGATGCCGGTGACGACCGTACAGAAGATGATCGGACCGATCACCATCTTGATCAGCTTGATGAACCCGTCGCCGAGCGGCTTCATGTCGGTGGCGAGCGCCGGGTAGTAGTGGCCGAGGATCACGCCGACGATGATGGCGAAGATCACCTGCACATAGAGCACTTTGTAGAAGGGTTTCTTCTTCACGATGGTTCCTGCTGAAGTAGATGAGCCGGTGGAAACGGCGTCACGCGCGCGGACGAATGTCAGGGGAGTCACTCGCCCGCGCGGCTGCCGTGCCGCAACAAGCGATGCCTCAAGACATCCGGAGGGGGAGGAAGGCAGTGGTCATCGATTGTCTCCTGTCGACCCGAGTTAGCGCTTCAGCGCTTACTTGGGTCCCATGCAACGCTTGGTTTAATAGTCAGGCCGAGTGGGCGGCCATGCGTTTTATATCGCAAGGTCGATGCCAGGTTTCCGCAACCGCTCAAAGCATTGTTTTCATTGTATTTCTCATAATGCGGCAGGCAAGGAAATCCGGGATTCCGGATTTCCGGAAAATATCCGTCCGGATCGCCGGACGGATAGGCGCATTGATCAGACGAATCAATGCTGCACGGCCTCGCCGGCCAGCAGGCCCGTCTGCGCATAGAACTCCTGCTGCGCGAACGCGGCGCGCTCGCGCCGCGCGCGCTCGCCGCGATCCGCGAGCGAGCCGACGACAATCCCGACGAACGCAAGCGGCACCGACACGAGCGCCGGGTTGTCGAGGAACACCGGCGCATGCGCGTGGTGCAGCACGTCGACCCACACCGACTTCGACAGCACCGTAAGCACCACCGCCGACCCGAGGCCAAGGCCGCCGCCGAGCACCGCGCCGCGCGTCGTCATCCCGCGCCAGAAGATCGACATCGCGAGCACCGGGAAATTCGCGCTCGCGGCCACCGCCGCGACGAGCCCGACCATGAACGCGACGTTCACGTGCTCGAACAGGATCGACAGCCCGATGGCGATGGCCGACAGCGCGATCGTCGCCGCGCGCGAGATGCGCATCTCGAGGCGCTCGTCGGGCTTGCCGCGCGCCCACATCTGCGCATACAGGTCGTGCGAGATCGTCGTCGCGCCGGCGAGCGTCAGGCCAGCGACCACCGCGAGGATCGTCGCGAACGTGACGGCCGCGATAAAACCGTAGAACCAGTTCCCGCCGACCGCCTGCGCGAGCTTCACCGCGACCATGTTCGAGCCGCCGAGCAGGTCGTGCGTGAGGTTGAACGTGCCGTTCGCGCCGAGCTTGAAGAATTCCGGATGCTGCGCGAGCAGCACGATCGCCGAGAAGCCGATCACGAAGGTCAGCAGGTAGAAGTAGCCGATGAAGCCGGTCGCGTAGAGCACCGACTTGCGCGCCTCCTTCGCGTTCGGCACCGTGAAGAAGCGCATCAGGATGTGCGGGAAGCCGGCCGTGCCGAACATCAGCGCGATGCCGAGCGACAGCGCGTTGGCCGGATCGCGGATCAGCTTGCCGGGCCCCATGATGCCGAGCGCGCCCGGATGCACGGCCACCGCGCGGCGGAACATCTCGTTGACGCTGAAGCCAAATTCGCCGAGCGCGAGCAACACGAGCAGCGTCGCGCCGCACAGCAGCAGCACGGCCTTGATCACCTGCACCCAGGTGGTCGCGGTCATCCCGCCGAAGAACACGTAGACGACCATCAGCACGCCGACGATCAGCTCGGCCGTGCCGTACGACAGCCCGAACAGCAGCTGGATCAGCTTGCCCGCGCCGACCATCTGCACGACGAGGTACAGCACGACGATCGTCAGCGCGTTCGCGGAGGTCAGCAGCCGGATCGGCCGCTGCGCGAAGCGGTACGCGACGACGTCGACGAACGTGAACTTGCCGAGGTTGCGCAGCGGTTCGGCGATCAGGAACATCACGAACGGCCAGCCGACCAGAAAGCCGATCGAATAGATGAGCCCGTCGAAGCCGAACATGAACACCATCCCGGACAGCCCGAGGAACGACGCGGCCGACATATAATCGCCCGCGATCGCGAGGCCGTTCTGCAGCCCGGTGATGCCGCCGCCGGCCGTGTAGAAGTCGCGCGTCGAGCGCGTGCGGCGCGCGGCCCAGCGCGTGAGCGCGAGCGTCGCGAACACGAACGCGAAGAACATCCCGATCGCGACCGGGTTCAGCTCGACCTTGTCGGGCATCGGGCCCGCGACCGATACCGCATGCGCGGCGGAGGAAACGAGAATGGCAAGCGCGCCGAGCGCAATCGATGTGCGTCGCATGTCGGCCTCCGTTACGAACGCTGCAGAATCGCGTCGACCCGGCGATCGAACGCACGATTCGCGCGCAGCACGTAGCACGCGGTCAGGCCGATCGCGACCAGGATGATCGCGACGCCCACGGCGATCCCGACTGTCGTCGTCGCACCGCGATACAGCGGCGCCGCGAGCACGTGCGGCGCGAGCGCGACGAGCAGGATGAAGCCGTAGTAGGTCGCGATCATCAGCGCCGTCAGCGTGAAGCTGAAGCGGCGCCGCGCACGCACGAGTTGCTGGTAGTCGCGGCGCGCCGTGACCGATTCGATGACGGAAAGCTCCATGTTGTCTCCTGTGTCGACCGGAGTTGGCGCTTTAGCGCTTACTCCGGTCCCATGCTTCGCGGTCGACCGGAGTTGGCGCTTTAGCGCTTATTCCGGTCCCATGCTCCGCGGTGGACCGGAATTCGGCGTTTGAACGCTGACTCTCGTCCCCGCAGGGCCCCTCGTCGTTTCGCGAGGGTTGTCTTGTGAATGGCCGGCGCGTCAATCGATCCGCACGCGCCGCGGCGGTAAAAAACGCGTTACACGATGCGATCCGCACGAAGCCGCGCAACCTCGTCGGCCGACATCCCGAGCCAGCCGCCGAGCACCGCGTCCGTATCCGCGCCCAGCACCGGCGGTGCGCCGCGCACCGGCAGCCGCGCACCGTCGAAACGATACGGTGGCGCGAGCACGTCGACACCGCCCGCGACCGGATGCGGCTGCCGTGTGACGAGTCCCGCGCTGGTCGCACGCTCGGACCTCAGCGCTTCGTGCAGCCCGAGCACTTCGCCGCACGGAATGCCTGCATCGGCGAGCGCCGCAAGCAGCGTCGCGCGCGACCTGCGCGCGAGTTCGCGGCGAAGCTCTGGCAGCAAATCGGCACGGTTTTCAGAGCGTCCGAGGTTGGTCTTGTAGCGCGCGTCAGCCGCGAGATCGGGCCGCTCGATCACCTCGCAGAAGCGTGCGAACTGCGTGTTGTTGCCGACCGTGATCACGAGCGGGCCGTCGGCCGCGTCGAACACGCCGTACGGCACGATCGACGGATGCGCGTTGCCGTAGCGCGGCGGGTCCTCGCCCATCAGCAGCGCATCGAGCCCGTAGTACGCGGTGATCATCAGCCCGCAGTCGAACAGCGCCATCTCGATGCGCCGCCCGCGCCCGGTCGCATGGCGCTCGTACAGCGCGGCGAGGATCGCCTGCGCCGAATACATGCCGGTGAACAGGTCGACCGCCGCGACGCCGAACTTCAGCGGCGGCTGGCCGGCCTCGCCGTTCAGCGCCATCAGCCCGGCCTCGCCCTGCACGACCAGGTCGTAGCCGGGCCGCGCGGCCTCGGCGCCCGAACGGTCGTAGCCGGAAATCGCGCAGTGCACGAGGCGCGGGTTCAGTTCGGCCAGCGCGTCGTAGCCGAGGCCGAGCTTTTCCGCGCCGCCGAACTTGAAGTTGTGGACCAGCACGTCGGCCTGCGCGGCCAGCTCACGCGCGATGCGCTGCCCTTCTTCGGTCTGCAGGTCCACGCAGATCGAACGCTTGCTGCGATTCACGCTGTTGAAATACGTAGTCTCGGTATCGCCGATCCGCAGCCCCCAGTCGCGCGTGTCGTCGCCGCGCGCCGGATGCTCGACCTTGATCACCTCCGCGCCGAAATCGGCGAGCACCATCGCACACCACGGGCCCGCGAGCACGCGCGAGAAATCGAGCACCTTCACGCCGGCCAGCGGCAATGCGCGCGGTTCGTTCGTCATCCTTGTCTCCTCCGTTCGCGTCGTTCGCTTCTACTGTTTCGACAGCGCGATGTAGCGCGCGAGATGGTGATCCTCGTCGCCGAGCTGGTGATCGATCATCACGAGGCGTTTCGCGTAATGCGACAGCGGCAACTCCCACGTCATCCCGATCCCGCCGTGCAACTGGATGCTCTCCTCGGCGACGAGCGTGCCGATCCGGCCGATGCTGTATTTCGCCGCCGCAAGCGCGCGTTCGCGCACCGCGCGCGGCGCATCGAGCTGCGCGGCCGCGTTGATCACGGCCGAACGCGCCTGCTCGACTTCGAGCAGCAGGTCGGCCATCCGGTGCTGCAGCGCCTGGAAGCTGCCGATCGGCAATCCGAACTGCTTGCGCGTGCGCAGGTAGTCGAGCGTGTGTTCCTTCGCGACGTCCATCGCGCCGAGCGCTTCCGCCGACAGCGCGAGCAGCCCGTACCCGAGCACGCGTTCGAGCAGCGCCGCGCCCGCTTCGCCGTCGCCGTCCGGCTCGCCGAGCGCGGCATCGGCCGGCAGCGCAACGCGATCGAAGCGCACCTCGGCCGCGCGACCGCCGTCGATCTTCCGGTAATCGCGCAGCGATACGCCCGGCGCATCGGCCGGCACAACGAACAGGCCGATGCCGGCCGCATCGTCGTCGTGGCCGCACGTGCGCGCGCTGGCAACGAAGAACGCCGCCTGCGCGGCCTGGTCGACGACGCCCTTCGCGCCCGTCAGCACCCAGCCGTCGCCCGAGCGTTCGGCGCGCGTGCGCACGGTCGTCAGCTCGTAGTGCGAGCCCGGCTCGTCGTGCGCGAACGCGGCGCTCGCGCTGCCGTCGATCAGCGCCGCGAGCTTGTCGCGATGCGCATCGCCACCGGCGAGCGACAGCGCACGGCCAGCCAGCAGCGCGCCGAGGAACGGCTCGACGACGAGCCCGCGCCCGAGGCATTCGAACACCACGGCGATATCGAAGCCCGCGCCGCCGAAGCCGCCGTCGGTCTCGGGAAACAGCGCGCCGACCGTGCCGAGCTCGGCGAAGCGCTGCCACATCGCGCGATCGAAGCCTTCGGCCGACTGCGCGATGCGATCGCGCACCGGGAACGCGTACTGCTCGGCGATGAAGCGGTTCAACGTGTCCGCCAGCATCCGGCGGTCTTCTGTGTGCTGGAAATCCATCGTCGCGTCCCTCGTTACAGCCCGAGCATCATCTTCGCGATGATGTTCTTCTGGATCTCGTTCGAGCCGCCGAAGATCGACAGCTTGCGGTTGTTGAAGTACTGCTGCGCGGCGCTCGCGGCGTCGTCCGGGCCGACCGGTTCGCCGTCGTAATCGGCATCGAGTGCCTCGTCGATGAACGGCTGCGCGTACGGCCCCATCGCGCGCCGCATCAGCGACGTGATCTCCTGGCGGATCTGCGTGCCGCGGATCTTCAGCATCGAGCTTTCCGCGCCCGGCGCGCCGCCGCCCGCGACCGCGGCCAGCACGCGCAGGTTGGTCGTGCGCATGTTCTCGAGCTCGATCTCGACGCGCGCGACACGCGCCGCGAAGAACGGATCGTCCGCGAGCGGCCGGCCGTTCTTCGTCACCTTCGCGGCCACCGCGCGCAGCCGGTCGAGCGCGGCCGTCGAGAAGCCGATCCCGGCGATGTTGGTGCGCTCGTATGTGAGCAGGAATTTCGCGTAGGTCCAGCCGCGGTTCTCGTCACCGACGAGGTTTTCCGCCGGCACGCGCACGTCGGTGAAGAACACCTCGTTCACTTCATGCTCGCCGTCGAGCGTGATGATCGGACGCACTTCGACGCCCGGCGTGTTCATGTCGATCAGCAGGAAGCTGATGCCCTCCTGCTTGCGCACGTCGGTCGCGGTGCGCACGAGGCAGAAGATCATGTTCGCGTAGTGGCCGAGCGTGGTCCACGTCTTCTGGCCGCTCACGATGTAGTGCTCGCCCTGCGCGTCTACGCCGCGCACCGCGCTCGTCTTCACCGCCGCGAGATCGGAACCGGCGCCCGGCTCCGAGTAGCCCTGGCACCACCAGTCGGTGCCGTCGAGGATGCGCGGCAGCCAGTGGCGCTTTTGCGCTTCGTTGCCGTACTTGATCAGCACCGGGCCGAGCATGTTCACGCCGAACGGCACGATGCGCGGCGCACCCGCGAGCGCGCATTCGTTGTCGAACAGGAACTTCTGCGCGACGCTCCAGCCGGGGCCGCCGTACTCGCGCGGCCAGTGGCTCGCGAGCCAGCCGCGCGCGTTGAGGATCGCATGCCATTCGCGCATGTCGTCGCTCGTGAGGTGCAGGCCGCCCTTCACCTTGCGCGCAATGCGCTCGGGCAGTTCGGCTTGCAGGAAGCGCTGCACTTCCGTGCGGAAGGCTTCCTCTTCGGGAGTGAAATCGAGGTCCATCTTCGGTCCGTTGCGAATGCGGTTGGCGTTCAGTCGATGCGGTTCAGGCTCGCGAAATCCGCGCCGCGCGCGACGAGATCGACGATCAGCGGCGACGGCTTCCAGAACAGCGGATCTTCCTTCGCGAACGCGCGGATATCGGCGAGCACGTTCGCGAGGCCGATCGTGTCCGCGTAGTGCATCGGGCCACCGCGATAGCGCGGGAATCCGTAGCCGTACAGGAACACCGCGTCGACATCGAGCGGGCGCAGCGCGATCTTTTCGTGCACGACGTTCGCGCCTTCGTTGATCATCGCGGCGAGGTAGCGGCGCAGGATCTCGTCGTCGGTGAACGTGCGCGGCGTGACGCCCTTCTTCGCGCGTTCTGCCGCGACGATCGCTTCGACTTCCGGGTCCGGCGTGCCGACGCGCGCGCCGTCCGGATACAGGTAATAGCCGCGCGACGTCTTCTGCCCGAACCAGCCGCGCTCGCACAGCCGGTCGGAAATCTCCACGTAGCGCGCGCGCGGATCGCGCGTTGCCGCGCGGCGCTTGCGGGTCGCCCAGCCGATGTCGCCGCCCGCGAGATCGACCACCTGGAACGGCCCCATCGGGAAGCCGAATTCGCGCACCGCGCGATCGATCTGGTACGGCGACGCGCCGTCTTCCATCAGGTAGTCGGCCGCCGTGCGATAGACGGCGAGGATCCGGTTGCCGATGAAGCCGTCGCATACGCCCGCGCGCACCGGCGTCTTCTTCAGCTGCTTCGCGAGCGCGAACGCGGTCGCGACGACGTCCGCACTGACGCGCGCCGGCACGACGATCTCGAGCAGCTTCATCACGTTGGCCGGCGAGAAGAAATGCAGGCCGATCACGTCGGCCGGTCGGTCGATGCTGGCGGCCAGCTCGTCGATGTCGAGATACGACGTGTTGGTCGCCAGCACCGCGCCCGGCTTGCAGACGCGCGCGAGTTCGGCGAACACGGCCTTCTTCACGGCCATGTCCTCGAACACGGCCTCGATTACGACGTCGGCCTGCGCGAGCGCGTCGTACGACGTGCTGCCCTTGAAGCGCGCGAGCCGCGCCGCGTGCGCGGCCGGCGTCATTCGCCCTTTCGCGACGAGGCCGTCGTACACCTTCTCGACGTGCGCGCGGCCGCGCGCGAGCGACGATTCGTCGCGTTCGATCATCGTCACCGGCAGCCCGGCGTCGAGCGCCGCGACCGCGATGCCCGCGCCCATCGTGCCGCCGCCGACCACGCCGATCCGCTCGACCGGCCGCGCGCTCGCACGCCGCGCCTCGGGTGCCTTCGCGGCTTCGCGCTCCGCGAAGAACGCATGCACGAGGCCCGCGCGCTGCGGGCTGTCGATGCATTGCAGGAACAGGCTGCGTTCGAACTTCATCCCCGCGTCGAACGACTGCGTGAGCGCGGCCTCGACCGCTTCGACGATCTTCGCCGGCGAGAACAGCCCGCGCGACTTCTTCTGCAGCTCCGCGCGCGCCGCGTCGATCGCGGCCTGCGCGGCCGCCCGATCGGCGAGCCCCTGCGCATCGCGCGTGCGGCGTGCCAGCGCGCCGAGCGACACGAGTTCCTGCGCATACGCGAGGCCTTCGGCGAGCGTGTCGTCGCTGTGCGCGACGCGGTCGACGAGGCCGAGCGCGAGCGCTTCGTCCGCGCTCGCGTGGCGGCCCGTCAGCATCAGGTCGAGCGCGGCCTTTGCGCCGATCAGGCGCGGCGCGCGCTGCGTGCCGCCCGCGCCGGGCAGCAGGCCGAGCGTGACTTCGGGCAGCCCGAGCTTCGCGCCGGGCACCGCGAGCCGGTAATGCGCGGCCAGCGCGACTTCGAGGCCGCCGCCGAGCGTCGCGCCGTGCAGCGCGACCACGACCGGCTTCGCGCTGGACTCGATCCGCTCGCATACATCGGGCAGCGACGGCGGGACGGGCGGCTTGCCGAACTCGCGGATGTCGGCGCCCGCGATGAAGTTGCGGCCGGCGCCGACGATCAGCACCGCGCGGATCGCGTCGTCGGCCTGCGCGGCGTCGAGCGCGCCGGCGAGGCCGCGCCGCACGTCGGCCGACAGCGCGTTGACGGGCGGATGGTCGATCGTGACGACGAGCACCTTGTCGCGCCGCTCGCGCGTGACCGTGCCGGCTTGGGGTGAGGTGGGTGAATTCATGGTGTCTCCTGTCCTGTCATATGCACCAGACATGCATCGATTCTCGATTGATCGAGATTCATTGACAATTCCCGCACGCCTTTACAAGCTGTCAAGTCTGACTTGACACTGAATGCTTTCCGACCGTTAAACGGGACGGATCAGGAGCGAACGCATGGACCTGAACGCGCTGACGCTGCTCGTCGAGATCCTCGACGCCGGCAATCTCAGCAAGGCCGCGCAGCGGCTCAAGATGAGCCGCGCGAACGTCAGCTACCGGCTGAACCAGCTCGAGCGCTCGATCGGCCAGCAGCTCGTGCGGCGCACGACGCGGCGCATCGAGCCGACCGAGATCGGGCTGAAGCTGTACGAGCACGGCCGGCGCATCCGCAACGAACTGCTCGCCGCGGAGGAATCGGTGACGACGCTCGGCCAGGACCTGCAGGGCCGCGTGCGGCTGTCGGTGCCGAGTGGCTATGGGCAGATGGTGATGTCCGAATGGCTGCTCGCGTTCAAGCAGCTGCATCCGGGCATCGTGCTCGACGTCGTGTTCGAGAACCGCGTGGAAGACCTGATGCGCGACGAGATCGACATCGCGGTACGCGTGATGCCCGAGCCGCCGCAGAACCTCGTCGCGCGCGACATGGGCGCGGTGCGCTACATCGCGTGCGCGTCGGCCGCGTTCGCGGCCGCGCACGGGATGCCCGCGAGCCTCGGCGCGCTGGCCGCCGCGCCGGTCGTCACCGCGACGGTGATGGGCCGCCAGCTCAGGATCGCCGCGTATCTCGGCGACGAGCGGCACGAGGTGCTGCTCGAGCCGACGCTGATTTCGGAGAACTTCCTGTTCCTGCGCCAGGCGATCCTCGCGGGGATCGGCGTCGGCATCGTGCCCGACTACGTGATGCAGGACGACATGCGGTGCGGCGCCGTCGTCACGTCGCTCGACGCGTACCGGCTCAGCATCTTCGGCACGCACATGTACATGCTCTACATGCCGAACCGGCACCACACGCGCGCGACGTCCACGTTCATAGAGTTCATCCTCGAACAGGCCGGAAAGACCGGCCGGGGCGGGCCCGGCGGGATGCGTCAGGGTTTCCTGTCGGGTGACAATCCGCCGGCCCCGCGGCGACAATAGCGCGCCGGGGCGCGCAGCCCCGTTGCGCCCGCACCATCGCTTCATTCGAATTCACTGCTGCCGAGGGTTCAATGTTCGACCGGATTCGTCCGCATTCGCGTCCCTGGACGCTGCTCGCCGCCGTCGCGCTCGTCGCGTTCAACGCCGGCTGCACGTCCCCGTCCGCGCCGTCGGGCGCCGTCGTCCCGGTTGCCGCCGCGTCGGGCGCAGCCGCGCCGCTGCCCGGCATCCATGCGCCCGAGCTGTCGTCCGGCTGGGTCGACAAGCCGGGCTGGACTTCGCAGCACAGCATGATCGCGGCCGCGAACCCGCTCGCGACGCAGGCCGGCTACGAGATGCTGAAGGCCGGCGGCACCGCAATCGACGCCGCGATCGCGACGCAGATGGTGCTCGCGCTCGTCGAGCCGCAATCGTCCGGGATCGGCGGCGGCGCGTTCATGCTGTACTTCGACGGCAACGCGACGCAGGCGTACGACGGCCGCGAAACCGCGCCGGCCGCCGCGACCGACCGCCTGTTCTACGGGCCGACCGGCCAGCCGATGGGCTTCTACGAAGGCGTCGTCGGCGGGCGCTCGGTCGGCACGCCGGGCGTGCTGCGCATGCTCGACGCCGCGCACCGCGCACACGGCAAGCTGCCGTGGCGCCGGCTGTTCCAGCCCGCGATCCGGCTCGCCGAGCACGGCTTCACGATCAGCCCGCGGCTCGCGACGCTGATCGCGAACGACAAGTACCTGAAGAACGACCCGGCCGCGCGTGCGTACTTCTACAACCCGGACGGCACGCCGAAGGCGGCCGGCACGGTGCTGAAGAACCCCGCGCTCGCGACCGTGCTGCGCCAGGTCGCCGACCGCGGCGCGAACGCGTTCTACACCGGCGCAATCGCGCGCGACATCGTCACCAAGGTACGCAAGCACCCGACCAATCCGGGCCTGCTGTCGCTCCAGGATCTCGCGCGCTACAAGGCGAAGGTGCGCACGCCGCTGTGCGCCGACTACCGGCGCTCGGTCGTCTGCGGGATGCCGCCGCCGTCGTCGGGCGGCCTCGCGATCGCGCAGATGCTCGGCATCCTCGAAGCGATGCCCGACTGGCAGCAGATCGGCGCGCAGAAGCCGGTGCGCAACGACGTCGGCTACGAGCCGACGCCGTTCGCCGCGCACCTGTTCAGCGAAGCCGGGCGTCTCGCGTATGCGGACCGCGCGCGCTATGTCGCCGATCCCGATTTCGTGCCGCTGCCGGGCGGCAACTGGGCAAGCCTCACCGACAAGACCTATCTCGCGCAGCGCGCGCGGCTGATCGGCGACAACAGCATGGGCATCGCGCAGGCCGGCGCACCGCAGGGCGCAACGCTCGCGATGGCCGACGACCGCAGCCCCGAATTGCCGTCGACGTCCGACATCGCGATCGTCGACCGCTACGGCCAGGCACTGTCGATGACGACGAGCATCGAGGATGCGTTCGGCTCGCGGCTGATGGTGCGCGGCTTCATGCTGAACAACCAGCTCACCGATTTCTCGTTCGTGTCGAACGACAACGGCCGGCCGGTCGCGAACCGCGTGCAGCCCGGCAAGCGGCCGCGTTCGGCGATGTCGCCGGAGCTCGTGTTCGACAAGAAGACGAGGCAGGTGACGATGATCGTCGGCTCGGCCGGCGGCCCCGCGATCATCAATCACGTCGCGAAGACGCTGGTCGGCGTGCTCGACTGGGGCATGACGATGCAGCAGGCGATCGCGCTGCCGAACTTCGGGTCGATGAACGGGCCGACGCAGCTCGAGCGCGGCCGCGTGTCGGACGCGCTCGCCGAAGGGCTCAAGGGCCGCGGGCACGACGTGCAGGTCGTCGAGATGAACTCGGGGCTGCAGGGCATCCAGCGGCTGAACGTACAGGGGCAGACGGTGTGGTTCGGCGGCGCGGACCCGCGGCGGGAAGGGGTTGCGATGGGAGAGTGACGGACGCCCCCCGTCCGCGGCAGCGCGCGTGACCCGTCGCGCGCCGCTCCTAGCACCACACATACAAACGACCGATTTCCGTGGCCGCCCATCGAATCGCGGCTACGCCCCCCCGCCAGCCTCCCCACATACGATTTGTCCCATTAGCGACGTCATCATTTTCGTAACTGTCTGATCGACGGCGCCTTCGACGAACCGTATATTGCCCCGGTTCGAGGCCATCCGATACGGACATGTCTTCACCGACGGCGGTACATCGTACCTGCTCCGTTCGGTGAGTCGCACGTGCATCGTCCGGCCGTCTGACACACGACATCAATCAATCAGGACTACGATTCATATGACAAGCGTCATCGCCATTCGCTCCGGTATTCCGCGCGCACGCTCGCGCGCTTCGATCAAGCCGAAGCGCACACCTGCCGCCAGACTCACGACATTCGCCCTCGCGCTCGCCGCGCTCGCACCGTGCTACGGCCATGCCACCGACGACCTGATCCAGACCAACCTGGTCATTCTCGGCGGTGACGGCAGCGATCCGATCGCGTCCGGCGCCAGCGCGATCGCGATAGGACCGGGCGCGCAAGCGCTTGGCGAAACCGGCGGCGACTACTCGGCGATCGCGATCGGCGCGAAAGCCGTTGCCGACGGGCAAGCTACCGTCGCCGTCGGCGAAAACGCGAACGTCCACGGCGACCGCTCGAACGCGTTCGGCGTCTCGTCGAACGTCAATGCGAACCGCGCCCTCGCGCTCGGCGCGGACACGAAGGTCACCGCGCATGGCGCGGTCGCACTCGGCCAGGGCAGCGTCGCCGACCGCACAAACACCGTGTCGATCGGCAACACCGGCAACGAACGTCAGCTCGTCAATCTCCGCGCCGGCACGCGCGACACCGATGCGACCAACCTGTCGCAGCTCAAGCCCGTCGTCGACGCGCTCGGCGGCGACGCCGCGGTCAACGCGGACGGGTCCGTGCGCGGCCCGAGCTACAAGATCGACGGCCAGACCTTCACCAATGTCGGCAGTGCGCTGACGAACCTCGACGGGCGCGTGTCGACGACCGAAGCCGACGTCAAGTCGATCCGCTAC
Source organism: Burkholderia sp. BKH01 (assembly GCF_025685725.1). Taxonomy (NCBI): domain Bacteria; kingdom Pseudomonadati; phylum Pseudomonadota; class Betaproteobacteria; order Burkholderiales; family Burkholderiaceae; genus Burkholderia; species Burkholderia sp. BKH01. The sequence goes on along the minus strand of NZ_JAOTQT010000002.1, from coordinate 242,417 downwards.
GACGTCAGCGATCTCGGCACACGGCTCGACAACGGCACGACCGGCCTCGTGCGGCAGGACCCGGCGAGTCTCGCGATCTCGATCGGCGCCGACAAGGGCGGCACGTCGGTCAACGTCGCCGGCGCGACCGGCACGCGCACGCTGACCGGGCTGTCGAACGGCACTGGCGATACCGACGCCGTGACGGTCGCGCAGCTTAAGGCGACCGGCCTGATCGACCCGAATGGCAAGCCGCTCGGCGCGATCGTGTACGACGACCTGACGCTCGGACGCGCGACGCTCGGCGGGGTCGGCGGCACGCTGCTGGACAACGTACGGCCAGGCGCGATCGTTGCAAGCGGCATGCAGGCCGTCAACGGCGGGCAGCTCTTCTCGACGCAGCAGCAATTCCAGAGCCGCTTCGATTCACTCGACAAGCGCCTGTCGAACATCGAGCAGAACGGCCCGGCCGTCAAACCGCCGGCGGGCGACCACGGCAACCAGCTGGCGCAACTCGGCGACGGCTCCGGCGCGACCGGCTCGAACGCGATGGCGCTCGGCCAGGGATCGAGCGCATCCGGCAAGGACAGTCTCGCGATCGGCAACAACGCGATCGCTTCGGGCAAGAATTCGGTCGCGCTCGGCAACAACTCCGTCGCCGACCGCGACGACACGGTGTCCGTCGGCGCGCCGGGACAGGAACGGCAGATCACCAACGTCAAGGCCGGCACCGCGCCGACCGATGCCGTGAACGTGCAGCAGTTGAACGACCAGATCGGCAGCGTTCGATCCGACATCGATCACTACCGGCGCGACGCAAGCGGCGGCATCGCATCCGCCGTCGCGATCGCGAACCTGCCGCAAGCATCGCTGGCGGGCGAAAGCATGGTATCGATCGCCGGCGGCACGTACAGCGGTCAGTCGGCCGTCGCGTTCGGCCTGTCGACTGCTACCCGCAACGGTCGCTGGGTCGTCAAGGCGTCCGGGTCGACCAATACACGAGGCACCGTGGCAGTCGGCGCCGGCGCAGGCTATCGCTGGTAAGCCGTCGCGGCATTGCCGACAGCATCATTCAGAACGGGCCGGGTTTCGATCGACACGAAACCCGGCCCGTTCTATTCGCGACCCTGTACGCTCATCGCCGTCACGCGTCGCGCCATACACCCGGCGTATATCCCCCGCGCGCCGTGCCGCCCCTATCCTCTCCCCTTCCACGGCACCACCCGCCGCTCGACCCACCGCATCGCGAGATCGAACAGCCACGCGATCGCGCCGATGATCAGGATCCCCATCACGACGATGTCGGTGCGCAGGAAGCTCGATGCGTTCAGCACCATCTGCCCGAGCCCGGCCGTCGCGGCGACCATCTCGGCCGCGACGAGCGTGGTCCAGCCGAAGCCGATCGCGATCCGAAGCCCGGTGAGGATCTCCGGCAGCGCGGCCGGCAGCACGACGTGGCGCACGATCTGCGCGAAGCTGCTGCCGAGCGAATACGCGGCGTTGATCTGCTCGACCGTCGCCGCGCGCACGCCGGCGCGCGCGGCCATCGCGATCGGCGCGAAGCATGCAAGGAAGATCACGACGAGCTTCGCCGTTTCGTCGATGCCGAACCAGATCACGACGAGCGGCAGGTACGCGAGCGGCGGCAGCGGCCGGTAGAACTCCAGCAGCGGATCGAGCACGCCGCGCGCGACGCGGCTCACGCCCATCAGGATGCCGGCCGGCACGCCGATTGCGGTCGCGAGCAGGAACGCACCGAACACGCGCGCGGCGCTCCACAGCAGATGCTCAGACAGCGGCAGGCCGCCCTGGATGCGGCCGTGCCACGCGTCGACGAAGGCCGTCCATACGGCTTCCGGCGCGGGCAGGAACAGCGGCGGCAGCCATTGCCGATGGGTGGCGACCCACCAAAACACCGCCAGCGCCACGACCGTCGCCACGCTCAGCCCGGCGGTCTTTCCCTGCCCCGGCAAGCGGTAGCGACGCGATGGATGAGGGACGCGCACGGCGCGTGCGGCCGTCTGGCGCCGCGTCGTGCGATCGTCCGGTTCGAAACCTGCGGCCGTACGATCGGCCGTCCACGAATCCTGCGTGCTCATGCCGTCCTGCCTGTGCAAAGTACTGTTCCGGCCGCGCCCAACGGACGCGCCCTGCCGCGCGAGCTCGCTCGTCACGCAGCCACTCCGACCGCTTCGTCGCGATGCAGATACGCGATCAACCGTTCGCGCCACGCGATGAAATCCGCGGAAGACTTCACCGCGCGCGCGTCGCGCGATTCGACATAGCGACGCGCGAACGGCAACTCAAACGTTTCCGCGATCCGGCCGGGGCCGGGCGTCATCACGACGAGGCGCGTCGCGAGGAACAGCGCCTCCTCGACGTCGTGCGTGATGAAGAACACCGTCTTGCCGGTGCGTGCCCATACGTCGAGCACGAGCGCCTGCATCGTGCCGCGCGTCATCGCGTCGAGCGCGCCCATCGGCTCGTCCATCAGCAGCACGCGCGGGTCGCTCGCGAGCGCACGCGCGATACCGACACGCTGCTGCATCCCGCCCGACAGTTCGTACACGCGCGCATGCGCATGCTTTTCGAGCCCGACCAGCACAAGCATCTCGCGCGCCCGCGCCTCGCGCTCGGCCTTCGACACGCGCGCGAAACGCAGCCCGAGCGCGACGTTGTCGAGCACGTCGAGCCACGGCAGCAGCGCATATTTCTGGAACACGACGCCGCGATCGGCACCGGGGCCCGTGACCGGCACGCCGTCGACGCGCACGCCGCCGGTCGTCGGCGCGACGAAGCCGGCCATGCAGTTCAGCAGCGTCGTCTTTCAGCACCCGGACGCACCGAGCGCGACGACGAATTCACCGGCATCGATGCGCAGGTCGACGCGCGCGAGCGCCTGCGTCGTCGGCCGACCGCGCTCGCCCGGATAGGCAACCGATACCTGACGGACTTCCAGCGTGCTCATGATCGAGGGCTCCGAGATAAATCACCGCGCTCAGCGCGCGGCCTTCTGCACGAACTGCGGATCGACGCCGGCCGAATAATCGGACAGCACCGTCTGGATCGTGCCCTGCGATTTGAGGAACGTGGCCGTGGCCGCGAGCGACTTCGCGGCGCCCGATTGCGCACCGCCGCCGAGCCACGTCGGCGACGCCTGCTCGGCCGGCGTCGGGAATGCGTAGAGCGCGAGGCTGGCCGGCACGTCCTGCGCGTTCGCACCCGACACCTTCGCCACCGCCGCGACCCGCGGCGAGCCGGCATTCCATGCGGCCGCATGCGCGCGGTAGTCGGCATCGGCGGCCGCGAGCACCTTCACGAAGCGCGTGACGAACTCGGGGTTCTCGCGCGCGAACTTGCGGCTCACGACGAAGCCGTCGAAGGTCGCCTTGCCACTTTCTTTCGCAACCTGGCCCGACGTCGTCAGTACCGTGCCCGACTGCTTGACCTTCGCCAGCACGGGATCCCAGATATAGGTCGCGTCGATGTCGCCGCGTGCCCACGCGGCCGCGACTTCGGGCGGACGCAGGTTGACGATCTTCACGTCGTTCGGATTGACGCCCGCGGCCTGCAGCGCGACGAGCGTATGGAAATGCGACGTCGACACGAACGGCACGCCGATCTTCCTGCCCTTCAGCGCCGCGACGCTCGTGACGCCCGAGCCGTTGCGCGCGACGAGCGCCTCGGCGTCGTTGATGTTGTCGAGCACCCAGAACAGCGAGATATCGAGCCCCTGCGACAGGCCGGCCGCGATCGGGCTCGACCCGGCTTCGCCGAGCTGCACGGAGCCCGACGCGAGCGCGCGGATCACGTCGGCGCCGCTGTCGAGCTTGCGGAAGCTGACCTTGTAGCCGGTCGCCTTTTCGACTTCACCGCTCGCCTGCGCATAGCGCCACGGCACGACCATGTCCTGGTACGCGATCACGACTTCACGCGATTCGGCGTGCGCCGCGCCGAGCGCGGCCAAGGCGGTCAGCGCGACGACGGCGCGGCGAATGAAGCTGAAACGGGACATGCGGCTCTCCTTCGGAATGCGGGCATTGCTGCGGGAGAGCCGACTATAGGAGCTTTGCGCGCGGCGGGAGCGAACTTATCCTGCGAAGCTATCGATGCCGTTTCAGCTTTGCTTTCCACGCTGAACCGGATCGTGCGTCCGGTCGGATGGCGATTGTCGTGCGAATGCAGGGATCGCAGCCGCACCAGCAAAAAAGCCCGCATCGCTGCGGGCTTTTTCGACTGCGTGAAGGCTGCGGTAACGCTGACGCGGCGCTCAGACCACCCCGGCGCCATGCGCCTGCAGATCGGCGTGATAGCTCGAACGCACCATCGCGCCGACGGCTGCGTGCGTGAAGCCCATCTTGTACGCCTCTTCCTCGTACATCTTGAACGTATCCGGATGCACGTACGCACGCACCGGCAGGTGGTGCTCGGACGGCTGCAGGTACTGGCCGATCGTCAGCATGTCGACGTCGTGCGCGCGCAGGTCGCGCATCACCTGCAGGATTTCCTCTTCCGTCTCGCCGAGGCCGACCATCAGGCCCGACTTCGTCGCGACGTCCGGATGCAGCGCCTTGAAGTCCTTCAAGAGCTTCAGCGAGTGCGCGTAGTCCGAACCCGGGCGCGCTTCCTTGTACAGGCGCGGCACCGTTTCGAGGTTGTGGTTCATCACGTCGGGCGGCGCGGCGTTCAGGATCGAGATCGCGCGGTCGAGACGGCCGCGGAAGTCCGGCGTCAGGATCTCGATGCGCGTTTCCGGCGACTGCTCGCGCACTTCGCGGATGCACTCGACGAAGTGGGCGGCGCCGCCGTCGCGCAGGTCGTCGCGGTCGACGCTCGTGATCACCACGTACTTGAGCTTCAGCGCGGCGATCGTGCGCGCGAGGTTCTTCGGCTCATCGGTGTCGAGCGGATCGGGGCGGCCGTGGCCGACGTCGCAGAACGGGCAGCGGCGCGTGCACTTGTCGCCCATGATCATGAACGTCGCGGTGCCCTTGCCGAAGCATTCGCCGATGTTCGGGCAGCTCGCTTCCTCGCACACGGTGTGCAGGTTGTGCTCGCGCAGGATCGTCTTGATCTCGTTGAAACGCGAGCTGCCGGTGGCTGCCTTCACGCGGATCCACTCGGGCTTCTTCAGCTTCTCGATCGGAATGACCTTGATCGGGATGCGCGCCGTCTTCGCCTGCGCCTTCTGCTTGGCGGTCGGATCGTAGGCAGGGGTCGCGGCCGAATCGGCCGGTGCGGGAGAAGCGGTAACGTCAGTCATTCGATTGTTCCAGTGCCTGCGGCTTGTCGGCGGCCGCGGATGCGCCGTCGAGGTTGGCGATCAGACGGCGCACCAGCGTGTGGGCGACGTCGTTCCAGTCGGCGGCAACCTCGAGGCTCGCCATGTCGACAGTTTCCAGTCCGGCATAGCCGCACGGGTTGATCGCAAGAAACGGGCGCAGATCCATCTTCACGTTCAGGCTCAGCCCGTGATAGCTGCAGCCGTTGCGGATCTTCAGGCCGAGGGCCGCGATTTTCGCGCCTTCGTGCATGCCGGATGCCACGTAGATCCCCGGCGCGCCCGCCTTGCGGACCGAAGCGAGATTATACGCCGCGAGGGTTTCGATCACGGCCTCCTCGATCTTCGTCACGAGCGTGCGCACCATCAGCTTGCGCCGGCGCAAGTCCAGCAGCAGGTAGGCGACGATCTGGCCGGGGCCGTGATAAGTGATTTGCCCGCCGCGGTCGACCTTCACGAGCGGCACGCCGCTGTCGGCCACCAGCAGGTGGGCCGGGTCGCCCGCCTGGCCGAGCGTGTAGACGGGCGGATGCTCGACCACCCAGATCTCGTCGCCGGTGTCGGCCGTGCGCGTGTCGGTGAACGCGCGCATCGCGTCGAAGCTCGTCTCGTAGGCCTCGACGCCCCGCCAGCGCACGGTGACCGGGTGAACCGGCGATTCGGCGGGCGATGCGGAAACGGCGACAGGCGTGGACACGATGGAAACCGGCGAAACGGACATGGGCGGTAGTTTACCGAAAACCCATGGGTCTCGCCGGCCCGGGAAAGGGACGGATGGTCAGTATCCGTCGGAGGAAATGCCGATCAAACAGTGCGCCATCCGTCATGGAACAGCGCGGTCAAGCGTTCGCGCAGCCGTGCCAGCCCGCCAAGCGCGACTTCCCTGGTCGGCCGCGACACCGAGAATGCGACGCACGCGCCCTCCCGGCCTTCCGCGCTGAGCCACAGCCGCTCGCCGCGGCGCAGCTTCAGCGTCTCGCCATCGACCAGGAAGTAGTCGTCGACGTCGTTGCTGCGCGTGGCCCAGATCGGCCCGCACTGGACAATCAGCCGCGTGCTGCGTTGCACCTTCATCGGCACGGTTTCGCCCGCGGGGATTTCGAACGTGATGCTTGAAGAAATTTCTTGCATGATCGACTCCGCCAATAAATGCTTCGATGGCTACAATCGTAGTCACTTGAAGGCGTCCGACCAAACGACCAATTTTCACGTCGATGTGAGGAAAATTAGCAAATGGACCTCCGCCAGCTGCCTGCGCTGAACGCAATTCGCGCGTTCGAAGCCGCCGCCCGTCACGAGAATTTCTCGCGCGCCGCCGACGAGCTGTACGTCACGCACGGCGCGGTCAGCCACCAGGTGCGCGCGCTCGAGGAGGAGCTCGGCGTGCAGCTTTTCACGCGCAACGGCAAGCGGCTGTGCCTGACCGACGCCGGCATGCGCTACGCGCAGCAGATCCGCACCGCGCTGATGGTCATCGCCGACGCGACGCGCGACGTACGCGCGAGCGACCGCGACCGGCGGCTCGTGGTGTCGATGCTGTCGTCATTCGCCGCGCGCTTCATCACGCCGCGCATCGGCACGTTCATCGAGCGCCATCCGGAAATCGACGTCGAACTGCAGTCGACCAACTCGCTCACCGATTTCGCGCGCGACGATGTCGATCTCGCGATCCGCTTCGGCTTCGGCAGCTATCCGGGGCTGCATGTCGAGCCGCTGTTCGAGGAAGTGTTTTTTCCGGCGTGCGCGCCGACGCTGAACGGCGGCAAGCTGCCGCAGACTCCGGCCGATCTCGTGCACTACAACCTGCTGCGCTCGGACGACGAGCTGTGGCGGCCATGGTTCGACGCGGCCGGGCTCGATACGCTGACCGAGCCGAAGCGGGGGATTCTGTACCAGGATTCGTCGAACCTGTTGCTGGCCGCGATCGACGGCCAGGGCATCGCGCTCGTGCGGCGCTCGCTCGCGGTGCACGATCTGCTGGACGGGCGCATCGTGCGCCTGTTCGACATCGACGGGCCGAGCCCGTGGCACTATTTTTTCGTGTGTCCGCCGCCGCTGCTGAACACGCCGCGCGTGCAGGCGTTCAGGACCTGGCTGCTCGACGAAGTCGCCGAATACAAGCGGCTGTGCGACGAACTAGACGCGCGGCGCGCGGCGGGGAAGACCCCCGCCGAGTTCGCGCAGGAAGGAGGCGCTTAGAGTACGACCTTGACCATCGGATGGCCGGTCAGTGCGCGGTAGATGTTGTCGAGCTGTTCCTGGCTCGTCGCGCGCACGGTGATCGTGAGGCCCGTGTAATTGCCGCCGCTCGACGCGCGCTCCTCGATCTTCTCGACATCGATCTCGTTGTCGTGAACGGCGACGACCTTGAAGATCGTGTCCTTGAACTCGGGGTGCGCCTTGCCCATGATCTTGATCGGGAAATCGCACGGGAACTCCAGCAGCGACTCCTTCCGGGTCTCGATCGCGCCGGTGACCTCGACGGTTTTGGTCGGTTCGCTCATCATTTTCTCCGGGTTAGGTCAAACTGTTCAAACTCGCGTGCCTTCGCACGCTGGTACGCGTCATACAGCGCCACAAATACGGGGCCCGGCTTGCCGCCCTGCACGGGCAGATCGTCGAGCGACGTGACGGGCAGCACTTCCTTCGTGGCCGACGTGATCATGATTTCGTCGGCCGCGCGCAACTCCACTTCGCTGATCTCGCGCGCGACGAACGGGATCTTGCATTCGTCGGCCAGCTGCTCGACCAGCGCGTAGCGGATCCCCTCGAGGATCTTGTTGCTGCGCGGCGGCGCGATCAGCTCGCCGTTCTTCACGATCCACACGTTCGACGACGAGCCTTCGGTCAGGTAGCCGTCGCGCAACTGCAGCGTCTCGAACGCGTCACGTTCGGCCGCATGCTGCGCCATCAGCACGTTGCCGAGCAGCGAGATCGACTTGATGTCGCAATGCAGCCAGCGACGATCCTCGGCCGTCACGCAACGCACGCCCTTCGCGCGCTCTTCTTCCGACGGCAGGCGCAGCGGGCTCGTCATCGCGAACACCGTCGGCACCGCGTTCGCCGGGAACGCATGGCCACGCTTCGCGACGCCGCGCGTCACCTGCAGGTAGACGAGCGCGTTGCCGTCGCCGAGGCCTTCGGCATTCGCCGCGACGACGCGCTCGATCAACGCGCGCCAGCCGGCGGCATCGTGCGGGTTGTCGATGCCGATCTTCTTCAGGCTGCGCGCGAGCCGCTCCAGATGCTGCTCGATCCGGAACGGCACGTGCGCGCCGTCGTGCGCATAAACGGGGACGACTTCATACACGCCGTCGCCGAAGATGAACCCGCGGTCGAGCACCGGCACACGGGCTTCGGACAGCGGCACCAGCTCCTCCTGCGACGACACGCTGAGGTAGACGATCGGTTCGAATTCGGCTTGGCTCATGGTGATGACAGATGGGGATGAAGTCGTGAAAACAAAGGCCCGTCGTGCTTACTTCTTCTTGCTGAACATCAGCAGGATCGAGTCCCAGATACGCCCGAAGATACCGGCTTCCGGCACGGCCTGCAGCGCGACGACCGGGAATTCGGACAGTGTCTTGCCGTCGGCGACGATCTTCACGGTGCCGACCTGCTGGCCTTCCGCGAGCGGCGCGATCAGCGGCGCGTTGACGTCGACTTCCGTCTTGACCTTGTCGCCGAGGCCGCGCGGCACGGTCGCCCACTGGTCGCCCTTCACGCCGACCTGCACGGTGTTCGCCTTGCCCTTGTAGATGCGCGGCGTCGAGATCGCCTGGCCGCCCTTGAACAGGCGCACCGAATCGAACGCGCTATAGCCGTAGTTCAGCATCTTCATGCTGTCCTGCGTGCGTTCGCCTTCCTTCTGCTCGCCCATCATCACCGACACCAGGCGGCGCTGGCCGTCGACACCCGGAATCGCGCGCTTCGCCGACGCGATCAGGCAGTAGCCGGCCGCCTGCGTATGGCCCGTCTTCAGGCCGTCGACCGTCGGGTCGAGCCACAGCAGACGGTTGCGGTTGCCCTGGCGGATGTTGTTGTACTTGAATTCCTTCTCCGAGAAGATGCTGTAGTACTGCGGAAAATCGCGGATCAGGTGCGCGGACAGCTTCGCGAGGTCGCCGGCCGTCGTGTAGTGGTTCGGGTCGGGCATGCCGTTCACGTCGGCGAAGTGCGTGCCCTTCATGCCGAGGCGCTGCGCCTCGTCGTTCATCAGCGTGACGAACTGCCCTTCGCTGCCGCCGACGAGTTCGGCCAGCGCGATCGCGGCGTCGTTGCCCGACTGGATGATCATCCCGTACACGAGGTCGTGCACGGACACCGGCTTGTTCGCCTCGATGAACATGCGCGACTCGTCACGGCCGACGCGGCGCACCGCTTCGCTCGGCGTGACGATCTGCTCCATCGAGATCTTCTTCTTGTCGAGCGCCTCGAACACCAGGTAGGCCGTCATCAGCTTCGTCAGCGATGCGGGCTCGACACGCTCGTCCGCATTGCCCGATGCGAGCACCGTGTTGCTCGTCGCGTCGACGAGCACCCACGAACGCGCATTCACGCCCGGCGGCGGCACCGCGCCCGGCATGTAGACCGCGGGCGCGCCGGTGAACTGCTCGGCAGCGGCGGCCGGCGCCGCATGCGCGGCCTTGGCCTTGGCGGCCGGCTTCGCCTCGGCGACGACGATCGTCGACGCGAGCGCGACGGGCAGCATCACGCCGAGCGCGACGTTGCGCGCGGCGGTGCCGAAGGCGATGGAGGAAGCGAGGGACTTGAGGCCTTGGGGAGACAGACGCATGATCGATTCAGGCTGATGGCAGAAAGTGCGGTGCGAAACGCGCAGGGTTGAACGGCAAGGCGGTAGGCGTTTCGGGCACTCGCCCGACATCGTCGGGCGACGCGAAACGCGCCGGTTGGACTCGTGCGGACGCGTTCGGTTCGCGGCCGTCGCGAGCGGGCGGACAGGCGGCGAAACGAGCGCCGCATGGGCCCAGCCGGGCCGCGGGCGACGCGAAATGCGGCCATTATACGTGGCCGCGAACGGCGTTTTCGGGAACCGGGTGTAGCGTCCAGTGCCAGGCGGTGCTGATGCGCCGGCGGATTCGTGCTCATGGCAACGCGCAAACCGCAGCGATGCGCAGCGGCATCGCGAGGATTTGCAACGCCGCCATGGACGCGAAGGCGCAGTACACCGGTGCCGATTGGCGCCGAACACCGCACGATTGCAGGACGGCAGCACACAGGCGTCAGGAGGATAGCGCGGACACGCTGCGGGAAATCGCTCGAAGCCGCGCGAAAGGCGCGCGCAGGCGGGGCGCAAGTCGGGTTGCGCCTCGCGGTGCGGCGCGATGTCGCGCGGGTGGATCGTGCATTCGGCGGGTGCCGGATGCCGGGTACGCGACGCGAGCCGCCGGCCGTTATGCCGGCGCCCGCGCGCCGGCTAGCGCCACGCGTCGACGATGATGCGCTTCAGCACATGCAGCTTGCGGTGGAGGAAATGCTCGGCACCGGGGATCACGACGACCGGCAGCTCCTGCGGCCGCGCCCAGTCGTACACCGACGCGATCGGCACCGTGTCGTCGGTTTCGCCGTGGATCACGAGCGTGTTCTCCGGCACGTCGGCCACCTGCCAGCGGCTTGCGGCCGTGCCGACGAACACCATCCGCTCGATCGACTCGCCCGCGTCGCGCAGCCGCTTCGCGACGTGCGACAGCACGAAGGTGCCGAACGAGAAGCCCGCGAGCACGAGCGGCAGGTCCGCATACGCGGGCTGCGCGCGCATGTGCGCGAGCACCGCGAGCAGGTCGTCGGCCTCGCCGGTGCCGTTGTCGTGCACGCCTTCGGTCGCGCCGACGCCGCGGAAGTTCGACCGGTAGACGACGTAGTCGAGCTGCACGAGCGTACGCGCCAGGGTCTGCGCGACCTTGTTGTCCATCGTGCCGCCGAACAGCGGATGCGGATGCGCGACGAGCGCGATGCCGCGCGGCGCGGCACCGCCTTCGCGCACGGCGTCGGGCAGGTCGACCGCGATTTCGATCTGTCCGACCGGGCCTGCGATCAGCGATTTCTGCGTATGAACGTTCATTCGGCCGGCCCGTTCAGATCTTGAGTCGATCGACGACCTTGCCGTCGCGCAGGTGCGATTCGACGATCTCGTCGATGTCGGCCTGGTCGACGTACGTGTACCACGTGCCTTCCGGATACACGACCATCACGGGCCCTTCCTCGCAGCGGTCGAGGCAGCCGGCCTTGTTGATGCGAACCTTGCCGGGCCCCGCGAGGCCGAGTTCCTTCACGCGCTTTTTCGCGTATTCCTGCATGGTCTGCGCGTCGCATTGCGCGCAGCTCGGACGCTCGGCGCCCGGTTCGCGCTGGTTCAGGCAGAAAAAGACGTGGTGCTGGTAGTAGGAATCCATGGTGGTGACGAGCGGCCCGGCGCGGTGCCGGGCGGAAAGAGGGGCGATAGCCGTTGCGCGGTGCAACGGATGATGGTCCGGACGATTATAGCGACCGGCGCGCGCCGCTGCCCGCGATGCGGCCGGAACCGCCCCGCCCGGACTGCACCGTCAGCGGCGCACCGCGGCCGGCAGCCACGCGTGCTCGACGCGCTGGCCGAGCCAGATCAGCGCCGCGTAGGGCCAGATCCATGCGAGCCAGCGCGCAATGCTGTTGAAGTGCAGGTAGCGGCCCTGCCGCCAGCCCGACAGCGTGAAATCGAAGAACGGATTGACCGGCAGCAGGTTGACGAGCGCCACACCCGCCAGCAACGCAAGCGCCGCGAGCGTCGCGCGCCAGGTGGCCGGCACGCGCAGCGCGACGAGCGCGGCCGCGAAACCGAGCTCGATGCCGAGCCGCGCGCCGGGCGTCGCCCACACGACGACGAGGCCGGTGGCCGACTGCATGAACGTCGCGGCCGCCTTCAGCACAAGCGTCGCGACGACGAGCGCGATCAGCAGCCGGATACGCGGCGCGCGCGGCCGCATCGCGAGCGACGCGATCGCCAGCGCGGCGAACAGCATCAGCCCGCCGAGCGCGGCCTCCCACGCGGAATCGGACAGCCAGCCGTCGACGCGCTCGGGCCATTCGCTCACATGCCACGCGGCCGGCAGCCACGCGAGCAGCGTGTTCTGCATCGACGCGTCGGCGCGCTCCCACAGCGCGGCCGGCCAGTCGCCGATGCCGAACAGGAACGGCGACGGAAACAGGATCGCGAACGGCCACAGCACGGCAAGCAGCAGCGGCGTCGCGCCATCGGCCTCGAACCACGCGAAGCGCAGCCGGCGCAGCGCGCCGCGGTCGAGCAGCGCACCGGTGGCCGGCGCGACGAGCGCCGCGCCCAGCAGCGCGCCGAGTGCGTTGGCCGCGAGATCGAGATTCGACGCGACGCGCGTCGGCAGGTAGGTCTGCAGCGCCTCCATCGAGCCCGACAGCAGCACGCCGAGCGCGCCCGCGATCAGCGTCGCGGCGACCCCGCGCCAGCGCGGGTGCAGCGCGAGCACACCGAGTGCGCCGAACGGCAAATAGCCGAGCACGTTCGTGACCACGTCGAACGCGGTCACGTAGCGCTGCATCGGCGCGAACAGGTAGTCGAACGGCCCGATGCCGAGCGACACCCAGCCTTCGAACGGATACAGCGACGCGTAGACGATGAGCGCCGCGTAGGCGGCAAAGGCCTGCCGCGCGAGCGGCGATGTGCGATGCGTGCCGGTCGCGTTCATCGCGGCTGCGCGGCGTGCGTCACGGCGTGCCCGCGTATGCCTGCATGCCGACCCATGCGGCGATCTGCGACACGAGTTCGTCGCTCGCCGTCGCGAGCGCGCGCGCGCCGCCGGCCGCGTCGGGCGTGCTCGACGGCGCGCGCGCGACGAACGTACGCTGGCCGAGCACCTTGCCGTCGAGCGTCAGCGTCGCGCGCGCAGTGACGGCGCCGTGGCTTTGCGACTGCCCGTCGAACACCTGCTCGAATTCGTTCAGGTCGACCTTGAGGGTCGGCGCGCGCACGCCGTCGGTCCCTTCGAGCACCGCGCCGCGCGACGACAGCGCGCCGCGCAGCCGCTGCGTGAGCAGTTGCGCGGGCGGCGCGGTCCAGCGGCTGTCGCGATAGACGGCCACGTGCTGCGCATCCGCGTACGCGAGGCGGTACGCGAACTTGTCCGAATCGAGCGCGTCGGGCGCGGCGATATCGAGCACCTTCAGCGCAGGGCCCGAACCGGCCGTCACAACCGACGCGGCCGGCCCGAGGTCGTAGCGGACATTCGACAGCGCCGCGCTGTTGCCGGCGCAGCCGGCCGCAAGCGCGAGCGTCAGCACGGCAAACGCAGCCGCGGCCGGACGCAGCGCGCGGTCAAGGATTCGTGGCATGGCGTGTTCCTGCATGATGTTTCCGGTTTCGATGGACGTCACTGCCCGGCCGTTTCCGGCCAGGCGATCGATGGGTCTCCGGCCTGCTTCACTTCCCGGCCGTCGCAGCGGGCCAGGCGAAGCCCGCTTCGCCGGGCCCCGGCGCAGCGCCGGGCGAACCGAACAACAGACTGCGCGGGTTGCGGCCGAGTTCACCGGCGACGTCCTTCAATTGCCGCGACGCGTCGCCGACGCTGCCGGCCAACGCATTGAAGCGCGGCAGCGTGTCGTACTGCACGCGCGCGTTGAGATCGTTCAGCGCGACGCCGACCTGCTCGGCGGCCGTGCCGGCCTTGTTCAGGTTCGACACGAGCGGCCCGTTCGGCTGCAGCAGCGTGTTCGCCGACGCCATCGTGCGGTTCACCTGGTGCATCGTCTCCGGCAGCGCGGCGACGGCCGGGGCGAGTTGCTTCGACAGTACCGTCGCGCCATCGGCCGCGTGCTGCAGGCTTTCGGCCGTCGCGCGCAACTGCTCGCGCATCTCGGGCGACATCAGCGCGTTCGCACTTTTCGCGGCCAGTTCGAGCTGCCGCAGCAGCACGTCGCCGCGCTCCTGAATCTGGTCGAACAGGCTCGGCCGCATCGGGATCTGCGCAATCGCCTTCGGCGACGACGGCAGCGGCGCCAGGTCGCGGCCCGTATCCTCGAGCTGCACGAACGCGATGCCCGTCACGCCCTGGAAGCCGAGGCTGCCGTAGGTCGATTGCGTGATCGGCGCGTCGTGGTCGACGAGAATCCGGATCCGAATCTGGCCAGGGTGCGTGCGGTCGAAGCCGATCGACTGCACCTTGCCGACGTCGAGGCCGCGAAAGCGCACGGCCGCGTCCGGGAACAGCCCCGTCACGTTGGTGCGCGCAAGCAGGTCGTACGGCACGCGCACGGTGCGGTCGACGTTGAACCAGAACACGGTGCCCGCGATCGCGAGCGTCAGCGCGATCGTGAACAGGCCGGCCCAGAACGCATGTGATTTGTTTTCCATTCGACGGTTCCTTGCTTCTTGCCTTGCCTACAGCTCGACGCTCGACAGCGCCGGTTCGAGGGCCGCCTTCGGCAGCTTCGCGCGCCGCTCGGGCGGCAGTGCCTGCAATGCGCGGCGCCCGCGCAGCCCCAGGAAATATTCGTGGATGAACGGATGGTCGACGTTCGCGGCCTCCTCGACCGGTGCGGCGACCAGCACCTTGCGGTCGGCCAACACCGCGACGCGCGTCGACAGCGCGACCATCGTGTCGAGATCGTGCGTGATCATCACGACGGTCAGCCCGAGCGTGCGGTGCAGCGTCGCGATCAGCTCGACGAATTCGTCCGATGCCTGCGGATCGAGGCCGGCCGTCGGCTCGTCGAGGAACAGCAGCTCGGGCTCGAGCGCGATCGCGCGCGCGATGCCGACCCGCTTCACCATCCCGCCCGACAGCGCGGCCGGCATCTTCGACGCGTGCTTGCACGGCAGCCCGACCATCTCGAGCTTCAGCATCACGATGTCGTGCAGCAGGTCCGGCGGCACGCGGCCGAGTTCGCGCAGCGGCTGCGCGACGTTGTCGAACACCGTCATCGACGAGAACAGCGCGCCCTGCTGGAACAACATCCCCGAGCGCGTACGCATCATCCGCGCGCTCGCGTCGTCGATCGTCGCCGTATCTTCGCCGAACACCTTGATCGTGCCCGACGTCGGCCGCTCGAGGCCGAGGATCTGGCGCACGAGCGTCGTCTTGCCGGAGCCCGAGCCGCCGACGATCGCCACGATCTCGCCGCGCCGCACGTCGAAGTCGAGCTTCTGGTGAACGATGTTGCGCCCGTAGCGCTTGGTCAGGTTGCGCACCTCGATCACGAGGTCGCCGGCATCCGCCGCCGCGGCGGGCGGCGTGCCGGCCGAGGCGACGCCGACTGCCGCGGTGTGGGCCGGCGCGGCACCGGCCGCCGCGGCATCGGCCGGCGATTCGTTCGATGCGTTCATCCGAGCCCCACGTTCTGGAACAGGATCGCGAACACCGCGTCGGCGAGGATCACGACCGTGATCGACGACACGACCGACGTGGTCGTCCCTTCGCCGAGGCTCTGCGAGTTCGCCTTGATCCGGAAGCCGAAATGGCAGGCGACCAGCGCGATCAGCATGCCGAACACGACGCCCTTGCCGACGCCGATGTACAGGTTCGCGATCGGCACGACGCCCGGCAGCGAGCGCACGAAATAGTTGACGTCGATCCCGAGCACCAGCTTCGCGGCGAGCGCGCCACCCGTCAGCGCGATGATGTTGGTCCACATCACGAGCAACGGCATCGCGACGCCGAGCGCGAGCACGCGCGGCAGGACCAGCCGCAGCCCGTGCGGGATGCCCATCACGCGCATCGCGTCGAGTTCCTCGGTCACGCGCATCACGCCGATCTGCGCGGTGATCGCCGAACCCGAGCGGCCCGCGACGAGGATCGCCGACAGCACGGGGCCGAGCTCGCGGATCACCGACAACCCGAGGATGTTCACGATGTAGCGGTTCGCGCCGAACATCTGCAGCTGCTGCGCGGACAGGTAGCTGAGCACGATGCCGATCAGGAACGCGACGAGCGCGGTGATCGGCAGCGCCTGCGCGCCGGCGCTGTAGATGTTCGCCGAGGTTTCCTTCCACGGCATGGTCTGCGGGCGGCGCAGCACCGACAGCGCATCGAGGATCACGAGGCCGAACATCGCGATGCCACCCTGCAGGTGTTCGCCGAACGTGAAGATTGCCTGGCCGAGCCGCGTGACGGGATCGACGCGCACGATGCGCTCGGGCGCTTCGCGCCCGCTGTCGAGCCGCTCGATGCGCTCGAAGATCGTGCGCTGCGTGGCGCTCAGCGCGACGCCGGCCGGCAGCTTGCGGCCCCACACGCGCCACAGCGCCTGGCCGCCGACGTGGTCGAGCCGCTCGATGCCGGACAGATCCCATTCGCTCACGCGCCCGGACGCGATGCTCGCGACGCGGCGCGCAACCGCGCCGCGATTGCGCGCAAGCGCGATCGCGGTCCACTGGCCGGTCAGGCGCACCGTCTGGCCCTGGCCGCCGGCGTCGACCGACAGGCCGGGAGGAGTCTCGAAGTCCAAGGGCAGGTTGTTTGCAAAAGGATGACAGCGGTCATTGTAGCGAACCGCCCGGCGCCGCGACGTGAGGATTTCCGTGGGGCGCCCAGCCGGGCGCGCATAGCTGGGCGCGCCCGGCTGGGCCTGCCCCCGGAGGCCGCCGCACACGCGGCCCGCCGCCGGCGTCATCGCCTTTCATTCTTCCGTCACGTTTCCTTTCGATACTCTCACGCGCCGCACCTCAGGCCGTCGGCGCTCTGCGCCGCCATTTCGTTGCGCACTTCGCATTTCACAAAACAGAACTCCGAGAACAGGACAACCGATGCGTTTCCCCCCGCTTTCCCGCCGCCGCGTACCGGCCGCCGCCGCGCTCGCCAGCCTGGCCTTTGCCCTCGCCGGCTGCGGCGGCGACGACGTCACCGCCCCGCCGCAGACGCAGGCCCAGGCGCCCGTCGGCACGACGGCCACGCTCGCGCTGCTCGAGACGACCGACCTGCACACCAACGTGCTGTCGTATGACTATTTCAAGCTCGCCGCCGACAATTCGCTCGGCTTCGAGCGCGTGTCGACGCTGATCGCGCAGGCGCGCGCGCAGTACCCGAACACGCTGCTGCTCGACAACGGCGACACGATCCAGGGCACCGCGCTGTCGGACTACCAGGCGCTCGTGAAGCCGATCGGCTGCGACCAGACGCTCGCGATCTACAAGGTGATGAACGCCGCGAAATTCGACGGCGGCGGGATCGGCAACCACGAGTTCAACTACGGGCTGCCGTACCTGTCGCAGGTGACCGGCAACACGTTCGAGGTCGACGGCCTGCCGGCCCCGGCCCAGCAGAAGAAGTGCGCGGGCCCGAACTTCCCGCAGGTGCTCGCGAACGTGATCAGCGCGAAGACCAACGCGCCGCTGTTCACGCCGTACACGATCCTGACCCGCACGGTGACGGCGACGACGCCGGACGGCAAGACGGTCAGCGCGCCCGTGAAGATCGGCATCATCGGCTTCACGCCGCCCGCGATCATGAGCTGGGACAAGCGCTGGCTCGACGGCAAGGTCTACACGACCGGCCTGAAGGAAGCCGCCGAGAAGTACATTCCCGAGATGCGCGCGAAGGGCGCCGATCTCGTCGTCGCGATCTCGCACGGCGGCCTCGACAATTCCGCGTATTCGCCGACGATGGAAAACGGCAGCTGGTGGCTGTCGACGGTAACCGGCATCGACGCGATGCTGATCGGCCACTCGCACCAGGTGTTCCCGGACGCGAACAGCACCGTGTCACAGTTCAACCTGCCGGGCGTCGACAAGGTCAAGGGCACCGTCAACGGCGTGCCGACCGTGATGGCCAACTACTGGGGCAAGCACCTCGGCGTGATCAAGCTCGGCCTGAAGTTCGACGGCAAGACGTGGAGCGTCGACAAGTCGCAGACGACCGTCGAGGCGCGGCCGATCCAGAACGCCGACAAGACCTACGTCGCGGCCGACCCGTCGGTATCCGCGGCGATCGCCGCCGAGCACCAGGCGACGATCGACTACGTGAAGACGCCGGTCGGCTCGACCGACTACCGGATGAACTCGTACTTCGCGGATGTCGGCGACCCGGGCGCGATCCAGATCGTCAACGAGGCGCAAGCCGACTACGTGAAGACCTACGTGCAGGCGAACCTGCCGCAGTACGCGTCGCTGCCGGTGCTGTCGGTCAGCGCGCCGTTCAAGAGCGGCTTCGGCGGCGGCAGCGACTACACCGACGTCGCGCCGGGCGCGCTCGCGATCAACAACGCGGCCGACCTGTACCTGTATCCGAACACCGTGTACGCGGTGAAGGTGAGCGGCGCCGACGTGAAGAACTGGCTCGAAACCGCCGCGAAGCGCTTCAACCGGATCGATCCGACGCAAGCGACCGTACAGAAGCTCGTCAGCAGCTTCCCCGGCTACAACTTCGACATGTTCACGTCGGCCGATCTCGCGTACGAGATCGACGTCACGCAGCCGCTCGGCAGCCGGATCAGGAATCTGACGTACAAGGGCGCGCCGATCGACCCGAACGCGCAGTTCATCGTCGCGACCAACAACTACCGCGCGAGCGGCGGCGGCAACTTCCCGGGCCTCGACGGCAGCAAGACGATCTTCGCGTCGCCCGATGCGAACCGCGACGTGCTGATCGCATTCATCAAGAAGCGCGGCGCGATCACTCGCGCGGCCGACGGCGCGCAGCGCAGCTGGCGCTTCACGAAGCTCGCGAGCTCGGTCGCGCACGTGCAGTTTGCGTCCGCACCGAACCGTCTCGGCGATGCGGCAGCGGCCGGCCTGACCGGCATCACGCAGGTCGCGGCCGACGACGGCTCGGGCAAGAACCTCGCCACCTACGAGATCGACCTCACGCAATGAGACACGCGATGCAACCGATCCGGACGATGCGGCCGGCCGAAACCGGCTTCGCTGCCGCCGCGCGGCGCCTGCTGCGCGCGAAACTCCCGCCGGCCGCGCTGCTCGCGGCGGCGGCCGTGACCGTCGCGGCCGTGGTAGCTGCGACCGGCTTGCGCGGCGCCAGCCCCGCGCCCAGCGCCGCGCAACTCGACGAGTGGCAGGCGATGGTCACGCAGGCCACCGAGCCGCATGCGCTCGCGCAATTGCGTACCCTCGCGCGTCGCGGGTCGGGCGCCGCGCAGGCGGCGCTCGGCATCGCGCTCGTCGACGCGCGCGAACCGGGGCTGCGCGACGAGGGGCGCGGCTGGCTGGAAACCGCCGCGCAGGCTGACGGCAAGGCCGACGCGCCGGCCGCGCGGCGCGCGCAGCTCGCGCTCGGCAAGGCGTTGCTGCTCGGCAGCGGCGACATCCCGAAGGACTACGTACGCGCACGCGCGCTGCTCGGCGAAGCGGCCGAACAGGGCGACCCGGCCGCCGCGTATTACCTCGGGCTGATCTATCGCAGCGGCTACGGCATCGCCGCCGATCCGGTGCAGGCCGCGCACTGGTTCGACATCGCGTCGCGTGCGGACATCCCGGCCGCGGACTTCATGCTCGCGAACGCGTACCGCGATGGCAGCGGCGTGCCGCGCGACGACGCGCGCGCGCTTGCGCTGTATCGCCGGGCCGCCGAACACGAGCTGCCGGAAGCCGTGCAGACGCTCGCGATGGCCTATCGCAACGGCGAGCTGGGGCTCAGGCCCGACGCGGACGAATTCCACGCGCAGTGGATCGAGACCGCGCATGCGCTGAAGCATCCGGTTGTCGCGCCGTGATGTGATGGTTCTTCGGTTCGCGCGCGTTGCCCGACGCGCCCCCGCCCCCTGTCGCTACAATAGTCACCATGAACGCCCCCACCTCCTCCGACACGCCCGATTCCGGCGACGCGCACATCGCGCGCAACCGGCTCGAGGCGCACCTGGACGCCGCGCCGCGTGCGTGGCCGCTCGACATCGTCGCCGCCACCGGCTCGACCAACGCCGACGTCGCGACGCGGCTCAAGGCGCTGCCGCGCAGCGCGAACGCGTTGCCCGCGCCGCTCGTGCGCGTCGCGTTCGAGCAGACGGCCGGCCGCGGCCGACAGGGCCGGCCGTGGTTCGCGCAGCCCGGCAATGCACTGCTGTGCTCGGTCGGCTGCATCGTGCCGCGCCCCGTCGACGCGCTCGGCGGCCTGAGCATCGCGATCGGCGTCGCGCTCGCCGAAGGGCTGGCCACGCTGCCGCTCGACGCGCGCACGCGCGTGGCGCTCAAATGGCCGAACGACCTGCTGCTGACGGCGACCGACGACGGCACGCCCCGCATCGTCGGCAAGCTCGGCGGGATCCTGATCGAAACCGTCTGGACCACCGCCGACGCGACCGCCGTCGTGATCGGCTTCGGCATCAACGTGCGCGGTGCGGAAGCCGTCGCCGCGCAGGTCGACGCGCTACGCGCACGCGACGCGACACTCGCGAGCGGGCTGCCGCCCGCCGCGCTGTCGATCGCGTGCGCGTCGGCCAACCTCACCGATACGCTCGCCGCGTCGCTGAACGCGCTCACGCCCGCGCTCGCGCAGTTCGGCACCGACGGGCTCGCACCGTTCCTGCCGCGCTGGCACGCGCTGCACGCGTACGCGGGGCGCGAAGTCGTGCTGCTCGAACAGGGCGTCGAACGCGCGCGCGGCATCGCGACCGGTATCGATGCGACCGGACAGTTGCTGCTCGACACGCCGAACGGCGTGCAGGCGATCGCGGCCGGCGACGTGTCGCTGCGCGAAGCGCAATGAGCGAGCCGCACCTGCTGATCGACGCCGGCAACAGCCGGATCAAGTGGGCGCTCGCCGACGCGCAGCGCACGCTCGTCGACACGGGCGCGTTCGGCCACGCGCGCGACGGCGGCGCCGATCCCGACTGGTCGAACCTGCCGCGTCCGCGCGGCGCATGGATCTCGAACGTCGCGGGCGCCGACGTGGCCGCACGGATCGACGCGCTGCTCGACACCCGCTGGCCGGGCCTGCCGCGCGCGACGATACGCTCGCGACCCGCGCAATGCGGCGTGACGAACGGCTATACGGCCCCCGAACAACTCGGCAGCGACCGCTGGGCCGGCCTGATCGGCGCACACGCGGCGTTTCCGGGCGAGCATCTGCTGATCGCGACGTTCGGCACCGCGACGACGCTCGAGGCGCTGCGCGCGGACGGCCGCTTCACGGGCGGGCTGATCGCGCCGGGCTGGGCGCTGATGATGCGCGCGCTCGGCACGCACACCGCGCAGTTGCCGACGCTCACCACCGACATCGCGAGCGGGCTGCTCGCGGGTGCGCAGGCCGAGCCGTTCCAGGTCGATACGCCGCGCTCGCTGTCGGCCGGCTGCCTGTACGCGCAGGCCGGGCTGATCGAACGCGCGTGGCGCGATCTTGCCGACGCCTGGCAGGCGCCCGTGCGGCTCGTGCTGGCAGGCGGCGCGGCGGACGATGTCGCGCGTGCACTGACGGTCCCGCATACGCGGCACGACGCGCTGATCCTGTCCGGGCTCGCGCTGATTGCCGAGGAAGCGGCAGCGCAGAATTGACGGAGTTGCGTCGGCTTCGCCGTCTCGCCGACGGTATCGGTGCATGCCGGTGCAGAATTTCGTCGCGGGAACGTTGGGGGAACGCGCCGCCGCAAGCGGCCCGCCGCCCGCGAGGCGAAGGCCGCACACGGGTTGCCTGACTGTTGAGAACAGTCACGGAAGTAACGAAAACGCCGGCCATGCGGCCGGCCCGACTGAATGACGTGAACCACGACGAGGAGTTTCGACGATGCTGCGCTGGCTGATCGCTGTTCTCTTTCTCGCCAACATGCTTGCGTTCGTGGTGGCGCGCGGCGTGTTCGGGCCGCTGCCGGCAGCCGGCCCGCGCGAACCCGGCGTGCTGTCGCGGCAGGTGCAGCCCGACGCGCTGCGCGTGACGCCGCTGGCGCAGGCGACCGACCAGCCCGTCGTCGGCGGCCCGATCGCGTCGCCGGGCGTCACGGCCGCGCCGCTCGCGGCGTCCGCGCCCTGACGGTACCGATCCGCGCTCAGGACTGCTGCGCGCGGACCTTCTTCAGCAACGCGGTGGTCGAGCGGTCGTGCTCGAACGGAATCGCCAGCGCGCGGCCGCCCCAGCCGCGCACGAGCGCCGATTCCGGCAGCGCATCCATGTCGTAGTCGCCGCCCTTCACGAGGATGTCCGGACGGATGGCCTCGATCAGCGACACTGGCGTCTGTTCCTCGAACTTCACGACCCAGTCGACACTTTCCAGCGCCGCGAGCAGCGCCGCGCGATCGTCCTCGCGGTTGATCGGCCGGTCGTCGCCCTTGCCGAGCATGCGCACCGACGCATCGCAGTTCACGCCGACGATCAGGCATGCGCCGAGCGCTTTCGCGTCGGCGAGATACGTGACGTGGCCGCGATGCAGGATGTCGAATACGCCGTTGGTGAACACGACGGGCGACGGCAGCGCCGCGCGCAGGGCGACGAGGGCATCACGGGTGATCAGCTTGCGTTCGAAGGTGGCGGACATGATGGAGATCGGACGGAATGAACGATGGCGCGCACGGCGGCCCCGACGGCAGGACGCGGCGGCGACGCCAGATAAAAAGCCCGCCGGACCGGCCGGGCGGGCTTCATGCAACGGACACGAAACCGCGCAACGCGGCCCCGGCGCGACTCACGCCGACTACGGTGCCCGACGGCCTCAGGCCGGCTGCGCGGCCGACGACGGGCCGCTTTCGGCCTGCAGGCGGCCGGTGACTTCCTTGCGGTAGCGGTTCAGCTCCTGCGCGGTCGCGAACGTGCGCTCGAACAGGATCGACAGGTTGTGCAGGATGCGCTCGACGACCTTCTTTTCCCACTCGCCGTCGAAACGGATCTGCTCGTCGAGCCAGCGCTCGAGCCATTCCGGATCCGGCAGGCGCGACTGCACGGTGTCGCGCGGGAACAGCGCCTGGTTCACGTGCAGGTTGGTCGGGTGCAGCGGCTTCTCGGTGCGGCGCGCCGACGCCATCAGCACGCCGATCTTCGCGAACGCGGCACGCGCGACGTCGCCGCAGTTGTTCAGCGCCTTCTTCATGTAGCGCAGGTACGCGCCGCCATGGCGTGCTTCGTCGCGCGAGATCGTTTCGTAGATCTGCTTGATGACGGGCTCGGTGTGCCAGTCGGCCGCGCAGCGGTACCAGTGGTTCAGGCGGATCTCGCCGCAGAAGTGCAGCATCAGCGTTTCGAGCGGCGGCGCCGGGTCGAACTGGAAGCGCACCGCGTGCAGTTCCTCTTCGGTCGGCACCATTTCCGGCTTGAAGCGGCGCAGGTATTCCATCAGCACGAGCGAATGCTTCTGCTCCTCGAAGAACCACACGCTCATGAACGCGGAAAAGTCGCTGTCGTGCTGGTTGTCGCGCAGGAACATTTCCGTCGCGGGCAGCGCCGACCATTCGGTGATCGCGTTCATCTTGATCGTCTTCGCCTGCTCGTCGGTGAGCAGCGAAGCGTCGAACTTGTCCCACGGAATGTCCTTCTCCATGTCCCATCGGACGGCTTCGAGCGACCTGTAAAGTTCCGGATAAAGCATCGTGTTCATGATGGTCCCACCCCTGTTCTGCGCAATGCGACTTCTCTAAACGTGACTGTTGCCGCAAAGGCGCGCCAAGCGCGCTTTTTGCAGCCAAGACTGTAATTTTACGCGTGAAACCGACCGACCGGACGCTGATTCCGCGTCCGGCAGCCGGGCGGCCGCGCCGCCGCCGTTGGGCACGCCGCAGCCACGCTCCGTTCGAACGGAACCGGCCGCGCCTGCCTGAGTTGGGGGCCGGCACTGGCCGGCTCGTTGGCGAGCCCGTCCCCTGCCCCCAGGCGGGTTCCCCGTAGGGTCCCGTGCGGATGCCGGATCGGCGGGCTGCTCGATGTGGTGTATACGGCGGCGGCCATGATATCACGCGTGTATGACGCTTCCGAGACGCCTGCCCGGTCGCGCGCCGCCAATCCCGGTGCGGCGATCGGTCGCGCCCCAGCGTCGCGAAAACGCAACCTCGCGCAACCGCCCGCCATCCGCGTGCATCAGACCCGTATTTCGCCCGTCGCGAGGCCGTCTTCCGGCGGCATGCCGGCTGCCGGCGCGCTGCCGCCGTCCGCCAGCGCGATCCAGCCGGCGAGCGTGTCGCGCTGCGCGCGCCCGTCGCCGTAGCCGAGCTCGATCAGTTCGCGCGTGAACGCCTCCTCGAACAGCAGGTAGCTCGCGAACGACGCGCCGGCCGGCTGGCTGCCGCCGACCGCGCCGAGCAGCCCGCGCATCGCCGCCGGCATCTGCTTCAGGTGCTTCGCGGCGATCAGCTCGATACGCTCGGACGGCGCAATCGCGAGCACGTCGACGTGCCGCCAGCCGCTGTCGACCTCGACCTGGTGCGGCAGGTGCTCGATCATCCGGTTGATGTGCTCGATCCGCTCGATGTCCGAGCCGATCGAGTCGAGGAACACGCTCGCAAGCACCTGCTGGCCGATCTGCGCGAGCGTCGGGTAGCCGCGCACGCGGCCGGCGCCGTTCGCGGCCGGAATCTCGGGCCGCGGGTCGGCCGCGCCGACGACGACGATCCGGTGCGCGCCGAAGTGGATCGCCGGCGACAGCGGCGCGATCTGCCGGATCGAACCGTCGCCGAAGTATTCGATCTGCCCGTCGAGCACGAGCGGCACGGCCGGGAATACGAACGGAATCGCCGACGACGCGAGCAGGTGCGACGCCGACAAATCGACGAGCCGCGCGGTGCGCTGCGCGCGCCGCCACGCCTGGATCGGCTCGGCCGCCTGGTAGAACGTGAGGTGCCGGCCGCTCGAATAGCTGAGCGCCGTCACCGCGAGCGCGTGCAGCAGGCGCGCCTCGAGCATCTGCTCGATCCGGTGGAAGCTCAGTTCGCGCTGCAGCAGGTGCGCGAGCGGCGTGTTGTCGAGCAACCCGCGCGGCGAACGGCGGGCCGCCCAGCCGAACGTCATCGTCGCGAGCCAGCGTGCGCCGGCGGCCGCGATGCCGAGCCAGTCGGTGCGGTACACGTAGTCGGGGCGCAGGTGCTCCCAGAATTCGAGCAGGCGGCGCACGCCGTGGGAAAAGTCGTCCGCGTGGCTCGCGATCGACGTCGCGTTGATCGCGCCGGCCGACGAGCCGCACACGACCGCAAACGGCAGTGTCTGCCGGTCCGGATCGGCCTCTCGCGCGATTTCGGCCAGCGCCTTCAGCACGCCGACCTGGTAGGCGGCACGTGCACCGCCTCCCATCAGAACGAGCGCGAGCCGCATGATCGACCTGCTAGCTGTGCCGTGTCACGTCGAGCGCTTCGGCGGACGGGTTTCGGGCGACGATGCGGCCGCCGCGCTCGCCGCGGCCGAACCGGCCGGCTTCGCGCGCTTCGCGGCGGGCTTGCGCGGCGCGGCGGCGGCCCGTGCCGGCTTCGCGGGCTGCTCCGGCGGGGCGGCTGCTTCCGGCGGCGCGTCGCCCGGCGCCGCGGGCTGCATGCCCGGCTGCGCCATCGCGAGGCTCGCGAGCTGGTTGAACTGCGACTGCAGCAGGTTCCACCAGCCGGCCGGGTCGAACGCCTGCTGCGCGGCCTCGCCTTCCGGCGGCGCATCCGCACCGTCCGTCGGCGGTGCTGCATCGCCCGGCGACGCCGACGCGGCTTTCGCCGCCTGCGCGGCCGCGACGGCCGCTTCCTCGGCCGCCGACATCGAACTTTGTGCGAACGCGCCGAACGCACGCAGCGTCGCGAGCGTCGCGCGCTGCACCTCGAGCGCCTGGATCGCGGACTGCAGCATCCCGAGATTGAGCTTCAGCCACTGCTCGACCGCGCGCAGATCGGTGATCCGCTTGTCGAGTTCCTCGACGCTCGTGAGCGGCGCCATCATGTCGGACATGCTCGACAGCGACGGCGGCAGCCCTTGCGTGGCGCCCGGAAACGACGTCATCCCGCCGAACGGCGACATCCGCATCATGTCCCACATCCGGTCCATCATGTCGGCGGGCTTGAAGCCGGCAAAGCCGGCGAAAGGGTTGGAGCCGGAGGCATCGGTCGTCATACGGGCATCCTGGTTGACTGGGGGAGCGAGGCGGCCGCCATGGGTCGTGCAGCCGCGCGTGATTCGATCATAGCGCGCGTCGTCAGAACGGCGCGTCGCCGGGGAAGTCGGGCGGGCGCCGCTCGCGCAGCGAACGGATGCCTTCCTGCACGTCGGGCCCCGAGAAGCCCATGAATTCGAGCGCGAGCGACGTATCGAAGGTCGGCCCGGCCGTGCGCAGCCAGTTGTTTAGCGCATATTTGGTCCAGCGGATCGCCGACTGCGAGCCGTGCGCGAGCCGCTCGGCCACTTCGTACGCCTTCGGCAGCAGGTCGGCCGGCTCGACCGCGAGCGATACCAGCCCGATCCGCTCGGCCTCCTCGCCGCTCACGGGCTCGCACAGCAGCAGGTAGTACTTCGCCTTCGCCATCCCGCACAGCAGCGGCCACACGATCGCCGCGTGGTCGCCGGCCGCGACGCCGAGCCGCGTATGGCCGTCGATGATGCGCGCATCCTTCGCGGCGATCGAGATGTCGGCGAGCAGCCCGGCGACGAGCCCCGCGCCGACGGCCGGGCCGTGCATCGCCGACACGATCGGCTTGCTGCAGTTGATCACGTTGTAGACGAGGTCGCGCGCCTCGCGCCACACGCGGGCGCGCACGTCGAAGTCGTTCGCCATGTCCTCGACGAGCGCGAGATCGCCGCCCGCCGAAAAGCCCTTGCCTTCGCCGCGGATCACCGCGACGCGCGTGTCGGGATCGCGATCGACGTCGCGCCAGATGTCGGCGAGCTCGCGATGCATGCGCGCGTTCGCGGTCGCGAGGCCGCTGCGGTTCGCGCCCTCGCCGCTCATCACGATGTCGAGCACGCCATGGTCGCGGCGCGTCACCTTCAGTGCTTCATAACCGCCGTACGCGGCGAGATCGGCCATGTGCTGCTCCTTGCGAGACGCTTGAATCGAGTGTAGCCAAGCCCGCGCGGGCAAACATCAGGCGAAACCCGGCGCGCGGGCCTGGGCCGGGTCTCGCGCGGGCGCTGCGTGCCCTGCGTCCCTTACGCCGCGCCGTCGGGCGGTGCGACCGATTGCTCGATCGCGCCGAAGATCGACTTGCCGGCCGCATCGAACATCTCGATGCGCACGGTGTCGCCGTAGCGCATGAATTCGGTCTGCGGCGCGCCGTGCTCGATCGTCTCGAGGCAGCGCTTCTCGGCGATGCAGCAGTAGCCGCGCTTCGCGTCCTTGTTCGACACCGTGCCCGAACCGACGATCGAGCCGGCACGCAGGTTGCGCGTCTTCGCCGCGTGCGCGACCAGCTGGCCGAAGTGGAACACCATATCGGTGCCCGCGTCGGGCTGGCCGACCTTCCTGCCGTTCCAGTGGACGATCATCGGCCGGTGCACGCGGCCTTCGCGCCATTCGTCGCCGAGCTCGTCGGGCGTCACGGCGACCGGCGCGAACGCGGTGGCCGGCTTGCTCTGGAAGAAGCCGAAGCCCTTCGCGAGCTCGGCCGGAATCAGGTTGCGCAGCGACACGTCGTTCGCGAGCGTGACGAGCCGCACGGCCTTCAGCGCGTCGTCGGGCGACGTGCTCATCGGCACGTCGCCGGTGATCACCGCGACTTCCGCCTCGAAATCGATGCCCCATTCCTCGGACGGGCACACGACGTCGTCGCGGGGCCCCAGGAAATCGTCGCTGCCGCCCTGGTACATCAGCGGATCGGTCCAGAACTCGGGCGGCATCTCCGCGCCGCGCGCGCGGCGCACGAGCTCGACGTGGTTCACGTACGCGGAGCCGTCGGCCCATTGGAACGCGCGCGGCAGCGGCGCCATGCAGTTGGCCGGATCGAACGCGAACGCGTTGCGCGCGCGTCCCTGGTTCAACGCGTCGTACAGGTCGCGCAGCTGCGGCGCGTAGAACGCCCAGTCGTCGAGGACGCGCTGCAGCGTCGGCGCGATCGCGTCGGCGATCGCCGCGGTGTGCAGGTCGCGCGACACGACGATCAGTTGGCCGTCGCGCGTGCCGTCCTTCAGCGAAGCAAGTTTCATAGGGGAATCTGCCGTTGTAGTGACGATGGAAGGAATCTATTTTACGATGGTGAATCCATGCGGCGCGCATGATCGCGCACGCCGTTTTCGCCCCGATCCTTGCCGCATTTTCGCGCACCCGTTGCCCATGCCCGCCAGCCCGCTTCCCGACGACGATCTCGCCGACTCCGACACCGACGACGCCGCTTCCGGCGAGCACGGCGAGAAAGTCCGTTCCGGCATCCAGTCGATCGAGGTCGGCTTCCGCCTGCTCGACGTGCTGACGAGCGAGCCGCGCGCGATGATGCTGCGCGACCTCGCGCAGCGCGCGGGCATGAGTCCTGCGAAGGCGCACCGCTACCTGGTCAGCTTCTCGCGGCTCGGCGTCGTGTCGCAGGATCCCGTGTCGGGCCGCTACGAGCTCGGCGGCTTCGCACTGCAGATGGGGCTCGCGCGGCTCGCACGCGTCGACGGCGTGAAGCTCGCGCGGATCGCGCTGACCGAGTTCCGCGACCGCCTCGACCAGACGGTCGGCATCGCGGTGTGGGGCAACCAGGGGCCGACGATCGTGCACTGGATGGAATCGAGCCATCCGGCGAAGGCGTCGCTGAAGCTCGGCGACGTGATGCCGCTACTCGGCTCCGCGACCGGGCTGCTGTTCGCCGCGTACCTGCCGCGCAGCAAGACCGCCGCGATGCTCGAGCGCGAACTCGCCGATACGCGCCGCTCGCCGCATCACGGCGGCCCGCGCACGCTCGACGAGGTCGACGCGGTGCTGGCCGACGTGCGCGAGCACGAGGCCGCGCGCGTCGAGGGGATGCTGCTGCCGACGATCCATGCGTTCTGCATGCCCGTGTTCGACGCGGTCGGCGAGCTCGCGCTCGCGATCGTCGCGCTCGGCCAGGAAGGCTCGTTCGATATTGCGTGGGGCGGCGAGATCGACACCGCGCTGCGCGCGTGCGCGCGGAAACTGTCTTACGAACTCGGCTATAGTCCCGACGCGCGCCACGCCTGACGCACGCGAGACACCCCGGTACACGCCGCACCGCGAACGCGCGACGCCTCCGACGGTCCGATTCCTGTGGCGCGCGCTGCACGCCCGACGTCACGCGACCGACCCGACCCCGTTCCGATGCCCATGCAGCCTGCCGACATCCGCCCGAGTCACGCCCTGCCCCGCCGCTGGCTGCGCGTGGGCGTCGCGCTCGTCGTCGTGCTGGTGCTGCACGCGCTCGCCGCGATCTGGCTGATACGCAATCGCGAATCGTTCACGCCGCCCGCGCCCGCCGAGGTCCCCATGCAGATCGAGCTGCTGAAGCCGCAACCGATCGAGCGCCAGCCCGCGCCGCCCGCGCCGAAGCCGGTCGAGCATCCGGCCGCCCCCGCGCCGGCCGCGCCCAAGGCCGCCGCACCGAAGCCCGCACCGTCACCCGAGCCGGTCCTCACGTCGACGCAGACGGCCGAGCACGGCGAGCCGCCGCCGGCCGCCGCGTCCGCGGCGAGCGGCGTACCGGGTGCATCGGGTGCATCGGGCACGCTCGCCGCATCGGCCGCCGGCGCCAGCAGCGCCGCGACGCCGGGCCCCGCGACCAGCGGCGTGAAGTTCGCCGCGCCGCCGTCCGGCGACCTGCAGTACGACACGTTCTACAACGGGATGCAGAACATGATCGGCACGATCCACTGGCGCACCGACGGGCGCACCTACGACCTGTCGGTATCGATGCCGGTGCCGTTCGTCGGCCCGTTCGCCTATCGCAGCGAAGGCCGCATCGACGCGTTCGGCGTCGCGCCCGACCGTTACGTCGAGCAACGCGGCAAGCGGCCGGAAGACATCGCGATCTTCAACCGCGAGATCCGGCAGGTCGTGTTCACGCGCACGCCGAACAACGCGCCGCTGCCCGACGGCGTGCAGGACCGCTTCAGCATGCTGATGCAGTTGTCGGGGCTCTTGCGCGGCAACCCGTCCGCCTACAAGCCGGGCGTCACGCAGCAGTTCTTCGTGATCGACAACAACAGCGGCGAGACCTGGCCGATCACGGTGATCGGCGACGAGCAGGTGCAGACGCAGGCCGGCATCATCGACGCGCGGCACTTCATGCGCCTGCCGCGCCGCGACGGCGACACGCGCCGCATCGACATGTGGCTCGCGCCGTCGCTCGGCTGGCTGCCCGCTCGGCTCGTGCAGACCGAACCGAACGGCGCGCAGATCGAGCTGCTGTGGCACGGCCGGCTCGCGGCGCCGGCCGTGCCGTCCGATGCGGCGCCGGCAGGCGGTGCAACGAACGCGCCCGCCGGCGCATCGACGCCCGATGCATCGGCCGCACCGCCCGCCCCGTCCGCGGAACCGGCACAACCCGCGCCGCCGGCCACCGTGCAACCGCCCGCGCAACCGGCTGCGCCTGTCACACAGTGAACGCGCAGGGATCGGCAATTTCGACCGATTACAGATTTCCGCGAAATGGCCGATGACACTCTTTAACAACTATTTCAGTCCACCGGCAGACAATAAGAAACGTTTCATAGACATCGGCTTCTAACCGATACACCCCACGCAACGGGAACGGGGTGTGCAGCGCAAGCCCCTTGAAACCGGCAAGGCTCGCCCCACCTAGGGGACAACAAGGCCAGATGCCACTGCGAAGAGGAGTGCCGCCATGCAAATGATCTACAACAGCCCCAACTACTGCGTCGTCGAATTTGCGCCGCAGGCCGGCCATCATCTGATGAATGCCGGCGGGTACGAAATCGTCGACAAGAACGCGCAGCGCGAGATCTTCATCGACGGCGAACTTGCCGAACGCTTCCGCGCGCACGTGAAGCAACTGATCGAGGATGAACCGTCGCTCGACGAAGTCGACGAATTCCTCGGGCAATTCGACAGCCTGATGATGATGCCCGTCGTGCTGCACTGACGACCCGCGGCCCGGCGCCTCGCGCGGCCGGGCCATTCGCCGCGCACCGACGCGGCGCCGCGAGCACTCCGTTCACGCCCCCGTCCGGTTCGCCGGCGGGGGCTTTCGTTTGGCGGGCGCCCCAGCCGGCGCGAGGCCGGGCGGCGGCCTGGCGCACCGGCTACAATGACGCTTTTCCCGTCTTCGCCGGTCCTCCGCCCATGTCTGCGACTCCTCTCGCCGCTTCCGTCCCGCTCGACGCGCCCTACACGCGCGGCGCCGCACTGCCCGCGCTGCTGAAATCGCGCATCCTGATCCTCGACGGCGCGATGGGCACGATGATCCAGCGCTACAAGCTCGACGAAGCCGCGTATCGCGGCGAGCGCTTCAAGGATTTCACGCGCGACATCAAGGGCAACAACGAGCTGCTGTCGCTCACGCAGCCGCAGATCATCCGCGAGATCCACGACCAGTACTTCGCGGCCGGCGCCGACATCGTCGAAACCAACACGTTCGGCGCGACGACGGTCGCGCAAGCCGACTACGGGATGGAAGATCTCGTCGTCGAGATGAACGTCGAATCGGCGAAGCTCGCGCGCGAATCGGCCGCGAAATACGCGACGCCGGACAAACCGCGCTTCGTCGCGGGCGCGATCGGGCCGACGCCGAAGACGGCGAGCATCTCGCCGGACGTCAACGATCCGGGCGCCCGCAACGTCACGTTCGACGAGCTGCGCGACGCGTACTACCAGCAGGCGAAGGCGCTGCTCGACGGCGGCGTCGACCTGTTCCTCGTCGAGACGATCTTCGACACGCTGAACGCGAAAGCCGCGCTGTTCGCGCTCGACGAGCTGTTCGAGGACACCGGCGAGCGCCTGCCGATCATGATCTCGGGCACCGTCACCGACGCGTCGGGCCGGATCCTGTCGGGCCAGACGGTCGAGGCGTTCTGGAATTCGCTGCGCCACGCGAAGCCGCTCACGTTCGGCCTGAACTGCGCGCTCGGCGCGGCGCTGATGCGCCCGTACATCGCCGAGCTCGCGAAACTGTGCGACACCTACGTGTCGTGCTACCCGAACGCGGGCCTGCCGAACCCGATGAGCGACACCGGCTTCGACGAAACGCCGGACGTCACGTCGGGCCTGCTGAAGGAATTCGCGCAGGCCGGGCTCGTGAACCTCGCGGGTGGTTGCTGCGGCACGACGCCCGAGCACATCGCCGAGATCGCGAAGGCGCTCGCCGACGTGAAGCCGCGCCGCTGGCCGAACCAGTACAGCGACAACGCCTGACCCGACCGCCCCACGCCCTTCATTACACGAATTCGCACCGCCATGACCGATCACATGATGCGCCTTGCCGGCCTCGAGCCGTTCAACGTCACGTCCGGAACGCTCTTCATCAACGTCGGTGAACGCACCAACGTCACCGGCTCGAAGGCGTTCGCGCGAATGATCCTCAACGGCCAGTTCGACGAGGCGCTCGCCGTCGCGCGCCAGCAGGTCGAGAACGGCGCGCAGGTGATCGACATCAACATGGACGAGGCGATGCTCGATTCGAAGGCGGCGATGGTGCGCTTCCTGAACCTGATCGCGTCGGAGCCGGACATCGCGCGCGTGCCGATCATGATCGACTCGTCGAAGTGGGACGTGATCGAGGCCGGCCTCAAGTGCGTGCAGGGCAAGGCGATCGTGAACTCGATCTCGCTGAAGGAAGGCGAGGAAGCGTTCCGCCGCCACGCGAACCTGATCCGCCGCTACGGCGCGGCCGCCGTCGTGATGGCGTTCGACGAGAAGGGACAGGCCGACACGTACGAACGCAAGACCGAGATCTGCAAGCGCTCGTACGACTTCCTCGTGACCGAAGTCGGCTTCCCGCCGGAAGACATCATCTTCGACCCGAACATCTTCGCGGTCGCGACCGGCATCGAGGAGCACAACAACTACGCGGTCGACTTCATCGAGGCGACCCGCTGGATCAAGCAGAACCTGCCGTACGCGAAGGTGAGCGGCGGCGTGTCGAACGTGTCGTTCTCGTTCCGCGGCAACGACCCGGTGCGCGAGGCGATCCACACCGTGTTCCTGTACCACGCGATCCAGGCCGGCATGGACATGGGCATCGTCAACGCCGGCCAGCTCGGCGTATACGCCGAGCTCGACGCCGAGCTGCGCGAGCGCGTCGAGGACGTGATCCTGAACCGCCGCGCCGATTCCACCGACCGCCTGCTCGAGATCGCCGACAAGTTCAAGGCGGGCGGCGCGAAGAAGGAAGAGAACCTCGAGTGGCGCAACCAGCCGGTCGAGAAGCGGCTCTCGCACGCGCTCGTGCACGGCATCACGACCTTCATCGTCGAGGACACCGAAGAAGTGCGCGCGAAGATCGACGCGGCCGGCGGTCGCCCGATCAACGTGATCGAAGGCCCGCTGATGGACGGGATGAACATCGTCGGCGACCTGTTCGGCCAGGGCAAGATGTTCCTGCCGCAGGTCGTGAAGTCGGCGCGCGTGATGAAGCAGGCCGTCGCGCACCTGATCCCGTTCATCGAGGAAGAGAAGCGCCTGCTCGCGGAAGCGGGCGGCGACGTGCGCGCGAAGGGCAAGATCGTCATCGCGACCGTGAAGGGCGACGTGCACGACATCGGCAAGAACATCGTGTCGGTCGTGCTCCAGTGCAACAACTTCGAAGTGGTCAACATGGGCGTGATGGTCCCGTGCAACGAGATCCTCGCGAAGGCGAAGGTCGAGGGCGCGGACATCATCGGGCTGTCGGGCCTCATCACGCCGAGCCTCGAGGAAATGGCGTATGTCGCGTCCGAAATGCAGCGCGACGACTACTTCCGCGTGAAGAAGATCCCGTTGCTGATCGGCGGCGCGACCACGTCGCGCGTGCACACGGCCGTGAAGATCGCGCCGCACTACGAGGGCCCGGTCGTCTACGTGCCCGACGCGTCGCGCTCGGTGTCGGTCGCGTCGAGCCTGCTGTCCGACGAAGGCGCGACGAAGTATCTCGACGAGCTGAAGTCCGACTACGAACGCATCCGCGACCAGCACGCGAACCGCAAGGCGCAGCCGATGGTCACGCTCGCCGAGGCGCGCGCGAACAGGACGAAGGTCGACTGGGCCGGCTACACGCCCGTGAAGCCGAAGTTCATCGGCCGCCGCGTGTTCAAGAACTACGACCTGAACGAACTCGCGAACTACATCGACTGGGGCCCGTTCTTCCAGACGTGGGACCTGGCAGGCCCGTACCCGGCGATCCTGAACGACGAGATCGTCGGCGAATCGGCGCGGCGCGTGTTCTCCGACGCGAAATCGATGCTCGCGCGCCTGATCCAGGGCCGCTGGCTGAGCGCCAACGGCGTGATCGCGCTGCTGCCGGCGAACACCGTCAACGACGACGACATCGAGATCTACAGCGACGAATCGCGCTCGGAAGTACTGCTCACGTGGCGCAACCTGCGCCAGCAGAGCGTGCGCCCGGTGGTCGACGGCGTGATGCGGCCGAACCGCTCGCTCGCCGATTTCATCGCGCCGAAGGAATCGGGCGTCGCCGACTACATCGGGATGTTCGCGGTGACGGCCGGCCTCGGCGTCGACGTGAAGGAAAAGCAGTTCGAAGCCGACCACGACGACTACAGCGCGATCATGCTGAAGGCGCTCGCCGACCGCTTCGCGGAAGCGTTCGCCGAGGCGATGCATGCGCGCGTGCGACGCGAGCTGTGGGGTTACGCGAGCGGCGAGACGCTCGACAACGACGCGCTGATCGCGGAAAAGTACGCGGGCATCCGCCCGGCACCAGGCTACCCGGCCTGCCCCGATCACCTCGTGAAGCGCGACATGTTCGACGTGCTGCATGCGGACGAGATCGGCATGAGCGTGACCGACTCGCTGGCGATGCTGCCGGCCGCGAGCGTGTCGGGCTTCTACCTCGCGCATCCGGACAGCCGCTATTTCTCGGTCGGCAAAATCGGGCAGGATCAGCTCGAGGACTACGCTCGGCGCATGGCGCTGTCGCTCGACGACGCGCGCCGCGCGCTCGCGCCGCAGCTCTGATCGATGCAAACGGGCGGCCGACCGCCCGTTTGGTCAGACAAAAAGAAAAAGCCCGCTCGGAAGCGGGCTTTTTCCTGCCTTACCAAACTTTCGTACTGCCGGGCAAGGAAGCTCAGAAGCCCCAGTGCACATCGGCTTCGCCGGCTTTCGCCTCGCGCAGCATCGTGAGGAACGGCGCGACACGCTGGGCCAGGTTCGGCGGCACTTCGTGATGCGCGTGATCGGCTTCGTCCTCGTGGAAATGGCCGGCGTGCTCGGCGCGCGCCTGCTTCGCCTGCGCAACTGCGCCTTCCAGCTTCGCGATCGCGTGGTCCAGCTCGTCGTGCGTAATCACACCGCGCTCGCCCAGCTGCTTGCCGACGAGGCCCAGCACATACACCGCGAAATCCTTCAGCACGTCGAGATCCTGTGCCGCCTTGCTCTTGAACGTAATCATGACAATTCCCTTTTCATCTTGTTGTGCCTGCGCGGCGAGGTTGGGGGAACGCCGGCAGACCGGCGTCCGGCCTCGCGGACGCGGGGCGCCTGAGCGGCATATTAGCACCTGTTAAAATTCTGCGATCCCTGAAACGCGCGCTTAAAAAGCGCGCCGGCGGCCCGGCGTTTCCGGCCGCCACCAACGAAGCCTTCTACCAGCATGCTGCCAGCACACAAACAGACCCTCGAAGCCCTGCTCGCGGATAGCGTCAAGCAGGTCGCACACGCGCTGAAAGGCGCCGACGCAGCGTTCGTCGCCCCGGCCATCACGCTGGAGCGCCCGAAGGTCGCCGCGCACGGCGACGTCGCGTGCAACGTCGCGATGCAGCTCGCCAAGCCGCTCGGCGCGAACCCGCGCCAGCTCGCCGAGCAGATCGTCGCCGCGCTCACCGCGCAGCCGGCCGCGCAAGGGCTCGTCGAAGCCGCCGAAATCGCCGGCCCCGGCTTCATCAACCTGCGCCTGTCGGCCGCCGCGAAGCAGGCGGTGATCACCGCCGTGTTCGACCAGGGCCGTGCATTCGGCACGTCGGATCGCGAGAAAGGCAAGCAGGTGTTGCTCGAATTCGTGTCGGCGAACCCGACCGGCCCGCTGCACGTCGGCCACGGCCGCCAGGCCGCGCTCGGCGACGTGCTCGCGAACGTGATCGCGAGCCAGGGCTACGCAGTGCACCGCGAGTTCTACTACAACGACGCAGGCGTGCAGATCGGCAACCTCGCGATCTCGACGCAGGCGCGCGCGCGCGGCCTGAAGCCGGGCGACGCGGGCTGGCCGGAAGCCGCGTACAACGGCGAATACATCGCCGACATCGCACGCGACTACCTGAACGGCGAAACGGTCGCCGCGTCGGACGGCGAGCCCGTCAAGGGCACGGGCGACGTCGAGGATCTCGACGCGATCCGCAAGTTCGCGGTCACGTACCTGCGTCGCGAACAGGACATGGACCTGCAGGCGTTCGGCGTGAAGTTCGACCAGTACTACCTCGAGTCGTCGCTGTACAGCGAAGGCCGCGTCGAGAAGACGGTCGACGCGCTGATCAAGGCCGGCATGACCTACGAGCAGGACGGCGCGCTGTGGCTGCGCACGACCGACGAAGGCGACGACAAGGATCGCGTGATGCGCAAGTCGGACGGCACGTACACGTACTTCGTACCGGACGTCGCGTACCACGTGACCAAGTGGGAGCGCGGCTTCACGAAGGTGATCAACATCCAGGGCTCGGACCACCACGGCACGATCGCGCGCGTGCGCGCGGGCCTGCAGGGGCTGCACATCGGGATCCCGAAGGGCTATCCCGACTACGTGCTGCACAAGATGGTCACCGTGATGCGCGACGGCCAGGAAGTGAAGATCTCGAAGCGCGCGGGCAGCTACGTGACGGTGCGCGACCTGATCGAATGGTCGGGCGGTGCCGCGGCGGGCCAGGAAGCGGCGCCCGACCTGATCGACGAGGCGACCATCACGCGCGGCCGCGACGCGGTGCGCTTCTTCCTGATCTCGCGCAAGGCCGATACCGAGTTCGTGTTCGACATCGACCTCGCGCTGAAACAGAACGACGAAAATCCGGTCTATTACGTCCAGTACGCACATGCGCGGATCTGCTCGGTGCTCAACGAATTGAAGTCGCGCTACAACGTCGACGCCGCGCAACTGCCGGGCGCCGACCTGTCGCAACTGACGAGCGCGCAAGCGGCATCGCTGATGCAGAAGCTCGCCGAGTATCCGGACATGCTCACGCACGCAGCGAACGAGCTGGCGCCGCACGCGGTCGCGTTCTACCTGCGCGATCTCGCTGGTGAATTCCACTCGTTCTACAATGCGGAGCGCGTGCTGGTCGACGACGAAGCGCCGCGCAATGCGCGCGCCGCGCTCCTCGCCGCGACGCGGCAGGTGCTCGAGAACGGCCTGGCGGTGCTCGGCGTGTCCGCGCCAGCCAAGATGTAAGGACGCAAGCGGCCCGAACCGGGCAGCGAATGGCCGCGGCAGCGCCCGCCGTCGGATTAACCGCCGTCGGATAGCCCGCCGCGGCCTTTTCACGATTCTTTTTGCAGGTGACTCAAGCAATGGCACAACCACGCCGCACTTCGAAACAATCGAAACAAGCCGGAGGGACATTTCTTGGAATCGTGCTGGGCCTGATCGTCGGCCTCGCGATCGCCGTGGTGGTGGCGCTCTACATCACGCGTTCGCCGTCGCCGTTCGTGTCGAAGGTCGCGCCGCCGCCGGCCGACAACGGCGCGAGCCAGCCGCAGCAGTTCGACCCGAACCGCGCGCTGCAGGGCAAGACGCCCGGCCAGCCGGTGCCGCAGGCCGCGCAGCCCGCGCCGCCCAACACCGCGCCCGGCCAGGCCGCGAACCAGACCCAGGGCGGCCTGTTGCCCGAGCCGCAGATCGTCGAAGTGCCGCCGTCGGCCAACGGGTCGAGCGGCTCGAACAACACCGGCAGCTCGAGCAACACGACCGCGTCGAACAATACGTCGTCGGGTAACGGCGTCGCCGTCGCGCCGAAGCCGGCCGACACCACGCCGCCGAAGAAGACGCAACCGCAGCAGCAGCAGGCCGGCGAGGACGACCTCGCGCGCTTCGCCGCGCAGAAGCAGGCGCAACAGGCCGCCGCGCAAAAGCAGCAACAGCAGCAGGCCGCGAACACGCCGAAGCCGACGTCGTCGGCCACCGCCGCCGCGGCAGCGAAACCGCCGACCGCGAGCGACGCGAATACCGGCTACTTCCTGCAGGTCGGCGCGTACAAGACGGAAGGCGACGCCGAGCAGCAGCGCGCGCGCCTCGGCTTCCAGGGCTTCGAGTCGAAGGTGTCGAAGCGCGATGTCAGCGGCGTGACCTATTTCCGCGTGCGCGTCGGCCCGTTCTCGAAGTTCGAGGACATGAACTCGGCCCGTCAGCGCTTGTCCGATGCAGGTGTCGACACGGCGGTGATCCGCTTCACGAAGCAGTAGGCAGCCGGTCGAGCCCACGCAGAACCCGTTACGTTTCGTAACCCGAGCAACTGATTCGACGTTCACAACATGAAAAAACTGCTTAGCACGCTCCTTCTGTCCCTGGGCCTCGCGGCCGGCTTCGCCCAGGCAACGCCCGCCGCGCCGGTCGCCGGCAAGGACTTCGAGGTGATGAAGTCCCCGCAGCCGGTGTCCGCGCCGGCCGGCAAGGTCGAGGTGATCGAGTTCTTCTGGTACGGCTGCCCGCACTGCTACGAATTCGAGCCGACGATCGAGGCCTGGGTGAAGAAGCAGGGCAACAACATCGACTTCAAGCGCGTGCCGGTCGCATTCCGTGACGATTTCGTGCCGCACTCGAAGCTGTTCTATGCGGTGTCCGCGCTCGGCATCTCCGAGAAGGTCACGCCGGCGATCTTCAACGCGATCCACAAGCAGAAGAACTACCTGCTGACGCCGCAGGCGCAGGCCGACTTCCTGGTCACGCAGGGCGTCGACAAGAAGAAGTTCATGGACGCGTACAACTCGTTCAGCGTGCAGGGCGAGGTGAACCAGTCGGCCAAGCTGCTGAAGGACTACGCGATCGACGGCGTGCCGACAGTCGTCGTCCAGGGCAAGTACAAGACGGGCCCCGCTTACGCGAACAGCATCCCGGGTACCGCCCAGGTGCTCGATTTCCTCGTGAAGCAGGTTCAGGACAAGAAGCTTTGATTCCCGCCCGCGCGCCGGCATGACTACTCCGCTGAAGGTCTTCATCACCGGCGCGTCGAGCGGCCTCGGCCTCGCGATGGCCGAGGAATACGCCCGCCAGGGCGCCACGCTCGCGCTCGTCGCGCGGCGCACCGAGGCGCTCGATGCGTTCGCGCGGCGTTTCCCGAAGCTGTCCATCTCCGTCTATTCCGCCGACGTGCGCGATGCCGACGCGCTCGCGACGGCCGCCGCGTCGTTCATCGCGACGCACGGCTGCCCGGACGTCGTGATCGCGAACGCGGGCATCAGCCAGGGCGCCGTCACGGGCCAGGGCGATCTCGCGACGTTCCGCAACGTGATGGACATCAACTACTACGGGATGGTCGCGACGTTCGAGCCGTTCGTCGGCCCGATGACGGCGTCGCGCCACGGCACGCTGGTCGGCGTCGCGAGCGTCGCCGGCGTGCGCGGCCTGCCCGGCTCCGGCGCGTACAGCGCGTCGAAGTCGGCTGCGATCAAGTATCTCGAATCGCTGCGCGTCGAGCTGCGCCCGGCCGGCGTCGGCGTCGTGACGATCGCGCCCGGCTACATCCGCACGCCGATGACCGCGCACAACCCGTACCGGATGCCGTTCCTGATGGACGCCGACCGCTTCGCCGCGCGCGCGGCGAAAGCGATCGCGCGGCAGCACGCGTTCCGCGTGATTCCGTGGCAGATGGGCGTCGTCGCGAAGGTGCTGCACGTGCTGCCGCGCTGGCTGTACGACCGCCTGTTCGAGAAGGCGCCGCGCAAGCCGAAGGCCGGCGCGCACTGACGCACCGGCGGGTTGGCCCGCCGCGCGGCTCGTTCGGCAATTCGATCGTCGCAACGGCGCTCCGGTTTCGGCGGCACAAGCGTCGTTGCCCCGCCCGCTCCACGCCGTCTCCACACCCTCTCCGCGCCTTCTCCGCGCCTTCTCCGCGCCTTCTCCGCGCCTTCTCCGCGCCCTCTCCGCGCCTTCTCCGCGCCTTCTCCACACCCTCTCCACACCCTCTCCGCGCCCTCTCCGCGCCCTCTCCGCGCCCTCTCCGCGCCCTCTCCACACCCTCTCCACACCCTCTCCACACCCTCTCCGCGCCTTCTTCCCGCCGGCTCCCCCTCGGCAGCGCGCTCGCCCCGCGTTCGCAGCTGGACCCGAGTCCGTGCGGGCTCCACGCCCTCTTTCGCCGGTCCGGCCGCCGCCTCCCGTATGCACGCGCCCGGCCAGCCCCATGTGCGGCGCCGGTGCCGCTCCAACACCCGTTCCGTCGCGAACGCAGCCGTTTTTCGGTCAATTCACCGCGTTCCGGCGCCTTTTTTCACGCGTCGCACGCTTTGCCGGTATGCTATTCGCCAGCCGCGCCGGCCCCGCCCGCTTCCGGGCCGCGCCCGCATCCCGTCACCAAGCATCACCAAGCAAAAAGCACAAGCCACGTGGGAGATCCTATGCACGTCAAGCTGTTCGCCGCGGCCGCGGTCGCCGCCGCACTCGCCGCCCCCGGCCTCGCTGCCGCCAAGCCGCTCACCGTCTGCACGGAATCGAGCCCGGACGGCTTCGACGTCGTGCAGTACAACTCGCTCGTCACGACCAACGCATCGGCCGACGTGATCTTCAACACGCTCGTGTCGTACGACGAAGCCGCGAAAAAGGTCGTGCCCGCGCTCGCCGACAAATGGGACGCGAGCGCCGACGGCCTCACCTACACGTTCCACCTGCGCCCGAACGTCGCGTTCCAGACCACCGACTATTTCAAGCCGGGCCGCGCGCTCGACGCGGACGACGTCGTGTTCACGTTCACGCGGATGCTCGACGATGCGAACCCGTGGCACAAGGTGGCCGGCGCGAGCGGCTTCCCGCACGCGCAGTCGATGGGCCTCGTGAAGCTCGTGAAGTCGGTCACGAAGGTCGACGACAGCACCGTGAAGTTCGTGCTGAACGAGCCGAACGCGACGTTCGTGCCGATCCTGACGATGGGCTTCGCGTCGATCTACTCGGCCGAATACGCGGACCAGCTGCTGAAGGCCGGCAAGCAGGCCGACCTGAACGCGAAGCCGGTCGGCACGGGCCCGTTCGTGCTGAAGAGCTATACGAAGGACGCGCTGATCCGCTACGACGCGAACCCGACGTACTGGGGCACGAAGCCGAAGGTCGACCGGCTGATCTACGCGATCACGCCCGACCCGTCGGTGCGCCTGCAGAAGGTGAAGGCCGGCGAATGCCAGATCGCGCTGTCGCCGAAACCGCAGGACGTGCTCGCCGCGAAGGGCGAAAGCGCGCTGAAGGTCGTGCAGACGCCCGCGTTCATGACCGCGTTCGTCGCGCTGAACACGCAGAAGAAGCCGCTCGACAACGACAAGGTGCGCGAGGCGCTGAACCTCGCGTTCGATCGCGCGACCTACCTGAAGGTCGTGTTCGACAACACCGCGACGGCCGCGAACAACCCGTATCCGCCGAACACGTGGAGCTACGCGAAGGACGTCGCGCCGTATGCGTACGATCCCGCGAAGGCGAAGCAGCTGCTCGCGCAGGCCGGCTTCCCGAACGGCTTCTCGACGACGATCTGGACGCGCCCGACCGGCAGCGTGCTGAACCCGAACCCGAAGGTCGGCGCGGAGCTGCTGCAGGCCGACCTCGCGAAGATCGGCGTGAAGGCCGACGTGAAGGTGATCGAATGGGGCGAGCTGATCAAGCAGGCGAAGCTCGGCCAGCATGACATGCTGTTCATGGGCTGGGCCGGCGACAACGGCGATCCGGATAACTACCTGTCGCCGCTGTTCAGTTGCAATGCAGTGAAGTCGGGCATCAACTTCGCGCGCTTCTGCGACGCGCAGCTCGACAAGCTGATCGTCGACGGCAAGTCGACCGCCGACCAGGCCAAGCGCACGAAGCTGTATGAAGCCGCGCAGAAGATCATCCACGACCAGGCGCTGTGGATCCCGCTCGGCTACCCGACCGCCGCGGCGCTCACGCGCACGAACGTGAGCGGCTATCGCGTGAGTCCGTTCGGACGGCAGAACTTCACGACGGTCGCCGTGCAGTAACCGCGCGTGGCGCGCAAGCGACGGCGTTCGCGCCGCTCGCTTGCGGCCCGCGCGCCCCGCTTGCTACACTCCGCTCCTATTCCTCATACCGGACGCCAGCCAAAGTGAACAACTAAGCCTTCCCAAAATGTTTTCGCCGCCGTGCCACGCACGCCGCGCGAAGGTCTTCACGCATTTTCGGAGGTGCTTATGGCTGCAGCCACGCCCACCGGCGCGCTCGTCGCGCTTCATCACGTTTCCTTCCGCTTCGACGACGGCTTCGCGCTGTTCGATTCGCTCGACCTTTCCATCGATCGCACGCCGACGGGCATCGTCGGCCGCAACGGCATCGGCAAGAGCCAACTCGCGCAACTGATCGCGGGCCGCTGCGCGCCGAGTTCGGGGACGATCGACCGGCATGTGCCGGTCGCCTACGTCGCGCAGCAGCACAACGACGACGCTGCGGCCGGCCCGCGGACCGTCGCGCAGATCGCCGCGCTCGATGCGCCGCTCGGCGCGCTTGCGCGTCTCGCGACCGGCCGCGCGGAGCCGCACGACTTCGACCTGATCGGCGATCGCTGGGATCTCGCCGAGCGGCTGCGCGCGGCACTCGACGCGGCCGGCCTGCACGATGTGCGACCCGACACGCCCGCGCACGCGCTGAGCGGTGGCCAGCTCGCGCGCGTCGCGCTGATCGGCGCATTGCTGTCCGGCGCCGGCCTGCTCGTGCTCGACGAACCGACCAACCATCTCGACGCGCCGGGCCGCGCATGGCTGTGCGCGGCGCTCGACGGCTGGCGCGGCGGGCTCGTGATCGTGAGCCACGACCGTGCGCTGCTCGCCGAAGTGCAGCGCATCGTCGAACTGACGCCGCAAGGCGCACGCTCGTACGGCGGCAACTACGCGCTCTACCGCGCGCAGCGCGACGCGGAACAGGACGCCGCGCAGGCGGCACTCGATCATGCGCGCACCGAGCGCGGGCGCGTGAGGCGCAGGCTCGAACAGGAACACGACACGATCCAGCGTCACGCGGCCGGCTCGCTGCGCGATGCGAAGACGGCCAATCTGTCGTCGATGGCAAAACAGAGTCGCAAGGGTGCGGCGCGCAACATCATGGGACAGGTCCGGCGCCAACAGGACGAATTCAAGGCAACGCTCGACGAACGCGTGCAGCAGGCGGCCGCGCGCGTCGAAGCCGATGCGCCCGTGCTCGTGTCGCTGCCCGGCACCGAGGTCAGCGCGCGCCGCCAGTTGTTCACGCTCGAACGCGCGCAACTGCCGTGGCGCGCGGCCGGCGATGCGGATGCGGATGCGGATTCAATCACGTGGTCGGCGAGCGGCGCCGTGCGCATCGCGCTGACGGGCCCGAACGGCTGCGGCAAATCGACGTTGCTGCGGATGCTCGCGGGCGAGCTCGCGCCGCGTTCAGGCACATGCACGACGCACGTGAGCGCCGCGTATCTCGACCAGCGGCTCGCGCTGCTCGCCCCCGAGCGCTCGATCGTCGAGCAGCTGGGGCTGCTCGATACGCCGCTCGCCGAAGGCGACCTGCGCA
The DNA here is from genome assembly GCF_025685725.1 of Burkholderia sp. BKH01. Lineage (NCBI taxonomy): Bacteria > Pseudomonadati > Pseudomonadota > Betaproteobacteria > Burkholderiales > Burkholderiaceae > Burkholderia > Burkholderia sp. BKH01. Next base: position 198,540 of record NZ_JAOTQT010000002.1, on the reverse strand, counting down.
GCCGTCTCGCACTGTTGCAGCTCGACGCGACACGCGCGACGCAGCCGGCACGCCAGCTGAGCGGTGGCGAACGGCTGAAGGCCGCGCTCGCGTGCGCGTTGTGGCGCGGCACGCCCGCGCAACTGCTGCTGCTCGACGAGCCGACCAATCACCTCGATCTCGAATCGGTGCGCGCGATCGAAGCCGCGCTGGCCGGCTTCCCGGGCGCGATCGTGGTCGCGTCGCACGACACCGCGTTTCTCGCGGCGCTCGAACCGACGCACACGATGCAATGGCATCGCGACGGGTGGCGCTACGAACCCGTCGTGTAAGGAGAACGAAGCGCTATCGGCCGGCGGTGCTGAACCGCAGCACGCCGTCGTCGCCCTGCTCGCGCACGAGTTCGCCCGCGAGCCACAGCAGGTTCAAATGCGCGAGCGCCTCGCCGAGCGCGAACGTCATCTGGTGGATGTCGAGCTCGCGGCGGCGGAACATGATCGGCACGATGTCGGCCGCGCTCATCGGCTGCTCCGCGCACGCGACGCGCACTTCGTCGAGCCGCGCGTCGTGGTGTTCGCGCAGTTGCACGATGCGCGTGCGCACGCCGCGGAACGGCTTGCCGTGCGACGGCAGCACGAGCGTATCGGGCGCCATCGTCTCGTAGCGGCCGAGCGACTGCAGGTACAGCGCGAGCGGGTTCGCTTCCGGCTCGAGGTCGAACACGGACACGTTCGTCGAGATGCGCGGCAGCACCATGTCGCCGGAGATCAGCACGCCGTCCGCTTCGCTGTGCAGCGCGCAATGTTCAGGCGAATGGCCGTAGCCGGTGACGACGCGCCACGTGCGCACGCCGATCGTCACCGCGTCGCCTTCGCGCAGGCGCCGGTAGCGCGGCGGCACGGCCGGCACGAGATCGGAGTAGTAGCTGCGGCGGTTGCGCAGCTTGTCGAGTGCGGCGGGATCGGTCAGCCCGTGGCGCGCGAAATGATCGGCGGCGGCCGCGCCGCCCGCGTTCGAGCCGTTGCCGGCCGCCATCAGGCAGCCGAACATGTATTCGCCGAGCGTCATCCACAGCCGCACGTTCCAGCGCCCCTTGTCGCCGCCTTCGCACAGCCAGTTCGCGAGCCCGAAGTGATCGGGGTGGCAGTGCGTGACGAGCACGCGCAGCACGGGCAGGCCGTCGAGATGCGTATCGAAGATCTGCTCCCAGTGCGTGCGGATCGCATCCGACGAGATCCCGCAATCGACGATCGTCCAGCCGGCCTGCCCGTCGATCTCGTCGCGCAGCAGCCACAGGTTGATGTGATCGAGCGAGAACGGCAGCGGCATGCGCAGCCAGCGCACGCCGGGCGCGACCTCGAACGTGTCGCCCGCGGCGGGCAGCGTGTCGGCGAAGGGATAGTCGAGTTGGTGTTCCAGTGCGTTCATCGGTGGGGCGTCTCGTCGTTATCGGTGCGAATGCGCGCCGGCGGCAGGCCGCGGCGGGCGGTGCGTCGATTCTATCGCCGTCGCGCGAAACGCGTGCCCGGCCGCCGCCGGCCCGCTAAAAAAGTTCGTGTCAGAATCGGTTCCGTACCCGTATCTTTACGCGAAGATGCACCGAACTGCGCCCAACGACGGATAACCCGACGCGTGGCCGGCCGGCCACGCGTCGCCGCAAAGTCTTTGATCCGCCCGCTTGGGCGCTAAAATGGCGAGTGCTTACAGCCCCTCCTGAACGAGCCTGCACGCAATGAATCACTTCCCCAAACTGCTGTCGTCACAGATCGGTTTCGACGTCGCGCAGACGATGCTCGAAAACTTCGACCGCCACTACCGGATCTTCCGCGAAGCGGCCGTCGAGGCGAAGACGCTGTACGAGCGCGCCGACTGGCACGGGCTGCAGCGGCTCGCACGCGAACGGATCACGTCGTACGACGATCGCGTGCAGGAGTGCGTCGAGGTGCTGGAAGACGAATACGACGCGGAGAACATCGACGACGAGGTCTGGCAGCAGATCAAGCTGCACTACATCGGCCTGCTCACGTCGCACCGCCAGCCCGAGTGCGCGGAGACGTTCTTCAATTCGGTGTGCTGCAAGATCCTGCACCGCTCGTATTTCAGCAACGACTTCATCTTCGTGCGCCCGGCGATCTCGACCGAGTATCTCGAGAACGACGAGCCGGCCGCGAAACCGACCTACCGCGCGTATTACCCGGGCACCGACGGGCTCGCAGTCACGCTCGAACGCATCGTCACGAACTTCCAGCTCGACCCGCCGTTCGAGGATCTCTCGCGCGACATCGCGTGCGTGATGCAGGCGATCCACGACGAGTTCGGCCACTTCGACGAAGCGCCGAATTTCCAGATCCACGTGCTGTCGTCGCTGTTCTTCCGCAACAAGAGCGCGTACATCGTCGGCCGCATCATCAATGCCGACCGCGTGCTGCCGTTCGCGGTGCCGATCCGCCACGTGCGCCCGGGCCTGCTCGCGCTCGACACCGTGCTGCTGCGCCGCGACCTGCTGCAGATCATCTTCAGCTTCTCGCACTCGTATTTCCTGGTCGACATGGGCGTGCCGTCCGCGTATGTCGACTTCCTGTGCACGATCATGCCCGGCAAGCCGAAGGCGGAGATCTACACGTCGGTCGGCCTGCAGAAGCAGGGCAAGAACCTGTTCTACCGCGACCTGCTGCACCACCTGTCGCACTCGAGCGACCGCTTCATCGTCGCGCCCGGGATCAAGGGCCTCGTGATGCTCGTGTTCACACTGCCGTCGTTCCCGTACGTGTTCAAGATCATCAAGGATCACTTCCCGCCGCCGAAGGAAACGACGCGCGCGCAGATCATGGAGAAGTACCAGCTCGTGAAGCGCCACGACCGCCTCGGGCGGATGGCCGACACGCTCGAGTATTCGAGCGTCGCGCTGCCGCTCGCGCGGCTCGACCATGCGCTCGTGCGCGAGCTCGAGAAGGAAGTGCCGTCGCTGCTCGAATACGAGGACGACAACCTCGTGATCAAGCACCTGTACATCGAGCGCCGGATGACGCCGCTGAACCTGTACCTGCAGAACGGCACCGACGCGGACATCGAGCACGGCGTGAAGGAGTACGGCAACGCGGTGAAGGAGCTGATGAAGGCGAACATCTTCCCCGGCGACATGCTGTACAAGAACTTCGGCGTCACGCGCCACGGCCGCGTCGTGTTCTACGACTACGACGAGATCGAGTACCTGACCGACTGCAACGTGCGCCGCGTGCCGGCGCCGCGCAACGAGGAAGACGAGCTGTCCGGCGAACCGTGGTATACCGTCGGCCCGCACGACATCTTTCCGGAGACCTACGGGCCGTTCCTGCTCGGCGACCCGCGCGTGCGGGACGTATTCATGAAGCATCACGCGGACTTTTTCGATCCCGTGCTGTGGCAGACGAGCAAGGACAAGCTGCTGCAGGGCGAATTGCCCGATTTTCATCCGTACGACGTCGCGCTGCGCTTTTGCGTGCGCTACCCGGAGCGCTTCGGCGCGGCGGACCAGAACGACGGTGAAGGCGACGCGCAGCGCGCCGCCTGACGCCGGTTATACCGAACCCGATATCGACCCGAGTTCCGAAAACGGAATCCACACCGATGAACACCCCAGTCAACCCGCTCTCGCACCTGTTCGACAACAACGACGCCTGGGTCAGGCGCAAGCTCGCCGACGATCCCGAGTTCTTCACGCGCCTCGCCGACCAGCAGGCGCCGGAGTATCTGTGGATCGGCTGCTCGGATTCGCGCGTGCCCGCGAACCAGATCATCGGCCTGCCGCCGGGCGAAGTGTTCGTCCACCGCAACATCGCGAACGTCGTCGTGCACAGCGACCTGAACTGCCTGTCGGTGATCCAGTTCGCGGTCGACATCCTGCGCGTGAAACACATCATGGTCGTCGGCCACTACGGCTGCTCGGGCGTGAACGCGGCGCTGCACAACCGCCGCGTCGGCCTCGCGGACAACTGGCTGCATCACGTGCAGGACGTGCGCGAGCGCCACGCGGCGCTGCTCGACGAATGGCCGGTGGGCGAAGCGCGCTATCGCCGCCTGATCGAGCTGAACGCGATCGAGCAGGTCGTCAACGTGTGCCGCACGACGATCGTCAACGACGCATGGGCACGCGGCCAGTCGCTCACCGTGCACGGGCTCGTGTACGGCGTGCACGACGGCCGGATGCGCAACCTCGGGATGGCCGTGTCGAACTTCGAAGCGCTCGACGAAACCTACAAGCGCTGCGTCGCCGCGCTGACCGCGGGCGGCCAGCATGCGCCCGACAACGACATGGTCGCCGCCGATGCCGCGCAAATGAACGAAGTCGCGCAGGCGGTGGTCGATACGCTGAAGCCTTGCACGGACGCGGAGTAAGCACGCGTTCCGCGGCGGCGGCGACGACGCAACGGCAACCTGCATCGAACTGACCTGACGCCGTCACCACGGCACTGCAAAGGAGCGGCGAACATGAAAACCGTACTGATCGTCGGCGCATCACGCGGCCTCGGCCGCGAATTCGTCCGTCAATACCGGCGCGACGGCTGGAACGTGATCGCCACCGCACGCGACGACGCGTCGCTCGCCGCGCTGCGCGCGCTCGGCGCGCAGGCGCATGCGCTCGACATCGCGCAGCCCGAGCAGATCGCGGCGCTCGGCTGGAAGCTCGACGGCGAGCGGCTCGATGCGGCCGTGCTCGTGTCGGGCGTCTACGGGCCGCGCACCGAAGGCGTCGAGACGATCACCGCCGAGGATTTCGACGCGGTGATGCACACGAACGTGCGCGGGCCGATGCAGTTGCTGCCGATCCTGCTGCCGCTCGTCGAGGATGCGCGCGGCGTGCTGGCCGTCGTGTCGAGCCGGATGGGCAGCATCGCCGAGGCGACCGGCACGACCGGCTGGCTGTACCGCGCGAGCAAGGCCGCGCTGAACGACGCGCTGCGCATCGCGTCGCTGCAGACGCGCCATGCGGCGTGCATCTCGCTGCATCCCGGCTGGGTGCGTACCGACATGGGCGGCGCGCAGGCCGCGATCGATCCGGAAACCAGCGTGACCGGCATGCGCCGCGTGATCGCCGAAGCCGGTGCGGACGTGTCGCAGGCAAACGGCCGCTTCTTCCAGTACGACGGCATCGAGCTGAGCTGGTGAGCCGCGGTCACAACCGAGCGTCGTTAATTCCCGTTTCGCATGATTTTGAACCGACCTGACGCGTGCCCGTGCGGCGGCGCATCCCCTGCTCCCGCCGGCAAAGCGCCGGCCCCGCGCTACGCGGCCTGCTGCGGCCGCTTCATCGACGGCGGCGAAGCCGCGCCGAGCGCGCTCGAATTGATGCGTTCGCGGTACAGCGCATACGTGCTCGGCGCAACCGGCTACCTGCGCGCGACGTGGGCCGCGCGCACCTGCCCGCCCGATCTCGACACCGACCCCGATGCACCCGACGCGCCGCGCTGGCTCGGCCTCGCGGTGAAACGCCATGTGCCGCTCGACGAACGGCACGCGGAGGTCGAATTCGTGGCCCGCTACAAGGTTGGCGGACGCGCTTACCGGCTCCACGAGACGAGCCGTTTCGAGCGCGACGAGCACGGTTTCTGGCGCTATGTCGACGGCGAAGTAAGTGAGCGCTGACAAATAGTTGCTGTGTCAGACGCCGGGTAATTCCCGCATTGCACAACCCGATTTTGTCAGGCTACGATGGCCGTCAGATTGGTCATGTTGCATGGCAGGGCTTACGAATGGCGTTCAGCAAGGTATTGGTGGGATGGATGGCGGCCGGTGCGCTGTCGGCCGCTCAGGCCGGTGCGCTGCCGAACGCAAACACGGGTGCCGGCACCGCCAGCGGGTCGCTCGCCCACGCCGAGCGCTTCGATTACGGCGGCGCGAACCTGCCGCAGGTCACGGCCGACCTCAACGAACAAATCCTCCGCATTCCGGCCGATGCTTCGGGCTCCGTCACGCTCGAGGCGACACTCTTCAAGCCGGACGGCCCCGGCCCGTTCCCGCTCGTCGTCTTCAACCACGGCAAGAACACCGGCGATCTCCATCTGCAGCCGCGCAGCCGGCCGCTTGCGTTCGCGCGCGAATTCGTGCGCCGCGGCTATGCGGTGATCGCGCCGAACCGCCAGGGCTTCGCCGGTTCGGGCGGCACCTACCAGCAGGAAGGCTGCAACGTCGGCAAGAACGGTCTCGCCCAGGCGGCCGACGTCGACGCGACGGTGCGCTACATGTCGCGCCAGTCGTATGTCGATGCGTCGCGCATCGTCGTCGCCGGCACGTCGCACGGCGGCCTCGCGTCGGTCGCGTACGGCACCGAAGCCGCACCGGGCGTGCGCGGCATCATCAACTTCTCCGGCGGGCTGCGCCAGGACCTGTGCGACGGCTGGCAGCGTAACCTCGTCGATGCATTCGACCAGTACGGCGCGCACACGGCCGTGCGGTCGCTCTGGCTGTACGGCGACAACGATTCGGTGTGGACGCCCGCGCTCGTCGCGCAAATGCACGACGCGTACGTGTCGCACGGCACGCAGGCCCAGTTCATCGATTTCGGGCGCTACAAGGACGACGCGCACCGGCTGATCGTCGATCGCGACGGCGTGCCGGTCTGGTGGCCGGCCGTCAACGCGTTCCTCGAGAAACTGAACCTGCCGACCTCGGTGCGCTATGCGGTCGCGAACCCGCACGAACCGAAGGCCACCGGCTATGCGGCCATCGACGCGGTCAACGCGGTGCCTTACGTCGACGAAGCCGGCCGCGAAGGCTATCGCCGCTTCCTGAACCAGCATCCAAGCCGCGCGTTCGCGGTGTCGTCGGAAGGCGCGTGGTCGTGGGCCGAAGGCGGCGACGACCCGATGGCGCTCGCGCTCGACAACTGCGCGAAACAGGGCGCGGGCGCGTGCCGGCTGTATGCGGTCAACGACCGCGTCGTGTGGAACGCGAACACGACGCAGACGGCCGACAACGGCGACGGCAACACGCGCGACACCGATACGCACGCGCTGGCTTCGCGCTGACGCGCGGCGGGCCGCCCGCCGCGCCTTTTTCGCTTCCGTTCCTGCCTCCCGCGTCATTCTTCCGTGCGCGATCGCATCGCGTGTCGTCGCATACGCGCGCTCGCGCCACCACGCCATCGCCTGCCGCCCTCGCGGCCCGCTCTCACTCCGGATTCCGCAGACCATTCGGCCGCCGCCTTTCGCGCGTGGCGTGGCGTCGCCCGCTTCGCCGCGCCCCTTCGATCCCTGATTTTTCGCGATCGCGCCGCGCGCCGCCCCGCGATTTTTTCTGTCGGGGGGGCTCACTCGAACGTCGTCATCTGCGCTCATTTCGGCGCATCTGAACCGTACCGTTCCGAGCCGCTCCGATCTGCGCCGAACTCCCACCCAGCAAGGCTTTGCGACGTTTGTAACCGCTAGTGCAACGTGTCGCGGAACACGCTAATCTCAGCGCGTTTTGGAATCTGCCGCGCGGCATCCCGTCGATGCCGCGCGGCCGTTTTACCCTTCGGAGTTGCCTTGAGTACGCCAGCCACCGACGACTGGGTCGCGCGCAGCCTGCGCGCGGTCTGGCATCCCTGCACCCAGATGAAGCACCACGAGCGCCTGCCGCTGATCCCGGTCGCGCGCGGCGCGGGCGTGTGGCTGTACGACCGCGAAGGCCGTCGCTACTTCGACGCAATCAGCTCGTGGTGGGTCAACCTGTTCGGACATGCGAACCCGGACATCAACGCGGCGCTGAAGGACCAGCTCGACACGCTCGAGCACGCGATGCTCGCCGGCTGCACGCACGAGCCCGCAATCGAGCTCGCCGAGCGGCTGCACGCGCTCACCGCGCGCACGCTCGGCCATGCGTTCTTCGCGTCGGACGGCGCATCGGCCGTCGAGATCGCGCTGAAGATGAGCTTCCACGCGTGGCGCAACCTTGGCCGCGCGAACAAGCAGGAATTCGTCTGCGTCGCGAACAGCTATCACGGCGAGACGATCGGCGCGCTCGGCGTGACCGACGTCGCGCTGTTCAAGGATGCGTACGACCCGCTGATCCGCCATGCGCACGTCGTCGCGTCGCCCGATGCGCGCGGCGCGCTGCCGGGCGAGACGGCCGCCGATGTCGCGGGCCGCGCGCTCGCGGACGTGCGGCGCCTGTTCGTCGAACGCGGCGACCGGATCGCCGCGCTGATCGTCGAGCCGCTCGTGCAGTGCGCGGCCGGCATGGCGATGCACGATCCGTCGTACGTGCGCGGGCTGCGCGCGCTGTGCGACGAATTCGGCGTGCACCTGATCGCCGACGAGATCGCGGTCGGCTGCGGCCGCACCGGCACCTTCTTCGCGTGCGAGCAGGCCGGCGTGTGGCCCGATTTCATGTGCCTGTCGAAAGGGATCAGCGGCGGCTACCTGCCGCTGTCGCTCGTGCTCACGCGCGACGACGTGTTCGCGGCGTTCTACGACGACGACACGACGCGCGGCTTCCTGCACTCGCATTCGTACACCGGCAACCCGCTCGCATGCCGCGCGGCGGTCGCGACGCTCGACCTGTTCGCACGCGACGACGTGCTCGCGCAGAACGCACGCAAGTCGGCCGCGATGCGCGCCGCGCTCGCACCGCTCGACGCACACCCGCAGGTGCGCCACCTGCGCGAACGCGGCACGCTGTTCGCATTCGACGTCGCGCTCGACGGCGACGCGGCGCGCGGGTTCTCGCGGCGCTTCTTCGAACGCGCGCTCGAACGCGAGCTGCTGCTGCGCCCGATCGGCACGACCGTGTACCTGATGCCGCCGTACGTGATGAGCGACGACGACATCGCGTGGCTCGCGCAGCGCACGCGCGACACGCTCGACGCAACGCTCGCGGAGATTGCATGACGAAACAGCCCCCCCATCCCCCGGAAGCAGATCCGTCGCGCGAGGCGGCCCGGCGGGAGGCAGCGACGACGCCCCTGCTCGACACGCTGCAGCGCGGCCTCGCCGATCTCGACGCGCAAGGGCTGCGCCGCGTGCGCCGCATCGCCGACACCGCGTGCGACGCGCGCATGACCGTCGACGGCCGCGAGATCGTCGGTTTCGCGAGCAACGACTACCTCGGCCTCGCCGCGCACCCGGCGCTCGTCGCCGCGTTCGCCGAAGGCGCGCAGCGCTACGGCTCCGGCAGCGGCGGCTCGCACCTGCTCGGCGGCCATTCGCGCGCGCACGCGACGCTCGAGGACGAACTCGCGGGCTTCGCGGGCGGCTTCTCCGACGCACCGCGCGCGCTGTACTTCAGCACCGGCTACATGGCGAACCTCGCCGCGATGACCGCGCTCGCCGGCAAAGGTGCGACGATCTTCTCCGACGCGCTGAACCACGCATCGCTGATCGACGGCATGCGGCTGTCGCGCGCGAACGTGCAGGTCTACCCGCATGCGGACACCGCCGCGCTCGCCGCGCTGCTCGAAGCATCGGACGCCGAAACGAAACTGATCGTCAGCGACACCGTGTTCAGCATGGACGGCGACGTCGCGCCGCTCGCCGAACTCGTCGCGCTGGCCGAACGCCACCGCGCATGGCTCGTCGTCGACGACGCGCACGGCTTCGGCGTGCTCGGCCCGCAGGGCCGCGGCGCACTCGCGGCCGCCGCGCTGCGTTCGCCGAATCTCGTCTACGTCGGCACGCTCGGCAAGGCGGCCGGCGTCGCGGGCGCGTTCGTCATCGCGCACGAGACCGTGATCGAATGGCTGATCCAGCGCGCGCGCAGCTACATCTTCACGACGGCCGCGCCGCCGGCCGTCGCGCATGCGGTATCGGCCAGCCTGAAGGTGATCGCGGGCGACGAAGGCGACGCGCGCCGCGCGCATCTCGCCGCGCTGATCGAGCGCACGCGCGCGCTGCTGCGCAACACGCGCTGGCAACCCGTCGATTCGCACACGGCCGTGCAGCCGCTCGTGATCGGCAGCAACGACGCGACGCTCGCCGCGATGCGCGCGCTCGACGCGCACGGCCTGTGGGTGCCCGCGATCCGGCCGCCGACGGTACCCGTCGGCACGTCGCGACTGCGCGTGTCGCTGTCGGCCGCGCATTCGTTCGACGATCTCGCGCGGCTCGAAGCCGCATTGATCGAAGCCAGCGAGGCAGCAGCATGACAGCCCCGCTCTCGCTTTTCGTCACCGGCACCGACACCGAAATCGGCAAGACCTTCGTGTCGGCCGCGATGCTGCACGGCTTCGCGCGGCACGGCCTGCGCGCGGCCGCGCTGAAGCCGGTCGCGGCCGGCGCGTACGAGCGCGACGGCATCTGGCGCAACGAGGATGCCGACCAGCTCGATGCGGCCGCGAACGTCGTGCTGCCGCCCGAGCTGCGCACGCCGTTCCTGCTGAAAGCACCGGCCGCGCCGCATATCGTCGCCGCGCAGGAAGGCGTGACGCTCGACCTCGACACGATCGTCGCGTGCCACCGCGAAGCGCTGACGCGCGCGGACATCGTCGTCGTCGAAGGCGTCGGCGGCTTTCGCGTGCCGCTGAACGACACGCAGGACACAGCCGATCTCGCGGTCGCGCTCGGCCTGCCGGTCGTGATGGTGGTCGGCGTGCGGCTCGGCTGCATCAGCCACGCGCTGCTGACGGCCGACGCGATTCGCCAACGCGGCCTCACGCTCGCGGGCTGGGTCGCGAACCACGTCGACCCGGCCATGTCGTTCGCCGACGAGAACGTCGCGACGATCCGCGACTGGCTCGCGCGCGAGCATCGCGCGCCGCTGCTCGGCCGCATCGCGCACCTGAGCCCGGCCGCTCCCGAATCCGCCGCGGCGATGCTCGACATCGCCGCGCTCGTCGAGTCGCTGCGCGCCGCGCAGCATTGACCCAACCGATCCCCCAATCCCGCCCAGGACAGGAAAACGAAATGACCCAAGCCCAGACCGCCGCCGTGCAACCCGACGCGATTCCCGTGGCCGCACCGGCCCCGCAGCGCTGGCGCGTCGCCGACGTCGTCGCGCTGTTCGCTCTGCCGTTCAACGACCTGATCTTCCGCGCGCAGCAGGTGCATCGCGAGCACTTCGATGCCAACGCGGTGCAGCTGTCGACGCTGCTGTCGATCAAGACGGGCGGCTGCGAGGAAGATTGCGGCTACTGCTCGCAGTCGTCGCATCACGACACGGGCCTGAAGGCCGAGAAGCTGATGGACGTCGACACGGTGCTCGACGCCGCGCGCGCCGCGAAGGCGAACGGCGCGAGCCGCTTCTGCATGGGCGCCGCGTGGCGCAACCCGAAGGAGCGCCACATGCCGGCGCTGACCGAGATGGTGCGCGGCGTGAAGGAACTCGGCCTCGAAACCTGCATGACGCTCGGCATGCTCGAGGACGAACAGGCGCAGCAGCTCGCCGACGCGGGCCTCGACTACTACAACCACAACCTCGACACGTCGCCGGAGTTCTACGGCCAGGTGATCTCGACGCGCACATACCAGGACCGCCTCGACACGCTCGACCGCGTGCGCGACGCGGGCATCAACGTGTGCTGCGGCGGCATCATCGGGATGGGCGAGTCGCGCCGCGAGCGCGCGGGCCTGATCTCGCAGCTCGCGAACCTGAACCCGTATCCGGAATCGGTGCCGATCAACAACCTCGTCGCGATCGAAGGCACGCCGCTCGAAGGCACCGCGCCGCTCGACCCGTTCGAATTCGTGCGCACGATCGCGGTCGCGCGCATCACCATGCCGAAGGCCGTCGTGCGCCTGTCGGCCGGCCGCGAGCAGCTCGACGACGCGATGCAGGCGATGTGCTTCCTCGCCGGCGCGAACTCGATGTTCTACGGCGACCAGCTGCTGACGACGAGCAACCCGCAGACGCAGCGCGACCGCGCGCTGTTCGAGCGCCTCGGCATCCGCGCGAGCCAGGCCGACGCGCTGTCGGACAACGCGTAAGCGAAACGGCGGCCGGCGGGCCGGACCTGCGAACGAAAAAGCCGGGGAATGCCCCGGCTTTTTCGCATCCGCACCGGCGATTCAGACTGCACCACCCAGCGCCCGCGGCTCCATGAACGTGTGCCGGAAATAGTCGCGCACCGCGTGCATCGCGGGGCTCAGCTCGATGTTCTTGCGCCACGCGAGGCCCACGCTCATCGGCGGGACCGGATCGCGCAGCACGATCGTCTCGATGCGCCGCCCCTCGAGCGACCACGGGCGATACACCATGTCGGACAGGATCGCGACGCCGCTGCCGTTCGCGACCATGCTGCGCACGGCCTCGACCGACGACGTGCGCAGGATCACGTTCGGCCGGTACGGCGTCTCGTTCCAGTAGCGCAGTGCCGTCTGTCCTGCCTCGTCCACCGTCAGCATCACGAACGGCTCGCGCGCGACCTCGGCGAACGTGACGCTCTCGCGCCTGAGCAGCGGATGATGCGCGCCGACCCACAGCCTGCGCACGGAATGGATCACGGGCTCCAGCACGAGCTCGGGGTTCGACACGTTCGACGTGAGCAGCACGGCCATGTCGTAGCGGCCCGCGATCAACCCCTCCTCGATCGACTCGCGGTTCAGCTCGTGCAAGTGGATCGTCAGCCGCGGATAGAGCGTGTTCAGCCGCAGCACGTGATGCGGCAGGAAGTAGCCCAGCACCGTATAGCTCGCGGCGATCGCGAGCGTGCCCGTCAACGTGCTTTCGAGATTCGGGATCCGCATCGCCTCGTCGACCGACGACAGGATCGTGTACGCGTGATTGAGAAAGCGCCGCCCGGTGTCGGTCAGCGTCACGCCCGCCGACGTGCGCAGGAACAGCTGCGTGCCGAGACTGTCCTCCAGCTCCCTGATCGCGCTCGTCACGGCCGACTGCGAGATGGTGAGCTGGATCGCCGCCTGCGAAATCTGTCCGAGCTCGGCGGTCGCGACGAAGTACTTGAGCTGTCTGAGGGTCAGGGCCATGTGTGGTCGAAAACCGATGAGGGCGCGACAAACATCATATCAACCGTTCCGCCGACGCCAATCCCGCGCCGGCGAAGCATGCTGCGCCCAGTTCCGGCGGCGCTGTGCGGTCGATCCGGGGGGTATCTGAAAAATCGATACCGTCGCATACAAAAATAGAACTATTTTGACGCACCCCACACGGCTAACCTCCGTTCAACACGGTTTCGCGCTGCGCCGCCGCGCACGCGAACCGGAGAACCTGGAGGAACGAACCGTATGAGGAAGCACAGCGTCGACCTGAATTCCGACATGGGCGAAGGCTTCGGCCCGTGGACGATCGGCGACGGCGTCGACGAGCAGATCATGCCGCTCATCAGCTCGGCGAACATCGCCACCGGCTTTCATGCCGGCGATCCGAACATCATGGCGCGTACGGTGCAACTCGCGCGCGACGCCGGCGTCGGCATCGGCGCGCATCCCGGCTTTCGCGACCTCGTCGGCTTCGGCCGCCGCACGATCGCCGAAACGCCGCAAGCGCTCGTCAACGACATCCTGTACCAGCTCGGCGCGCTGCGCGAATTCGCGCGCCTGAACGGCGTGAGCCTGCAGCACGTGAAGCCGCACGGCGCGCTCTACATGCACGCAGCGGCCAGCGAGGCGTTCTCGCGGCTGCTGATCGAGACGCTGCAGCGCGTCGATCCCGGCCTGTGGCTGTACTGCATGGAAGCGTCCGTCACCTACCGCGTCGCCGCCGAATACGGTCAGCCGGTGATCCGCGAGTTTTACGCGGATCGCGACTACGACCGCAGCGGCTCGATCGTGTTCACGCGCCGCGTCGGGCGTCTCGACCCGCGCCAGGTCGCCGACAAGGTGCTGCGCGCCTGCATCGACGGCAAGGTGCGCACGATCGACGGCGATCACATCGACATCGATTTCGATTCGGTCTGCATCCACAGCGACACGCCGGGCGCGCTCGACCTCGTGCGCGAAACGCGCGACGCGCTGGTCCGCGAAGGCATCCGGACCGCCGGCCCGCAGCCGCTCGCCGCTCGTCACTAATTCGATCCAAGGAGACACACGATGGCATTGCACGATATCGTCAGCCCGCTGCCGGGCACCTTCTACCGACGCCCGGCGCCCGACGCGGACTACTACGTCGCGGTCGATGCGGCGGTCGCCGCCGGCGCCGTCGTCGGCCTCGTCGAAGTGATGAAGCAGTTCACGGAGATCGAAGCCGACATCGCCGGCCGCGTCGCCGAGCTGCTCGTCGACGACGGCGAGCCGGTCGACGCGGGCCAGGTGCTGATGCGGATCGAGGGGTGACGCGATGAATCCGGCAACCTTCTCCGGCGCGTTCTATCGCCCGTCGCGAATTCGTACCGTGCTGGTCGCGAACCGCGGCGAAATCGCGGTGCGCGTGATACGCGCGGCGCGCGAGCTCGGCATGCGCGCGGTGGCCGTGGTCAGCGACGCGGATCGCGACAGCCTCGCCGCGCGCATGGCCGACGAAGCGATCCACATCGGCTCGTCGCATGCGGCAAAGAGCTACCTGAATCCCGCCGCGATCCTCGACGCCGCGCGGCAATGCGGCGCGGACGCGATCCATCCGGGCTACGGCTTCCTGTCCGAGAACGCCGCATTCGCGGCGCAGGTCGAGGCGGCCGGCCTGATCTTCGTCGGCCCGGCCTCGCAGGTGATCGCGACGATGGGCGACAAGGCGCGCGCCCGCGACACCGCGCGGCGCGCAAACGTGCCGACGGTGCCCGGCAGCGACGGCGTCGTGCAGTCGCTCGACGACGCGCGGGAAGTCGCCGCGCGCATCGGCTACCCGATCATGATCAAGGCAGCCGCGGGCGGCGGCGGGCGCGGCATCCGCGTCGCGCACGACGCCGCGCAGCTCGACGCCGAACTGCCGCTCGCGCAGCGCGAGGCGCAGGCCGCGTTCGGCGACGGCGGCGTCTATCTCGAACGCTTCATCGCGCGCGCCCGGCATATCGAGGTACAGGTGCTCGGCGACGGGCGTGATGTCGTCCATCTGTTCGAGCGCGAATGCTCGCTGCAGCGTCGCCGCCAGAAGATTCTCGAGGAAGCGCCGTCGCCGTCGCTCGCACCGGCGCAGCGCGACGCGCTGTGCGCGTCGGCTACGCGCCTCGCACGCGAAGTCGGCTATCGCAGCGCGGGCACGCTCGAATACCTGTTCGACGAAACGCGCGGCGAGTTCTACTTCATCGAGATGAACACGCGCATCCAGGTCGAGCATCCGGTGACCGAGGCGATCACCGGCATCGATCTGGTGCGCGAGACGCTGCGCATCGCCGACGGCGAACCGCTGCGCTTCGCGCAGCAGGACATCGCGATGCGCGGCGCGGCGCTCGAATGCCGGATCAACGCGGAAGATCCGCTGCAGGAGTTCCGCCCGAATCCCGGCCGGATCGACGCACTCGTGTGGCCGACCGGCCCCGGCGTGCGCGTCGATTCGCTGCTCTATCCGGGCTACGTCGTGCCGCCGTTCTACGATTCGCTGCTCGCGAAGCTGATCGTGCACGACGAGAGCCGCCCGGCCGCGCTGCAACGGCTCGCGCGCGCGCTCGGCGAACTGCACGTCGGCGGCGTGAAGACCACCGCGCCGCTGCACGTCGCGCTGCTCGCTGACGACGACGTGCGCGCCGGGCGCTACCACACGAATTTTCTCGAAGCGTGGATGCCGCAGTGGCGCGAAGCCGCAACGGCCGCCGCGCGCGAGCAAACAACCGAGGACGCCGCGCGCGTCGGGGAGGCCCTGTGACGACCCGTTATACGTTCGGCGGCGACGAGTTCGTGTTCGTCGAGATCGGCGAAGCCATGTCGCTCGACGCGTTCTTCAAGGGCACGGCGATCACGCGCGAGTTGCAGCGGCGCGCGGTGCCGGGCATCACCGAAATCTGTCCGGCGAACGCGTCGTACCAGGTGCGCTACGACCCGGACGTGATCGATCCCGACGCGCTCGTCGCGCTGCTGAAGACGGTCGAGGCCGACGTCGGCGAAGCGTCGCTCGAACTCGACACGCGCATCGTCGAGATACCCGTGCTCTACAACGACCCGTGGACGCATGAAACGCTGATGCGGTTTCGCGAGCGCCACCAGGATCCGTCGTCGACCGATCTCGAATACGCGGCACGCATCAACGGCAAGCGAAGCGTCGACGAATTCATCGCCGCGCACTCGGGCTCGCCGTGGTTCGTGTCGATGGTCGGCTTCGTCGCGGGCCTGCCGTTCATGTACCAGATGGTCGAGCGCGCGCGCCAGCTCGAAGTGCCGAAATACCTGCGCCCGCGCACCGACACGCCGAAGCTCACCATCGGCCACGGCGGCTGTTTCGGCTGCATCTATTCGGTGCGCGGCGCGGGCGGCTACCAGATGTTCGGCGTGACGCCCGCGCCGATCTTCGATCCCGCGCAGCGGCTCGACTACCTGCGCGACTTCATGGTGTTCTTCCGGCCCGGCGACATCGTGAAGTTCACGCCGATCGACCGCGCTGCGTACGACGCCGCCGTCGCGGCCGTCGAAGCCGGCACCTTCTCCCTGCGCGTGCGTCCCGTGAAGTTCTCGCTCGACGCATTCCTGCGCGATCCCGACGCCTATAACCGCTCTCTCGTCGAGGTGCTGCATGCAAGCTGACGCGCACAACGTGATCGAGGTCGTGAAACCCGGCCTCGCGACATCGGTCCAGGACACGGGCCGGCAAGGCTACTACCACGTCGGCATTCCGCCGTCGGGCTCGCTCGACCAGTACGCATCGCGCGCGGCGAACCTGCTGGTCGGCAACCCCGAACAGGCGGCCGTGCTCGAATGCACGCTGCTCGGCCCCGAGCTGATGTTCCATGTCGACGCGCTGATCGCCGTCACGGGTGCCGAGATGACGCCGAAGATCGACGGCGTCGGGCAGCGCTGCAACGTCGCGCTGCGGATCCGCGCCGGCAGCGTGCTGTCGTTCCACTACGTGAAGGGCGGCGCGCGGGCGTACCTGGCCGTCGCGGGCGGCATCGACGTGCCGGTCGTGCTCGGCAGCCGCTCGACGTACACGCTCGGCGCGATCGGCGGTCATGCGGGCCGGCGTCTGCAGAAAGGCGACCGGCTGCCGATCGGCGCCGTGCGCGGCACGCACCGCGAAGGGCTCGAACTGCCGGCTTCCGTGAGCCGGCCGCTCGACAGCCAGGTCGAGCTGCGCGTGCTGCCGGGCCTGTACCACTACCGGCTCACCGACGCATCGGCGCAGACGTTCTTCGACGACGAGTGGACCGTCGCGCCCGAAGCGGATCGCATCGGCTACCGCTACAAGAACGGCCGCCCGTTGCAGTTCCGGCCGCGCGAGCAGCCGTTCGGCGCGGGCGCCGATCCGTCGAACATCGTCGACGCGTGCTACCCGATCGGCTCGATCCAGGTGCCGGCCGGGCTCGAGCCGATCATCCTGCATCGCGATGCGGTGTCGGGTGGCGGCTACGCGACGATCGGCACGGTCATCAGCGCCGACATGGACCTGATCGGCCAGATGCAGCCGAACCACCGTGCGCGCTTCGTGCGCGTGACGATGGCCGAAGCGCTCGCTGCGCGCCGCGAGTACCAGCGGCGCCTCGCGCTGCTGCGCGCCGTGCTGCAGGACTGAGCGCCGCACGCCCGGCCGTCGCGCCGGGCGCCGTGTGCGGCTGCACGCCGCCTCCGCTTCGCGCTTTCCGCGCTTCGCTGTCCGTTTCCCGCCCGCGCGGCCACGCGCCGCGCGGCGGGGACGCCTGCGCGTTTTTTCTGCCGGACCGGTTGCCCGCCCGACGTCGGGGCAACCCTGCGGATCGCATGTGCCGCGGCCGAGACGTCGTTCGCAGTTTTGCTCATCGAGGAGCACGATCATGGCCAACCTGGCTCAGGCACGCACCGACGAGGATCTCGACCTGTCGACGCTCGCCATTCCCGATCACGCGCGCATGCCGCCCTTTTCGCTGACGATGGCGTGGTGGGCCGTGTGCAGCGCCGTGTTCTACATCGTCGTCGGCGCGACGCTCGCGCTCACCTACGGCGCGCGCAACGCGTTGATCGGGATGGCGCTGTCGGTGGTGTCGTACGGCATCGTCAATTCGATCATCAGCCGCTATGCGATCCGCACCGGCCTGTCGGTCGCGCTGTTCTCGCGCGTGCTGTTCGGCAGCGCGGGCGCGGCGCTCGCGACGCTGATCTTCTTCGCGACGGCGATCTACTACGCGGTGTTCGAAGGCTCGGTGATCGCGGTCGCCGCGCATCACCAATTTCCGGCGCTCGACTACAAGTGGGCGGCGCTGATCGTCGTCTGCTACAGCGTGCCGCTCGTGTTCGGCAGCGTGCAGCACTGGCTCGACAAGTTCAACGGCGTGCTGCTGCCGTTCTACCTGTTCGGGCTGCTCGCGGCGCTCGGGCTCGCGACGGCCGAGTACGGCTACAACGCCGCGTGGCTCGATTTCGGCCCGACGGGCGCGACGCCGGCCGGCGGCTGGTGGCACTGCTTCGTCTACTACATGGGCGTGTGGGTGCTGATGATGTTCACGTTCGACTATGCGCGTTTCGGGCGCAAGGAAGACGCGGGGTATCACGGCCGCTTCAACTTCGGAATGCCGTTCTATCTCGTCACGTTCCTCGTCAACGGTGCGGCCGGCATCTATCTCGTCAGCACGATTCCGGGGCTCGGCACGTTGTCCGAAGTGTCGGTCGTGCTCGCGCTGCTGAAGCTGATGGGGCTGTGGGGGCTGCTGTTCGTGTGGGTCACGCAATCGCGCATCAACACCGCGAACTACTATCTCGCGACGGTCAACATGCAGGCGTTCTTCCTGAAAGTGGCCGGCTTGCGCGCGCCGAAATTCGTGTGGGCGCTCGTGGTCGGCGCGGTCGTCTATGCGCTGATGATGGCCGACATCTTCTCGCGGATCCTGCAGGCGCTCGCGTACCAGGGCATCTTCGTCGTCGCGTGGGTCGGCGTCGCGCTCGCGCATATCCTGTCGGCGCGTTACGGGCAGCTGGTCGGCGACGACGTCGAATGCCGCGACGCGCATGTGCCGACGTTCAACCCCGGCGGGCTGACCGCGTGGTTCGCCGGCGCGTTCGCGGGACTCGCGCTGAACCAGGCGACCGGGCTTGCCGCGTCGTTGTCGGCACCCGCGACTTTCGTCGTGTCGTGGGCCGTCTATCGCGCGTTGCTGGGCACTGCGAAACGAACCTGGTTCGTGCGCAATACGTAACGGCGCGCGCCGCCGCGTATCACCCGATATGCGACGCCGCGCCGTCAAGCGCCGCGCGCACCCGCTCGACGAGCTGTGCGTCGACGGGTGCCAGCACCTCGCCGCGCGGCCGCACGCCCGAGCCGAAATGCACCGCGCGCACGCCGGTGGCCCGGACGAAATCGCCGACCGCATCGACCGTGAGCCCCGAGCCGGCGAGCACCGTGCACGTCGATCCTTCGGCCTGCCGCACCATCCGCGAAATCGTCGCGGCCGCGTCGAGCACCGACGGATGGCCGCCCGACGTCAGCACCGACGTGACGGCCGGCACGCGCAGCAGCGCGTCGAACGCGGCGTTGAGGTCGCGCGACACGTCAAATGCACGGTGGAACGTCAGCGTGCGGCCATCCGCGGCGGCGGCGATGCGCGCCAGGGCGCCGAGATCGACGTCGCCGCGCGCATCGAGCGCGCCGAACACGACGCCGTTCGCGCCGGCCGCAACGGCCGCGCGCACGTCGCGTTCGATCACGCGCAGATCGTCGGCGTCATAGACGAACGACCGGCTGTGCGGACGCACGATCACGTTGACGGGAATCGACACGGCGGCCACGACGGCCTCGATCAGGCCGACGCTCGGCGTCAGCCCGCCTTCGCTGATCGCGGTCACGAGTTCGAGGCGGTCGGCGCCCGCGCGGGCGGCGGCCTTCGCATCGCCGACAGTCGTGGCGATCACTTCGAGGAGGACGGAGGAAGCGGCGTTTCGGTTCATCGGCGGCTCGCGATTCGTCAGGACAATTCGCGCATCCTAGCCGAGCGGCGCGACGGGCGCCAGCGGGCCGGGCACCGCGAGAGTCAGCCGCGCCGCACGAGCCACATGCCGGCCAGCGCGGACAGGGCCGTCACCACGGCGCCCGGTGCGACCCGGAACATCCGCGCGTTCAGGTCCACGCCCTGCTGCTGCATCACGTCGACGATCCCGGGTGCCAGCAGGAACGACGCCCAGCCCATCATCCCGAGCGCGGTGGTCGCGGTCGCGATGAGCAGCGCAATGCCCGCACCCCGCGCGCGCGGCCGGAATGCACCGGCGAACGCGCCCGCAGCGAAGAGCACGGCCGAAAACGCGAACAGCGCGGCGACGAATCCGGACATCACGCCCGTATGGCCGACCCGCATGAACGCGCCCATCTGCGCGGTAATCACGCACATGCCCGCGATCGTGAACAGCACGACCGCCAGCGCATTGCGCACGAAGCTCACGCGAGTGCCTGGCGGAAATACGCGGTCGCGGGGCGCCGGAACAGCAGGTAGACGAACAGCGCGAACAGCAGGAAGCCGGGAATCAGCACCGCGAACATCGATACCGGCATGTTGACGAACGAGAACGCGAAGCCGAGCACGGACGTCGCGACATACGCCTTGCGCGACCACTCGCGCCCCTTGAGGATCGCGATGCCGATCACGACGTTCGCGGCTTCGATGATCACGCTGATGCCGAGCGTCGCCCAGACGGGCAGCAGGTAGTGCGACAGCAGTGCCTGGGTGGTCGGCATGCCGATCGAGAACGGCGTATAGATGCACGTGATCGCGTTGGTCACGATGATGATCCACGCGAGGATGGTCAGCGAAATCGGTCTTTTCATTGTGTTGTCCTTTTATTCGCCGCCATGGTGGCCCCCGGGACGGCGCGATCGCGGTCACGACGGCCGCGATCGCGCCATTTTCGGGGAAGCGTGCGGCGAATGCAACGGCCGGCCGGCGCCGGTGCGCCCCGGTCGCCAGGATCGCCGCAAGCACCGCAGGCGGCGCTAGCCGGCGTCCGCTTCGTCGTCGACCCAGTCGATATCGCCGCACAGCACGCGCTGCGCATCGCCGACGCGCACGGCCACCGACAGCGTCACGCACGGCTGCGCCTCGTTGATCGACAGGTACGGCCGCGTGACCTGCACGCGCCCCGGCTCGGCGATCGCCGAGCGGAAATACGGGCGGCGCAGCCAGTTCGCGCCCTGCGCGTCCGCCAGCGGCGAGAAGCGGGCCTCACTCAGCGCGCGATCGGCGCGCAGCACGACGTTGCGGCCCGACTGCCGGCCCTGCGCGTCGAGCAGGAAGCAGCGCGCGGCGGCATCGAGCGCGAGGAAGTTCCAGCACACCTCGTCGAGCGTCTCGCCGGCCGCGAGACGTTCGGCCGCGCGCTCGAACGCGCGCAGGTACGGCGCGATTCGCTGTGCGTCGCGCCGCTCGCGCGCTTCGGTCTGCTGACGAAAGCGCTCGGTCAGCTCACCGATGCAGGCCGTCGCGGCCGCACTGTCGGGCAGCCCCGGAGCCGGGCGGCCGAAGTAGTAGCCCTGCACGAAATCGGCCTCGCACGACAGCGCGATCTGCGCCTCGTGCTCGGTCTCGATCCCTTCGACGAGCACGAGCTTGCCGGCCTCGTGCAGCAGCGTCACGAGCCCGTGCAGGATCGCGGTGAGCCCCGTGCGGTGTGCCGCGTGCGACAGCATGATGCGGTCGAGCTTCACGATGTCCGGGTTCAGTTGCCAGATCCGCTCGAGGTTCGAATGGCCGGCGCCGAAATCGTCGAGCGCGATCAGGAAGCCGTGCGTGCGGAACTCGCGCACGGCCTCGGCGAGCCGCTCGACGTCGTCCGCACGCTGTTCGAGCACTTCGAGCACGACACGGCGCGGCGGCATGCCGAGCCGCTTCAGGTTCGCGAGCAGTGCGGCCGCCTGGAACGGGTCGGTGAGCACGCCCGGATGGACGTTGAGAAACAGCCACTCGCGCTCGGCGCCGAACAGCGCGAAGTTTTCGAGATGCAGCGCCTGCGCGAGCCGGTCGAGCTGCAGCAGTTCACCCTGGCGCGCGGCTTCGCCGAACACGTCGAGCGGCGACACGGGGCGGTCGAGCGCATCGTGCGCGCGCAACAGCGCCTCGTAGCCGACCGCACGCTGGTGCGACAGGCTGAATATCGGCTGGAACACGGTCGTGAGCGTCAGGTCGCGATGCTGCGTTGCCAGACGTTCGAGGCCGGAGCTCATCTCCCGCTCGAAACGGTACGGCGACGCGGCGGCCGGACGCTCCTGTTGCACGATCGTCATGCCTTCCTCCTGGTGAAGCACTCGAACGCGCCGACCGACGAAACGGACGGCGCGTGCAATGTCTTGGTTGGACCCTCGGTTGTCCGGTCGGTGCCGGACGGCTGCCCAGCATCAAGCAAGCTCCGTGCAAGGGGCGAACAACCCATACGCCGCGCGGGTGCGCGGGGCTGCCGCACCAGCGTGGCGCGCGTCCGGCGCACCATTTTTGTGCGCACGCACCGGCCGCTCGAGCGCAGCCGTCACAGCGGCACGCTACACTCCGTACGATCGTTTCATTCCCCGTATTCGCCGTATCGATGGAAATCGTCTTCACAGTCCTGATCCTGCTGCTGACCGTCGCACTGTCCGGTGCCGTCACACGCATCCTGCCGTTGCAACTGCCGCTGCCGCTGATGCAGATCGCGTTCGGTGCAATCCTCGCGTGGCCGAAGTTCAACCTGCACGTCACGTTCGATCCCGAAATCTTCATGCTGCTGTTCATTCCGCCGCTGCTGTTCGCGGACGGCTGGCGGATTCCCAAACGCGAGCTGTACCTGCAGCGCCGCGCGATCCTGATGCTCGCATTCGGGCTCGTATTCATGACGGTACTCGCAGTGGGCTACTTCGCGCATTGGCTGATTCCCGAGTTGCCGCTGCCGATCGCGTTCGCGCTCGCGGCCGTGCTGTCGCCGACCGATGCGGTCGCGCTGTCGGGCATCGCCGGCAAGGGTAGGATCCCGCCGCAACTGATGCACATCCTCGAAGGCGAGGCGCTGATGAACGACGCGTCGGGCCTCGTCGCGCTGAAGTTCGCGATCGCGGCCGCGCTGACCGGCGTGTTCTCGCTGCGCGCCGCGTCGGTCACGTTCGTGATCGTCGCCGCCGGCGGGCTCGCGACGGGCGCGATCGTGTCGTGGGTGTTCAGCGCGCTGTCGACGCGCTTCCTGAACGCCGAGCAGGAAGGCGATCCGGCCCCCGGCATCGTGATGACGCTGCTCGTGCCGTTCGCGGCCTACCTGTTCGCCGAGCACCTCGATCTGTCGGGCGTGCTCGCGGCCGTGTCGGCGGGGATGATGATGAATTACACGAGCTTCTCGCGCAAAAGCACCGTCGCGTCGCGCGTGCGCGCCGAAAGCACGTGGGCGATGATCGAGTTCGTGTTCAACGGCATGGTGTTCATCATGCTCGGGCTGCAGTTGCCGCACATCATCGGCCGCGCGCTCGTCGACGCGCACCATACGAGCGACGCACTCGTCGGCCGGATGATCTTCAACGTATGCGCGATGATGATCGCGCTGTATGCGATCCGCTTCCTGTGGGTCTGGCTGCTGCGCTGGATTGCGAGCCGCCGCGCGGCGCGCCAGGGTCTCGCGGGCACGATGGCCGGCGTGCGCACGATCGCGGTGATGACGGTCGGCGGCGTGCGCGGCGCCGTCACGCTCGCCGGCGTGCTGTCGATCCCCGTCGCACTCGCCGACGGCGCGCCGCTGCCGGGGCGCGACACCGCGATCTTCGTCGCGTCGGCCGTGATCCTCGGCTCGCTCGTCGTCGCGGTGATCGGCCTGCCGCTGCTGCTGCGCGGCGTGCGCTCGTCGCGCAACCCGCTCGCCGACGAGGAGCGCACCGCGCGTGCGGCCGCCGCGCAGGCCGCGATTCGCGCGATCGACTCGTCGCACGACGCGATCTCGGCCGATCTCGACGAATCGGGCGCCGCGCGCTGCGCGGACATCTCCGCGCGCGTGATGGACCAGTACCGCCGCCGGCTCGCCGCGCTCGCCGAGGACGGCCCCACGCCGCGCGCGGAAGCGAAGCAGAGCGAAACGATGGAACTGCAGATGCGGATCGCCGCGATCCGCGCGGAGCGCTCGGTGCTGTACCGGCTGCGCAGCGACAGCAAGATTTCGGACGAGACGCTGACGAAGCTGATCCGCGAGATCGACCTGTCGGAAACCGCGCTGTCGACGCGCAAGAAAGGCATTCTCTGACGGGCCGTTCGATGCCCGGAAGCAACCACCCATAAAAGAACGGCGACGCCGAAGCGTCGCCGTTTTCACATCCGCCCGCGTTCGCGTTACTTCGCGACGACGACCGGAATCCCCTTCAGCATTCCGGCGCCCTTCATTTCGTCGAGCGCGTGCTGCACGGCCGCGCTCGTCGCCGCGTCGATGCCGAGCTGCAGCGCGAGCTCGCGCTCCGCACGCTTCACGCCGGCCAGGTTACGCACCTTCACGTGACCGAAGCCGCGCACGCGGGCGTGCAGGTCGGCCAGCTGCGCGACCTGCGCCGCATTGCCGGCCGTCGTCGCGGCGAGCGCACGGGCGAGCGTCGTCTCGTAGTCGTCGGCGAGCGCGCGTTCCATCCTGCGCTCGACGGTGCGGCCGAACGGATCGAGCCACGTGCCGCGCAGGCTGCGCACGCGGGCCAGCATGCCGAACACCGGCCACATCCACTGGCCGAACACGCGTTTCTTCGGCACGCCGCCGTCGCGGCCGGCCTTCGCGATCGTCGGCGGCGCGAGGTTGAACTTCACGCGATAGGCCTGCCCCGGCACGCCTTCGAACTGCGCTTCGAGCGCGGTGCGGAATGCGTCGTCCGTGTAAAGCCGCGCGACCTCGTATTCGTCCTTCACCGCGAGCAGCCGGTAGAACGTCGTCGCGACCGCGCGCGCCAGCGCGTCGTCGCCCTTCGCGGCCGCCGCGTTCACGAGCGCACGGTAGCGCTCGACGTAGCGCGCGCCGCCGTACGCGTCGAGACGCGCTTCGCGATCGGCGATCAGTTCGGCGAGCGTCTCCGGCGCGACCTGTGCGGCCACCGTGTGACGCGCGTTCCACAACGCGTCGAGCCCCGCCGCATCGCCGGCCGCCATCCGGCCGATCGAGAACGCGAGCTTGTTCATCGGCACCGCAACGTTGTTCAGCTCGATCGCGCGCATCATCGCGGCGAGCGACACCGGCACGAGGCCGAGCTGCCACGCGTAGCCGAGCATCAGGATGTTCGCGCCGATCGAATCGCCGAGGAACTTCGCGGCGAGCGCCTGCGCGTCGCAGCTCGACAGGTAGCCGTCGCCGGCCGCGTGACGCATCTTCTCGAGCAGCGCGTCCGCATGCAGGTTCGCGTCGGGGTTCTGCACGAACGACGCGTTCGGGATCCGGTGCGTGTTGACGACGATCCTCGAACGCTCGTGACGCACCGTCTGCAGCGCTTCGGCGCTCGCGCCGACGACCATGTCGCACGCGAGCAGCACGTCGGCCTGCTGCGTGTCGATGCGCACCTGGTTCAGCCATTGGTCGCTCGAAGCGATCCGCACGAACGACAGCACCGAGCCGCCCTTCTGCGCGAAGCCCATGAAGTCGAGCACCGATGCGCTCTTGCCTTCGAGGTGCGCGGCCATGCTGATCAGCGCGCCGACCGTCACGACGCCCGTGCCGCCGACGCCCGTCACGAGCATGTCGAACGGCGCCGCATCGAGATGCGTCGCCGGCACCGGCAGCGCGTCGACGCGCGCGGCTAGCGCCGCTTCGTCGAATGCGGCGCCCGCGGCCTTCTTCAGCGCCGCGCCTTCGACCGTCACGAAGCTCGGGCAGAAGCCGTTCACGCATGAATAATCCTTGTTGCACGACGACTGGTCGATGCGGCGCTTGCGGCCGAGCGGCGTCTCGAGCGGCTCGACCGACAGGCAGTTCGACTGCACGCCGCAGTCGCCGCAGCCTTCGCACACCGCGTCGTTGATGAACAGGCGCTTGTCCGGGTCGGGGAATTCGCCTTTCTTGCGGCGGCGGCGCTTCTCGGCCGCGCAGGTCTGGTCGTAGATCAGCACGGTGACGCCCGGCGTCTCGCGCAGTTCGCGCTGCACCGTGTCGAGCTCGCTGCGGTGGTGGAACGTCGTACCCTTCGGAAACAGCCCGTGATGGCCGTCGTACTTCTCCGGTTCGTCGGACACGACGACGAAGCGCGACACGCCTTCCGCCTCGACCTGTCGCGCGATCTGCGGCACCGAGATGCTGCCGTCGACCGGCTGGCCGCCCGTCATCGCGACCGCGTCGTTGTAGAGGATCTTGTACGTGATGTTCGCTTTCGCGGCGACCGCCTGGCGGATCGCGAGGATGCCCGAGTGGAAGTAGGTGCCGTCGCCGAGGTTCTGGAACACGTGCTTCGTGTTCGTGAACATCGCGTGCGCGGCCCAGTCGACGCCCTCGCCACCCATCTGGATCAGCCCCGTCGTGTCGCGCTCCATCCACGACGCCATGAAGTGGCAGCCGATGCCGGCCTGCGCGATCGAGCCTTCCGGCACCTTCGTCGACGTGTTGTGCGGGCACCCCGAGCAGAAGTACGGCGTGCGCTTCACCGCGTCGGCCTCGTTCGACAGGATCTGCGGCGCGACGAGATCGACGACGCGTTCGCGGCGGTCGAGCGCCGGCTTGTGCCGCGCGAGCCATTCGGCAAACACCGGCAGGATGCGCGACGGGCGCAGCTCGCCGAGTTCGGACAGCAGGCAGGCGCCGGCGGCGTCGTGCTTGCCGAGCACGCGCGGACGCGCGCCTTCCGTGCGGTTGTACAGGTAATCCTTGATCTGCTGCTCGATGACCGGGCCTTTCTCCTCGATCACGAGCACTTCGGCGAGCCCGTCGACGAAGGTCTCGATGCGCGTCATCTCGAGCGGATACGACAGGCCGACCTTGTAGATCCGCACGCCGGCCGCGTCGAGGTCGGCCACCGTCAGGTCGAGACGGCGCAGCGCCTCCATCAGGTCGAGATGCGCCTTGCCGCACGTGACGATGCCGACGTTTGCCCGCGCGCTCGGCGCGATCCACTTGTCGATGCTGTTGGTGCGCGCGAAATGACGCACCGCGTCGAGCTTCGCGGCGAGACGCGCCTCGATCGTGAGGCTGGGCAGGTCGGGCCAGCGGTTGTGCAGGCCGCCCGCCGGCGGCGTGAAGCCCGCCGGCGCCGGCCACTGCGTCTGCAGCGCGTCGAGATCGACGGTCGAGCCCGACTCGACCGTTTCCGAGATCGCCTTGAAACCGACCCAGGCGCCCGAGTAGCGCGACAGCGCCCAGCCGTACAGGCCGAATTCGAGCATGTCGGCGATGTTCGCCGGGTTCACGACCGGCATGTGCCACGCGATCATCGCGAAGTCGCTCTGGTGCGGCATCGACGACGACACGCAGCCGTGGTCGTCGCCCGCGACGACGAGCACGCCGCCGTGCGGCGACGAACCGTACGCGTTACCGTGCTTCAGCGCGTCGCCGGCGCGATCGACGCCCGGGCCCTTGCCGTACCACATCGCATACACGCCTTCGACCGTACGCTCGGGATCGGCCTCGACACGCTGCGTGCCGAGCACGGCCGTGCCGCCGAGTTCCTCGTTGATTGCGGGCAGGAAGCGCACGCCGCTGCCGTCGAGCAGTTTCTTCGCCTTCCACAGCTGCTGGTCGACCATGCCGAGCGGCGAGCCGCGGTAGCCGCTGACGAAGCCGGCCGTGTTGAGCCCCTGTTCGGTGTCGACCGTGCGCTGCATCAGCATCAGGCGAACCAGCGCTTGCGTGCCGGTCAGGAAGATCCGGCCGCGCGTCGCGGTCAGGTTGTCGGTCAGGCGATAGTCGGACAGGGCAGGCGTGCCGTCGATGGGCAAGCGGGCGGTCATGGGGGATGTCTCCTGATTGTGCTGTTCTGGGCTGCGCGGCGGTGCGTCGGGCGACGTGTGGGCGCCGGCAGCGAATGCCTCTATTTTTTCGCGCGCAGACGAGAATGTTTTTTCTCTTCTTGCTCGGGCGGGCCCGTAGCGAGAAAAACTGCGCAGCTTTTTACCGGGATTTGAGAGAGTTTTCGCGCGCGGTGGTCGAGCGGGATTGGCGGGGTGTCGGGACGGCCGGGTGGTTTAACGGAACCACCGGTGCGGGTCCGCAGGCAACCGGCCGGCGCGGCGGCGGGTGCTCGCGCCCCGTGTGACAAGGGATTCGGCGGTCCGAGGCGGTCACCCTCACCATTGGAATGCACAGCCTTCCGATTGGTCGGAAGCGCGGGATGTCCACAATGCCGCGCCCTTCGGCCGATCGGGCTCGCGCGCTCACCGTTCGAATGCACAGCGTTTCGAGTGGCGTTGGGGGCGGGATGTCCACATCCGTGATCGGTATCCGGTTCGCTCGGGCGCCGACGCTCACCGTTGAAATTCACAGCATGGCGAGTGGGTTTCGGCTGTGGATATCCACATCGGCATCGGCTGATTTCGTCGATCCGCGATTCACCCTCACCGATCGAATACACAGGAGCGCGAGTGGGTTCGTTGGCCGGATATCGACGCCGGACAGACATGCTGCGCAGTCGTGGGCTTGCGCTCACCGTTGAAAACCACAGCGCTTCGAGTGGCTGTGGCGGTGGTTGTCCACCGCCCGAACTGCCTCTGTCGTCCGGTCTCAAGCGCACCCTCACCGTCGAAAACCACAGCGCTTCGAATGGCTGAGATGGTAGTTGTCCACGCCCGAACCGGCTCTGCTGACCGATCTCGCTCGCACCCTCACCGTTGAGAACCACAGCGCTTCGAGTGGCTGCGGCGGCAGTTGTCCACCGCCCGAACCGGCACTGCCGTCCGATCTCGCTCGCACCCTCACCGTTGAAAAACACAGCGCGACGAGTGGCCTGGAGAGACGGATATCCACATGGACGCGAATCCTTTGATCAGCCATGAAAGCACGTTTCCAAGGGCCGCGACGACCGGGAGGCCACGCCGGCGTCGGCACGCTATCCAATCGGGCGTCGACACTCACCTTCGAAATACACAGTGCCGCGAGTCGTTTGGTTGGCCGGATATCCACACGGGAATCCGCGTTGCCCTCGACAGCGTGCTCGCTCCCGGGCCTGAAATGCGCGGCGCTTCAGACGACGTTGTCGGCCGAACGGCCGCGTCTTGACCGGCTGTCCGCCGATGGCGCACTCACGCTCACCATTGAATTGCACAGCGCGTCGAGTCGCTTGAGAAGGTTGGTACGCGCAATGAAATCTGCTCGCGGCGGACCACTTCCCCGCGCTCACCGTTAGAATGCACGGCCCTTCGATGGGCTTCCGGGGCCGGATATCCGTGTCGCCACGCACTCGCGGTTCGGTCACGCATGCGCGCGTTCGGCTAGAATGCGCGGCGCTCCGAATCACACCAAAGGTTGGGAAGCCGCGCCGGAGCAGGCACGTCGCGTGATCGGGCGCCGACACTCACCGCTGAATTCCACAGTATTTCGTGTCGTTTCGTGGGTCGGTTATCCACAACCCTCTTCATGTATTGCGCGCATTCGGTCATCCTCACCGGTGAAATGCACAGGTCGCCGAGTCGTTTCGATGCGCGGATATCCACAACGGATCGTGCGAAGAAACGTTCGTCGGCACATCGGCGAAAGCGGTCGGCGCATCAACGCGCAGCATTCGGGCGATAGCCGGAAAGCCCTGTCTGGACAGCCTCGGCGGCACCCTCACCATTCAAATGCACAGCGTTTCGAGTCGCCTTGGCGGTGGGTTGTCCACATCCCTCCCATTGCGCTCACTCAAGCCGACACACGCTCCCGGGCAGCCTCACTCGGCGATCGAACGAATGACCGTTGCCGGATTGCCGCCGACGAGCGTATTCGGCGGAACGTCCCTGGTGACGACGGCCGCGGCCGCGACGACCGAATTCTCGCCCACCGTCACGCCACCGATGATCGTCGCGCCGGCGCCGATCCAAACGTTCCGTTCGATCACGATCGGCTTCGCGACAACGAAATCGCGCCGCCGGGAAGGCTCGACCGGATGGCCGGACGTGATCAGGCTGACGTTCGGCCCGATCATCACGTCGTCGCCGATCTCGAGCCCGCCCAGGTCGTAGAACGTGCAGTTCTGGTTGACGAACACGTTGCGCCCGATCTTCATGCCGGCGCCACCCGTTGCATGGAACGGCGGAATCAGCACGAAGCCGTCGTCCACCTGCGTGCCGATCAGTTCGCTGAACAACGCGCGGACGTCTGCCGCATCGTCGAACGTCAGACGGTTGAGCCGCGCGGTGATCGCCATCGCTCGCTTGACCTCGGCCACCATGGCCGCCGATTCCGGCGTTCTTCGCGGAATGATCGTGGTGCGATCGTCGTTTGCCATTCGTTGCTTGTCTCCCTGCACGGTCGAACCGGCGGTGCCCGGCAGTCGTGCTGATCTGCACCGAGATTCCCGATTCGAATTTATAACTAGTCTTTATATAACTAGTCACTCATTAAACCTCTGTCGAACCCGCGTTGCTCGGGTACGCTTGAGCATTCACCGGACCCTACCTGCACCCAAACGCGGAGGCGCGATGAAGCTCTACTACTGGCCGAAGACCCGGGCATTCCGGGCGTTGTGGATGCTGGAGGAAATCGGCGTGGTGTACGAACTCGTGCCGATCGACCTGCGCTCGCACGAACAGGGCAGCGACGCGTTCGTCCAGGTCAACCCGATGGCCAAGCTGCCCGCGCTCGACGACGGTAGCGCGCCGTTCGCCGAATCGGGTGCCGTGCTGCTCTATCTCGCCGACCGTTGCCCGGGCGCCGGGCTCGGCATCGCACCCGACGATCCGCTGCGCGGCCGTTTCCTCCAATGGATGTTCTTCACGCCGACCTGCCTCGAACCGGCGATGGCCGAAAAATTCACGGGCGCATCGGGCAATCCGGTCGCGTTCGGCTGGGGCAACATCACGCGCGTGCAGCGCGCGCTCGCGCAGACGCTCGCCCATAGCCCCTGGCTCGTCGGCGACCGCTTCACCGCGGCCGACCTGCTGCTCGCCAGCACGCTGAAGATCGCGTTCGACGCGCATCTGCTGCCGCACGAAGGCGTGCTCGGCGACTACGTCGCGCGAGCCGAGGACCGCGACGCGTTCCGCCGCGCGGTCGCGATCGAACAACGCGAAGCGGCGCGTCTGCTGCACGCTTGACGCATGCGGGGCGGCGCCCGCCGCCCCGCGAGCATACCTACGCAGCCGGCCCCTGCGCCGCGGCGCCCGCTTCGACCACCACGCCCGGCGAACCGCGCTCGTCGGTATCGGTGTCGACCGGCACTACGTCGTGAAAATGCGTGTAGTCGATGTGCGTGACGCCGTCTTCGTCGTGCATCAGGTCGACATAACGATGACGCCAGCGAATCTCCCCATGCGCCCACGAGTGACGCGCCTGCATGACCTGCGCGGTCGTCTCGTCCGAGCCCTCGATCGTGATCAGCAGCGACGCGTCGCGCGCAGCAAGCGATTCGGGCGTCTCGCCGAACAGCGCGCTCGATTCGTCGATCACGTGCATCAGGTTCCAGCCGAGCAGGAAGATCGGATGCTCGCTGCGCACGAGCGGCAGGTCGTGGATCTTGCGCAGCGAGTAGCCCTCGTGCGTGCCTTCGACGCGCATCAGCCGCAATTTCGCCTGCGCCTCGGCAATCACGTTCTGGCGCGCATTCGCGGCGCGCACCATCAACGTCATCCGGCCGTTCAACGGCCGCACGATCGCGTAGCGCGCGAACAGGATCTTCGCCTGCGGCCGGGAAAACCGCGCGAACACGAGCCCCGTGGCCAGCGCGATGCTCGACATCCCGACGAAGATCTCGAGCGTCGCGACCAGGTGCGCATAAGTAGTCTGCGGATGCATGTCGCCGTAGCCGACGGTCGCGAGCGTCTCGACGCTGAAGAAGAACGCGCCGCCGAACCCGGCCGGCGACTGGTTCGCGATCGGCGCGTGGCCCAGCATGTAGAGCATCGCGAAGCCGCCGTTGAGCAGCAGGAACAGCACCGCGAGCGACAGGAAGAACACGGGCCAGCTCACCGTCAGCGCGCGGTGATAGAAATCGCGCCAGCCGAGCGGCGGCATCCCGTACGCGATCACCGGGCGGGTGCCCGACCAGATCTTGCGGCCACGGCCGCGGGAGGCGGGGGAGGACGAATCGACGGTCATCGCGCAGTGCCGGTTTCAGGGAGGCGATGAGCGTAGCATGCGCGGCGGCGGCCGGGAATGCGTGCCGATTCGGAACGGAAATTTGCCGCGCCGCCGGACGCGTGCGGCCGCGCAGCGTCGAAAAAAAAACCGGCCGCTTGAAAGCGGCCGGCTGCATCGTCATCGTGCGGACCAGCGCGCGGAGCGCGCCGTTATCACTTCCGGTCGACGATCACCTGGTCGAAAGTGCCGCCGTCGGCGAAATGGGTCTTCTGCGCGTTCGCCCAGCTGCCGAAGACCTGCTCGACGCTGAACGTCTTCAGCGACTTGAACTCGGCCGCATGCTTCTTCAGCACGTTCGCGTCGCGCGGGCGCAGATGGTGCCGCGCGATGATCTCCTGCGCTTCCGGCGTGTACAGGTAGTCGAGATACGCCTGCGCGACCTTGCGCGTGCCCTTCTTGTCGACGACCTTGTCGACGACGGCGACGGGCGGCTCCGCGAGGATGCTCGCCGACGGATACACGGCGTCGAACTGCGCGCCCGACGCGCCGGTGTCCATCAGCGCGACTTCGTTCTCGAACGTGACCAGCACGTCGCCGATGCCGCGCTGCGTGAACGTCGTCGTGGCGCCTCGGCCGCCCGAGTCGAGCACCGGCACGTTGCGGAAGATCGCCTTCTCGAAGTCGAGCGCCTGCTGGTCGGTCGCGCCCTTCTGCTTCTGGAAGCCCCACGCGGCGAGATACGCGTAGCGGCCGTTGCCCGACGTCTTCGGGTTCGCGATGATCACCTGGACGCCCGGCTTCGCGAGATCGCTCCAGTCCTTGATCGCCTTCGGGTTGCCCTTGCGCACGAGGAACACCATCGTCGTCGAGTACGGCGAGCTGTTGTCCGGGAAGCGCGCGCGCCAGTCCTTCGGCAGCAGCTGGCCGCGCTCGGCGAGCAGGTCGATGTCGTTCGGCTGGTTCATCGTCACGACGTCGGCCTGCAGCCCCTGCAGCACCGACAGCGCCTGCGCGCTCGACGCGCCGTGCGACTGCTTGAGCGCGACCGTCTCGCCGGTCTTCTGCTTGTAGGCGGCGGCAAAGCTCGCGTTGATGTCCTTGTACAGCTCGCGCGTCACGTCGTACGACACGTTCAGGAGCGACGTGTCCGCGTGCGCAGCCGTCGCCGCGACGACGAGCGCCGCCGCCGCGCCCGTGTGCAGCCAGCGGCCGATCCCCTTGATGCTTGCCATCGTGATATGCCCCGTTTCCAGTGGTGGTGAATGTGCGTGACGGCACGCGTACGCGCTGTCATCGAAACGTAAGCGGGCATTCTAGCGGCCGGGCGCGGCGCGCTTTCCAATCAGTCGTGGAAAGCAAATCTCGAATCGTGCTAACCAGCGGCGGACGCTCGCGCACGCGTCCGATCCGATGTTAAGATCGCCGTTCAGCCCACTTCACGGTTCATCCATGTCCGCTGCCCTGCGCTCGTTCTCGATCCTCGCCGCCGTCGCGGCAGGTACGCGCGCGGCCGGGCTGAAACTGAAAAAACGACTCCTCGACTGACGGGGGCGTCGCGTCCCGTCAGGCGAATGCCGGACGGGATGCCCGCAGGTCGTTTCTTTCTCCTTGCCCGCGTGCCTCGTTCCGGCACTCCGCCGGCGGAACGGTTCCTTCCCACTCCGTTTCCACCATGAGGCTTTTCATGCACACACGTTTCGAAGGTATCTGGCTGCCGATCATCACGCCGTTCCACCACGGCGAAGTCGACCATGCGGCCCTCGCGCGGCTCGCGCGCCACTATGCGGCCGCGGGCATCGCGGGCTTCGTCGCGGGCGCGACGACCGGTGAAGGCGTGCTGCTCGACGCACGCGAACAGGACGCCGTGTTCGCGACGCTGCGCGACGCGGCGCCTGGCCTGCCGATCGTCGTCGGGCTGACCGCGAGCGCGACGCATTTCGCGACGGCACGCGCGCGCGAACTCGCGGCGCTGCGGCCCGACGGGCTGCTCGTCACGCCGCCCGTCTACGTGCGGCCGACGCAGGACGGCATCCGCCGCCATGTCGAGGCGATCGTCGACGCGGCCGACCTGCCGGTGCTCGTCTACAACATCCCGTACCGCACCGGCGTGAACGTCGAACTGGAGACGCTGCAGGCGCTTGCGCGCGACCCGCGCGTCGCGGGCATCAAGGAATGCGGCGGCACGCTCGACCGGATGAGCCGGCTCGTGCACGACACGCCGCTCGCGATCCTGTCCGGCGACGACAACCAGAACTTCGCGGCGCTATGCGCCGGTGCGCACGGCGCGATTGCCAGCAGCGCGCACGTGCTGCCCGAATGCCATGTGCGCATCCATGCGCTGCTGCGCGACGGACGGCTCGCCGACGCGCGGCGCCTGTCGGTGGCACTGCAGCCGCTCGTCGCGGCGCTGTTCGCGGAACCGAACCCGGCGCCGGTGAAGGCCGTGCTGGCCGCGCAAGGATGGTGCGAGGACGGGTTGCGGCTGCCGTTCGTGCCGGCAAGCGACGGGTTGCGGGAGCGGCTGGCGGCCATCTGCGCGGCACTCGACGAAATCGAGCCTGACGTTGCGGCGGCTTAAGCCTCTACACCGCGCGGGGCGCTGGCGACAGAAGAATTTCGACGCGACTGATTATTTCAAACTGTCAGAACCAGAGACAGGCCGTACCGCGCAAGATGGGCGTCGGCAGTTACAAGCCGAAGCGGCTCGAGCCGGGCCTGCGCGACCAGCAAGCGATCGAACGGATCGCGATGGTGGTGCGGCAAATCCCGGACTGCGGCCCCATGCGCGGCCCGAACCGGTAGCTCGCGAATCCCGCTTGCGCCGATCGAACGGATCAGCCTGTCCACGTCGATGTCGAGCTTCCCCAAGCCGGCCTTGATGGCGGCCTCCCAGATACTCGCGCTGCTGACGAAACGTTCGTCGGCGGCCGAGATCAGTTTGCGCGCCCGTGCGCTGAGCTTCGGGTCATTGGTCACGATCCACAAAAAGATGTGCGTATCGAGCAACAGCCGCATCAGCGCCCTTCGAAAGCATCCAGCAGGTAATCGGGCAGCGGAGCGTCGAAGTCGTCCGCGATCCAGGCCTGCCCTTGCAGGACTCCGAACC
Organism: Burkholderia sp. BKH01; assembly: GCF_025685725.1. NCBI lineage: Bacteria > Pseudomonadati > Pseudomonadota > Betaproteobacteria > Burkholderiales > Burkholderiaceae > Burkholderia > Burkholderia sp. BKH01. The sequence continues at coordinate 163,407 of NZ_JAOTQT010000002.1, read as the reverse complement.
GAATGGGCGGCTTGGCGGGCGCGAGTCGATCGGCTGACACCCCGTCACCGCGGATCGTGGCATCAGCCCGTTGCGATGGATCGATCGCACTGACGTCGGGAATGTTCGCGTTTTGCATGATGACCTCCGTTACAGGTGACCATCACTGTAGTCAGATTCTCCCGATCGATCCATTCGACCGATCGGCAGAGGGGCTGCCGAGTCGCAGCCCACGGCGGCAATCGAACGTTTCGTCAGGCCGCCAGCGCCGCCACTGCCCCCTCCGCCTGCCGCACAGCCTGCGTCACGATCCGCGCGAGCCGGTCGACGGTCGGCGTCGCCGACGACGTGCGCCGCAGCAGGATCAGCGGCAGGCTCGGCAGTTCCGGCAGGCCGGACGACGCCGCGTCGAGCACGCGCACCGACGCGGGCAGCCCGTAGTGCGAGCGCACCGTCAGCCCGAGGCCGGCCGCCGCCGCCGCCCATAGCCCGGCGAGGCTCGGCGTCGTGAACGCGACGCGCCACGGCACGCTCGCGCGGTCGAGCGCATCGGTTGCCGCGCCGAAGAACCGGCACGGCCGGTCGAACACGACGAGCGGCAGCGGCTCGCCCGGTACGCGCACGGCACGGCCGCCCGTTTCGCGGCGCGCAACCGCTGCCACATCGTCTTCCGCGCCCTCCCCGCCGCCGTCCGGCATCCCGAACCCGCCCGCGCCCACCGCACCGATCCATTGCATCGGCACCTGCGCGATCGCTTCGCTGTCGATCCCGGCCCGCGACACGAGCGCCGCCGACGCCGGGTCGCCCCACACGAGCGCGAGATCCAGTTGGTTCGCATCGAGCCGGTCGAGCAGTTCGGCATTGCGCGCCACGCGCGCCTCGATCCTCACCTTCGGATGCGCGCGCGCAAATCGCCCGAGCACGTCGGGCAGGATCGCCTCGCCGAAATCCTCCTGCAGCCCGACGCGCACCCAGCCGTCGAGATTCACGCCGCGCACGGCCGCGGCCGCCTCGTCGTTCAGCTCGATCATCCGCCGCGCATAGCGCAGCATCGCGTCGCCGGCGTCGGTCAGCGCGAGCCCGCGCCCGGCTTTCACGAACAGCGGCGTGCCGGCCTGCTCCTCGAGCTTGCGGATCTGTGCGCTCACCGCCGACGACGAGCGCGCGACGCGGTCGGCCGCCTTCGCGAAACTGCCGAGATCCACGCCCGCGACGAGGCTGCGCAGCGCCGCCACATCGAAGTTGGGCCGGGCATGCGCGGCATCGGCCATTGCGAGCGGCTCGTCGCCGCCACGGGGAAGGTCTTGTCCGGGCACGTCAATCATCCTGTTTTATCGAACGATTCATCAAAAACTTTCCGATTTTCAGGATGAATGTAGGCCGCCAGACTGTCGATGTCAAATTCCAATCGGGCCTGCCGTCATGGATACCACCTGCATCGCTTCCCCCTCCTCGCCCGCGCGTGACGCGCGCGTGCCCGCCCACCGCTGGCGCGTGCTGGCGGCCGGCGTCGCCGCGAACATGAGCTTTTCGGCCGCCGCGGCCGGCATTCCGACCACCGCCGTGTGGATGCGCACGGCCTATCACCTCGACAACGGCGCGCTCGGCCTCGTGCTCGGCGCGCTCGGCTTCGGCGTCGCGCTGTCCGAGCTGCCTTGGGGAATCGCCGCCGACCGCTTCGGCGATCGCCGCGTGCTGCTGACCGGGCTCGTCGCGACGGCCGCGATGTTCGCGCTGATGATGTGCGCGATCGTCCCGACCGCGCACGCGGTGCCGCCGCTGGTGCGCGTCGTCACGATGATGAGCTGCGTCGGCCTGCTTGGCGGCAGCGTGAACGGGTCGAGCGGGCGCGCGGTGATGCGCTGGTTCGGCGAGCGCGAACGCGGGCTCGCGATGAGCATCCGCCAGACGGCCGTCCCGCTCGGCGGCGGCGTCGGCGCGGCGCTGCTGCCGTCGCTCGCGTCGCATCTCGGCTTCGCCGCGGTGTTCGGCGCGCTGATGCTGCTGTGCGCGGGATCGGCCGCGTTGACCTGGCGCTGGCTGCACGAACCGCCCGCCGCGCCGGCCGCCGTGCACGGCACCGTGCATCGTCCCGTCGAACAGCAGCAGCCCGCCCCGCATGCGCGCAGCCCGCTCGCGAGCGGCCGTGTGTGGCGCATCGTGCTCGGCATGGGCCTGCTGTGCGCGCCGCAGTTCGCGGTGCTCACGTTCGCGACGGTGTTCCTGCACGACTTCGGCCGGCTCGGCCTCGCCGGCATCAGCGCGGCGATGGTCGCGCTGCAGTTCGGCGCGATGGTGATGCGCGTCTGGAGCGGCCGTCATACCGACCGGCACGGCAACCGGCGCGCTTACCTGCGCGGTTCCGTGCTCGTCGCGGCCGGGTCGTTCGCGCTGCTTGCAGCCGCGACGGCCGGCAGCCCGCACGTGCCGCTCGCGGCGATCGTCGCGATTCTCGTGTTCGCGGGCGTCTGCGTATCGGCATGGCACGGCGTCGCGTATACGGAGCTCGCGACGCTCGCCGGCGCGAACCACGCGGGCACCGCGCTCGGGATGGCGAACACGATCGTCTACCTCGGGCTGTTCGCGACGCCGCTCGCGATTCCGCCGTTGCTCGCCGTCAGTTCGTGGAGCGTGGTCTGGCTCGCGGCCGCGCTGGTCGCCGGCGCGACCTATCCGCTGTTCTCGCGGTAGCGGGCACGCGCGCACCGTCAGAACTTGTACATGGCCGACAGCATCGCCGAGCGGCCGTCGCCGAACTCGACCGCGGACGATCGCGATTCGCTTCCCGACACCTGCCGCACCCGCTCGACATATGCGCGGTCGAACAGGTTGTCGACGTTCAGCTGGAAACGCAGCCGGCGGCTCACGTCGTAGCCGGCCATCAGGTTGTGCACCCAGTACGCGCCAAGCTTGCCGTCGCCTTGCGACGTCACGGCGCGCCGGCCGACGAAATGCGAACCATAGCCCACCGTCCAGCCGGCCGGCAGCCGATAGGTCGTCCACAGATTGAACGCGTGCCGCGGCGTGTTGCCGAGCGCCTGCCCGTCGCGGCGCGGCGAAGACGGTGAACTCAGCGTGACGCTCGCCAAATACGTGTAGTTCGCGAACACGTCCCAACGCGGCGTCACCTTGCCGGCGGCACCGAGCTCGATGCCGCGCACGCGCTGCCGGCCCACGAGCGCGTAGCTGCCGTCGGCCATCCGTTCGCGCGCGTTCTTCTTTTCGGTCTGGAACAGTGCGCCGTTCAGCGCGACACCGGCGAGCCCCTCCCATTTCGCGCCGAGTTCGAAGCTCTCGTTCTTCTCGGGCGCGAGCGCACCCGTCGCCGCGCTCACGCCCGAGCCCGTCGTGACGAGAAACTCGGCGGACGGATTGAACGACGTGCCGTACGCGAAATACGCGCGACCGTTGTCGGTCGGCTTGAACACGAGCCCGGCGCGCGTGCTCAGGTGACGGTCAGCGCTGTCCGCGCGCTCGGTCGGCTTGCCGGCCGGCGTGCTTTCCGAGCGGCCGTCGATCCAGTCGTGCCGCAGCCCGACGTCGACGTCCCAGTACCGGCCGAGCGCGATCGTGTCGAACGCGTAGAGCGCCTTCACGATCAGCGCCGTGTCGTTGTGCGCGCTGTCCGCGCGCTGCGCGGGGCCGCGCCAGTCGCCGGGCGGCGCGGCGAGCGGGAAACCGCCGGCCGGGTAGAACCGGTTGAGCCCGTACGAATAGGTCGTGCGGTCGTACGTTTCCCGCGAGATCTCGAAGCCGGCAACGAGCGTGTGCCCGATCCCGAAGGTGCCGAACGTGCTCGTGACGTTCGTCTGGTTCGCCCACATCGCCGTCGACGCATCACGGCCGTAACCCTGCGGCCCGGCCGGTTTGTAGCGCCCGGGCGGCAGCCCCTGCAGGTTCACGTGCGACGCGGAGATCACCGTGTCGCGATGCAGGTGCGCATAGCGGCTCAGGTTCTGCAGCTTCAGGTTCGACGACACGTCGTGTTCGGCCTTCACGGTGAACGTGTCGGACGCGATGCGTTCGCGGTCGAGGTTGCGCCAGCCGAAATAGCTGTCGCGCGACACGCCGCCCAGCACCTGCCCGTTGTGCGCGGGCAGTCCGTAGTCGGGCAGGTTGTTGTCGTCCTGGTGGAAATAGCCGAGCGTGACGCGCGTTGGCGTGCCGAGGCCGAACGCGAGCGACGGCGCAACGCCCCAGCGACGCTTGCGGATGTCGTCGCGGCCCGGCACGTCGTTGACGTGCGCCATCGCGTTCAGGCGGAACGCGGCCCTGCCGTCGGTGCCCGGCAGCGGCCGGTTCGCATCGAGCGTCACGCGGCGGTAGTCGGACGTGCCGAGCATCGCACCGGCCTCCGTGAATGCGCCGGCCTTCGGCGCCTTGCTGACCAGATTCACCGAACCGCCCGTGGTGCCCGCGCCGCCGAACACCGAGTTCGGCCCCTTGATCACCTCGACCGCCTCGACGTTGAACAGGTCGCTGCGATTGTTCTGCGCGCTGTCGCGCAGGCCGTCGAGCTGCAGGTTCGCGTTCGCGCCGAAGCCGCGGATGTTGAACATGTCGCCCGATCCGCCGCCGCCCTCGCCTGCGTTGAACGTGATGCCCGCAACGTTCGACAGCGCTTCGCGCAGGCTCAGCGCCTGCTGCTCGTCGAGCACCGCGCGCGGCACGACGGTGATCGTCTGCGGCACGTCGAGCAGCGGCGTCGCGTATTTCGCGGAGCCGGAGCGGTCGACGCGCGAACCGGTGTCGCGATCGCCCTGCACGACGATCGGGCTCAGGTGCGGCGCCTGCCGCGGGTCCGCCTCTTCCGCGCACGCCGGCGCGGCCGCACAGGTCATCATCGCAAACGCGACGGAAGCAGTCGCGCGACGCGGCGGCGTCGCGCTCGACACAATGCAACGACTCATGTTCACTCCACTTCATTGATAAGAATGATTCTCATTCAATCGGAGTGGACGCGGCATGGCAATTGGACGTGTTCGAATTTCGTTCTGCGAATGAACCCGAAGACGAAACCGGTGCGCGACCGATCGGGCGGGCTCGTGCTGTCAGCCCGCCTCGCGAGCCAGCGCGCGCCGCGCGGCCGGCCGTTCGGCCTCGCGCTGCGCATGAGCCGTCCATGCGGGATGCCGCGTCATGTCAAGCCCGATCGCGACGCCCCAGCGATACAGCACCAACAGGAACGGATCGACGATCGAATGGCCGCCCGGTTCGGCCCACGTGCGGCCGTCGGCGAGCGCGGCTTCGATCTTCTCGTTCGCGGCATCGATCGTGCCGCGCCCGTGCGTGCTGACCGCACCGTGCAGGGCCGGATCGCCGATGAAGCGGCCCGGCCGCCACAGCGCGCCGTAGCCGACGCCATGCACCCAGCCGACCAGCCAGGCGAGCCATTCGTGGCAGCGCGCCTCGCGCAGCGGATCGTCGAGCGGCAGCAAGCGCGCATCCGGATAACGGCGCGCGAGATACGTGAGGATCGCCGGCGTTTCGGTGAGCACGCGCGGCTCGCCCGGAATCGCGAGCACGGGCACGCGCGCCTTCGCGTTGATCGCGAGATAGCGCGCGTCGAGGTTCTGCTGCTTCTGCACGGAGACGATCTCGACGTCGAACGGCGCGCCGGTTTCCTCCAGCGCGATGTGGGCGGCAAGCGAGCAGGCGCCCGGCGAAAGATAGAGACGGTATGCGTTCATGTTGATGTGGCCCGACCGGGCTGTAGAAGACGGAACCGAGTGTAGGAACGCGTGGCCGGGCGCCGCAAACGATGAATTGTCGTGCTCGGACATTAGTGTTACTAATACCCGCATGCGACGCATCCACCTCCCTCCGCTGCAGACGCTGCGCGCGTTCGAGGCCGCCGTGCGGCTGCAGAGCTTCACGCGCGCGGCCGACACACTCGCACTCACGCAAGGCGCGGTCAGCCAGCACATCCGCGCGCTCGAGGCGCAGCTCGGCTATCCGCTCTTCACGCGCGAGCGCAACGGCGCGACACCGACGCATGCCGCGCACGCGCTCGCGCTGCAGGTGCGCCAGGGCCTGAGCGTGCTCGAACGTGCGTTCGAGCCGACGCTCGCCATGCGCAGCCGCCCGCGCGCCTGCGACGTCACGCTGAACGTCAGCGTGCTGCCGAGCGTCGCCGAGCGCTGGCTCGCACCGCGCCTGCCGCGCTTCTCGGCCGCGCATCCGCACATCGCGATCGCGCTGCACCCGGACGCGACGCTCGCGCCGCTGCGCAAGCGCGACCGCATCGATGTCGCGCTGCGCTACGGGCCCGGCACGTGGCCGGGCGTCGTCGCCGAGAAGCTGATGAACGAGACGATCTTTCCGGTCGCAAGCCCCGCGTACCGCAATCGCGACGGCATCGCGCCACGCGTGCCGGCCGATCTCCTGCGCGCGACGCTGCTGCGCCATCCCGCGCAGCCGTGGGAGCCGTGGTTCCAGGCCGCGCGGCTCGACCTCACCGAATCCGCTCGCGCGCCGCGCTTCACCGATGCGAACGCGCTGATCGACGCGACGCTGAAAGGGCGCGGCGTCGCACTCGCACGCCGCTCGCTGATCGAGCCCGAACTCGCGGCCGGCACGCTCGTGCGCGTGTCGACGGTGCGCGTGACCGACGTGTACGCGCACTACGTCGTGTGGCGCCCCGGCCATCCGCACGAAGCGGCGATCCGCACCTGGCTCGACTGGCTGCGCAGCGAAGTGCGGCGCAGGACGCCGCGGCGCTGACAGGCGGCGGTCGGCGATGGCCGCATGCCGGCTGCATGCGCGCACGAGCGCACGAGCGCACGAAAGTAATTCGTTAGCTTGACGAAAGCATTTCGCGATTACGTGCCGGTCGCAAACGATTCACCGAAACGTCGCATCGCACCGGCATACTCGAAAACGTTTCCCGATCAGCCTGCCAGGAGAGAAGTCATGCGTCGCGTTTCCGTCGTCGTCGTTCTTTGTGCCGCCGCTTTGGTCGCCGCCTGCAGCGACGACGCGCCGCACGACGCGCACGCGGCCGACGCATCGCAGCAGGCCGGCGCATCGAGCGGCTCCGCCAGCGCGTTCAACAGCAATGCGACCGCGAATGCCGCCGCGTCCGATGCCGCCCCGCTCGCGCCGCCCGTCGTGCATTACCCGCCCGATGACGACGACGACGCGAAGCCCGCGTCGAACGCGGCCGCGTCGGCCGCCGCTGCATCTTCGCCGGGCTGATCGCGCCGATTCCGCCCCCGACCGCAGAACCGAGGTGGTCAGACCGCGTGCGCAAGCGCGCGGTCGACGAGCGCGGCCTCGAAGCCGTCATCCGCATCGCGAAAGCGCAGCGGCGCCGCGCAATGGACGAGCGTGTCGACGAAGTACTTCGCGCGCGGCCACGGCCCGAAGCCCGCCGCCGTATTGATGTGCCCGGCGTCGCCGAGGTTCACGAACGCGCTGCCCAGGCGCTGCGCGAGCGTGCGCGCATCGGCGAGCGGCATCCACGGATCGGTCTCGCTGCCGATCACGATCGACGGCACCGCGAGCCGGCGCGCATCGAACGGCCCGGCAAACGTGAATTTCTTCGGGCTGGCGGGCGCAACGAGCAGCACGCCCGCGACATCGCCCGTATGCGGCCGCTGCGCGAGCGCATGTGCGGCCGCGAGGCAGCCGAAGCTGTGCGCGGCGAGCACGAACGGGCCGCGCTCGCGGTCGAGCAGCGCGCGCACGGACTGCGCCCAGCGCGCGAGATCGGGCGCGTCCCAGTCGTCCTGCTCGACGCGCAGCGAGCGCGAAAACTGCCGCTCGAGCCAGGTCTGCCAGTGAGCGCCTTCGCTGCCGTGCAGGCCCGGTACGGTGACGAGCCGCGGCGGCCACGCCGATTTGCTGCATGCGCGCATGATTGCCCTCGCTTGCTTGAAGACGAGTTTCGATTGTGGCGCGCCGCGTCCGGCGGCCGAACCAATATTTTGTGCTTTGCTTTGCGCGCGCCGGCCCGCGCGACGGCGCAATTCGCGTCGAAACCGTAGAATGTGGGCTTCCCGTCAGCTTCACACGGAACCGGGCCCGGCGTCGACGCGCCGGGCCCGGTCGTCAGGAGACGCCCGATGTCCGCTACGCCCGCCGGCGCGCCGCGCCCGGCCCCTCTCGCCTTTCCCGTGACGAGCCTCGCCGGCGCGCGCGAAGTCATGCAATGAAGATCCTGTTCTACTCCCCGCACCAGGAAGCCGGCGCGTGGCGCGACGAGATCGCACACGCGCTGCCGGAAGCCGAACTGCGCGCTTGGCAGCCGGGCGACACGGCCGCCGCCGACTACGCGCTCGTGTGGCGCGCGCCGCGCGAGTTGTTCGCGCCGCGCGACGGCCTGCGCGCGATCTTCAACCTCGGCGCGGGCGTCGACGCGCTACTCGCGCTCGACCGTGCGCATCCGGGCACGCTGCCCGCGCACGTGCCGCTCGTGCGGCTCGAGGATTCGGGCATGGCGCAGCAGATGGTCGAATACGTGACGCACGCGGTGCTGCGCTACCTGCGCCGTTTCGACGAATACGACGCGCAGCAGCGCGAGCGCCGCTGGCAGCCGCTCGAACCGCATCCGCGCGCAACGTTCACCGTCGCCGTGCTCGGCCTCGGCGTGCTCGGCGCGCAGGTCGCGCTCGCGCTCGCCGCGCTCGGCCTGCCGGTGCGCGGCTACAGCCGCAGCGCGAAGCAGCTCGACGGCATCGCGACCTTCGCCGGCGACGGCGCGTTCGACGCGTGCATCGACGGCGCGAAGGTGCTGGTCAACCTGCTGCCGAGCACGCCCGACACCGACGGCATCCTGTCGTCGCGCGCGTTCGCGCGGCTCGCGCCCGGCGCGTACATCGTCAACGTCGCGCGCGGCGCGCATCTCGTCGAGGCCGACCTGCTCGACGCGCTCGCGAGCGGCCGGGTCGCCGCGGCGACGCTCGACGTGTTCCAGCACGAGCCGCTGCCGGACGATCATCCGTTCTGGCGCGCGCCGCGCATCACGATCACGCCGCACAGCTCCGCCGAGACGCTGCGCGCGGAGGCCGTCGAGCAGATCGCCGGCAAGATCCGCGCGTTCGAGCGCGGCGAGCGCGTCGGCGGCATCGTCGACTACGCGCGCGGTTATTGAATTCCGCTCCACACAGATACCAGGAACCAGGAGACAACCATGACGTTCCCCACCGCCGTCAAGATCGTCGAAGTCGGCCCGCGCGACGGGCTGCAGAACGAGAAGACCTTCGTGCCGACCGACGTGAAGATCGCGCTCGTCGACCGCCTGTCGCGCGCCGGCTTCCGCAACATCGAGGCCGCGTCGTTCGTGTCGCCGAAATGGGTGCCGCAGATGGCCGACGGCGCCGAAGTCATGGCGGGCATCGAGCGTCGCGCGGGCACCGTGTACTCGGTGCTCACGCCGAACCTGAAGGGTTTCGAGAACGCGCTCGCCGCACGCGCCGACGAGGTCGTGATCTTCGGCGCGGCGAGCGAGGCATTCTCGCAGCGGAACATCAACTGCAGCATCGCCGAGAGCATCGCGCGCTTCGAGCCCGTCGCGAAGGCCGCGAAGGACGCGGGCCTGCGGCTGCGAGGCAGCGTGTCGTGCACGCTCGGCTGCCCGTACCAGGGCGAGGTGCCGGTCGCGTCGGTCGTCGACGTCGTCGAACGCTTCGCGGCGCTCGGCTGCGACGAGATCGACATCGCCGATACGATCGGCGTCGGCACGCCGAAGCGCACACGCGAAGTGCTCTCGGCCGTCACGCGCGTGTTCCCGCGCGAACGCCTGTCAGGCCATTTCCACGACACCTACGGCCAGGCGCTCGCGAACATCTACGCGGCGTTGTTCGAAGGGATCGAAATCTTTCACGCGTCGGTCGCCGGCCTCGGCGGCTGCCCGTACGCGAAGGGCGCGACCGGCAACGTCGCGACCGAGGACGTGCTGTACCTGATGCAGGGCCTCGGCATCGACACCGGCGTCGATCTCGCGCAAGTCGTCGCCGCCGGCGACTTCATCTCTAACGCGATCGGCCGCACGAACGTGTCGCGTGCCGGTCGCGCGCTGCTCGCCAAGGCGCAGAGCGCGGACGACGCCGCGACCTGCGTCTGACCCCGGCATTCCATGGATTCCTCAATATGACGACACCTGCTTCATTCGATTCCCTCCCCGATTCCGCGCGCAGAGTCGCGCTGCTGCTGCGCGAGCGCGGCCATGCGAAAGGCATCGTGATGCTCACCGAAACCGGCAAGACGTCGGCCGAGGCCGCGGCCGGGCTCGGCTGCGAGGTCGCGCAGATCGCGAAGTCGATCCTGTTTCGCCGGCAGTCGGACGGCGCGCCCGTGCTCGTGGTCGCGAGCGGCGTCAACCGCGTCGATGAAAAGAAGGTTGCCGCGCAGGTCGGCGAGGTGGGCCGCGCGGACGCGAAGTTCGTGCGCGACAACACCGGCTATGCGATCGGCGGCGTCTGCCCGATCGGCCATCTCGTCGAGCCCGTTACGCTGATCGACGCCGACCTGCTCGAGCTCGACAGCCTGTGGGCGGCCGCCGGCCATCCGCACGCGGTGTTCAACCTGTCGCCGCACGAACTCGTGTCGCTGACGGGCGCACCGGTCGCGGACGTCGCATTGCGGGACAACGCATGAGCGACGTGCAGGTGCCGGTCGGCACGGTCGCATCGCCGTGCACGGACGTCTGCAGGATCGATCCGCGCACCGACTGGTGCGCGGGCTGCCTGCGCACGCGCGACGAGATCAAGGGATGGCGTGCGTCGGACGACGACGCGCGGCGCGCGCTGCTCTCGCGCCTCGATGCGCGGCGACGCATGCTCGCCGGGAGCGGCACATAAAAAAAAGCCGTTCAGCCTCACGGGCGAACGGCGTCGAGATCGGAATCCTGTGAACGTGATCAACGTCACAGCCCGCATGATACGAGCGACGCGGCCGCATCGCATCGGGTGTTTCCCTACAACTTCTTACAGCGTCTTTCGCGCATGCGCGCGGGCTCATTTCGAGCGCAATCCGCGCGCAATCCTCGTACCCGAAATCCGCCCCCGGCGAGCCGCGGCGGCGCCCCGTCGCGGCGCCGAATCGTACGACCGTTTCAGTTACCGACCGCCGTGCGACGCGCGGGCACGATGCGCCAGCCGAGATTCACGCCGGCCGCCGCGAGCAGGATCAGCAGCGCGCCGAACACCTGCGTCCACGCGAGCGTCTGCCCGAACGCAACGTGATCGACGACGATCGCGACGACCGGATACACGAACGACAGCGCGCCGGTCATCGCGGTCGGCAGCTTCTGGATCGCGCCGTACAGCAGCACATACATCAGGCCCGTGTTCACGACGCCGAGGACGACGAGGTCGAGCCATTGCCCGGCAGTCGCGGGCAGCGTATCGAAGTGCGCGAACGGCGCGAGCAGCACGATGCCGAGGCCGGCCTGCAGCAGCGCGAGCAGGTGCGGCGGCGTGCCCTTCAGGTGCTTCGTGACGATCGACGAGATCGCATACAGGAATGCCGCGCCGAGCGACAGCGCGACGCCTTCCAGATATTCGCCCGGCACCGCGAGCACGGCCGGCTCGACGCGCACCACGAAGACGAGCCCGGCGAACGCGAGCGCAAGCCACGCGACCGTCGACGCGGTGATCCGTTCGCGGAACACGATCGCGCCGAGCGCGACGAGCATGAACGGCTGCGTGTTGTAGACGGCGGTCGCCATCGAAATCGACGCGCGCGAATAGGCGGCGAACAGCAGCAGCCAGTTCGCGACGATCGCGACGCTGCCGAGCGCCGCGAGCGCGAGCATCCGCGGCGAGAACAGCGAGCGGCGCAGGAAGCCGAACGCCGCGCAGACGATCGCGAGCGTCGCGGCGCCGAACAGGCAGCGGAAGAACACGACGTTCGTCAGCGGTTGTTGCGACGACATCACGAGCCAGCCGATCATGCCGGACATCATCATCGCGACGACCATCTCGGCGGCGCCGCGGCGAATTTCATTCGAGGCCATCTTGAACTCCGTTGATGAGAGTGGATGACTTCGATTCTAGAAACTTGCTTTCGCCGCAACCACGGCTAAACTGAAGTGAATCAGCCGATTTACCTTCGAAAGCAAAGCGATCATGCCGAAACGCCTTTCCCCACCCTCCGTCGCGTCGCTCGACGCGACCGACCGCGCGATCCTCGCGGCGCTGGCCGACGACGCGCGCATCGCGACCAGCGAGCTCGCGCGGCAGATCGGGCTGTCGGCGCCCGCGACCGCCGACCGCGTGCGGCGGCTCGAGGCGCAAGGCGTGATCGCCGCGTTCACCGTCGAGCTCGACCCGCGCGCGCTCGGCTACACGCTGCAGGCGATCGTCCGCGTGAAGCCGCTGCCGGGCCAGCTGCATCTGGTCGAGGAGTTGCTGCGGCGGATTCCCGAATTCGTCGAATGCGACAAGGTGACCGGCGAAGACTGCTTCATCTGCCGGCTCTACCTCCGCACGATCGAGCACCTCGACGACATCCTGTCGAAGGTGACGGAGCGCGCGGAGACGAGCACCGCGATCGTGAAATCGACGCCCGTGCCGCGCCGCCTGCCGCCGCTCGTCGAGGACGACAGCGCGCACCGCTGAGCGGACGGCCCGCACCGCCCGCCCGCGCCCTCATGCGGCCGGGTCGCGCGCCTCGAAGAACGCGAGCAGCTCGTCGATCAGCGCGACGGGCGCCTCTTCCGGAATGTAATGCCCGCATTCGAGCGCGCGGCCGCTGACGTCGCGCGCGACGCGACGCCATTCGTCGAGCGGATCGAAGCAGCGTCCGACGATCCCGTGCTCGCCCCACAGCACGCGCAACGGACACGCGACCTTGTTGCCGCGCTCGAGATCCGCACGGTCGTGCTCGAGGTCGATCGTCGCCGATGCGCGGTAGTCCTCGCACATCGCGTGCACGGCGCCCGGCTGCGCGAGCGCAGCGCGGTACGCGTCGAGCGCCGCGGGCGCGAACGGCGTGAGCCCGGCGGACCGGTTGCCCATCACGCGCTCGATGTACGCATCGGTATGCGCGCCGATCAGCGTCTCGGGCAGCGGCTCCGGCTGGATCAGGAAGAACCAGTGGAAATACGCGGTCGCGAACGCGCGATCGGTTTTCTCATACATCGCGAGCGTCGGCGCGATGTCGAGCAGCATCATCCGTTCGACGGCGTCCGCGTGATCGAGCGCGAGCCGGTGCGCGACACGCGCGCCGCGATCGTGCGCGCAGACATGAAAGTGCTCGAAGCCGAAGTGCCGCATCACGGCGACCTGGTCGGCGGCCATCGCCCGTTTCGAATACGGCGCGTGCCGCGCGTCGCTCGGCGGTCGGCCCGACGCGCCGTATCCGCGCAGGTCGGTGGCGATCACGGTGAAGTGATTCGCGAGCGTCGCGGCAACGCGATGCCAGATCATGTGGGTTTGCGGATGCCCGTGCAGCAACAGGAGCGGCGGGCCCGCGCCTCCTTTGACACCGAAGATGTCGGTGTCCTGCACCATCACGCGAAACGGTGCAAACGCCTCAAACGACATGGTTTATTTCTCGTTGGTTTGTTATGGCGGCTATTTTAGGAGCGCTCGTGCGTCTGCACAGCGGTGCAACAGCCAGAATCCGTAGAAAGAGAACACTCACTCGATTGCCGCCACACCGCGCATTTTGTTAAGCTCGCGTAGAATCGCACGACCGTTCGTATTAATATGAACGAACGACTTCGTCCGCAGCTACACTCGAATCACCGTCCGACCGCAAAGCATGGTGTCGGTATCGGCGCGACCGCGCCGGCGCCGGCCCTCCCTGGAGACTGGAGACATCACATGGCATTGCCCACCGTCCTGCAGAACCTGACGCTGCCCGTCATCGCGTCGCCGATGTTCATCGTCAGCTACCCCGAACTCGTGCTCGCGCAATGCAAGGCGGGCATCGTCGGTTCGTTCCCCGCGCTCAACGCCCGTCCGGCCGAACTGCTCGACGAGTGGCTCACGCAGATTCAGTCGGAGCTGGCCGACCACAAGGCGAAACACCCGGACGCGGTGATCGGCCCGATCGCGGTCAACCAGATCGTCCACCAGTCGAACGCGCGGCTCGAACACGACGTGCGCGTATGCGTCGAGCACAAGGTGCCGATCTTCATCACGAGCCTGCGCGCGCCGGCGCGCGAGATCGTCGACGCGGTGCACGGCTACGGCGGCATCGTGCTGCACGACGTGATCAACCTGCGCCACGCGCAGAAGGCGCTCGAAGCCGGCGTCGACGGGCTGATCCTCGTCGCGGCCGGCGCGGGCGGCCATGCGGGCACGACGTCGCCGTTCGCGCTCGTCGGCGAGGTCCGCAAGATCTTCGACGGTCCGATCGTGCTGTCCGGCTCGATCGCGAACGGCGGCTCGATCCTCGCCGCGCAGGCGATGGGCGCCGATTTCGCGTACATGGGCACGCGCTTCATCGCGACGCAGGAAGCGCACGCGATCGACGACTATAAGCACGCGATCCTGAACGCGAAATCGTCCGACATCATCTACACGAACCTCTTCACCGGCGTGCACGGCAACTACATTCGCGAGAGCATCGAGAAAGCCGGCCTCGATCCGGAAGCGCTGCCGGAATCCGACAAGACGAAGATGAATTTCGGCGGCGACAAGACGAAGGCGTGGAAGGACATCTGGGGCGCCGGCCAGGGCGTCGGCCTGATGGACGACCTGCCGAGCGTGGGCGAGCTCGTCGAGCGCCTGAAGCGTGAGTACGACGAAGCAAAGGCGCGGCTCGGCATCGCACGCTGACGGATGCGGCGGCCACTGCGGCCGCCAATCCCGTCGGACAAAACAAAAAGCGCGAACCGCTGCGGTTCGCGCTTTTTTTTCATCGCCCCGCCGCCGCGGGACACGCGGCTCAGCCCGCGCGCTTGATCCGCGTGATCGGCAGCACGCGCAGGCGCGACTCGATCGATGGGCACAGCGACTGGCCTTCGAAACGCGCCGCGAGGAAATCGACGAACGAACGTACCTTAGCCGACACGTGACGGCGGCTCGCGTACACCGCGTAGATCGGCGCCTCGTGCGGCGGCACCGAATCGAGCAGCACCGGCACGAGCCGGCCGGATTCGATGTCGTCGCCGACCACCTCGGTGCCGAGCAGCGCGATGCCCGCGCCCGCGAGCACGGCCGCACGCAGCCCCTCGAGATGGTTCACGATCAGGTTGCCGTTGAGGGTCACGCGCGACGCCGCCGCCGCGTCGATCACGAGCGAGTCGAGCATCGTCGAATTCGAGTCGCGCCGCAGGTAGTTGTGATGCGCGAGATCGGCGATCGTTTCGGGCGTGCCGTGCTTGTCGAGATACTCGGGCGACGCGACGAGCAGGATGTGCGCGGTCGCGATCTGCCGTGCGACCAGCGACGACGATTTCAATCCGTTCGGCGCCGCGCGCACCGCGACGTCGTAGCCTTCCTCGATCAGGTCGACCACGCGATCGGACAGCGTCATGTCGACGGTTACGTCCGGGAACCGGCCCGCGTAATCGGTAACGGCCTGCATCACGTGCCGCAGCCCGAACGCGGACAGCGACGTCACGCGCAGGCGGCCCTGCGGCACCACGCTTGCGGCGCCGACGGCCTGCCCGGCTTCGTCGAGTTCCGACAGCGCCTGCACGAGGCGCTCGTAATATTCGCGTCCCGCCTCGGTAGGCGCGACACGTCGTGTCGTGCGATGCAGCAGCCGCGCACCGAGCTGCTGCTCGAGATGCATCACGTGCTTGCTCGCCATCGCAGCCGACATCTGCATGCGCTCGGCCGCGCCGACGAAGCTGCCCACTTCGACGACGTAGCGAAACACATTCATGCTGACGAGGGTATCCATCGAACTAGCTCGTAATGACGGGGGAATGTTCCAATTACGAGATAGGGTAACAAAGGCAGGGAAATAGAAAGGTCAACAAAGGCAAAACGGCGCCGCGGGGAGGCGGCGCCGTTTCGGGCGGGAAAACATGCAGCCAGAATGCGCGATTTTCGCGAGGGTCCGGCGCGCCGATCGCGCGTGCGCGTCAGAACTTCGCGCGGATACCGGCGCCGAACGTGTTGCCGGTCGACAGGCCGCTGATGTGGTCGTTCATGTACGCAGCGTAGACGTCCGTACGCTTGGACAGCGGATAGTCGTAGCCGACGGCCCAGGTCTGGCGCGTCTGGTCGAGGCCGCCTGCATCGCGCGAATACGCGTACGACGCCATCGCGTTGCCCACGCCGAGCGGCACCGACACGCCGCCTTGCGCGGTGTTCACGTGCCAGCTGCCCGCGACCTGGTCATTCTTCGTATACATATACTGGCCGAACAGCTTCACGAGCTTCAGGTCGTAGGTCGCGCCGACCAGCGCGATGCCCTGGCTCTTCATGCCGGTGACGAGCGCGCTCAGGTCCTGCGGGCCGTTGTTGAAGTTCACGTACTGATACATGGCGGTTGCCGCGAACGGGCCGTTCGCATAGTTGAACTGCGCGCTCCACTTCTTCGAGCGGTTGTCGCCGGCCTGGTTGCCGAGCGCGTACATCGCGCCGAAATTCAGGCCACCGAACGACGGCGACGTATACGACACCGCGTTGTTCCAGCCCGAATCGCCGACCGCGCCCTGGTCGCTCGGATAGGTCGGGAACGTGCCGAGGCCGAGGAACACGTGGTACACCATCGGCGAGAAGGTGTACGAGTCGTAGAACGGGTTGAACAGGATCGTCGACAGGAACAGGTGCGTCGTCAGGCGGCCTGCCGTCACCGTGCCGTACGGCGAGCTGATGCCGACGTACGCGTTGCGGGCGAAGAACGTGTCGCCCTGGAAGCGGCCGAACTGGCCGTTCTGCGCGCGGAAGAAGCTTTCCAGCGTGAAGATCGCCTTGTAGCCGTTGCCCAGATCCTCTGCGCCGTGCAGGCCCCAGTACGACGTCGACATCCCGCCGCCCGACACGTTCCATGCGCGATCGCCGCCCGGGAACTTGGTCGCGCCGACCCATTCGTCGACCTGACCGTAGAGCGACACGCTCGATTGCGCATAAACGGGTGCGGTCGCTGCCACGCAGGCAGCCGCGGCGATCAGCTTGACGGACGTGCGCGACGCACGGCGAGCAAATGCTTTCATGGGATCTCCAGGTTTTGTCGAATGGTCGATAAGTGGCGCGAGCGTTGTTTTTGGGAGCCGAGTGCTTGCGTCGTATGGGGCGCAGCCATCTTTACGGATCATTTGTCCGGTCAAAATTGCGCACACTTATTGCTGGTATAGCGCCAGCATTAACTTCACGGAATCGATACGTGGCCGGATGCCCCGCGGCGGCCCCGCGCGAAAGCGGTTGCTCGACGGGACGGCGGCGTGGCGCACGCGAGCCGGGCGCGAAAGATAGCGCAATGCGACGGGAAAATCAGCGGAAATCTGCGCGCGACTGTGGCGAATTCGCATCAGCCGGCGGGGGGGCCTGAGCCTGTTCCCGCTAATAGCGGGCTTGCGCTGGCGCGCGGGCGCTCAGTTTCGGTAGAACGGGGAGAAATACGGCGAGTGCGCAGGCTCTTCCTGCGAGCGGGGCGGCGGCATCGGACGGCCGCCGCGCTCCTCGTTGTAGCGCGCGACGTCGGCGCGGATCGAACCGGCGCGCAGCGGCACGTTGCCGCCGCCAGGCGGGCGCGGCATCTGGCGCGCATCGGCGCTGATCGGGCGATACGGGCTTTGCGCCGCGTAATGGCCGTACGACGGCGTCGGCCGCAGCCCCCAGCGGGAGCCGTAGCCGCTCACGCCGCCGGCGCGTGCCCCGACGGGGGGCGGAACGCGGCGCCAGACGGGCCCGCCACCGAACCCGCCGCCAGCCTGCTGACCGAACGCGCGCATGTCGCCGCCACCGAAACCGTGGCCGCCGAACCCATGACCGCCGTGTGGCGGCTGTGCGAGCGCAAGCGGCATCAGCAGCGCGCCGAGCACGCCTGCCACCCATCGTCCGATCTTCCGTTTCACACGTTCCGTCATCGTTCAGTGCCTGTCCACGCCTGTCGCCGGCTCCTTTCGGCCGACGCAAGGCTTTCAGCAGTAATTTATGAGCGGCCCGAAACGGTGTCGAGCCAAAAAGTGTTAGGTCGCCGGCATCGGTGTAACACCATGTTACTGCTAGGTTTTTTCACTTCAGGGGGCGAACGCGACAGAACATTCTTCTGCCGTTTTGCGCATGGCCGGGCAGGCGCGACGGCCGTTGTCGCATGCAATCGAATCATCAATCGATTCTCACAATGAATTTGTGTAGTGAATGGCCAACCGGGACAATAGCGGCATTCGCGCGCGCGACGCGCGCCTTCGTCGTTTCCGAGTCGAGTTCCCGATGGCCCGCCCCCGTTTTCTTCCCGACAACTTCACGCTCGCACTGGTCGGCACCGTCGTGCTCGCGAGCCTCCTGCCGTGCCGCGGCCCGGCCGCCCATGCGTTCAACTGGGCGACCAACATCGCCGTCGGCCTGCTGTTCTTCCTGCACGGCGCGAAGCTGTCGCGCGAAGCCGTCGTTGCGGGTGCGACCCACTGGCGGCTGCACGCGGTCGTGCTGCTCAGCACGTTCGCGCTGTTCCCGCTGCTCGGCCTCGCGCTGAAACCCGTGCTGCAGCCGCTCGTCACGCCGGCGCTTTATGCCGGCGTGCTGTTTCTGTGCACGCTGCCGTCGACGGTCCAGTCGTCAATTGCGTTCACGTCGATCGCGAAGGGCAACGTGCCGGCCGCCGTGTGCGCGGCATCGGCATCGAGCCTGCTCGGGATCTTCGTCACGCCGGCGCTCGTCGGGCTGATCATCACGTCGCAGTCGGCCGCCGCCGCATCTCCGTGGAGCACCGTCGGCAGCATCGTGATGCAGCTGCTCGTGCCGTTCATCGCCGGCCAGTTGCTGCGGCCCGTGATCGGCGGCTGGATCGAACGGAACCGCGGCGTGCTGCGCTTCGTCGACCAGGGCTCGATCCTGCTCGTGGTGTACGTCGCGTTCAGCGAGGCCGTCAACGAGGGCCTGTGGCACCAGATTCCGGCACGCGCGCTCGGCGGCCTGCTGGTCGTCAACCTCGTGCTGCTCACGATCGCGCTGCTGCTGACCGCGTTCGTCGGCAAGCGGCTCGGCTTCAATCGGGCCGACCGGATCACGATCATCTTCTGCGGATCGAAGAAGAGCCTCGCGGCCGGCGTGCCGATGGCGAAGGTGATCTTCTCGGCGAACGCGGTCGGCGCGATCGTGCTGCCGCTGATGCTGTTCCATCAGATCCAGTTGATGGCGTGCGCGGCGCTCGCGCAGCGCTGGGGTGCACGCGACATGAGCGGCGAGCGCGACGGGCAGGACGGCAAGGCATCAGCGCCCGGCGCGCTGAACGCGGGCAAGCGCTGACGGGAAGGGGGAGCGGGACGGTCACCGGATGGGGGCGCGCTGGCGCCGCTCTCCGCCTTCCCGCCTTCCCGCTTTCCAAACGCGCGCCGGTGCGCGTCCAACGCGATGCACCATCAGCGCCCATCGCATCACGAAATCTTCATTCAATTCCCCGCGAGCGGTGCCGTTAAGCCGGGCGTCCCGTCGATTCGGCTGCCCTCACCCATGCCCGCGCTCCACTCCGACTCCGCTGCCGCCAGCACCACGCGCCTGATCGCGGATCGCGCGCTCGCGGCCGTTTTCCAGCCGATCGTCGATCTCGGGTCGGGGACGGTCGTCGGCTACGAAGGCCTGATACGCGGCCCGCGCGGCACCGACCTCGAGCCGCCCACCGCGCTGTTCGCGCAGGCCGCGCGCGAGGGCGCGACCATCGCGCTCGAACAGGCTGCCGCGCTCACCTGCCTCGACGCGTTCGCGGCGCTCGGCTGCGACGGCAAGCTGTTCCTCAATTTCAGCGCGGGGACGATCCTGCAACTCGCCAGCGAACGCGAGCGCGCGTGCCAGTTCCTCGGCCGCGCGCGGGTCCGCGCCGAGCGCATCGTGATCGAGCTGACCGAGCAGAACGCGATACCGGATGTCGCGCATATCGGGCCGGCGGTCGCGTCGCTGCGCGATGCGGGCATCCAGTTCGCGCTCGACGACTACGGCACCGCGAACGCGAGCATGAACCTGTGGCTGCGCCTGCATCCGGACGTCGTGAAGATCGACCGCTTCTTCATCCACGACATCGCGCGCGACCCGCTCAAGTTCGAGGCCGTGAAGGCGATGCAGCACTTCGCGCAGGCGAGCGGCGCGCAACTGATCGCGGAAGGCATCGAGAACGAATGCGACCTGATCGTCGTGCGCGACATGGGGATCTGCTGCGTGCAGGGCTTCCTGCTCGGCCGCCCGGACGCGCAGCCGTCGCGGGTCGTCGCGCCGGCCGCGCGCGATGCGATCCGCGCGCCGCACATCGCGGTGTTTCCCGGCGCGACGCGCTCCATGCGGCCGGCCGGCACGATCGCCGCGAAGATGCTCGTCCCCGCGCCGGCACTGTCGTGCGACGCGACCAGCAACGACGTGCTCGACCTGTTCAACCGGATGCCCGACCTGCACGCGGTCGCGCTGGTCGAACGCGGGCGGCCCGTCGCGCTCGTGAATCGCCGCGGCTTCATCGACCGCTTCGCGCTGCCGTATCACCGCGAGGTGTTCGGGAAGAAGCCGTGCCTGCAGTTCGCGAACGATGCGCCGCTGATGATCGACAACGCGACGACGTTCGAGCAGCTCGCGATGCTGCTCGCGAGCCACGACCAGCGTTATCTCGCGGACGGCTTCGTGATCACCGAGCACGGCCGCTACGTCGGGCTCGGCACCGGCGAGAGCCTCGTGCGCGCGGTGACCGAGATGCGCATCGAAGCCGCGCGCTACGCGAACCCGCTGACGTTCCTGCCCGGCAACATCCCGATCAGCGCGCATATCGACCGCCTGCTCCAGCGGGACGCCGGCTTTCATGCGTGCTATGTCGACCTGAACCAGTTCAAGCCGTTCAACGACCAGTACGGCTACTGGCAGGGCGACGAGGTGCTGAAGTTCGCCGCGACGGTGCTGGCCGGCGTGTGCGACCCGCAGCGCGACTTTCTCGGGCACGTCGGCGGCGACGATTTCCTCGTGCTGTTCCAGCACGACGACTGGCACGTGCGCGCGACCGACGCGATCGCGCGCTTCAACGACGGCGCGCAGCGCTTCTACACACAGGCCGACCGGCAGGCGGGCGGGCTGCGCGGCGAGGACCGCCACGGCAACCCGGCGTTCTTCGGCTTCGTGACGATGGCGATCGGCGCGGTCGGCGTGCCGGCCGGCGCGCACGGCGCGAAGCGCTACGGCAGCGACGAGATCGCGTCGGTCGCGGCGCTCGCGAAGCGGCGCGCGAAACAGCAGCCGAACGGGCTCGCGGTCGTCGATCTCGACGCGGGCCTCGCCGCGCTGCGCAATCGCGGCGAACCGCCGGTCGCGGGGCGGTGACGGCGGACTGAACGGCGGGCAATCGTCGAGCGCGGGATACGGCTGCGCTCGGTGCGACGGGGACGGGCGACCGCCCGTCAACCGGCCGAATCGTTGTGCATCGGCTTCCGGCCACCCGCGCAGGCCGTCGCGCACCCTGCCCGGCCGCTCGAAACCGCCCGCTTTCCGGCCTCTTTCCCGTCCATTTCCCGCCGGCCGCCCGCGCCATCGGGCACCCGCACGACCACCTTGCCTTTTTCGCGTTTTGTTTAGTATTTTTAGTAACGGCGTTTTCGCAGATTAGCGCCTAAAAAGGCACTATTCGCGGGTATTCCCCGGTCATCCGGCCCGAATTCCGCGAAGTGTTTTACTATACAATCGCTTTCAACCTAAACAAACCGAACCCCGAACGATGGGCACCACCATTCGCGATGTCGCGCGGGCGGCAGAGGTCTCGATCGGCACCGTCTCCCGCGCGCTGAAAAACCAGCCGGGCCTGTCGGAAGCAACGCGTGCGCGCATCGTCGAGATCGCGCAGCAGCTCGGCTACGATTCCGCGCAGTTGCGGCCGCGTATCCGCCGGCTCACCTTCCTGCTGCACCGCCAGCACAACCGCTTTCCCGCGAGCCCGTTCTTCTCGCACGTGCTGCACGGCGTCGAGGACGCATGCCGCGAGCGCGGCATCGTGCCGACGCTGCTCACGGTCGGCCCGAACGACGACGTGCTGCGCCAGATGCGCCCGCACGCGCCCGACGCGATCGCGGTCGCCGGCTTCATCGAGCCCGAGACGATCGAGGCGCTCGCCGCAACCGGCCGGCCGCTGGTGCTGATCGACCTGTGGGCGCCCGGGCTGCGCTCGGTCAACATCGACAACGCGACGGGCGCCGCGCTCGCGATGCGCCACCTGCTCGCCACCGGCCGTTCGCGGATCGCGTTCATCGGCGGTTCGCCCGCGCACTACAGCATCGCGCAGCGCGCGATCGGCTACCGGCGCGCATTCTTCGAGGCCGGGCGGCTGTTCGATCCCGCATACGAAGTGACGATCGACGCGGGGCTCGACCCCGACACCGGCGCCGCGCGCGCGATGGCGCAACTGCTCGACGCGCCGGGCCCGCGCCCCGACGCCGTCTTCGCGTACAACGACGCGGCCGCGCTGGCCGCGCAGCGCGTGTGCACCGCGCGCGGCCTGCGGATTCCGGACGACATCGCGATCGTCGGCTTCGACAACATCCCGGCCGCCGCGCACGCGAGCCCGCCGCTCACGACGCTGTCGGTCGACAAGGAAGCGCTCGGCCGCCGCGGCGTCGAGCTGCTGCTCGCCGAAGCGCCCGAGCACACCGAGATTTCCCTGCCCGTCGAGCTGATCGTGCGGGCCAGCAGCCAGCCCGCCGGCTCCCCGGCACTCGATATCGCAACGGTCACCGAAACATGAACATGCCCCCGGTCCAACCCTGCACGGCCGCGCCGGCCGCCCACACGCAAGCCGCGCCGCTCGTCGCGAGCTTCCGCGATCCGTCGTTCCTGCTGTCGCACGTCGAGGACACGCTGCGCTTCTACGCGACGAACGCGTTCGACCCGACAGGCGGCTTCTATCACTACTTCCGCGACGACGGCAGCATCTACAACCGCACGTCGCGCCACCTCGTCAGCAGTTGCCGATTCGTCTTCAACTACGCGATGGCGTACCGGCATTTCGGCGATCCGCGTCACCTCGAATACGCGCGCCACGGGCTGCGCTTCCTGCGCGACGTGCACTGGGACGACGAACTGCAGGGCTACGACTGGGAACTCGACTGGCGCGACGGCGCGAAGCGCGCGACGCTCGACGGCACGCGCCACTGCTACGGGCTCGCGTTCGTGCTGCTCGCGGCCGCGCACGCGACGATGGCCGGCATCGACGAGGCACGCCCGCTGATCGCGGCGACCTACGAGCTGGCCGAGCACCGCTTCTGGGATGCGGCCGCGGGCCTGTATGCGGACGACGCGACGCCGAACTGGATCGTGTCGTCGTACCGCGGCCAGAACGCGAACATGCACATGACGGAAGCGCTGCTCGCGGCCTACGAGGCGACCGGCCACCTCACGTACCTCGATCGCGCGGAAAAGCTCGCGACCCACGTCACGCAGCGCCAGGCCGCGCTGTCGGGCGGGCTCGTATGGGAGCACTACCACGCGGACTGGTCGGTCGACTGGGACTACAACAAGGAAGACAGCTCGAACATCTTCCGTCCGTGGGGCTTCCAGCCCGGGCACCAGACCGAATGGGCAAAGCTGCTGCTGATCCTAGAGCGGCACCGCCCGCTCGACTGGCTCGTGCCGCGCGCGGCCGAACTGTTCGACGCGGCGCTCACGCACGCATGGGACGCCGATCACGGCGGCCTGTACTACGGCTTCGGCCCCGACTTCACGATCTGCGACCACAACAAGTACTTCTGGGTGCAGGCGGAAACCTTCGCGGCGGCCGCGATGCTCGGCGCGCGCACCGGCAGCGAGCGCTTCTGGGACTGGTACGACGAGATCTGGCGCTATAGCTGGGCGCATTTCGTCGATCACCGCTACGGCGCGTGGTACCGGATCCTCACCTGCGACAACCGCAAGTACAGCGACGAGAAGAGCCCGGCCGGCAAGACCGACTATCACACGATGGGCGCGTGCTATGACGTGCTCGCGACCCTTGCGCGCACGGTGCGCAGCGAGCCGACGCAATGAGCGGCGGCACGTTTCCGGCTTTCGTATCGGCGGGCGACATCCTGACCGACATGGTGCGCGCGGGCGATGCGCAGTGGACGTCGGTGCCGGGCGGCGCCGGCTGGAACGTCGCGCGCGCGGTCGCGCGGCTCGGTGTGCCGAGCGCGCTCGCGGGCTCGATCGGCGAGGACTGCTTCTCCGACGTGCTGTGGCGCACGAGCGAAGCGGCCGGGCTCGACCTGCGCTTCCTGCAGCGCGTCGCACGGCCGCCGCTGCTCGCGATCGTCCACGAGACGCGCCCGCCCGCGTACTTCTTCATCGGCGAAGCGAGCGCCGATCTCGCGTTCGATCCCGCGCGGCTGCCTGCCGGCTGGACCGACCACGTGAAATGGGCGCATTTCGGCTGTATCAGCCTCGTGCGCGAACCGCTCGCGGGCACGCTGGCCGCGCTCGCGGCCGACCTGCACGCGCGCGGCGTGAAGATCAGCTTCGACCCGAACGTCCGCAACCTGATGACGGCCGCGTACCGGCCGACGCTCGCGAAGATGGCTGCGCTCGCCGACCTGATCAAGGTGTCCGACGAGGACCTGCGGCACCTGTTCGGCGGCGACGGCCCCGATGCGGTCGCGGCGGTGCGCGCGCTGAACCCGCGCGCGGCCGTGCTCGTCACGCGCGGCGCGCAGGCGGCGACGCTCTACGCGGACGGCGACGCGCACGTGGCCAGCCCGCCGCGCGTCGAGGTGGCCGACACCGTCGGCGCGGGCGACGCGTCGATCGGCGGCATGCTGTTCAGCCTGATGGCCGCGCCGCAGCGATCGTGGCGCGAGCATCTCGCGTTCGCGCTGGCGGCGGGCGCCGCCGCATGCCGGCACACGGGCGCGCACGCGCCGACGCTCGACGAGGTCGTCGCGCTGATCGAGGGCTGATCGAACGGTGACCGGGCGCTGACCGGCCGCCGTTCGGTCACCGATAAGCCGCGCTGTACATGCTGCGCCGCAGTGCTACGATGAAGTGTCCTTTTGCGGGAGAGGCACGATGGACACGAACACGTTCACGAAGGGTATCTACACGGCCAAGGCGCATACCCAGCATTCGGCCAACGGGCAGTTCCAGGGTTACGTGATCCTCGCGCGGGACAACGGGGACGACACCGAGAACACGCGCTACGACGTCCACTCGACGAGCCCCAGCGAGGAAGAAGCGTTCGACGAGGCGAAGGCGCTCGCGCACCGGATCCTCGGCGAGATCGAGATGTAACGCGCACCGCCCTTTCCGGCGCGGCTCAGAGCAGCCGCGCCACCATCGATACCAGCATCGTCAGCACCAGCGTCGACATGAACGGGAACGGGTAGCGCCGCCCGCCGAGCGTCAGCGTGACGTCGCCCGGCATCCGCCCGATGCCGAGCTTGCCGAGCCACGGCCAGCAGCGCGTCAGGATCATCACCGCGACGAACGACGTCATCAGCCAGCGCAGCATGCCGGCCTCAGAGCGCGTGCGAGCGGTCGCCGCGCGCGAACGCGTCGAGCGTGCCGTCGATGCCGCGCGAAAAAGCGATCACCTTGAACAGCTCGCCCATCTCGGCTTCGGAGATCAGCTTCTGCACCGCGTTCGCGGCCGGCAGGAACTGCCGGATGTCGGACGGGTCGATCGCGGCCAGCGCATCGGTGATGCCCGCGTTCAGCAGGAAGCGCGCCTGCGACGTGTAGCCGAGCAGGTCGGCGCCGGCGGCGATGGCCGCGTCGTAGATGCCGGTGAATTCGACGTGCGCGGTGATGTCCTGCAGGCCCGGGTACAGGAACGGGTCGTCGTGCGCGTGATGGCGGTAGTGGCACATCAGCGTGCCGCGGTCGCGCTGCGGATGGTAGTACTCGTGCGCGGGAAAGCCGTAGTCGACCAGCAGCACCGCGCCGCGCGCGAGCATCGTGCAGACGGTGCGCGTGAACGCCAGCGCGGCCTCGTGCGTCTCGGTCACGTAGCCGTCGGCGACCTCGGCGTCGAGCGCCGCGAGCACCGGCGGCCGGCTGGCCGGCGCGGCCGGCCGGTCCTCGAACACGAACGCGTGCCGCGCGTCGAGTGCGACGCCGCGCTCGTGCCACGCGCCGTCCGCCTTCGCGAACAACCGCACCGGCATCGCATCGAGCACCTCGTTGCCGACCACGACGCCCTCGAACCGCTCGGGCAGCGCGTCGAGCCAGCGCACCTTCGCGGCGAGCGCCGGCGCGGCGGCCGCGATCGTGTCGCGCTGCCGTTCGCGCAGTTCGCCTGACAGGTCGACGATCAGGTATTCGTCGAGTGTGGCGCCGAGCGCGTCGAGCGCCTCGAGCAGCCCGGCCGCGAGCTTGCCCGTGCCGGCGCCGAATTCCATCACGCGGCGCGTGCCGCTCGCCGCGAGCGCTTCCGCGACCGGTTGCGCGAGAGTTTGCGCGAACAGCGGCGACAGCTCGGGCGCGGTGACGAAGTCGCTGCCGTCGTCGGCGCGGCGCCCGAACTTGCGCGCGCCGCCGCTGTAATAGCCGAGGCCCGGCGCGTACAGCGCGCGCTCCATGAAGCGGTCGAACGGCAGCCAGCCGCCGGCCGCCGCGATCTCGTCGCGCAGTTGCGCGGCAAGGGTTTCGGACTGCGCGAGCGCGTCAGGGCCGGGAGCAGGTAAACTAGCGGGTTCGTGAGCTTTCGGGTTCATCCCGGCATTGTAAATGACCGTTTCAGCCGATACGTCGACCCTGCGCGTGGTGCTCGTCGCGGGCGCCCTGGGCAGCGCGGCCGACGCCGCGTCGATCGGTCGTGCGCTCGCGACGGGATTTGCGCGCCGCGGCTGGGACGTCGCGCTGCAGCGCAGCCACGGCGCGCCGCGCGCGGCCGCCGATGCGATCGTCGCCGAGGTCGCGGCGCTCGGCCGCCGCGCGGCCGTGCTCGACACCGATCTGGCCCTGGAAACCGACGCGGCCGCATTGGTCGCCGCATGCGGCGCGGCGCTCGGCCGGCCCGCGTGCGCGGTATTCGTGAGCGCCAGCGCGGGCACCGACGACGCGCACACGGTGGACGGCGCGTCGCTCGCCGCCGCACTCGCGCGCAACGTGACGGCGCCGCTCGCGCTGGCCCGCGCGCTCGCCGATGCGACGCCCGACGCCGCGCGCGAGCACGAAGCGCTGCGCGCGTGCGCGATCCACGTGCTGGACCAGGCGCTGTTTCACCCGGCGCCGGCGCAGTTGTCGCACGCGCTGATGCAGGCCGCGCTGAACCGCGCGACGTCGGCGCTGGCGCTCGCGCTCGCGCCGAAGGTGCGGGTCGCGGCGCTCGTGCGCGGCCACGCGGCGCACGCGGACGACATCGCGGCCGCCGCCTGCTATCTCGCGAGCGCGCCCGGCGTCACGGGCGCGACGCTGACCGTCGACGGCGGCGAGCACCTCGTGCCGCCCGCCGCCGGCCCGAATGAATGAACCGCGCGGGCGCGCGGCCTGACTGCCGCCGCCCGCGCCGCTTTGCGTGCGCGCACGCCAATTTGACTGGGACGACCATGTTTTCCGCTCTCCTGCACCCCCGCCTCGCGGATTGCCGCAGGCTCTACCTGCGCGATTACGAGGTGCACATCAACATCGGTGCCTTCGAACACGAGAAGCGCGGCGAGCAGCGCGTCGTCATCAACGTCGACCTGTTCGTGCCGCTCGCGCTGTCCACCCCCGTCGACGATCGTCTCCATGAAGTCGTCGACTACGACCTGATGAAGCAGAGCGTCGCGCAATGCGTGGCGCGCGGCCACATCCACCTGCAGGAAACGCTGTGCGACGCGATCGCCGCGCACCTGCTGGCGCACGACGCCGTGCGCGCGGTACGCGTCTGTACCGAGAAACCGGACGCCTATCCGGACTGCGACGCCGTCGGCGTCGAAGTCTTTCGCATCAAGGACGAGGAGCGCGCATGAACGCCCCCCACATGAATGACACGGCGGCCGACGCCGCCACCCTCGACGCGACCGCCGCCCCGGCCGGCCGCCAGGCGCTGACGCGCCGCGAGCAGAAGGAAGCGTACGAGAACAACAAGCTGTTCAAGCGGATCGTGCGCCAGGTCGGCCAGGCGATC
Source organism: Burkholderia sp. BKH01 (assembly GCF_025685725.1). NCBI lineage: Bacteria > Pseudomonadati > Pseudomonadota > Betaproteobacteria > Burkholderiales > Burkholderiaceae > Burkholderia > Burkholderia sp. BKH01. The sequence continues at coordinate 135,324 of NZ_JAOTQT010000002.1, read as the reverse complement.
GGCGACTACAACATGATCGAGCACGGCGACAAGGTGATGGTCTGCCTGTCGGGCGGCAAGGACAGCTACGCGATGCTCGACGTGCTGCTGCGCCTGCGCGAGCGCGCGCCGATCGACTTCGACATCGTCGCGGTGAACCTCGACCAGAAGCAGCCGGGCTTCCCCGAGCACGTGCTGCCCGAGTACCTGAAGCAGGTCGGCGTGCCGTTCCACATCGAGAACCAGGACACCTACAGCATCGTCAAGCGACTCGTGCCCGAGGGCAAGACGACCTGCTCGCTGTGCTCGCGGCTGCGCCGCGGGATCCTGTACCGCGTGGCCGGCGAGCTCGGCGCGACCAAGATCGCGCTCGGCCATCACCGCGACGACATCGTGCAGACGCTGCTGCTGAACATGTTCTACGGCGGCAAGCTGAAGGGGATGCCGCCGAAGCTGCAGTCGGACGACGGCAAGAACATCGTGATCCGCCCGCTCGCGTACGTGAAGGAAACGGATCTCGAGAAATACGCGGAGCTGCGCGAATTCCCGATCATCCCGTGCAACCTGTGCGGCAGCCAGCCGAACCTGAAGCGCGCGGAAATGAAGGCGCTGATCCGCGAATGGGACAAGCGCTTCCCGGGCCGCGTCGAGAACATGTTCAACGCGCTCGCGAAGGTCGTGCCGTCGCACCTGATGGATACGACGCTGTTCCCGTTCACGTCGCTGCGCGCGACAGGCGAAGCCGATCCGCAGGGCGACATCGCGTTCGACGAGGAGCCGTGCGCGTCGGGCGACGACGCAACGGCGCCGGGCGCCGCCCGACCGATCTCGATCGTCCAGTTCGACGATCTGTAATCGGGGTCGGAATTCCCGCCGGAACGGGGCGCCGGCCGCCCTTTCCGGCGCCGCCGGAGCCGCGCGGCGGGCCCGGAACGGCGGGGGCCGCATGCTAAAATGGACGGCTTCGAACTCCTCTGACAAGCTGGCGCCATGAATATCGTGATTTTGGCGGCAGGCACCGGCAAGCGCATGCGTTCCGCGCTGCCGAAAGTGCTTCACCCCCTGGCCGGCAGGCCGCTCCTCTCCCACGTCATCGACACCGCGCGCACGCTGCAGCCGTCCCGGCTCGTCGTCGTCGTCGGTCACGGCGCCGAGCGGGTCCAGGCTGCCGTCGCCGCGCCCGACGTCCAGTTCGCGGTGCAGGCCGAGCAACTCGGCACCGGGCACGCGGTGCGCCAGGCGCTGCCGCTCCTCGATCCCGCGCAGCCGACGCTCGTGCTGTACGGCGACGTGCCGCTCACCCGCGCGTCGACGCTGCGACATCTCGTCGACGCCGCGCGCGACGGCCGCTACGGGATTCTGACGGTCACGCTCGACGATCCGACCGGCTATGGCCGCATCGTGCGCGACGCGGCCGGCTTCGTCACGCGCATCGTCGAGCAGAAGGACGCGTCGCCGGACGAGTTGAAGATCGCCGAGATCAACACCGGCATCATCGTCACGCCCACCGCCCAGCTGTCGATGTGGCTCGGCGCGTTGAAGAACGAAAACGCGCAGGGCGAGTACTACCTGACCGACGTCGTCGAGCTTGCGATCGAGGCCGGCTTCGAGGTCGTCACGGCGCAGCCCGACGACGAATGGGAAACGCTCGGCGTGAACAGCAAGGCGCAGCTCGCCGAACTCGAGCGCATCCACCAGCGCAATGTCGCGGACGCGCTGCTCGTCGACGGCGTCACGCTCGCCGATCCGGCGCGCATCGACGTGCGCGGCACGCTGCGCTGCGGCCGCGACGTGTCGATCGACGTGAACTGCGTGTTCGAAGGCAACGTGACGCTCGCCGACAACGTGACGATCGGCGCGAACTGCGTGATCCGCAACGCGTCGGTCGGCGCCGGCACGCGCATCGACGCGTTCTCGCACATCGACGGCGCCGAGCTCGGCGCGAACACCGTGATCGGCCCGTACGCGCGGCTGCGCCCCGGCGCGCAGCTCGCGGACGAAGCGCACGTCGGCAACTTCGTCGAGGTGAAGAACGCGGTGATCGGCCACGGCTCGAAGGCGAACCACCTCACGTACATCGGCGACGCCGACATCGGCGCGCGCGTGAACATCGGCGCGGGCACGATCACCTGCAACTACGACGGCGCGAACAAGTTCCGCACCGTGATCGAGGACGACGTGTTCGTCGGCTCCGACACGCAGCTCGTCGCGCCCGTGCGCGTCGGCCGCGGCGTGACGATCGCGGCCGGCACGACGATCTGGAAGGACGTCGCCGACGGCCTGCTCGCATTGAACGAGAAGACCCAGACCACGAAGAGCGGCTACGTCCGCCCGGTCAAGAAGAAGAGCTGAACCTTTTGCGGGCGCCCCGGCGGCGCCCGCGTCGACTTACAGGACTGACCATTCATGTGCGGCATTGTCGGCGCAGTTGCGCAGCGTAATATCGTTCCGGTGCTGATCGAAGGATTGCGGCGCCTCGAATACCGTGGCTACGACTCGTGCGGCGTCGCCGTGCTCGAGCCCGGCGCACCGAAGCGCGCGCGCAGCGTCGCGCGCGTCGCCGATCTCGACGCGCAGGTGCGCGAATCGCACCTCGAAGGCACGACCGGCGTCGCGCACACGCGCTGGGCGACGCACGGCGCGCCCGTCACGCACAACGCGCACCCGATCTTCTCGTCGAACGCGCTCGCGCTCGTCCACAACGGCATCATCGAGAACTTCGAGCCGCTGCGCGAAGCGCTGCGCGCGAAGGGCTACGAATTCGTGTCGCAGACCGACACCGAAGTGATCGCGCACCTCGTGCACAGCCTGTATCGCGGCAACCTGTTCGACGCGGTGCGCGAAGCCGTGCAGCAGTTGCACGGCGCGTATGCGATCGCCGTGATCCACAAGGACCAGCCGCACACCGTCGTCGGCGCGCGCCAGGGTTCGCCGCTCGTCGTCGGCCACGGCGACGGCGAGAACTTCCTCGCGTCCGATGCGCTCGCGCTCGCCGGCAGCACCGACCGCTTCACGTTCCTCGAGGAAGGCGACGTGTGCGAGCTGTCGCTCGACGGCGTGAAGATCGTCGACCGCCACGGCGCCACCGTGCAGCGCGAAATCCGCGTCGTCAGCGCATACGGCGGCGCGGTCGAGCTGGGCCCGTATCGCCACTTCATGCAGAAGGAAATCTTCGAGCAGCCGCGCGCGATCGGCGATACCGTGCCGCAAACCGACGCGTTCGACGCGACGCTGTTCGGCGACGCCGCGCCCGCCGCGTTCGCGGACATCGACAGCCTGCTGATCCTCGCGTGCGGCACGAGCTACTACTCGGGCCTCACCGCGAAGTACTGGCTCGAATCGATCGCGAAGATCCCGACGCAAGTCGAGATCGCGAGCGAATACCGGTACCGCGAATCGGTGCCGAACCCGCGCCAGCTCGTGCTCGTGATCTCGCAGTCCGGCGAGACGGCCGACACGCTCGCGGCGCTCAAGCATGCGCAGTCGCTCGGCCACACGCATACGCTCGCGGTCTGCAACGTCGCGACGAGCGCGATGGTGCGCCTGACCGAAATGCAGTTCCTGACGCACGCGGGCACCGAGATCGGCGTCGCGTCGACGAAGGCGTTCACGACGCAGCTCGTCGCGCTGTTCGTGCTGGCCGCGACGCTCGGCAAGCTGCGCGGGCACGTCGACGCCGCGCAGGAAGCGCAATTCCTGAAGCAGCTGCGCCACCTGCCGGCCGCGCTGAACAGCGTGCTCGCGCTCGAGCCGCAGATCATCGCGTGGTCGGAGGAATTCGCGCGCAAGGAAAACGCGCTGTTCCTCGGCCGCGGGCTGCACTACCCGATCGCGCTCGAAGGCGCGCTGAAGCTGAAGGAAATCTCGTACATCCACGCCGAGGCCTATCCGGCCGGCGAACTGAAGCACGGGCCGCTCGCGCTCGTCACGGAAGCGATGCCGGTCGTCACGGTCGCGCCGAACGACACGCTGCTCGAGAAACTGAAGTCGAACATGCAGGAAGTGCGTGCGCGCGGCGGCGAGCTGTACGTATTCGCCGATGCCGATACGCAGATCGTCAACGACGACGGCCTGCACGTGATCCGGATGCCGGAACACTACGGGCAGCTGTCGCCGATCCTGCACGTCGTGCCGCTGCAGCTGCTCGCGTATCACACCGCGTGCGCGCGCGGCACCGACGTCGACAAGCCGCGGAACCTCGCGAAATCGGTGACGGTGGAGTAAGGCGAAAGACCGATCGGCGCAGCCGGCACGGCGCACCAACGAGACAGACGGAGAGACAATGGTAAGACTGTTTGGATGCGGATTGCTGGCGCTGACGTTCGCGTCGACGGGCTGGGCCGCCGAGCACTACGTCGAGGTCTGGAACCCGCCCGAGGCGCGGAAGCCGGCGGCGCATACGCCGGAAGCCCGGACGCCGGAAGCCCGTACGCCAGCCGCGCACGCGAGCGCCGACGCGCGCGCCGGCAAGAGCGCCGAGAAGCACGCGAGCGCAACGCCGAAAACCGCCGTGAAGCCGCACAAGCGTCGAGTCACGCAAACCGTGAAAGCCGGCTCGCCTCGCCCCCCCGCCGCGGCCGAGGCGCCGGCCGCACCGCGCCCCGTCGCGCAGCCCGCGCCGGGCCGTCTCACGGTGATGCAGCCTGCCGGCCCCGACGAGACGCACGCGCTCAACTTCTCCGACATCCCGCGGCAATACACGCCGGACGGCAACGTGCTGCGGGTCGGCACGCACAACCGCTCCGCGGAGGTGACTCGATAATGGAAGCGCAAAACTACCTCGGCTACCAGATCTGGGGCCACGCGATCCTGCAGCAGGACGAGATCCTGCAGCCCGAACGCTTCGCGGCGAGCGGCACGATCACGCAGAACAACAAGCTCGTCGAAGCGTCCGGCGTACTCGGCGTATTCGACACCGAGGACGACGCGCGCGAGGCCGGGCTCGAATGGGCCCGCGCGTGGATCGACAGCCACCGCTGACCGACCCTGGCCGGCGCGTAGCCGACCACGAACCGCAAACGAAAGAAGGGGCGTCATGGACGCCCCTTCTTTCGTTCAAACCCGGGAAAACTCACGCGGCATGCCGTGGCGGCCTCACCGTCACCTGCGGACGACCGACGAGCCGCATCAGCACGACGATCGCCGCCAGCGTCGCGACGTACGCGGCGATCTGGATGCCTGCCGGACGCGCGGTATAGCCGATCAGCGTATGCAGCGCCTTGCCGACGATGCTCGACTCCTTCAGCAGCCACGACGTGTCCCAGATCGCGTCGCCCCACGACGGCACGAGGCCGGCCGCCAGCAGGAAACCGACGCACTGGCTCGCCATCCCGGCCGCCAGCAGCACGATCAGCCCGTTGGTCACGGAGAACAGGCGCTTCAGCGGAATCTGCAGCAGCCCCGCATACATCGCATAACCGAGCCCGGCGCCGCCGAGCACGCCGAGCAGCCCGCCGGCGATCATCTGCGGCGTCTGCCCCGGATCGCCCGCGGCGATACCGTACAGGAACAGCACGGCCTCGGAGCCTTCGCGCAGCACCGCGACGCCGACCACGATCGCCAGCCCCGTCAGCGGCCGGCTGCCGGCCGCGACGGCCCGGCCGACTTCGCCCATGTGCAACGCCATCTCGCGGCCGTGCCGGCTCATCCAGATGCAGTGCCAGGCCAGCATCAGCGTCGCGACGAACATCACGCCCGCATTGAATACCTCCTGCCCCATGCCGGACGCCCACTGCGAGATCACGTCGGCGAACGCCGCGATCAGGCCCGCGCCGACCACACCACCGACGAGCCCGCCGCCGACCCACCAGCCGCGCCGCGGCACGCCCTTCGTGGCGGCCATCACGATCGAGACCACCAGCGCGGCCTCGAGCACTTCACGAAAGACAATCAGCGCGGTAGACAGCATGGCGGGATTCGCTTACTTGACGGTCAGGTGGGTCTTCGACTGCGCTTCGTGATACTCGTCGTGGAACTCGTAGGTACCGGCCTTCAGCGGCCCGACCAGGATCTCGGCCGACTTGCCGGCGGGAATGACCTTCTCGGCCTTGAAGTCGTCGCTCTCGAATTCCGCGGGCGTCGCATCGAGGTTCTTCACGACGAACTTCACTTTCTTGCCGGCCGGAATCGTCACGCCTTCGGGCGAAAACTTGTGGTCCTTCAGCGTCAGGTTGACGTCGTCGGCAGCGGCGAATGCGGTGGCGGCCGACGCGCCCAGCAGGACAGCGGCGAAACCCAGTGCGAAACGGTTCATGTGCGTAGCGAAATGAAATATCGAAGGACATTGATACTAAGATCGATTCGCATTTCGATATCGCGTACCCTTACTTTCATAATGGAGATAGCGTTTCACAAGTGCGTGCCGCGCCTTGCCAGGCAAGGCGCTCATCACATGGCGGCGGCGCCGCATCGGTGTCAATCGGGAAAGATTCCGACTGACGCATTCGACTGCTTTCCGATTTGTCTGACCTCACACCGGCGAGCGATCTCGCCGCGCCGGGTGGCCGTGCATGCGTCAGGCTGAATGAATGCGCTTGACCTTCCCACCATGGCAAGCTTCATGCTGACCATGTTCGTCAATCGTCCAACCAGGAGAACACGATGGAATTCGAAGTCCAGGACATGACCTGCGGCGGCTGCGCCAATGCAATCACGCGTGCGGTGACGGCCGCCGATCCCGCCGCGAAGCTCGAGATCGACGTCGCGGCAAAGATCGTCAAGGTCGAATCGGCGCAAGGCGCCGAGCGCGTGCAGTCGATCATCGAGGCCGCCGGCTTCCACCCCGCGCTGCGCGCCGCATAACGCGGGCTGCGGGCTGCGGGCGCACCGCCGGGTGGCGATGAGCCCGCGGCATCGCGTCAGCGCAGCCGGATCAGCGTCGACTTCAGCTCGGTGTACTTTTCGAGCGCGTGCAGCGACTTGTCGCGGCCGTTGCCCGACTGCTTGTAGCCGCCGAACGGGAAGTTCATGTCGCCGCCCTCGTCGTAGCAGTTCACCCATACCGTGCCCGCGCGCAGCCGGCGCGACACGTCGTGCGCGGTCGTCAGGTTCGACGTCCATACGGCCGCGGCCAGCCCGTATTCGGTGTCGTTCGCAATCCGCACGGCCTCGTCGACGTCGTCGAACACGATCACCGACAGCACGGGCCCGAAGATCTCCTCGCGCGCAATCTTCGCATCGGGCTTCACCTCGAACACCGTCGGCTGGACGTAGAAGCCGCCCGTCTCCTCCTTCACGCGTGCACCGCCCGTGACGAGCCTGCCTTCATTGCGCCCCGCCTCGATGTAGCCGAGCACCCGCTCGAGCTGGATGCCGTCGACGATCGCGCCCATCGACACCGACGGATCGAGCGGGTTGCCGGGCACGTAAGCCCGCGCGGCCGCGACGAGCTTCTCGATGAACACATCCTTGATGTCGCGATGCACGAGCAGCCGCGAGCCGGCCGTGCACATCTCGCCCATGTTGTAGAAGATCGCGCCGGCCGCGGCCTGCGCGGCGCGATCGAGATCGGGACAATCGGGTAGCACGATGTTCGGCGACTTGCCGCCGAGTTCGAGCCATGCGCGCTTCAAATTCGACTGCGCGGCGTACTGCATGATCAGCTTGCCGACCGCCGTCGAGCCGGTGAACGCGATGCAGTCGACGTCGCGATGCAGCGCGAGCAGCTTGCCGGGTTCGCCCGCGCCCGGCACGACGTTGAACACGCCGGCCGGGATGCCGGCTTCGTACGCGAGCTGCGCGACGCGGATCGCGGTCAGCGGCGACTTCTCCGACGGCTTCAGCACGACGCTGTTGCCGGCCGCGAGCGCGGGGCCGAACTTCCACGCGGCCATCAGGATCGGGAAGTTCCACGGCACGACGGCCGCCACCACGCCGACCGGTTCGCGCGTGACGAGGCCGACGAGATGATGATCGGCCGGCGCGACTTCGCCGCCGACCTTGTCGATCGCTTCCGCAAACCATTCGACGCAATACGCGGCGCCCGGCACGTCGACCGTCGTCGTGTCGCCGATCGGCTTGCCCGCGTCGAGCGTCTCGAGCAGCGACAGCTCGTCGAGATGCTCGTGCATCAGCGCGGCCCAGCGCAGCAGCACGGCCTTGCGCGCACGCGGGTTCAGGCCGGCCCACACGCCCGCGTCGAACGCGCGGCGCGCGGCCGCAACGGCCGCGTTCACGTCGGCTTCGCCGCATTCGGCGACCTTCGCCAGCACGCGGCCGTCGATCGGGCTCACGCAGTCGAACGTCTTGCCGCCGTGCGCGTCGCGCGACGCGCCGTCGATGAATGCGCGCCCTTCGATCTCGAGCGACGCCGCCTTGTCCTGCCAGTCAGCCAAAGTCAACTTGTTCATCAGGATGCCTTATGTTGTGGCATTCGCGGTGCGACGCGCCGCGCGCATCATGCGCGGCCGGCCGCGAATGCGGTGACGCGCGGTCAGAAGGTCGCCGGCGAATTGGCCGAGACGACCTCGCAGATCTGCTCCGCGCTGGGATTGCGAAAACGGTGCGGCAAACGGCTTTCGAAGTAGTAGCCGTCTCCGGGGTCGAGCAGCCACGTCGCGCCGTCGACGGTCAGCTCGAGCCGGCCCGATACGACGACACCGCCCTCATGCCCCGCGTGCACGAGCATCTCGGGCCCCGTATCGGCGTGCGGCTGGTAGATCTCGCGCAGGATGCACATGTTGCGGTCCTTCACGCTCGCGCCGACCAGATGAAACGCGAGCGTGTCGTTGCCGAGGTTCGGCATCTCGTCGCGACGCGACACGACCGTGCGCGATTCGACGAGCTCGAACGTGAAGAACTCCGCGAGACTCATCGGGATGCATTCGAGCAGCTTCTTCAGCGAGCCGACCGACGGGCTCACGCGCCCCTGTTCGATCAGCGAGATCGTGCCGTTGGTCACGCCGGCGCGCTTCGCGAGTTCGCGCTGCGACAGGCCATGCTTGTTGCGCACGAAACGCAGGCGCTCGGCGACTTCGGTGGACATCGATTCGGTTTCGGACACGATAAGTGCGATGACAAAGTGAAACGACGCGGTGGACAGCCGTTGAATATTCTAATCACTTTATGCCGCACATCAGCGGGGAAAACCCTGAAAGGCGTTCGAAATAATGAACACCTTGCCGATCATTCCTTTTGCGAATCTTTTGTTCGCACTGCTCGGGAAAGCCCTGATGCAGGACCGTTAAAAAACATTTGACGCCGTTTTTGGCTCGTATATGCTGGCTCTCAGGTCAGCGTCATTTGGCTTTCACAGGCAGCAAAACGCGTTATTGCAACGCAATAATTGATGCCCATCAATGTAAATGACGCAGGACCGGCGCCTTGATTATTTTAAACGCCCAGCGCGTCGAAACGGTCAGGTGTTCAATACTTTCAACAACCCAGTCGAGTGTAATCGTGAGAGTCCGTGGCCCTCTGGTGAGGTGGGATCGAAGCGTGGCGCGAAGTTCGCGCAGCGCGGCGTCCCCTTCCGATGGCAGTTGCGGCTGGCATAGTCCTCGCCTGCAGCATCTGTCGATCTACACAATCCTGTCCCGTCGTTCTGTTCGGCGCCACAACGCCGTTTCCGCACGCGCATTCGTCGCCGTCGATACCGACGAAGTGGCGTCGCTGCTGCCGTAGCGCCTCTCCTTTCTTTACGTCGTTCGTTTCGTTTGTCGATTCGCCAACCGCATCGTCCATGCGGTGACGGAACGCGTTCGCGCATTCGTTGCCGCGTCGCCCGCGTCACGTATCGCAACAAAACGAACGACGGCCTGATCGTCGCGCGCAGCGCGGATCGCCACGTCATCCTGCTGCGCCCATTCACCAGCGGCCTTGCGCTCTGCGCCAGGCTGCGGGGCCGTGTCGCGCCTGCGTTTTGCAATATCCGAAACGACGCACGCCACAGCCCTATGGATTACTGATTGACGTCATGGAAAGGAAACCCCTCGTCGGCATCACCGCCGACCACACGCAAATCGGCGCACACGCGTCGCATACGGTCGGCGACAAATACGTCGCCGCGATCGTCGACGGCGCGCAGGCGCTCGCGATGGTGCTGCCCGCGCTCGGCGAGCGCCAGTCGGCTGACGACATCCTCGACACGGTCGACGGCCTGCTGTTTACCGGCAGCTACTCGAACGTTGAGCCGCACCTGTACGGCGGCGAGCCGAGCGCACCCGGCACGAAGCACGACCCGGCTCGCGATGCGACGACGCTGCCGCTGCTGCGCGCGGCGATCGCCGCGGGCGTGCCGGTGCTCGCCGTCTGCCGCGGCTTCCAGGAGCTGAACGTCGTCTGCGGCGGCACGCTGCATCAGCGCGTGCACGAAGTGCCGGGCCTCGCCGATCACAGCGAGGACGACGCCGCGCCGATGGACACGCAATACGGCCCCGCACATGTCGTGCACCTGACGCCCGGCGGCAAGCTGCATGCGCTCGCCGGCGGCCGCGATGAAGTGCACGTGAACTCGCTGCACAAGCAGGGCATCGCGCAGCTCGGCTCCGGCCTCGCCGTCGAGGCGGTCGCGCCGGACGGCCTGATCGAGGCCGTGAGCGTCGTCGATGCCCCGGCTTTCGCACTCGCCGTGCAATGGCATCCGGAATGGCGGCATGCGCATGACCCGCTGTCGAGCGCGATCTTCCGCGCCTTCGGCGACGCCTGCCGCGCCCGCCGCCATGCCCGCGCGCGCGCCATGGCCGCCGCCGCGCTCGCTTGAGCGCGCCGACCCACTTACGAGAACAGACATGCAAGACATCGAAGATTTTCTGAAACAACACCGGATCACCGAAGTCGAGGCGATCATTCCCGACATGGCCGGCATCGCGCGCGGCAAGATCACGCCGCGCAACAAGTTCACGTCCGGCGAATCGATGCGGCTGCCGCAGGCCGTGATGGTGCAGACCGTCACCGGCGAATATCCGGAAGACGGCTCGCTGACCGGCGTGACCGATCCCGACATGGTGTGCGTGCCCGACGAGTCGACGATCCGCCTGATCCCGTGGGCCGTCGACCCGACCGCGCAGGTGATCCACGATTGCGTGCACTTCGACGGCTCGCCGGTCGAGATCTCGCCGCGCTACGTGCTGCGCCGCGTGCTCGAGCTGTACAAGGCGAAGGGCTGGAAGCCCGTGGTCGCACCTGAGCTCGAGTTCTATCTGGTCGACATGAACAAGGACCCCGACCTGCCGCTGCGCCCGCCGGTCGGCCGCACGGGCCGCCCCGAAACGGGCCGCCAGTCGTATTCGATCGAGGCCGTCAACGAGTTCGATCCGCTGTTCGAAGACATCTACGAGTACTGCGAAGCACAGAACCTCGACATCGATACGCTGATCCACGAAGTCGGCGCCGCGCAGATGGAGATCAACTTCATGCACGGCGACGCGCTGTCGCTGGCCGACCAGGTGTTCCTGTTCAAGCGCACGGTGCGCGAGGCCGCGCTGCGTCACAACATGTACGCGACGTTCATGGCCAAGCCGATGGAAAACGAGCCGGGTTCGGCGATGCACGTGCACCAGAGCATCGTCGACGAGGAAACGGGCCTGAACCTGTTCACGTCGCAGGAAACCGGCGGCGCGACGTCGATGTTCTACAACTACCTCGCGGGGCTGCAGAAATACACGCCTGCGCTGATGCCGATCTTCGCGCCGTACATCAACTCGTATCGCCGGCTGTCGCGCTTCATGGCCGCGCCGATCAACGTGCAGTGGGGTTACGACAACCGCACGGTCGGCTTCCGCATCCCGCACTCGGGCCCGTCGGCACGCCGCATCGAGAACCGCATTCCGGGCGTCGACTGCAACCCGTACCTCGCGCTCGCCGCGACGCTCGCGGCCGGCTACCTCGGCATGACGCAGCGCCTGGAGCCGACCGAGCCGCTCGTCAGCGACGGCTACGACCTGCCGTACCAGCTGCCGCGCAATCTCGAGGAAGGGCTGACGCTGATGGCCGCGTGCGAGCCGCTCGGCGAGATCCTCGGCCACAAGTTCCTGAAGGCGTATTTCGCGCTGAAGGAAACCGAATACGAAGCGTTCTTCCGCGTGATCAGTTCGTGGGAACGCCGCCATCTGCTGCTGCACGTCTAAGCGCGCGCACAACCGCCATACGGAATCACGGAGGAAACATGACTTACCGCAACGAATCTGCCTGGATCCAGCCGGCCGCGCCGGCCGCCGCGCCGCGCCCGGCGCAGGCACGCACGACCGCCGAATACCGCGCACTCGACGCCGCGCACCATATCCACCCGTTCTCGGACATGGGCGCGCTGAACCGCGCGGGCAGCCGCGTGATCGTGAAGGCCGACGGCGTCTACCTGTGGGACTCGGACGGCAACAAGGTCATCGACGGGATGGCCGGCCTCTGGTGCGTGAACGTCGGCTACGGCCGCAAGGAACTCGCCGATGCCGCGTATCGCCAGATGCAGGAACTGCCGTTCTACAACACCTTCTTCAAGACGACGCACCCGCCGGTGATCGAGCTTTCCGCGATGCTCGCGGGAGTCACGCCTGCCGGTTTCAACCACTTCTTCTACTGCAACAGCGGCTCGGAAGGCAACGACACCGTGCTGCGCCTCGTGCATCAGTACTGGCGCGTGCAGGGCAAGCCGCAGAAGAAGTACGTGATCTCGCGCAAGAACGGCTATCACGGCTCGACGATCGCGGGCGCCACGCTCGGCGGGATGGGCTACATGCACGAGCAGATGCCGTCGAAGGTCGAGCACATCGTGCATATCGACCAACCGTATTTCTTCGGCGAAGCGCAGCCGGGCGAGACGCCCGAAGCGTTCGGCCTCGCGCGTGCGCAGCAGCTCGAAGCGAAGATTCTCGAACTCGGCGCGGAGAACGTCGCGGCGTTCATCGGCGAGCCGTTCCAGGGCGCGGGCGGCGTGATCTTCCCGCCGTCGACGTACTGGCCGGAAATCCAGCGGATCTGCCGCAAGTACGACATCCTGCTGGCCGCCGACGAGGTGATCGGCGGCTTCGGCCGCACCGGCGAATGGTTCGCACACCAGCACTTCGGCTTCGAGCCGGACCTGATCACGATGGCGAAGGGCCTCACGTCGGGTTATGTGCCGATGGGCGCGGTCGGCATTCACGAGCGGGTGGCGCGGCCGATCATCGACAACGGCGAATTCAACCACGGCCTCACGTACTCGGGCCATCCGGTCGCGGCGGCTGTCGCGGTCGCGAACCTGAAGCTGCTGCGCGACGAAGGCATCGTCGAGCGCGTGAAGAACGACACGGGCCCGTACTTCCAGGCGCTGATGCGCGAAACCTTCGCGCGTCACCCGATCGTCGGCGAAGTGCACGGCCACGGCCTCGTCGCGAGCCTGCAGCTCGCCGAAGCGCCGGCCGAACGCCGCCGCTTCGCGAACGGCGGCGACGTCGGCACGATCTGCCGCGACTTCTGCTTCAACGGGAACCTGATCATGCGTGCGACCGGCGACCGGATGCTGCTGTCGCCGCCGCTCGTGATCTCGCGTCCGGAAATCGATGAACTCGTGTCGAAGGCGAAGAAGGCCGTCGATGCAACCGCCCAGCAACTGGGTATTTCGTAACGGCCTTGCCTACCAGCGTGCGGCGGGCGCCGCACGCCGCCATAACCAGGGGAACTCCACCATGCGTGCCTGCTTTCTTCGCCAAGCCTGTTCCGTTGCCGCCCTCGCCGCCGCGGCAGCGTTCACGTCGGTCGCCAGCCCGTCGGCGCATGCCGACGAGCTGAATGTCTACAACTGGTCCGACTACATCGCACCGGACACGATCCCGAACTTCCAGAAGCAGACGGGCATCCACGTCAAGTACGACAACTACGACAGCGACGACACGCTCCAGGCGAAGCTGCTTGCCGGCAGTTCGGGCTACGACATCGTCGTGCCGACGTCGAACTACATGGCCAAGCAAATCCAGGCCGGCGTGTACCAGAAGCTCGACAAGTCGAAGCTTCCGAACCTCGCGAACCTCGACCCGCTGCTGATGAAGATGATCTCCGATGCGGATCCGGGCAACCAGTATGGCGTGCCCTGGGCCTACGGCACGGACGGCATCGGCTACAACGCGCAAGCGGTGAAGAAGGCGCTCGGCGACAACGCGCCCGTCGACAGCTGGGCACTGGTGTTCGATCCGGTCAACATGGCGAAGCTGAAGGGCTGCGGCGTGTCGTTCCTCGACCAGGCCGTCGACGTGTTCGCCGCCACGCTGCAGTACATGGGCAAGGATCCGAACAGCAAGAACCCCGGCGATTACCAGGCTGCATTCGAAGTCCTGAAGAAAGTCCGCCCGTACATCACCCAGTTCAACTCGTCCGGCTACATCAACGACCTCGCGAACAACGACGTGTGCGTCGCGCTCGGCTGGTCGGGCGACGTCGGCATCGCGCACCGCCGCTCGTCGGAAGCGAAGCGCTCGTACGACATCAAGTTCTCGAACCCGAAGGAAGGCGGCCTGCTGTGGTTCGACGTGATGGTGATCCCGAAGGATGCGCCGCACCCCGAGGCTGCACTGAAGTGGATCAACTACGTCTCCGACGCGAAGGTCAACGCGGCGATCACCAATACGGTGTTCTACCCGACCGCGAACAAGGCCGCGCACCAGTTCGTCACGCCGGCCGTCGCGCAGGACCCGACCGTCTATCCGCCTGAGGACGTGCTGAAGAAGATGGTGCTGATGAAGCCGATGCCGGCCGACATCCTGCGCCTCGAGAACCGTCTGTGGGCGCAGCTGAAAACCGGCCACTGATCGTCATGAATGACGGCGGTGCAGGCATCGCTCCACGCCTGCCCGCCTGAGATCCGCGGACCTCCGTCCGCCCGCGCGCGTCGCGCGCACTGTTCCATCCGGCACGAGCCGTTGTCCGCGAGTCGCGTTGCGCGCCTCGTGCGGGGACGCTCATGCCTGCAATCCGTGAAGAACGAATGGTGACTCCCATGCAATCGATACCCTCTTCCGCTGCTGCACGACAGACTCAACCGGCCGCCGCGGCCCGTACGCAAAACGATGCCTTCGTGCGCATCGAAAACGTCGTGAAGAAATTCGGCGACAGCACGGCCGTCGACAACGTGAACCTGACGATCGCGAAGAACGAATTGTTCGCGCTGCTCGGCAGCTCCGGCTGCGGCAAGTCGACGCTGCTGCGCATGCTCGCCGGACTGGAAACCGCGACCTCCGGCAAGATCTTCGTCGACGGCGAGGATCTCGCGTCGCTGCCGCCGTACCGCCGCCCGGTGAACATGATGTTCCAGTCGTACGCGCTGTTTCCGCACATGACGGTCGAATCGAACGTCGCGTTCGGCCTGAAGCAGGAAGGCACGCCGAAGAACGAGATCAAGGAGCGCGTGGCCGATGCGCTCGCACTCGTGCAGATGAGCAAGTATGCGAAGCGCAAGCCGCACCAGCTTTCCGGCGGCCAGCAGCAACGCGTCGCGCTCGCACGCTCGCTGGTCAAGCGCCCGAAGCTGCTGCTGCTCGACGAGCCGATGTCCGCGCTCGACAAGAAGATCCGCCAGAAAACCCAGCTCGAACTCGTGAACATCATCGAGAAGGTCGACGTGACCTGCGTGATGGTCACGCACGACCAGGAAGAGGCGATGACGATGGCGAGCCGCCTCGCGGTGATGAGCGAAGGCAAGATCGTGCAGATCGGCTCGCCCGGCGAAGTCTACGAATTCCCGAACAGCCGCTTCTCGGCCGAATTCATCGGCTCGACGAACCTGTTCGAAGGGCGCGTCGTCGAGGACGAACCCGATCACATCTTCGTCGAAAGCGACGATCTCGAGGCACGCATGTACGTGAGCCACGGCGTGACGGGCCCGCTCGGGATGCCGGTCGGCATCTCGGTGCGGCCGGAGCGCGTGCACGTGTCGCGCGACAAGCCGGGTTCGAAGCACAACTGGGCGCGCGGCGTCGTGACCGACATCGCGTACATGGGCGCGTACTCGCTGTATCACGTGCGTTTGCCGAGCGGCAAGACGGTCGTATCGAACCTGTCGAGCTCGCACCTGATGACCGACAGTGCGCCCGCATGGAACGACGACGTGTTCGTGTCGTGGTCGCCGGCCAGCGGCGTCGTGCTGACGCAATGAGGACGACACGATGAGAACCTCCGCTTCCACTCCGTCCGCGCCGATGTCGACCGGCGCCGCGAGCAGCGGCGCCGGCCGGTCGCGTCCGGGCCGCTTCGCCGCGCTGTCGCGGTTCCTGCCGTCGGGCCGCAGCGTCGCGATCGGCGTGCCGTTCCTGTGGCTCGCGGTCTTCTTCGCGCTGCCGTTCGTGCTGGTGCTGAAGATCAGCTTCGCCGACCAGGTGATGGGCATCCCGCCGTACACGTCGCTCGTCGAGTTCAAGGACGGCGTCGTGCACTTCGCGCTGCAACTGTCGCACTACGCGTTCCTGCTGCAGGACGACCTGTACATCGCGACCTACCTCAGCTCGCTGAAGATGGCCGCCGTGTCGACGGTGCTGTGCCTGCTGATCGGTTATCCGATGGCGTACTACATCGCGCGCGCCGAGCCGAACCGGCGCAACGTGCTGATGATGGCCGTAATGCTGCCGTTCTGGACGTCGTTCCTGATCCGTGTGTACGCATGGATCGGGATCCTGAAGGATGACGGCCTGTTGAACCACACGCTGATCGCGCTCGGCATCATCCACACGCCGCTGCGGCTTTATCACAGCGATGCGGGCGTCTACATCGGCATGGTCTATTCGTACCTGCCGTTCATGGTGATGCCGCTGTACGCGCACCTCGTGAAGATGGACCTGACGCTGCTCGAAGCCGCGTACGACCTGGGTGCCAGGCCGTGGGTCGCGTTCACGCGGATCACGCTGCCGCTGTCGAAGAACGGGATCATCGCCGGCAGCCTGCTGGTGTTCATCCCGGCGGTCGGCGAGTACGTGATTCCGGAGCTGCTCGGCGGTGCCGACACGCTGATGATCGGCCGCGTGATGTGGGATGAATTCTTCAACAACATGGACTGGCCGATGGCGTCCGCGGTGACGGTCGCGATGGTGCTGCTGCTGCTGGTGCCGATGGCGCTGTTCCAGTACTACCAGGTCAAGGAACTGGAGGAAGCGAAATGATCAAGCCGAGCAAACCGCTGTCGACGGGCGTCCTCGCCTTCGGCTTCCTGTTCCTGTACATCCCGATCATCAGCCTGGTCGTGTACTCGTTCAACGAGTCGAAGCTGGTGACGGTGTGGTCGGGCTTCTCGCTGAAGTGGTACGCGTCGCTGTGGCAGGACGACGAACTGCTGAGCGCCGCGTGGCTGTCGCTGAAGATCGGCCTCTTGACGGCCACCGCGTCGGTCGTGATCGGCACCTGGGCAGGCTTCGTGCTCGCGCGCTTCGGCCGCTTCAAGGGCTTCACGCTGTACACGGGGATGATCAACGCGCCGCTGGTGATTCCGGAAGTGATCCAGGGCATCTCGCTGCTGCTGCTGTTCGTTGCGCTGGAGCAGATGTTCGGCTGGCCGAAGGGCCGCGGGATGGTGACGATCTGGATCGGTCACGTGATGCTGTGCGTGTCGTATGTGGCGATCATCGTGCAGTCGCGCGTGAAGGAGATGAACAAGTCGCTGGAGGAGGCCGCGCTCGATCTGGGTGCGACGCCGCTGAAGGTGTTCTTCGTGGTGACGCTGCCGCTGATCTCGCAGGCGCTGCTGTCCGGCTGGCTGCTGTCGTTCACGCTGTCGATCGACGACCTTGTGCTGTCGGCGTTCCTGTCGGGGCCGGGCTCGACGACGCTGCCGCTGGTGGTGTTCTCGCGCGTGCGGCTCGGGCTGAACCCGGAGATGAACGCACTGGCGACGCTGTTCATCACGGCCGTGACGATCGGCGTGATCGTCGTGAACCGGATGATGATCGCGCGCGAGCGGCGCCGCGTGGCCGACATGAAGGCGGCGTTCGCGGTGGCGTGAGCCTCCCCTTTCCCTTTCCTCGATAACAAGACCCGCGCGCCGTGCCATGCGGCGCGCGAACCGATCGCAATTTGACTGGCGCACGACAAGGAGAATCCGCAATGAAGAAGAAACTGATCTGCCTGCTGGTGGCCGGCGCGTTGCCGGGCATCGCGCTGGCCGACTCGACATCCGCCGAGATCAAGGCGCTGCAGGCGCAGGTCGCGGCGCTGCAGAAACAGATGAAGGCCATGCAGGCGCAGCTCGCCGCGAAGCCGGGCGGCGCCGCGGTCGCGCAGGCCGGTGCGAAGGCCGGCGCGGCGCCGGTTGCGGTGGCCGTCGATCCGGGCTCGCCGGATTACGGCAAGGCGCAGGCCACGCTGACCAACGACGAGGTCGGCGAAATGAAGCAGCAGATCGCGAACCAGCAGCTGAAGGTCGACTCGCTGACCGACGCGGCCAACACGGGCCCGCTCGCCGGCCTGTCGGTGACGGGCTACATCGATCCGACCTACATCTACAACCGCGCGGCCGGCACGTCGTCGTTCCTGTTCGCGAACCACGAGAGCGCGTACAACTACTTCAACAGCACGTTCGGCGATCTCTACCTCGACATCAAGAAGACCTTCGGCGTCGGCCCGATGGCGCCGTCGGCCGAAATCACGCTGATGCCGAACCGCGGCAACGGCATCACGCTGCTGCAGAACTCGCGCGGCAACATCGGCAACAACATCCTGAACACGGCGGTCGTCAACGTGCCGATCACGGCCGAGACGACGCTCGTGGCCGGCCTGATCCCGAGCTTCGGCGGCTACGAGGTGCAGCAGTCGAACCAGATGCTCACGCTCACGCACAACCTGCTGTACGACTTCTCGGATCCGGGCAGCTACATCGGTGCCGGCGCGAACTACACGAAGGGCAACTGGGCGTGGAAGTTCTTCGTCGGCAACGAGCAGTACCGCACGTACGGCTCGGTCACGCAGACGGGCACCAATGCGCTCGGCGATCCGATCAGCACCAGCAACAAGGTGCCGACCTTCACCGCGCGCGCGGACTACACGTGGTCGAGCGCGCTCGACATCGGCGGCTCGTTCAACATCGGCCGGCAGACGCTCGCGAGCGCGATCGATTCGACCGGCGTCGTGCACTACGGCCCGGGCGGCAACTCACCGAGCGCGTACGGCTCGTTCTTCTTCGGCGAGCTCGACGCGACCTACACGCTCGCGGATATTCAGTACAACGCCGAAGTCGACTACGGTCGGCAGGATCATGCGGCATTCAACGGCGGGCTCGCGCAATGGTACGGGCTGTCGCTGCTCGCGCACCGCAAGTTCAACGCGCCGGTGGTCGGCCGCATGGGCGTGACGCTGCGCTACGATGCGCTCGTCAACAGCAAGAACGGCGGCGGCGGCGGCGGCATCGCGCTGAACGGCAACGGGATGGATCCGAACAACGGCTTCGGCGTCGATTCGGACTGCCTCGCGACGTCGAGGGCCGGCGGTGGCCTCGGCTTCGAGTGCAAGGGCGCGATCCGTCAGGACGTTGCGCTCGACCTGCTGTTCTATCCGACCCAGCAGATCACCGTGAAGGTCGAATACCGGCATGACTGGGCGAACAACAAGGTGTTCCTGCGCAACGACGGTTCGTACAGCAAGTCCAACGACCTGCTCGCGACGCAGTTCATCTATTCGTTCTGACGCAGCACACGCGGGACGCCGTGCCGCGCGCACGGCGTCCCGTGCCGTTTTTGCCGGCCGGATCGCGGCGCGTCGCGCACCGTCTGCCGGCCGTAAAGAGGGAGTCGATTCGATGACGCAGTCTTTCACCCGCCGCGCCGATGCACTCGCGCGCGACTCGTACTACGAGGCGACGGTCACACGGCCCGTGGTCGACGATCCTGCGCTCGACGATGCGATCGACGTCGACGTCTGCGTGATCGGCGCCGGCTTCGCGGGCCTGTCGACGGCGCTCGACTGCCGCGCGCGCGGGCTGTCGGTCGCGGTAATCGATGCGCACCGTCCTGGCTGGGGCGCATCGGGCCGCAACGGCGGCCAGGCGATCACCGGCTTCGCGAAGGACGAGGAGATCGAACGTCAGCTCGGCGCCGACGGCGCGCGCGCCGCGTGGTCGCTGTCGCTCGACGGCGTCGCACTGATCGCCGAGCGGATCGCGCGCTACGGGATCGACTGCGATTTCACGCGCGGCTACCTGACGGTCGCGACGAAGCCGCGCCGCATCGACGACCTGCGCGCATGGATGGACGCCGCGACGTCGCGCTGGGGCCATCCGTCGCTTGCGTGGCTCGACACCGGCGAGATCCACGCGCGCATCGCATCGACGCGCTATCTGGCCGGCGTGCACGATCCGCTGTCGGGTCACCTGCATCCGCTCAAGTATTGCCTGGGCCTCGCCGATGCCGCACGCCGCGAAGGCGTCGCGCTGTATGCGCACACGCCCGCGCTCGACATCGTGCGCGGCGCTCGGCCCGTCGTGCGCACGCCGTCGGGCGAGGTGCGCTGCCGTTTCGTCGTGTCGTGCTGCAACGCGGGCCCCGGCGGCGTGCTGCCGGCCGCGACCGCCGCGCGCATCGCGCCGATCGCGTCGTACATCATCGCGACCGAGCCGCTCGGCCAGGCACGCGCCGACGCGCTGATCGCGCGGCGCGAAGCCGTGTGCGACAACAACTTCTTCCTCGACTATTTCCGCTTGTCGGCCGACCAACGGATGCTGTTCGGCGGCCGCGCGAATTCAGCCGGCGCGTCGCCCGCGACGCTCGCCGAAACGATCCGGCAGCGCATGGTCGGCGTGTTTCCGCAACTCGGCGACGTGCGCGTCGACCACGCGTGGGGCGGCTTCGTCGACGTCACGCGCAATCGCGCGCCGGATTTCGGCGCGCTCGATCCGAACTTCTTTTACGTGCAGGGTTTCAGCGGGCACGGCGTCGCGCTCACCGGCATCGCCGGACGCGCGGTCGCCGGCGCGATCGCGGGCGACATGCGCGCGTTCGACGTGTTCGCGCGCATGCGGCACCGGCGCTTCCCCGGCGGCGACGCATGGCGGCAACCCGCGCTCGAACTCGGGATGCTGTACCACCGCGTGCGCGAGCTGTTCTGATCTCTTTTTTTCCGTTTTCCTAAACATGCAGACATTCGCCAACCAGCCGCACGTCGCGTCCTACTACGCGGCGACCGCCAACGATACGACTCGCCACGCGCCGCTCGCCGGCACGACCGACGCCGACGTGTGCGTGATCGGCGCGGGCCTCACGGGCCTGTCCGCCGCGCTCAACCTCGCCGAGCGCGGCCATTCGGTGACCGTGCTCGAAGCGTCGCGGGTCGGATGGGCGGCGAGCGGCCGCAACGGCGGCCAGTTGATCGGCGGCTTTGCGTGCGACATCGACACGTTCGGGCAATTCATGCCGGAAGGCGACGTGAAGCGCATCTGGGACATGGGGCTCGAAACGCTGTCGCTCGTGAAGTCGCGCATCGCGCGGCACGACATCGACTGCGCGCTGGTGCCCGGCTACCTGACCGCCGCGAACACCGAACGCGATGCGGATGCGCTGAAGCGCTGGCGCGACGAAGCCGCGAAGCGCTTCGGCTACGACCGCTTCCACTTCGTCGAAGCCGACGAACTCGGCGACTACGTGCAGTCGGACCGCTATTGCGGCGGCCTGTACGATCCGGACAGCGGCCACCTGCACCCGCTCAACTACACGCTCGGTCTCGCTCGTGCGGCGACCGGCGCGGGCGTGCGCATCCACGAGGACAGTTGCGTGATGCGCGTGCGCGACGTCGCGGGCGGCCACGTCGTCGAGACGAGCGGCGGCAACGTACGCGCGCGTTTCGTCGTGCTCGCATGCAATACCTACGTCGGCACGCTCGCGCCCGCGCTGGCGAAGAAGATCATGCCGGTCGGCACCTACGTGATCGCGACGGAGCCGCTCGGCGAAGCGCGCGCCGCCGCGCTGATGCCCGCGCGCGCGGCGATCTGCGACAGCCGCTTCGTGCTCGACTATTTCCGGCCGGCGCCCGATACGCGGCTCGTGTGGGGCGGCAAGGTCAGCTATTCGACGCGGCAGCCGCGCGATCTCGCGGCCGCGATGCGCGCGGACATGCTGAAGACGTTCCCGCAGCTCGCGGACGTGAAGGTCGACTACGCATGGGGCGGTTTCGTCGACATCACGATGAACCGCGCGCCGCACTTCGGCCGCGTCGCGCCGACGATGTACTTCGCGCAGGGGTTTTCGGGGCACGGCGTGAACACGACCGCGCTCGCGGGCAAGCTGATCGCCGAGGCGATCGACGGACAGGCGAGCCGCTTCGACCTGTTCGACAAGATCCGGCACCGCGACTTCCCGGGCGGCGCGGCACTGCGCACGCCGGCGCTGGTGCTCGCGATGAGCTGGTACCGGCTGCTCGACGCGATCGGCGTGCATTGAGCATCGCGAATGAAGCAATACGGCCACGCGAAAGCGTGGCCGTTCGATCCGACTGCGGGGTTGCACGGCGGCAGGCGAATGCTCACGCCTGCCGCCGCGCTGCGCACGTGGCGCCCGCGTCGATCAATCCGTGCCGTACTTCGGCGAATGCGGCCCGTAGAGCAAACCGTTCGGCGGCCCGGCCGACAACAGCCGGCTGCTCGTGAACGCGGCGACGTCGTGACTCTGATCCATCAGCGTGTTCGCGATCTGCTTGACCGCTGCCACCACGAGCATGCCGATCAGGCCGCCACCGCCGTTGTTGCCGCCCTCGTCGCTGCTCGCGCTCGCCCGGCCCTGCCACAGCACGTCGCCCGTGCGCAGGTCGACGAGCTTCGCCGACGCGGACACGACCGTCGCGCTCGCGAGAATCCGGTACACGGTGCCGTACTGCGAAACCTTCGAATACAGCGCGGCGTCCGCGCCGAAGATCTCGCGCAGTTTCGCGGGCGACGTTTCCTGGATCTCGGCCGCGTTGGTCAGGCCGTTCTGCTTGAACGTCTCGTCCATCACCGCGACCGGCACCACGTAATAGCCGGACTCGGCGAGCGGCAGCGTCATTTGCGACAGCACCCCGTAGGTCGCAGCGACATCGGAAGTCTCGTTGATAGGCGGCAGCACGAGGATCGAGCGCGGCTGGCTCTTCTTGAATGCCGTGTAGTCGGGTCGTTTCACCGGCTGCGCGCACGCGCTCAGCAGCGCGACGATCGACAGCACGGACATCAGCTTGAATGAGAGTGTCTTGAACATGGCGGGCACGTCACTGTTTGGCGGAATTCGAATCGGCGTTCTTCTGGCCGGCGATCGTCTGGTCGGCACCCTTCTGGCCGGCAGCCTTCTGATCCGCGGGTTTCGCTGCGCCGGTCTTCTTCTTCAGCAGGAAATCCATGTAGGTCGACGATTCCGGGAACAACTGCTTCTCGGCCTGCAGTTCCTGCTCGGCCTGCTGCTCGTTGCCGACGCTCGCGTACAGCATCCCGAGATGCGCATGGAAGCCCGGCGGCGGCGTATGGCCCTTCCCGCGGATCTCCTGCAACGCCTTTTCGAGCGCGTCGATCTGCTCCTGCGGCGACTTCTGCCCCTTGAAGTATTCGTACACCTGCGGCTGGTAGCCCGTCCACTGATAGAGCGGCGGCGTGGAGCTCGCGCAGCCGGCGAGCAGCAATGCGGCGGCCGTCGCCGGCAGCCAGTTACCCCGTTTCATGGTCTTTTCTCTTTGATGTCGTGGTGAATCGATCGCATGCGGCGCCGGCCCCGGCGCCTGCTGCGCTTACTGCCCGGTCTTCAGCGCACCGGCGTCGACCTGCTCGGCGAGATGGTTCACGGCCTCCTGGATCGCGAGGTCGAGCACCTTGCCGTTGAGCGTCGAGTCGTAGCCGGCCGTGCCGCCGAAGCCGATCACTTCGCGGTTCGACAGGCTGAACTCGCCCGCGCCCTGGCTCGACGCGACGACTTCCGACGTCGTCGTGTCGACGATGTTCAGGTTGACCTTCGCGTACGCGACCTGCGTCTTGCCGCGGCCGAGGATGCCGAACAGCTGGTGATCGCCGACGTCCTTGCGGCCGAACTCGGTCACGTCGCCCGTCACCACGTAGTTCGCGCCCTTCACCGCCTGCGCCTTCTTCATGAAGCCGGCTTCCTGCTTGATCTCGTCGAGGTTCTCGCGATCGAGCACGTTGAAGCGCCGGCTCTGCTGCAGGCGCGTGACGAGGATCGTCTTCGCCTGTCCGCCGAGGCGGTCGATGCCATCCGAGAAGATGCCGCGCATGTAGCTCGAGCGGTTGTCGAACTTGCCGACCGCGATCGCGACGGGCTTGCCCGCATAAGGCTTCTGCGCGCTGCTCACGGCCGGCACGTCGAGCGTGCGCGACGATTCGGTCGCGCAGCCGGACAGCGCTGCGACGACTGCCGCCGCCACGAGTACGGTGCGTCGTGTCTGAATTTTCACTGCTGGTCTCCTTGCGTGGAAAGATTGCCCGGAACGGGCGTGTCGGTGCGGACGTGCGCACATCGATGCGGCGCGCGCGCGGCCTGATTCATCGCCGGACTGGCGACTACGACATTCGAAGGAAAGGTGCGCGCAACAGGCGTGTTGCGGCGAAAAGCGGAAAGGCGGCAGAACACGCGACATGCGCGTGCGCGCCCGTTACCCCGTTATTGCGGATGCTGCGCTGTTGATCGCGCATGATCGGCCCCCCGTATGGTTTTGCGCGATGATACCAAACGTGTTTATCGAGACGGAACGCCTTTTAGATAATTGACGAATTTTGTATGGCGGTAACACGACGACAACGATCGCCCGGAATCGACACTGGACGAACGCGGTCGCCGCGCTCCCTGTCCACGGCTCATTGGCCGATGCGATCGCGAGCGGATGATCGGCGATTGGCGCACGCCGATAAATGCCGAACAAGACAGCGATTCAACATCTCGGCATTTGGAAAGCAATCGGGGCGGGAAATCGAATGCGCCCGATTGTTATGCCTCGGGCACGTCGACGCACCACCCGGCGCCGCTAGTCGGCCACTTTCTGCCGCATCGTCACGAATTCCTCGGCCGCGGTCGGATGAATGCCGATCGTGTCGTCGAACTGCGCCTTCGTCGCGCCCGCGCGAATCGCGATCGCGATCCCCTGGATGATCTCGCCCGCATCGCGGCCGACCATGTGCGCGCCGATCACGCGCTGGCTGTCGCGCGCGACGACGAGCTTCATCAGCGTGCGCTCGTCGCGACCCGACAGCGTGTGACGCAGCGCCTTGAACGACGTGCGGTAGATATCGACGTCGCCGTACGTGCGACGCGCATCGGCCTCGGTCAGCCCGACCGTCGCGACCTCGGGCTGGCTGAACACGGCCGACGGCACCCATTCGTGATCGGCCGCGACGCGCGACCCGCCGAACAGCGTGCGCGCGAGCAGCCCGCCGTCGCGCGTCGCCACCGGTGTGAGCTGCGGCCGCGACGTGACGTCGCCGATCGCATGGATCGACGCGATCGACGTCGCGGAATACGCATCGACGGCAATCGCGCCGCGTGCGTCGAGCAAAACGCCCGCCTGCTCGAGCCCGAGCCCGTCGACATTCGGAACGCGGCCGGTTGCATAAAGCACCGCGTCGTACGGCCCGTGCTGCGCATCGCCGGCGCGCACGCTCAGCGTGCCGTCGTCCGCGCGGGAAATCGATTCGACCACCGCGCGCGCGTGGATCGCGACGCCCTGCTTCGTCATCTCGTCACTCAGGAATTGACGCACGTCGTCGTCGAAGCCGCGCAGGATCCTTTCGCCGCGATAGAACAGGTCGACGTGACTGCCGAAGCCGTTGAAGATGCCCGCGAACTCGACCGCGATATAACCGCCGCCAACCACCGCGATGCGCTTGGGGCACGTCGCGAGCGACAGCGCCTCGCGCGACGTGATCGCATGCTCGATGCCGGGCCGCTGCGGCAGCGACGGACGCGAGCCGGTCGCGATCGCGATGTGGCGCGCACGGATCGTGCGCTCGCCGATCGCGACGGTGTGCGCATCGACGAGCGTCGCGCGCCCCGCGTGCATCTCGACACCCGATTGCCGCAGCAGGTTGATGTAGATGTCGCTCAGCCGATTGATCTCGCGATCCTTCGCGGCGATCAGCGCGGGCCAGTCGAGCGTGCCGGCGCCGAAGGTCCAGCCGAAGCCCTTCGCGTCCTCGACTTCGTGCGGGTAGTGCGATGCGTAGACGAGCAGCTTCTTCGGAATGCAGCCGCGCAGCACGCAGGTGCCGCCGATCTGTTCTTCCTCCGCTATGCCGACGCGCGCGCCGTATGACGCCGACATTCGTGCGAGCCTCACGCCGCCCGAGCCGGCCCCGATGACGAACAGGTCGTAGTCGAAATCCATCGCATTGCCTCATCGCAGTTCGGATGACGGCACGATAGCAAGATTCCGGAATTCTTGCGGGGCACGGCGTCACATGCCGCGCGCCCAACAAAAAACGGCGAGAAGCGTCGCCTCTCGCCGGTCAAACCAGCTGCCGGGTGTGTCATGCGTCACCGATCGACCGCATGCCCGACCTGCCGGCGCGCAGCACCAGGTCCGCCCGGGCGCGCGAAGGGCGCGCCCGCGGCCGGACCAGCCGCCATGCTCAGGCCTGCGACGTGTCGCTGCCGTCCGTCGCCTGCGTATCGTCTGCCGCCTGTTCGGGCTTCTCTTCCTTCTTCTCGAGCATGCCTTCGATCGCCTCGGCGCCCTTGAAACCGGCGACGGCCGCAGCCGCCTTGGTCAGCAGGCCCGCATCCGGATCCAGCTTTTCCGCGCCTTCGACTGCCGCCACTGCGCCGGCGATTTCACCCACGGTGTTCAGGATACCCATCGTCATCCCCTTTCAAGAAAATCGTGAGACCGATCGTCCCACGAAAAAAAACCGGCAGACCGTGTCTGTCATCACCGGATACACAAGTTACGCACCAGGCCGGCCACGCTCGATAAGCGCCACCGGAACGACGCACGCGCGTGCACGGCGGCACGCAGCGGGCCATGCACGCAGCGTAGCGGAAAGCCTTCGGGCGTACTGTAAAAGTATGTTCTGGATTGCCGACGGATCGCTTACGGCGCGGGGATTCCGTGATGAAGCGATTGCCGAATAGTCGTGTGCGCGTATGAACGCCGCATGACGAAAAAAAAGAGGCTCCTTGCGGAGCCTCTTCGATGCGCGCCGGGCGAATGCCGGCGCGTGCCGACCGACGTTCGTCAGAAGATATTGCGCAGGCCGATCGCGATGCCCGTCTGGTTGCTGCGACCCGGCAGCTCGACGTTCGCCGCGCCGTTCGTCTTGTTGAAGTCGACGGTGCCGTAGATTTCGGTGCGCTTGCTCAACGCGTACTCGGCGATGCCGACGATCGCGTAGCGGTTGCCGCTCGCGAGCGTGCCGTTCGCGGTCATCGCATTGCGCATGTGGTCGTAGTAGAACGCGCCCGTCAGCGTCAGCGGCGTGCTGACCTGCCAGCTCACGCCCGCGAACGGACCGTCGTCGATCCGGCCCGTGCCCTTCGCGACCGGAATCGTCTGCTGCGCGAGCAGGCTGTCGACGAAGCCGGTGTCGTCCTTCGAGCGCAGGTAGCCCGCGTAGACCTTCGCCTTGCTGAACGCGTACACGACGTTCGCGTGGTAGATCGTCTGCTTGCGCGCCGAGTTGTCGCTGTTCTGCTGCGCGCCGGCTGCGATGCTGAGCGGGCCCATCACGTACGACAGCGACACGCCCCACGCATTGCCCTTGCCGAGCGAACCCGGAATCTGGCCCGAGAAGCCGCCGGCGCCGGTCGATTCGTAGTTGGTGCCCGTCGAGTACATCGCCTTCGCGGTCAGGCCCGCGAAAGTACCCGTGTACTTGATCTGGTTGTCCGCATACAGGCCGCCGCCGAGTGCGACCGGCAGCCATGCATTTTCGAAGTAGTTGCCGACCGTCAGCGGATCGTAGGTGTCCGACAGCAGGTCGAACAGCGGCGTCTTCTGGCGGCCGAGGGTCACCGTGCCGTACGGGCTATCCAGACCGACGTATGCCGCACGGTTGAACAGGCGGCCGCTGTCGGCGAATGCGCCGTTCTGCAGGTTCACGCCGCTTTCGAGCTTGAACACGGCCTTCAGGCCGCTGCCGAGGTCTTCCGTGCCGTAGATGCCGAAGCGGCTGTTGGTGACCGCGCCGTTGGTCATCGACAGCAGGCCGTCGTTCTTGGCGTTCGCGTTGGTCAGGTAGCGGACGCTGACGTCGGCGACGCCCCAGAGCGTGACCGAGCTTTGTGCGGCCGCGTACTGGCTGGCGAATGCGAGCGCGGCGCCCCCTGCGATGGCTGCGAGTCGAGTGGTCTGCTTCATGAGCTTTCCTTTTTGTGGGTGTCTCCGTTCATTGCCGGCCGCGTGCGCAGCCGGGTGGCGATCGCACACGTTCTTGGCGCGCGCGATGTGGCCTGAATCATATGACGACTGCAATCGCTGAAAGAAATTGAAACGCGCGGTAATCGCGCGACTGTCGCCCGGGAACAACGTTTCCCGTGCCGGGCTTGCCTCGCGCGCCGGCAGGACGGTTCGCGACGGTGTCGGCGTGTGTCGGCGGTGCTGTAAGGATCGGCGATGGTGCGGCGCGGTAAGGGGCGTGTCGCGGCGGGCCGGTTGGTGCGATCGATGCAACCGGGATGTCTCGCGAACGCCCGCAGCGGGCGCGGCCGGTGCAACCGGCCCGCGTTCGGGTGCGCCGGTGGATCGGTGGATCGGTGGATCGGTGGATCGGTGGATCGGTGGATCGGTGAAATTGATGAAGCGGTGACGCGGCAAGTCCGGAACGCGGCACCAACGGCTGCCGGGCGATACGCGCCGTCAGGCCGTTTGCGCCACCCCGTCGTCGTCGCGACCACCATCGCCACCGTTCCCCGCACGACGCCACGCGCGCCGCACGATCTCCGCGAACGCGCCCGCCAGCAGCAGCACGGCGCCCCACAGCGCGACGCCCGGCGCGAGCCGCGTCACGAGGCCGCCGACCACCGCGCCGGCCAGGAAGCAGAAGCTGATCGTCGCGAGCAGCGCCGAGTCGTGCAGCGCACCCGCGTCGTAGCGCGGGATCAACCCGACGAACAGCTTCTGCGCGGCACGCCGCAGGTTGCCGGTCGTCATCACCGACGTGTACGACAGTTCCTCGAGATGGGTGAACGACAGCGTCTGCAGCGTCGCGACGAACGAGATGCCCGGAATCAGCCACGCGCTCGACGCGCCGACGAGGCCGCTCGCGGCGACGCCGAGAAACGCGATCTCGACGATCAGGCTCGCGAACGCGGTGTGCCGCATCCAGCCGCGCTGCGCGGCGAGACCGAGCAGGTGCGCGACGAACACCGCGATCACGAAGCCGACGAGCGGCGGCACGTGATGCAGCGCGGCGGCCCATTCGCCGGCCGACAGGTTGATGCCGAGCAGAGCGACGTTGCCGGTCATCGTGTTCGCGAACACGTGGCCGTGGCCGACGTACGTGTACGCGTCGAGGTAGCCGCCGGACAGCGTCAGCAACGCGGCGACAGTGAGATTGCGGCTGGCGCCGTCCAGATCCATCGATCCTCCCGTGAATATTCGCGCCAGTATGCTGCACGGGAGATGGCTTGTCCTTGGCTCACTGCCCGATGCCCGTGAGCCCGATCAACGCGCCGCCCGCGAGCAGCCACAGCGGATGGATGCGCGTGCGCCACGCGAGCGCCGCGCAGGCGGCCGTGATGCCCCACTGGATCGCCGTGCGGTTCGACGCCTCGGAGATCAGCACCGCGCTCGCCGCGACGAGCCCGGCCGTGACGGGCATCATCCCCTGCTGCACGTAACGGCGCCACGGCCGGTCGCGAAAACGCTCCCACGCATGCAGCGCAAGCACGGTGACGATCGACGACGGCCCGAACTTCGCGAGCGACGCAACCAGCAGCCCGGCCCAGCCGGCCACGTGCCAGCCGACCAGCGACACGATCATCATGTTCGGCCCGGGCGCCGCCTGCGCCAGCGCGAACAGCGCGGTGAACTCGTGCGCGCTCATCCAGTGATGCACGTCGACGACCTGCCGCTGCATCTCCGGCAGGATCGTATTGCCGCCGCCGAACGCGAGCAGCGACAACTGGCTGAAGATCGTCGCGATCGCGACCAGCGTGTCGTTCATGGCCGGCCTCCGGGCTGCGCGTCGCGCGCGGCAGCCTGCGCCGGCTGCGGCGTGCCCGCATCGCGGCGCCGCGACGCGAACCAGACGCTGACGGGCGTCAGCACGAGCATCGCGGTCAGCAGCGGAATGCGCAGCACCGCGATCGCGACGAACGCGAGCGCCGCGATGCCGGCCGCCGCGCGCGCGTGCCGCAGCGGCTTCGCGACCTTCACGGCCATCGCGACGAGCAGCCCGGCGGCCGCGGCGGCGAGTCCCGCGAACAGGTGCTGCACGTGCGGATCGTTCTGCGTCTTCGCATACAGCACGCCGAGCGCGACGACGACGAGCGTCGGGCCCGCGATCAGCCCGAGAATGCCCGCGAACGCGCCGGCGATGCCGCGAAAGCGCATGCCGACGGCGACCGACAGGTTGATCACGTTGCCACCCGGCAGGAACTGGCACAGGCCGAGCAGATCGGTGAATTCGGCGGCGGACAGCCACTTGCGCTCGTCGACGATCGTGCGCCGCGCGAACGGCAGCGCGCCGCCGAACGACATGAGGCCGAGCGACAGGAAGCCGGTGAACAGCTCGGCGAGACCGACGCTGCGAGGTGACGCGGCAGGCTGCGGGGAAACGGATTGCATGGGGATCCTCATCAAACGGTCAGCCGAGGTTACCGCCGTTCAGGATCCCAGCAAAACGATTTTATCGGCACGTCCTTGTGATCTAGAATCACAAGCATGGCACGCGATCTCCCGCCCTTTTCCGCGCTTCGGGCCTTTGAAGCCGCGGCACGACATGAAAGCTTCAGCGCCGCCGGCGACGAGCTGCATGTGACTCACGGTGCCATCAGCCGGCAGATCGCCGCGTTCGAGGCGTGGCTCGGCAAGCCGGTGTTCCACCGCTACGGCAAGCGCGTGAAGCTCACCGACGAAGGCCATCGCTACCTGGACACCGTGCGTGCGGCGTTCGACAGCATCGCGCACGCGACCGAGCAGTTGCGCAACACGGGTGCTGCGCGCGTGCTGCGCATCAATGCGCTGCCGACCTTCGCGATGAAATGGCTGCTGCCGCGCCTGTCGCGGTTCCAGCGCGACGTGCCGAACGTCGAACTGAAATTGTCGACGTCGAACGCGCCGCTCGACGCGCTCGACGGCTTCGATGTCGCGATCCGCCGCGGCCCCGGCCACTGGCCGAACTGCACGAGCGGCCACTTCCTCGACGAAAGCGTGATTCCGGTCTGCAGCCCGGCGCTGCTCAAGCGCGCGCCGATCGCGCGCGCGGACGACCTCGCACGGCACGTGCTGCTGCATTCGGATACGCGGCCGGAAGGCTGGCGCGACTGGTTCGCGGCGGCCGGCGTCGCGATGAAGGGGCGCAAGCGGCAGTCGTTCGACCACTTCTACCTGGCGCTGCAGGCGGCCGTCGACGGGCTCGGTGTCGCGCTCGGCCCGCTGCCGCTGATCGACGACGAACTCGCGAGCGGCCGGCTCGTGATGCCGCTGCCCGGACCGCGCATCGCGACGCGCAGCTACTGGTGGATCGCGCCGCGCGCGCCGGCCGACGATCCGCTCGTCGCGCAGTTCTGCGCGTGGCTGGAAGCGCAGTCGAATACCGGCGCGTGAGTGCGCGCCGACGGGCGGCGTTGTGCCGCCCGTTCCCGGTCAGACCACCGGGCCCGGCTCCTTTTCCCTGCGCAGGATCGCGTACAGGATGATCGCGCCGAACGTCGCGGTGCCGATCCCGCCGAGCGCGAAGCCGCCGATCTTCAGCGAGAAATCGCCCGCGCCGAGCACGAGCGTGACGGCCGCGACGATCAGGTTGCGGTTGTCGGAGAAGTCGACCTTGTTGACGACCCAGATCCGCGCGCCCGTCACCGCGATCAGGCCGAACACGACGATCGACACGCCGCCGAGCACCGGGCCCGGGATCGTCTGGATCACCGCGCCGAATTTCGGCGAGAACCCGAGCCCGATCGCGATCAGCGCGGCGACCGCGAACACCAGCGTCGAGTAGATCCCCGTGACGGCCATCACGCCGATGTTCTCCGCGTAGGTCGTGACGCCCGTGCCGCCGACGCTGCCCGACACGATTGTCGCGAGCCCGTCGCCGATGAACGCACGGCCGACGTAGCGGTCGAGGTTTTGCCCCGTCATCGCGCTGACGGCCTTGATGTGGCCGAGGTTCTCGGCGACGAGGATCACCGCGACCGGCGCGAGCATCAGCATCGCGTGCGGGTCGAACACCGGCGTGCGGAAGGCCGGCACGCCGAACCACGCGGCATGCCCGACGATCGCGAAGTCGATCGGCTTGCCGAGGCCCATCCCGTTGGTCGCGATCGCATAGATCGCGTATGCGATCGCGAGCCCGACGAGGATCAGCAGGCGCTGCATCATCCCGCGCGCGAACACCGCGACGCCGCCGACGCAGAGCACCGTGACGAGTGCCATCACCGAGTCGAAGGTCGACGCCGACACGCCCTTGACCGCGATCGGCGCGAGGTTCAGCCCGATCACCGCGACGACCGCGCCGGTGACGACGGGCGGCATCAGCGTCTCGATCCAGCGCGTGCCGATCGCCTGCACCAGCGCGCCGAGCGCGACATACACGACGCCGCACGCGACGATCCCGCCCAGCGCGACCGGGATGTTCGGGTTCGGGCCGCTGCCGCCGTAGCCCGTCACCGCGATCACGAGCCCGATGAACGCGAAGCTCGAGCCGAGATAGCTCGGCACGCGCCCGCCGACCAGCACGAAGAACAGCAGCGTGCCGATGCCCGACATGAAGATGCACAGGTTCGGGTCGAAGCCCATCAGCAGCGGCGCGAGCACGGTCGAACCGAACATCGCGACGACGTGCTGCACGCCCATCGCGACCATCTGCGGCCACGCGAGGCGCTCGTCGGGGCCGACCACGCGCGACGCCGCGCCGGTCGATTGCACCCGCCAGCGCGGGAAGTAGGAATCGGACATGGGGAAAAGGGCTCCTGTCGGTCGCCGGCTGCGGAGGGCGCGCCGGTCTGGAATCTGGCGCGAGTTTACGGAGCGGGAATAAGGCTGGCAAGCGCGGCAAGCGCGAACGGGCCGCCGGAAAGCGCGGGCGCGGCTTGCCGCATGCGCGAACCGGCGCACGGCCGCGCGGCCCGGTGAAGCAGCCGCCCGTGCGTTGCGCGCGGGCGGCAGCGGATGGCGCCGGCGGCGATGCAAGCGTGCGCTCGCATCGTCGCCGGCGCACTGTGCATCACGGGTTGATGTACTGGAACAGCGACAGGTTCTGCAACTGCGCGTAAGCCTTCTGCGAGCCCGTCAGCGCGTTCTGCATCTGCAGGAACTGGCTGATCGTCGACACCATGTTGGTGCTCGTCAGGTCGGCCAGGTTGCTGGTGACCTGCAGCGTGTTGGTCTGGTTCACCGTCTGCATCGCCTTGATTTCCTGCTCGCGGCCGCCGACCGACGCCTGCACGGTGAGGACGTTCGTCATCATGTTGTTCAGCTTCGTCGTGCCGGTGGTCATCGCGTTCGCGAGCGCGGCCGCGACAGTCGTGTTGCTGCTGATCGGCACCTTCAGCGCGGCGATCATCGTGTCGAGCGCCGCGAACACGTCGGTGCCGGCCTTCGGCGCGGGCGTGACCGTGAACGTGTCGCCGGGCGCAGGCGTTCCCGACACCGGCACCGACAGGCCGCTGCCGAGCGCGATCCCCGCGCCGGCCGAATACGGCTGCGCGGCGGTCGTGGTCGGCGGGACAACGGAATTGTCGGTGACCGTATAGGTCGGCGCGGCCGCCGTGCCGCCGAACGTGATCGCGAACTGGTGTGCGTTGGTCGCGGCCGACGGGCTCGTGATCGACACCGCGCCGATCGTGCCCGTACCCGTGTTGGTCGCGCCGGCGAGCGGCACCGGCTGGCTGCCGAGCATCGGCACCGACAGGAACACGTTCGCGCCGTTGTCGCCCTGCGAGATCGCGCGCGTGTCGGCGATCTGCACCTGCCGCGTGCCCATGTCGCCGCTGTAGGTCACGCCGCCGCCCGACGCGTTCGAGAACGGTGCCGTGGTCGACTGGAAGCCCGAGAACAGGTAATTGCCCGAGCCGTCCGTCGAGTTCGCGAGCGTCAGCAGCTGGTCGCGATAGCCCTGCAGCTGCGTCGACAGCGCCGAGCGGTCGCTGTCGGACAGCGAGCCGTCGCCTGCCTGGATCACCACCGTATGAATGCTGTTCAGCAGGTTGTTGACGCTGATGAGCGTCTGGTCTTCCTTCTGCAGCGACGACAGCGCGGCGTTCTGGTTCGACGCGTACTGCGACAGCGTCGCCGACGTCATCGACAACTGCACGGCCTGCGCCGCGCCGAGCGGGTTGTCGGCCGGCGTCGCGAGGCTCACGCCGCTCGAGATCTGCTGGTACAGCTGCGACAGCTGCGCCTGCTGGTCGCTCATCTGAGCGACGTTCTGCTGGTAGAACTGGGTGGTGGAAATCCGCATCGCTTCGGTCCCCGAAATCAGTTGAACAGGCCGAGCACGGTCTGGAACAGCGTCGACGCCGTCTGGATCACCTTCGCGTTCGCCTGGTAGAGCTGCTGGTACTGCATCAGGTTGGCCGCTTCCTCGTTCTGGTTCACGCCCGACACCGACTGCTGCGCGGACGTGATCTGGCCGACCAGCGCGGTCTGCGCGGCGCTCGACGACTTCAGCTGGCTCGTCGTGTTGCCGATGCCGTTCACGTAGTTCGCGTAGGCGCCCGTCAGCGTGGTCGAGCCGTTGCCGAACGATTTCGAGTTGACGAGCTTCGACAGCGCGAGCGCGTTGCTGCCGTCGTTCGTGCCGCCCGTGTTCGGCGCGACCGTGAACGTGTCGCCCACCGCCGGCGTGCCCGACACCGTCACCGTGACGCCGGCCGTCAGCGTGATCGGCGTGCCGGACTGGTACGGCTGCGCGCCGGTGGTCGTCGGCGGCACGGCCGTGTTGTCGGTGACCGTATAGGTCGGGCTGGCGGCGGTGCCGCCCATCGTGATCGTGTACTTGTGCGCGGTGGCCGCGGCCGCCGCGCTCGTGACCGACAACCCGCCGATCGTCCCGGTGCCCGTGTTCGTCGTGGTGGCCGACGGCACGTACGGCGCCGCCGCCGCGATCGCCGAGCCGTTCGACGTCGCGAGGCCGAAGCCGTTCAGCGCGCCGCGCGTCGGCTGCACGGTGAACTTGTCGCCGGCGCTCATCGAGCCCGACGTGAACGAGAAGTTCAGCCCGCCGATCGAGGCCGGCATCGACGCCGACGAGCCGACCACCGTGCCGCTCGCGCGGTCGGTCAGCGTGTAGTTCGTGCCGTCGTACGACAGCGTGTAGTCGCCCGTGGTCGGCTGCGACGCGTTCGCGAACGACACGGACAGCGCCGCGTTGCCGGTGTTGCCCTGGTTCGCGTAGGTGATCGGCGAGCCGGTCGTGAACAGGTTGCCGCCGACGTTGCCCGACAGGTCGATGCCGAGCGCGTTCTGCGCGTTGACCTGCGCGGCGAAGCTGGTCGCGATCGCACCGAGCTGGGCTTCGGCCGGGTCGAGCGTCTGGCTGCGGAACGCGAGCAGGCCGCCGAGCGTGCCGCCCGACAGCGACGCGTCGGACAGGAACTGGTTCGGCCCCTGCGGGGTCGCGCCGGCGATCCCCTGCGACACGACGGTCAGCTCGCTCGGATCGGACGGCGACGTGACGGTCGCGAGCTGGTAGCTCTTGTCCGCGACGACGAGCGGCGTGCCGCCCGCGAGAAACACGCTGTAGCCGTCGCTGTTGCGCACGACCTGCACGCCCGCGAGGTTCGACAGGTTCGACACCGCGAGGTCGCGCTGGTCCATCAACTGGTTCGGCGGCTGGCCCTGGCTGCTCGCGGACGCGATCTGCTGGTTCAGCTGCGCGATCTGCGCGGTGTACGCGTTGATCTGCGTGACGGTGCTCGTGAGCTGCGTGTTCACGCTCTGGCGCAGCGCGTCGTATTGCTGGCCGGCCGCCGTGATCTGGTTCGCGAGCGTCTGCGCGTTGCTCATCGCGGTCTGCCGCACCGACGAGTCGGACGCGCTGTTCGCGACGTTCTGCAGCCCCGTGAAGTAACTCGTGATCGCGGTCGAGATGCCAGCCGTCGGGCTGCCAACGTAGTTGTTCAACTGCGTGACCAGCGAATACCAGGTCGACAGCGCGCCGCCCTGCGTCTGCGCGCCGTTCAGCTGGTCGCTCAGGTACTGGCTGTACTGCCGCTGCACGGTGACGGTGTTCACGCCCTGCGGCATGTAGCCGCTGCTGGTGTACTGGCCGCTCGCCTCGGCATAGACGGGGCGTTCGACCGAATAGCCCGGCGTCGCGGCGTTGCTGATGTTCTGGCCGGTCGTCGTGAGGCCCCAGAGCGCGGCATTCAGGCCGCTGACGCCGAGGTTCATGAGTGAGTTGGACATGCGCGATCCTGATGAGCCGGCCGCGCTGCGGCCGCCGGGTTGCGTAACTCCCGGTATAACGGCCGCGGATCGAAAAAATTGAGGAAAAAATGCACGCACGGCGTGCGACACGCGCGGCGCTGGTCGAAGCGTCCGGCGGGCGGCCCGTGCGGGCCGGCGGCCGCGTGCGCGTCAGGCCCGCACGAGCGAGCGGCGCTTCATCTCGAGCTGCGTGATCAGCCGCTGCAGCGTGTTCTCGGCGCTGCCCGGCAGCGACATGTAGCGGAAGCCGAGCTGGAAGCGCCGCGACCCGTTCGGCATCTGCGTCGAGCGCTGCGACACGAGCTGCAGGTCGAGCGACAGCTTGCCGTGGCCGGTCAGCTCGAGCTCGACGTCGGGCAGCAGCGTGCCGACCTCGAGCGCCTCGACGCGTTCGTCGGCCGTGCGCAGCCCCACGCCGCCGAGCGACAGGTTGTGCACCTCGAACAGGAAGCTCTCGCCGTCCGGCAGCTTGCCGCGGCACAGGAACGGATCGACGATCGGCGCATCCACGCGGAAATATTCACGGCGCTGGATGCACATCAGGACTTCGGGGAAATCGGCGACGAACGCGGGCAGCCCCTCGTAGCGCGTCTCGCGCGGCGTGCTCGTGGTGAATTCGACGCGCACGCCTTCCGGCGAGGCGGCGAACGTGCAGTGCGACGCGCCGAGGATGCCGGCGTTCTGCTCGGACAGCGCGCCCCAGTCGAACGTGAACGTCCGCGCGCCGACGTCGACCTCGAGCAGCCGCGTGACGAGCTGGCCGCCCGGATACTGGACGGTCAGGAAATCGCCGCGATTCACGAGGTTGCGCAACTGCACGCCGATTTCCAGCGGATTGCGGCGGGCATAGTCGGGCCCGGAGTGGCCTGCGTCCAGGCTGGGGTCCGTCGACGTTTCGATATTCATGGCTAGCCGGTCTTTCTTGTCATGGGCGCCCGGACAACCGGTGCGCAATAAAACCGGGTCAGAACAAGGCCCGGTCGCAGGTCTCTCACACTTAGCGGCAGTGCTGACCGAAAGTTTAGATCGATTTCCCGATTTTTTTCGCGCAAACGTTGAAACCGCGCGCGGCGGGCTGCCGGGCGCGGTCCTGAGAGGGTAATTGACGGTGGGCCGGAGCCTGTTATCGGCGGGGCGCAGGCCCTGGCCCGTCAGCCGATCTGCTGCATGATCGAGATCAGCTTCTTCGCGTAGTTCGGGTCGGTCGCGTAACCGGCCTTCTGCATCCCGTGCGCGAAGCCTTCGACGCTGCGGCTCGCGCTCAGCACGCCCGAATAGCGCGGATTGTTCTTCAGCAGGTTCGCGTAATCGGTCATCGCGTGCTCGTACGAGTCGTACGCGCGGAATTTCGCGACCACGCGGCGCGGCGTGCCGTTCACGTACTCGGTCGTCAGCGCCGACACCGTGCGGCCGGTCCAGCCCTTGTTCGCCTTGATGCCGAACACGTTGTAGCTGGTCGAGCCGTCGGCCGCGCGAATCTCGCGCTTGCCCCAGCCCGATTCGAGCGCGGCCTGGCCGACGATGAAACGCGCCGGGATGCCGGTCGACGCGCTGGCCGCCTGCGCGGGGGCCGCGAGCCGGTCGACGAACGCGTCGGCGTCCGGCGCGCCGCTCGCGCCCTTCAGCGGCGGCGTCAGCGCGCTGCCGGCCGAGTAGCCGCGCGCGCCGGCGAGCCCGCCGTTGTTGCCGGCCGCGTTCGCGTACGCGCGCGCCATCGCGTTCATCGCGGCGAGGCTGCCTTCGTTGCCGGCCGTGCCGAGGCCACCCGCACCCAAGCCGCCCGTACCGACGTCGGCCGCCGTGTCGCTGCCCGCGCCCTGCCCGGCGTTGCGCAGCAGCTGCTTCATCAGCGCGTCGGCGACGCCGATCCCGCGCGTCGACATCTGCTGCGCGAGCTGCTGGTCGAGCATCGACGTGTACATCTTCGACGTATGCGAATCGAACAGCCCGCCGTCGGGCGACGCGTCGCGCATGCTCTTGAGCATCATCTGCGTGAACATCGCGTCGAACTGGCCCGCGACGGCCTTCGCGCCGGCCTGCGGCGACTGTTTCGCCTGCGCGCGCAGCGCGTCGAAACCCTGCACGTCGAGCGCGAAGCGCTGCGTGAGGTCGTTCGCGTTGGAAAGGTTCGCTGCCATTTAGATGACCTCCAGGTCGGCGCGCAACGCGCCGGCCGCCTTCATCGCCTGCAGGATCGACATCAGGTCCGCCGGCGTCGCGCCGAGCGTGTTCAGCGCCTTCACGACGTCGGCGAGATTCGCGCCGGCCGTCACCATCTTCAGCGCGCCGTTGTCCTGCTTGAGCTGGATCTGCGACTGCTGCGCCACCACCGTCTGCCCGTTCGAGAACGGCCCCGGCTGCGACACGACCGGCTGCGTGTTGACGACGACCGACAGGTTGCCGTGCGCAACCGCGCAGCTCTGCAGCGTGACCATCTGGTTCATCACGATCGAGCCGGTGCGCGCGTTCAGGATCACCTTCGCGGCGGCCTTGTCCGGACTTACGTCGAGGTTCTGCAGCCGCGCCATGAACGCGACCTGCTGCGCCGAGTCGGCCGGCGCGGCGAGCTGGATCGTGCGGCCGTCGAGCGCCGTCGCGGTGCCCGGGCCGAAGCTCGAGTTGACCGCGGACACGATCCGCTGCGCGGTGCCGTAGTCCATGTCGTTCAGCTGCAGCTGCAGCACGCCGTTCATCTGCGCGATCGCGTTCGGCACCGAACGCTCGACGATCGCGCCGCCGACGATCCGGCCGGCCGCGAGCTGGTTCACCTGCACACGGCTGCCGTTCGCGCTGGCACCCGCGCCGCCGACCGCCATGTTGCCCTGCGCGAGCGCGTACACCTGCCCGTCCGCGCCCTTCAGCGGCGTGAGCAGCAGCGTGCCGCCGCGCAGGCTTTTCGCGTTGCCGAGCGACGACACGGTCACGTCGAGCGCCTCGCCGGGCCGCGCGAATGGCGGCAGCGTGGCGGTCACCATCACGGCCGCGACGTTCTTCAGCTGCATGTTGTTCAGCGACGACGAACCGCCGTTGGCCGACCCGTTGTTGATCGAGATGCCGAGGTTCGCGAGCATGTTCGCGAGCGTCTGCGTCGTGAACGGCGTCTGCATCGTCTGGTCGCCCGTGCCGTCGAGGCCGACGACGAGGCCATAGCCGATCAGCGGGTTGTCGCGCACGCCCTGGATCTGCGCGAGATCCTTCAGGCGTTCCGCGTGCGCGGGCGCCGCGCCGAACACGCAGGCCGCGGCCGCGAACGCGACGGCGAGCCGCGCGAAGGCCCGTGCGCGGGACGACAGGCGGTCGAAAAGGGGCTTCTGCATCGTCATCACCACGGCGCGATGTTGAGGAAGAAGCGCTGCAGCCAGCCCATCGTCTCGGCTTCGTTGATGTAGCCCTTCGCCGAGTATTCGATCCGCGCGTCGGCGACCTGCGTCGAGTAGACCGAGTTCGCGCCCGAGATCGTGTTCGGGTTGACGATGCCCGAGAAGCGCACGAATTCGTTGCCCTGGTTGATCAGCATCTGCTTCTCGCCGCTGACGACGAGGTTGCCGTTCGGCAGCACGTTGGTGACGGTCACCGTGATCGTGCCGTTGAACGTGTTCGCCGCGCTCGCGCCGCCCGTCGCCGCGAACTTGTTGTTGCCGGCCGCAGACAGGTTCGCCTTCGCGAACAGCCCGCCGAGGAAGCCGGCCGTCGGCACGTCGAAGCCGGTGTTGCCCTGCCGGTTCGTGTTCGCGCCCGACGATTTCGTCGCGTTGATGTTTTCCGCGATCACGATCGTCAGGATGTCGCCGGTGTTGCGCGGCCGCTGATCCTCGAAAAGCGGCCGCCCCGCGTAGCCGGGGTTGTAGATCGAGCCGGGCGCCTGCATCGACATCGGCGCTGGCGGCTGCGCCGTCATCGGCTGCTGGATGATCGGATCGCGCGGGATCTGCGCGCAACCGGCGAGCGCCGCCACCGCGACCGCGCACGCGGCGCGGACGGTGGCTGACGGGAGGAGGCGAACCTGCTTCATGGCGACGACGGGTGTTCCGGTTAGGTCTTCATCTGCGTGACGGTCTGCAGCATCTGGTCGGACGTCGTCACGGCCTTGCTGTTGATCTCGTAGGCACGCTGCGTCTGGATCATGTTGACGAGCTCCTGCACGACGTTCACGTTCGACGCCTCGACATAACCCTGGTTGAGCACGCCCGCGCCGTTCAGCCCCGGCTGCGACACGTTGGGCGCGCCCGACGACGTCGTTTCCGCGAACAGGTTCTCGCCCTTCGCCTCGAGGCCGGTCGGGTTGATGAAGGTCGCGATCTGCAGCGAGCCGATCTGCACCGCATTGCCCGAGCCCGGCTGCGTGACCGACACGACGCCGTCCTTGCCGATCGTCAGCGACTGCGCGTTCTGCGGCACGGTGATCGCCGGCAGCACCTGGTAGCCGCTCGACGTGACGAGCTGGCCCTGCGCGTTGGTCTGGAACGAGCCGTCGCGCGTGTACGCGTTCGTGCCGTCCGGCATCAGCACCTGGAAGAAGCCCGCGCCGTTGATCGCGACGTCCTTCGAGTTGCCGGTCTGCGTGAGGCCGCCCTGCGTGTACAGGCGCTCGGTCGCGACCTGCTGCACGCCGGTGCCGAGCTGCAGGCCCGACGGCAGCTCGGTCTGCTGCGTCGAGTTCGCGCCGGGCTGGCGGATCGTCTGGTAAAGCAGATCCTCGAACACCGCGCGCGACGCCTTGAAGCCGTTCGTGCTGGTGTTCGCGAGGTTGTTCGAAATCACGTCCATCTGCGCCTGCTGCGCATTCATGCCGGTGGCGGCGATGTAGAGCGAACGGTTCACTTGTAAGGTCTCCTGCGTGGGCTGGCGCGGGCGCTCAGCTGAAGTTGAGCAGCTGGTTCGCCGTCTGCTCGTTCTGGTCGGCCGTCTGGATCAGCTTCGACTGAAGCTGGAATGCGCGCGCGTTGTCGATCATCGCGACCATCGCGGTCACCGGGTTGACGTTGCTGCCTTCGAGCGAATTCGGCGTGACGACCACGTTAGGGGCGGCGTCGGCCGGATTGCCGTCGGCGGTGCGGAACAATCCGTCGTTGCCGCGCGTGAGCGTGGCCGGATCGGGATTGACGAGCTTCATCTGGTCGACGATCGCGACCGCCGTCGGCGGGTCGCCCGGCATCAGCGCGGAAACGGTGCCGTCCTTGCCGATCGTCACTTCCGCATTCGGCGGCACCGAGATCGGGCCGCCGTTGCCGATCACCGGCAGGTTGCTCGCGTTGACGAGCTGGCCGTTCTCGTCGACGTGCAGGTTGCCGGCGCGCGTGTACGCCTCGCTGCCGTCGGCCGTTTGCACCGACAGCCAGCCGGCGCCCTGCACGGCGACGTCGAGCGGATTGCCGGTGCGCGTGATCGGACCCGGCGCGTAATCCGCGCCGGGCGTCGACGCGAGCACGTAGGTGCGCGTCGTCGTCGGGTCGATCGTGCTGCCGTCGCCGAAATTCATCGGCACCGCGCGATACGTCGCGAGCTGCGCGCGAAAGCCCGTCGTCGATGCGTTCGCGAGGTTGTTCGCGACGATCGCCTGCTGGTCGAGCGACTGCGACGCGCCCGTCATCGCCGTGTAGATCAGTCGGTCCATGGCTGCCGGTTATCCGCGCTTACAGGTTGATGAGCGTCTGGTCGACGGTCTGCTGCGTCTTGATCGTCTGCGCGTTCGCCTGGTAGTTGCGCTGCGCGGTGATCAGGTTGACGAGCTGCGACGTGAGGTCGACGTTCGAGTTCTCGAGCGCGCTGCCCTGCAGCGTGCCGTGGTTCGTGCTGCCCGGTGCCGAGATCTGCGGCACGCCCGATGCGGAGGACTCCGCATACTGGTTGCCGCCGAGGTTGACCAGCCCGTTCGGGTTGTTGAAGTTCGCGAGCGCGATCAGGCCGAGCACGGCGGTCTGGCCGTTCGAGTAGTTGCCGGTCAGCTTGCCGTCGGCGCCGATCGAGTAGGTCGTCAGCGTGCCGCTCGCGTAGCCGTCCTGCGCGAGGTTGTTCACGCCGTCCTTGCCGCCGTACTGCGTCGTGCCGGTCAGGTCGAGCGTGAGGCTCTGCGGCGTCACCGAGCCGTCGGTGTTCGGCACCGTGAACTGGAACTGGCCGAGCGACGTGGTCGGTGCCGCCGGCGTGCCCGTCGTCGTGCTCTGGATCGCGCCCGACGAATTGAACGTGACCGTGCCGAGATCGGTCGTGGCGCCGCCCTGGACGCCCGCGTACGCTTCCCACGTGCCGGCCGCCGACTTCACGAAGTACATGTTGACCGCCTGCGAACCGCCGAGCGAGTCGTACACCTGGATCGACGTCGAGTAGTTGTAGGTCGTGGTGTCGGTCGCGCTGAACGGCGTCTTGACCGGCACCGTGTCCTGCGAGTTCAGGTTGAACTGGCCGGTGATCTTGGTCGTCGCGGTCGGCGCGATGTTGGTCGTCGGCGCCTGCATCGGCACCGTCTGCGCAGTGTTGATCACGCCGCCCGAGCCAGCCGCGTAGCCCATCAGGTTGCGGCCTTGCGAGTCGACGATGAAGCCGTTCTTGTCGCGCTGGAACGTGCCGTCGCGCGAGTACGTCGTCACGCCGTTGT
Source organism: Burkholderia sp. BKH01 (assembly GCF_025685725.1). NCBI lineage: Bacteria > Pseudomonadati > Pseudomonadota > Betaproteobacteria > Burkholderiales > Burkholderiaceae > Burkholderia > Burkholderia sp. BKH01. Next base: position 92,327 of record NZ_JAOTQT010000002.1, on the reverse strand, counting down.
TCGACATCTGGAAGAAGCCGTTGCCGTTGATCGCGACGTCGAGCGACGAGTTCGTCGTATTGATCGTGCCCTGGCCGAACTGCTGCTGCACCGACGCGAGCGTCGTGCCGATGCCGATCTGCGTGTTGACCGACGTCGCGACCGAGTTCGCGTACATGTCGGCGAACTGCGCGGTGCTCGACTTGAAGCCGACCGTGTTCGCGTTCGCGATGTTGTTGCCGATCACGTCGAGCGCGTTCGATGCGCCGGCGAGGCCGCTCAGACCCTGTTGATAACCCATTTCGGTCTCCGTTTCGGGAAAGCTGAATCAGTTGGACGTAGTGCCGCCGGACGACGACGTGTTCGGGAAAATCGACGCGACCTGGGTGAGCCCCACCGTCGTGCCGTTCGACAGCACGAGCCCCGCCGTGCCGTCAGCCTGCTTGATCACGCTCTGCACCTGCGCGGCCGCGAGCGTCGTGGCCGCCTGCGGCGTGCCGGCGCTGTTGGTATACGACGCGCTGATCGTGTACTTGCCGTCCGGCAGCGCATTGCCCGCCGCGTCGGTCGGCGTCCAGTTGAACGGCACGGTGCCGGCCGACTGCGCGCCCGCGTTGATCGTATTCACGACGGCGCCCGCCGAGTTCTTCACGGTGATCGTCAGGTTCGACACCGAGCTCGCCAGCGACACGCCGAACGGCGATGCCGCACCGCTCTTCACCGCGACGGCGTTGCCCGGCGCGAGCACGTTCGTGCCGATCAGCAGCGCGGCCTGCGTCTGCTGGCCGGCCGTGAGCTGCGTCGACAGCGACGTGAGCGACGTGTTCAGCTGCGCGATGCCGCTCACCGTGTTGATCTGCGCGAGCTGCGACGTCATCTGCGAGCTGTCGACCGGGCTCGTCGGATCCTGGTTCTGCAACTGCGTGACGAGCAGCTTCAGGAACGTCGCCTGCAGGTCGCTCGCCGACGTACCGTTGGTCGACGACAGGCTGTTGGTGTTCATCGTGTCGGTCGGCAGGGTCGACACGTTCGTGCCGTTGCCGCCGATCGTCGTGCTGGAGGATGTCATCCTGGGTGGCCTTCTATCGGAACTGTCGGGTTAGGGTCGACGCGCGGCTCACGAGCCGATCGTCAGCGTCTTGAGCATCAGCGTCTTCGCGGTGTTCAGCGTCTCGACGTTGGCCTGGTACGAGCGCGACGCCGAGATCATGTTCACCATCTCCTGAACCGGGTCGACGTTCGGCATCTGCACGTAGCCGTTCGCGTCGGCGGCCGGGTTCGCCGGGTCGTAGGTCGACTTCATCGGCGACGGGTCGTCCATCACCTTGGTCACGCGCACGCCGCCCACGCCCTGGCCGGACGCGGTGCGCGCGCCGCCCATCGGGTCGGTCGCGAACACGACCTGCTTGGCCTTGTACGGCTTGCCGTCGGGGCCGGTGGCGCTGTCGGCGTTCGCGAGGTTCGACGCGGTGACGTTCAGGCGCTGCGATTGCGCGGACAGCGCCGAACCGGCGACGCCGAAGATGTTCATCAACGAAGGCATGGAGGCTCCTTGTGCTTGTGCGCGGGTTCGGAAGCGGCGCGCTTACGAGTTCGTCGAGATCGCGGCGATCATGGCCTTGATCTGCTGGGTCATCACGGTCATCCCGGTTTCGTAGTGCAGCGCGTTGTTCGCGAACTGCACGCGCTCGACGTCGAGATCGACCGTGTTGCCGTCGAGCGACGGCTGCAGCGGCATCCGGTACTGCGCGCGGCCGTAGTCGTCGGCCGGGCCGCCCGTCGGGATCAGCTTCGCCGTGCCGGCCATGTGGCCCGCCGCCGTCGACACCATCGACATGCCGCTCGTCACGCCGGCCGGCTGCGCCATCGGCAGTTGCGCGGCGTTGCTCGGCGCGAGACCGCCGCTCGTCTGCTTCAGCGAGCGCGCGAGCGTCGACGCGAAATCGACGTCGCGGGCCTGGTAGCCCGGCGTATCGGCGTTCGCGATGTTCGACGACAGCAGTTCCTGCCGGTAGGCGCGCACGTCGAGCGCCTGTCGGCCGAACGCGAATTCCGCATCGAGTTTGTCCAGCATGTGTGCGTCTCTCCGTATGAAGCGCTGCACGCCCCTCGCGCCGGATGGCGACCCGAGAGGCTTTTTTCCATGACAGCGATGGTAGGCGTCGCACGCAACCGGCAATCGGGCGAATAACGCGGCAAAGCCCCCCTCTATTCATCGTTTGCGCGGCGGTCCGGCTCCCTAGAATGCAAATCGGATCAACGGATCGAGGACACGGCGATGACGGGCAGCGCACTTCGCGGCAGGAACGGGCGGCTCACGCACGTCCGGCGTGCGTTTGCGCTCGCCGCGGCGCTGTGGATCGCCGCACCGGCCGCGCATGCGGACGACGGGATGATCGTGATTCCCGGACGCGGCGAGACGGCCGAAACCGCGCTCGCGCACGCCAATGCGGCGAGCGGCGGGCAGTTCGGCGGGAATGCGGGGATGGGTTCGAGCGCCGGCATGGCGCCGGACGCGGGACGCGCGGCGGCAGGTGCTGCCGGTGCCGCCACCGCCGGCTACGCGGCGCCGCCGGCCGGCACGATGGTCGTGACGAACGTTCCGCCGCCGCCCCCTGCACCGGCCCCCGTCTACGCAGCCGCTCGCGCGAACACCGCCTACGGCGCGCCGCGCGCCGCCGATCCCAACGCCATCGCGACGGTCGTCGCCGGTACGGCCGAGCCTGCGTCGAATCCCGCACGGCCGGCGCCGCGGGCAATCGCCGCGCGCATGGCGGCGGCCGTCGCCGCGTCGGCCGCGCCGGCGCCGCGTGCACCGATGGCTTCCGCCAACCCGGCCCAGGCGGCCCAGCCCGCGACGCCGCCCGGCCAGCAGGACCCCGACTCGATCCGGCGCGCGGCCCTCGCGTTCCTGCAGCAGCAGATCGCGGGCCTGCCCGGCAAGACCACCGCGACGGTCACGACCGCGTTTCCGCGCGGGCTCGCCGCGTGCACGACGCTCGAGCCGTTCCTGCCGACCGGCGCGCGCCTGTGGGGCCGCACGACGGTCGGCGTGCGCTGCGCGGGCGAACGGCCGTGGACCGTCTACCTTCAGGCGAAGGTCGCCGTGCAGGCCACCTACTACGTCGCCGCGCGCCAGATCGCGCCCGGCGAGCCGCTGGGCGCGGCCGACCTGATCGCGCGCGACGGCGACCTGACGGTGCTGCCGCTCGCGGTGATCACCGATCCGGCGCAGGCGATCGGCTCGACCGCGCTCGCGCGCATCTCGGCCGGGCTGCCGCTGCGGCAGGACATGCTGAAAAGCGCGGCGTCGGTGTCGGCCGGCCAGACGGTGCGGGTCGTCGCGGCCGGCCCGGGTTTCACGATTTCGGCCGAGGGCAGCGTGCTCGCGAATGCGGCACCCGGCCAGTCGGTGCGGGTGCGGATGGCGGCGGGCCAGATCGTCACGGCGATCGTCAAGGACGCCGGCACCGTGGAAATTCCGCTGTAGGGACGGATCCCGCCGCAAGATTGCAAAGAATTGTTTATTCGGAGAATTTCGGGCTCACGATGCTAAAGTTCGGGCCGACCCGGCCGTTATCTGGGTCAAACCGTACAGGAAACCCATCGTGAAGATCGATTCCACTCCGAAACCGAGCCCCCTTGCGCCGACCGGCAACGGCGCGACCCGTGCGCAATCCGGCACGGCCTCGTCGTCCGCGCAGGCGGCCGACGCCGGATCGACCGGCGGCGACGCGACCGTGAACCTGTCGGGTCTGTCCGGCCAGTTGCGCTCGGTATCCGCGTCCGGCGACGCCGATATCGACACGGGCCTTGTCCAGTCGATCAAGGAAGCGCTGAACAACGGCACGCTGACGATCGACGCGAACAAGATTGCCGACGGCGTATTGAACACCGCCCGCGAGCTGCTGCAGCAGCAGCGCCCGCAGGGCAGCTGAGCCGGCCGCCTCGCGGCCGGTCCCCCCGGTTTGCCGGCGCGCCGCACCTCGCGCACCGGCGCGACGAGCATGACGCGATGAGAGAAGAGCTGCTGGCCACGGTCAACGACGAACACGCAACGGTCGAGGCGTTCGCGTCCCTGCTCGCCTACGAGGAAAAAGCGCTGACGACGGCGGAGCCGCTCGAGATGCTGCCCGGGATCGTCGAGAAGAAAAACGAGCTGATCGACCGGCTCGCGCAGCTCGAACGCACGCGCGACACGCAGCTTTCCGCGCTCGGCTTTGCGTCGGGCAAGAAAGGGATGGATCAGGCCGCCGAGCGCGATGCACGCCTCGCCGGCCGCTGGCAGTTGCTGCAGCAGGCCGCCGAACGCGCGCGCCAGGCCAACGCGAACAACGGGATGCTGATCCGGATCCGGATGGACTACAACGAGCGCGCGCTCGCGGTGCTGCGCTCGGCGCCCGCGCCAGCCGGCGTCTACGGCCCCGACGGGCGCGTGTCGGCGCTGATGCGCTGACGTCGCGCGGCGCGGCCGCCCGACGGCCGCGCGCCTGCCTTGCCCTTCCTTACAGCAACGGACACGCCGTCACCTGCGTGCCGCGCTCCACACACAGCCGCTCGTAGTCGCGCAGGTACGCGCGCTCGTCGTCGTCCAGCAGGTCGAGATCGATCAGGTCCCAGTCGTAGCCGACCGTCACGATGTTCTCGAACGTCACGGTATCCGGCTGCGCGTCGTCCGGCCGGATGATCACGATGTTCTCGATCCGCACGCCGCCCTTGCCCGGCACGTAGATGCCCGGCTCGACCGAAATCACCGCATTCGGCACCAGCCCGTATTTCGCGCCCGGCGCGAAACGCACGCCGCTCTCGTGCACGTGAATCCCGACGCCGTGCCCGGTGCCGTGGCCGAAATCGTGGCCGTGATCGCGACACACCTGCCGCACGAGCGCATCGACGTCGCCGCCCGTCGCCGAGGCCGGGAAGCGCGTGACGAGCCCCTTGATGCAGGCCTTCAGCGCGACCGTGTAGATCTCGCGCTGCCACGGCTGCGCGACCGTATCCGCGCGCGTGCGGCGCAGCACGACGCGCGTGCAGTCCGTCGCGAAACCGGCTTCGTAGTACGCGCCGCTGTCGAGCAGCACCAGTTCGCCTTCCGTCAGCTCGACATCGGCGCTCGCCGCCGTGTAATGCGCGAACGCGCTGTTCGCGCCGTTCGCCGCGATCGACGGAAACGTCAGCGCAACCGCCGAGCGCGCGCCGTACGCGTCGTTGATCGTGCGCGCCAGGTCGTATTCGGTGTGGCGTGCGCCCGGTTCGCCGGTCTTCGCCCAGCGCATCGTCTCGGCGATCGCCGCGGAGCTGCGCGCGAACGCGTCGCGGAACCGGTCGAGCACCGCCGGCGTCTTGGCGGCCCGCATTGCCTCGACCGGATTGAAGTCGGCATGGCGCGCGTGCGGCCACACGCGGCTCACCGCGTCGACGAGCGCGCAGTTCACCGATTCGAAGCCGTAGCACACGCGATCGACCTCGAACTGCGCGAGAAAGCGCTCGAGCGCCGCGACGTCGCGCCGGATCACGTGCAGCGCCGGATACGACTCGAGCGAGACTTCGCAGCGGTCGCAGCCTTCCGGCAGGAACAGCGCGACTTCCCCGCCGACCGCGAACAGGAAGCCGAGGTGCGACGACGCATTCGGGATGTGATAGCCGCGGCTGTTCAGCAGATACGCGAGATCGTCCGACGCGCAGGTAAAGAACGCGGTCCTGCCGTCGGTCGCGCCGGTATGCGCGGCAAGCTTGCGGCTCAGCGCGTCGAGATTCTGCGCGACGCTCAGGCCCGTCATCGATTCCGGCAGCTCGAAGATCGGCCGCTCGACGACCCAGCCCGGCAGCGCGATCGCGCGGTCGATCTCGCGATCGGCGAGGCTCGTCCAGTCGAGCACCGCAGCCTGCGTCTGCTCGACCAGCCGGTCGCGCTGCGCGACGCTGATCCGCAACCCGTCGTAGCCGACCCGCGCGAGCCGGCTCGCATGCGCGACCAGCCAGTCGGCCATCGCCTGCCAGATCGTCAGGTTCATCCCGAGCTTCTCGATGCGCACGCGCGCCGGGTCGCACTGCTGCTCGGCCTGCAGGTGATAACGGCCGTCGACGAACAGCACGAACGGCGGCACGCCGAGCGCCCGCGCGGTCTCCGCGCTCAGGAAGATCCCGCAGCCGGCCGAGCCGTCGAAGCCCGACAACGCATAGCGCGGGTTATTGCTGCGCGGCAGGTACTCGGTGACGTATTCGTCCTGCGACGTGACCACCACCGCGTCGAGCCGCGCGGCGTCGAGCAGGCGCGACAGACCGGCCTGCGTGTCGGCGACGGACGCGTCGTACGGGGGAAGGCCGGAGAAGCTGTATTTCAGTCGATCGATCATCGGATGCCCATGTTATTCATTGTTGTCGATGGCCGGCGGCGTGACGCGGCAGTGCGCTGCCTGAAGCAGGCCTGACGCAACTCGGCGCCGCTGCGCGGACGACGCGCGGCCCGGCACGTGGCCGGGCCGCTGTACCGTTCCAGCGGCAGACCCCGGAAATTTTTGTCTCACTTAACTTTGTTTGATACGTGCGACAGAATCTAGAGCACGTGGAAATTGAGGTCAAGCCAAAATTTTCGTAGGACTAAAATCGGCGGCACGGTGCCGCGTGCATGCGCAACGTGGCTTCGCCCGGCGACACTGCGCGGTACAATGCGCCGGCATCGTCGTCCCGACGGCCGTGCTTCGTGCGATGCGCGGAAGGCAACGCCCCGGCGACTGCACCGCCCCTCCGCTCGCCTCCCGACTCGTTGCCACGAAAGAGATTCATGGATTCAGACATCATGCGTATCGGCCAGCGCATTCGCCGCCTGCGCCGGGAAGCGAAGAAGACGCTGCTGGAAGTCGCGACCGAAGCGAAGCTGTCGGTCGGGTTCCTGTCGCAGGTCGAGCGCCATCTCACGGGCATCTCGCTGTCGTCGCTCGTCAACGTCGCGAAGGCGCTGGGCGTGCCGCTCGGCGCGCTGATCGACCAGCCGCGCCAGGCGCAGCCCGATTCGCACGAAGGCAGCCGCAAGCCATACGCGGTCGACAGCGCGTCGCAGTGGTACGAACGGCTGTCCACCACGTTCGACGGCAGCCAGATCAACGCGGTCAAGGTGCAGATGATGGAAGGCTACCGCTCGGAATGGGTGTCGCACGGCGGCGACGAATTCGTCTACGTGCTGGCCGGCCGCATCTGCTACACGGTCGGCAAGAAGGATTACCCGCTGGCGCCCGGCGACTCACTGCACTTCGACGCGCGCAAGCGGCATCGCGTCGCCAACGTGGGCGACGGGCCCGCCGAGCTGATCGCGGTCGGCACGCTACCGCTGTTCGACGACAGTTGCGCCGAATTCGTGTCCGCGACGATGGAAATCAGGCAGCCCGCGCCCGTCGTGCGCACGGCGCCGGGCGAGCCGCGCGTGAGCCGCCGCGAACCGGCGCCGAAACGCGGCCGCGACGCCGATCCGGCCCGGTCGGCCGGCGCGGCGGAAAAGAAGGCTACGGCCAAGCCGCGCGCATCCGCCGGCAAACGCCCGGCGGCCGCGACCCCGGCGCGCAAGGCAGCCCCGCGCAAGAAGCCGTGACGCCTGGCGGGCGCGCGCCGCCCGCCGCTGTCTCCCTGCCCTTTATTCGCCGATCGCGAGCGCCTGCGCGACGGCCTGGATCCGCGCGCGATGCACGGCATCCTTGATCTTCTCCGCCTCGTTGCCGATGCCGCGCGCGATCGCGCCGGCATCGACGCTGCGCGCGGCCGCGAGCGCCACCCGCAGCCGCTCGGCCTGCGGATACGGCTGCGCATCGAGCCCGAGCCGCCCGCGCGCATCCGATTCGCAGGCCTGCAGCATCTCGGCGAAACGCGCCGGCTTGCGCAGCGCGTCGCTGCGCTCGAACAGCCGCACCAGCGCGGCCGCGCCCATCTCCATCACGCGATGCAGGTTGCCGTGCTCGCGCGCGACCACGAGCGCCAGATCGCGGCAATCGTTCGGCACGCGCAGCCGCTCGCACAACGGCTTGAGCAGGTCGACGCTGCGACCCTCGTGGCCGACGTGGCGCGGCAGCACGTCCGCGGGCGTCGTCGCCTTGCCGAGATCGTGCGTGAGCGCCGCGAAGCGCACCGGCAGCGAATAGCCCTGCTTCGCCGCGTAGTCGACGACCATCATCACGTGCACGCCCGTATCGACTTCCGGGTGATAGTCGGCGCGCTGCGGCACGCCCCACAGCGCGTCGACCTCGGGCAGGACGCGCGCGAGCGCGCCGCAGTCGCGCAGCACCGCGAACATCCGCGACGGCTTCGCCTCCATCAGCCCGCGCGCGATTTCCTGCCACACGCGCTCGGGCACCAGCGCGTCGGCCTCGCCCGCGTCGACCATCCGCCGCATCAGCGCGAGCGTTTCGTCGGCAACCGTGAAATCCGCGAACCGCGCGGCGAAGCGCGCAATGCGCAGGATCCGCACCGGATCCTCGACGAACGCGTCGCTCACGTGCCGGAACACGCGCGCGCGCAGGTCGGCCTGCCCGTCGAACGGGTCGATCACGGGCCCGACCAGCGCGCCTTCCGGGCTCACCTCGCGCGCCATCGCGTTGATCGTCAGGTCGCGCCGCGCGAGATCCTCGTCGAGCGTCACGTCCGGCGCGTAATGGAACTGGAAGCCGTGATAGCCGGCCGCCGTCTTGCGCTCGGTGCGCGCCAGCGCGTACTCCTCCTGCGTGTGCGGATGCAGGAACACCGGGAAATCCTTGCCGACCGGCCGGAAGCCCTGCGCGGCCATCTGCTCGGGCGTCGCGCCCACCACCACGTAGTCGCGGTCCTGCACGGGCACGCCGAGCAATTCGTCGCGGATCGCACCGCCTACTGCGTAGATGTTCATGGCTGCGGTTCGTATTCGGCGATCACATTGGTCTCGCTGCGCGCGGCGTCGATCCACCGCTGCACCGCCGGCAGCGCCGTCACGCGCGCCGCGTAGCCGGCCGCGTCCGGCGACAGGCCCGGCTCGTACGTGTTGAAGCGCATCACGACGGGCGCGTACATCGCATCGGCGATCCCGAACTCGCCGAACAGGAACGGCCCGCCCGACGCCTCGAGGCACGCGCTCCACAGCGCGTCGATGCGCGCGACATCCGCGAGCGCGTCGGGCGTCGCGCCGCGACCCGGCATCGACGCGCGCACGTTCATGCCCATCTGCGTGCGCAGCGCCGCGAAGCCCGAATGCATCTCGGCCGCGATGCAGCGCGCATGCGCGCGTTCGAGCGGATCGGCCGGCCACATCGGGAACTGCGGATAACGCTCGGCGAGCGTCTCGGCGATCGCGAGCGAATCCCAGATCGCGACGCCGTGGTCGTCGATCAGGCACGGTACCTTGCCGGACGGCGAATACTCGAGGATGCGCGCGGTCGTATCGTCGCGGCGCAGCTCGACCGCGATCTCGTCGAACGGGATGCCGAAATGCGCGAGCAGCAGCCACGGACGCATCGACCACGACGAGTAATTCTTGTCTCCAATGACGAGTTTCATGACGGTGTTCCGGATAACGCGAAGGTGGAAAGGAAGAGGCTGAACAACGGCACCCGGGCCGAGCCTAGCGGCGCGAGCGGAACCAGTCGAACCGCGACCGCTCCGCGGCCTTGCCAAGATACGCGGGCGCAATGCTTTCGAGACTCGCGGGCGTGATCCCGAGTTCCGGCGCGAGCGGCCCCGACAGCACATTCGGCACCGACATCGACGCGAGATTGTCGCGCGTGAGCACCGGTTCGCCGGGCAGGCATTCGAACACGCGCGCCTGCAGCCGCGCGAGCGCGTCAGGCAGCCGCACGATGCGCGCCTGCCGGCCGACCAGCGTGCCGCAATAGCGCACCAGTTGCTCGAGCGTATAGACGGTCGGGCCGCCGAGCTCGTAGGTCTTGCCGTGCGCGGCCGCGAGATCGAGCGTGTTGACGAACGCGCGCACGACATCGCCGACGAACACCGGCTGGAAGCGAGCATCGGGCATCGCGAGCGGCAGCACGGGCACCGTGCGCTGCAGGTTCGCGAACGTGTTGAGGAATGCGTCTCCGGGGCCGAACACGACCGACGGGCGGAAGATCGTCAGCGCGAGCGAATCGGTCGCCGCGACCGCATGCAGCGCCGCTTCGCCGTCGCCCTTCGAGCGCTGGTACATGCTCGCGCCGTGCGAATCGGCGCCGAGCGCGCTCATGTGCAGCAGGCGCCGCACGCCGACCTCGACGCACGCGCTCGCGAGCGCGGCCGGCAGCGCGACGTGCGCGCGCTCGAAGCCGGGCCCGTACGGCGTGCCGCGGCCGCCGTGCAGCACGCCGACCAGATTGATCGCCGCATGCGCGCCGGCGACGAAGCGCGCGAGCGTGCGCGTGTCGAGCGCTTCGAGCTCGACGATCTCGACCGGCAGCATCTGCAGGTGGCGCGCATGGTCGCGGCGCCGCGTGCCGATCCGTACCTGCTTGCCGGCGTCGATCAGCGCATTGACGAGCCGGCTGCCGATGAAGCCGGTGCCGCCCAGCAGCGCGACGGTCTGGCGATCCATGTTCGACACCTCAAAAGAACACTGCCGCGTCTCGCGCGGCAGTGTGAAGATTGCTGATCAGGGCGAGATCATGCCTAGACGTTTCTTCAACGACTGCGGTTTACCCTCGAAGAGCGCCGCATAATAAACGGTGTTCGACAGCACGTTCTTCACGTAGTCGCGCGTCTCGTTGAACGGAATCGTTTCTGCGAAGATCGCGCCTTCGACCGGCTGCGTCAACACCTGGCGCCACTGGCGCGGCCGGCCCGGGCCCGCGTTGTAGCCGGCGGTGGCCAGCACCGGCGAGCTGTCGAAGTTGTTGTAGATGTCCGCCAGATACCAGGTGCCGAGCTGGATATTGGTATCGATGTCGTGCATCTGCGCGCGCGTGATCGTACCCATGCCGAGCTTCTTCGCGACGAGCTGGGCGGTGGCCGGCATCAGCTGCATCAGGCCGCCCGCGCCCACCGACGAACGCGCGCTCGTGATGAAGCGCGACTCCTGGCGGATCAGCCCGTACGCCCATTCGATGTCGAGGCCCGTCGACTGCGCATAGCGCTCGACGATGTTGCGGTACGGCGACGGGTAGCGCAGCGTGAAGTCGTGCTCGGCCTTCGTGCGGTCGGCCGTGTTGACCGTGCGGTCGAGCAGCTCGACGCGCTTGCCGTACTCGGCGGCCGCGAGCAGCTGGCGATCGGTCATCCCGCGCAGCGGCCAGTTCCATTCGCGGTTGCCTTCGAGGCGCAGGTTCAGCGCATAGAAGCGCTGCGCGAGCGCGAAGCCCGGAATCTTGCTCATCGCGTCGATCTCGGCGTCGCCCACCTTCGTGCGCGGCGGGATCGTCGTGCGCTGGCCGAGCTCTTCGCCGGCGAGCTGCCCGTAGAAGTTGAACTGGCCCGCGACCTGCTCGAATTCCTGGTTTGCCTGCAGCGTGTCGCCGCTCTGCTTGAGCGCGCGCGCATGCCAGTAGATCCACGCCGGATCGCTGCGCAGCGACGGCGGCATCTGCTCGATCGACCAGCGAACCATCGGCCAGTTGCCGACGAGCAGCGCGGCGCGCGTGCGCCATTCGTAGCCCGAGTTCGACAGCGGCGCATTCGCGGATTTCGCGTACCAGACCGACGCGAGCGCCGAGCGCTTGATCGCGCCCTGGTAACCGATCGCGCCCCACGCGATCGCCTGTTCCTGCTTCGTGAGCGAGCCGGCAACCGACGTCAGCATCCCGGCGGCCGCGTCCGGATCGTTGCGCGCCATGCGGCCGAGCGCGATCAGCGCGAGCTGGTGCGACGTCGCGTCGGGGCCGACGCCGCGCGCGAGGAACAGCGGCGGCGCGCTCGTCGCCTGGTCGAAGCCGACCGGGCGCGGGCCCAGCGCGTCGACGATCTTGCCGCCGAGCGTCGTGTAGTTCTGCTCGTACGCGAGGCGCGCCTGCTGCCACACGTCGTCGCTCGTGAACTGCTGGTTGACCGTGAGCGCGGTGATCAGGTCGACGCATGCGTCGCCGTAGTTCTTCGGCTCGACGAGCAGCGCGCGCGCCGCATCGGCGACGTTCTCGCCGCGCGCCGCGCGCGATTCGAGCGCATAGCACCTGACCTGCGTGTCGTCGTCGAGCACGAAGCGCTTGTATTGATCGTCGAAGCTGCGCCAGTCGTGGCGCGCGCCGAGCACGAGCAGGTAATCGTTGCGCAGGCGGTCGGCGATCGCCTGGCCGTCGTAGCGCTGCAGGAACGACTGCACGGGCGCGTCCGGCGCATCGACGCGCGCGCGGCCCGTCGAATCGAACAACTGCGGCTTGATCTGGAAATACTCGACGTAGGACGGGACCGGATAGTTCGGGATCATCGACGCGAGCTGCGCGGCTTTCGCGGCGTCGTTGCGGCGTGCGGCTTCGCGAAGCTGCACGAAGATCTGGTCATCCCCGGCGACCGTGTCGTCGCCCGGCGCGGCGCACGCGGCCGTACCCGCGACGAGCGCGGCCGCCGAAAGCGTCAGCGCGACCGCGCGATATACTCGAAAAAGGCTGTTCGACATCGTTTTGAATGGAGCACGAATTGAGCGAAAGCATAGCACGCCACCCTGTGCCGAACCCGAAGGTTGCGCTGCGCAAAACGCTGTCCGGCGCGCGTCGCGACGCCGCGTCGCAGCCCGCCGCGAACGCCGCGCTCGACGCGCGGCTGCGCACGCTGCTCGACCGGCTCGCGCCGCGCACGGTCGGGTTCTACTGGCCGCTGCCGGGCGAATTCGATGCGCGCGACGCGGTGCTCGCGTGGTGCGCGGCAGGCGCCGGCCGGCGCGCCGCGCTGCCCGTGATCGGCGAGCGGCACACGCCGCTCGCGTTCCATGCATGGGACGCGCACACGCCGATGCGCGAAGGTCATCACCGGATTCCGGAACCGGCGGCGGGAATCGTCGTCGTGCCCGACCTGTTGCTGATTCCCTGCGTGGGATTCGATCCGCAGCGCTACCGGCTCGGCTACGGCGGCGGCTACTACGACCGCACGCTCGCCACATGGCCGGGCGAAACGCTGCCGGTGACGGTCGGCATCGCGTACGAAGCGTGCCGCGTCGACGCGCTGCCGGCCGAAGCGCACGATCTCGCGCTGCGCTGGATCGTGACCGACGGCGCGCTCTACCCGGCCGCCGGATGACGCGCCGCGCGGCGCCTCGACCGTCGTCGCACGCCCGTCAGCGCAATGCCGCGCGCAACACTTTCCGCAATCGTTTACAGCGACGCCGCCGCGCGCGCGGCCGTGTCGTAGAGGCCCGATGCGTGGCGCAGCAGCTGCGCCGCGTCGCCGATCTGCTCGTTGGTGAGCCCGCTGTCCTTCAGCGTCTCGATCAGGCAGTGCTCGCGCACCTCGCGATACTTCAGGCACAGGTCGCGGCCCGCGTCGGTCGCGAAGAAGAACACTTCCTTGCCGCTCTTCTCGCTCTTCACATAGCCGCGCGTGATCAGTTTTTTCAGCGCATAGGTCGCGACGTGCGTATCCTCGATATTGAGCACGAAGCAGATGTCGGCGAGCTTCTTCTTGCGTTCGCGATGGCTGACGTGATGCAGCAGCGACACCTCGACCGCCGTCATGTCCTTCGCACCGGCCGCCGACATGCAGCGCACCATCCAGCGGTTGAACGCGTTGCCGACCATGATGAGCCCGTATTCGAGCTCCGACAGCTCCGCGCTGGAATCGGAAACGAGGTGTTCGGATGACACGATCTTGGTCGGAGGACGCTTCATGGAAAGGCGGCGCAAGCAGGATGTCAGGGTGTGCCGAGTGTACGTCAGAAGCCCCGGTATACGGGCTAGGCGAAAACGCTTATTGGTAAGTTATCGATATCTTGTTGACAATGTGCGCTAACATTGCCGTCCGAACCGTGCCAGTCCGATGACGCAACCCCGCTTTTATCCGCTCGGCGATGCCGCCCTCGTCTGCGAGGTGCCGCCGCCCGCCACGCTCGATTGCCAGCGCCGCGTCTGGGCCGTCGCCGAGGCTGCGCGCGCGTGGCCCGACGTGATCGACGTCGTGCCGGGCATGAACAACCTGACCATCGTGTTCGACCCGCTCGCGGCGACGGCCGAGTCGCTCACGCCGGCGCTGCGCGACGCGTGGGAGACCGCCGACGTCGAGCACGCGGACGGCCGCGAGGTCGTGATCCCGGTCGAATACGGCGGTGCCGCCGGCCCCGATCTGGCGGCCGTCGCCGCGCACACCGGCCTGTCGGCAGACGAGGTCGTCGCGCGCCACGCGGCCGGCGAATACGTCGTGTTCTTCATCGGCTTCCAGCCGGGCTTCGCTTATCTCGGCGGCCTCGACGCGTCGCTGCACACGCCGCGCCGCGCGGCGCCGCGCCTCGAGGTGCCGGCCGGCTCGGTCGGCATCGGCGGCGCGCAGACGGGCATCTACCCGGCCACGTCACCCGGCGGCTGGCAGTTGATCGGCCGCACGTCGCACGTGCTGTTCGATCCGGCGCGGCCGCAGCCGACGCTGCTGCTGCCCGGCGACCGCGTGCGCTTCACCATTGCGGGAGTCGACGCACGATGACCCAGAGCAACGCACCGGGCACCATCGAGGTGGTGCGGGCCGGCCCGCTGTCGACCGTGCAGGATCTCGGGCGCCGCGGCGCGCGCCATCTCGGCGTCGCGCAGGGCGGCGCGCTCGACGGCCTCGCGCTCGAGGTCGGCAACCGGCTCGTCGGCAACCGCCCCGACGCGGCAGCCGTCGAGATCACGATCGGCCCGGCCGCATTCCGCTTCACGCGCGCCACCCGCATCGCGATCACCGGCACCGAATTCGGCGCGACGCTCGACGGCCGGCACGTGTATTCGTGGTGGAGCCTGCCCGTCGAAGCCGGGCAGACGCTCGTGCTGCCGGCCGCGAAACGCGGGATGCGCGGCTATTTGTGCATCGCGGGCGGCATCGACGTGCTGCCGATGCTCGGCTCGCGCAGCACCGATCTCGCGTCGCGCTTCGGCGGCCTCGGCGGCCGCACGCTGCGCGACGGCGATCGGCTCCCGGTCGGTGTGCCGCCGGCCGGCGCGGGCTGCCTCGCGGCCGATGCGCCCGAATTCGGCGTGAAGGCGCCCGCGTGGTGCGCGTTCGCGCGCGTCGACGAGCCGCCGCGCCGCCACCGCCCCGCGCATGCGCCGTGGGCGATGCCCGTGCGCGTGCTGCCGGGCCCCGACTACGCGTCGTTCGCGGCCGATTCGCAGCAGGCGTTCTGGGACGACGAATGGCTCGTCACCGCGAACAGCAACCGGATGGGCTATCGCCTCGCCGGCGCCGAGCTCGTGCGCGAGCGGCCGGCCGAGCTGCTGTCGCACGCGGTGCTGCCCGGCACGATCCAGGTACCGCCGAACGGCCAGCCGATCGTGCTGATGCACGACGCGCAGACCACCGGCGGCTACCCGAAGATCGGCACGGTGATCCGCGCCGACCTGTGGAAGCTCGCGCAGGCGCGGCTCAACCTGCCGATCCGCTTCGTGCGCACGACACCCGACGTCGCGCGGGCCGCCCTCGCCGCGGAACGTGCGTACCTGCGGCAGATCGACATCGCGATCGACATGCGCGAGGAAGCGCGCCGCCGCGCACAATCGCGCGCGGCGTGACAATGGCGGAAGCGGCACGGGAGACGCGCCACGCAATCAGTGGACGAGGAACATCATGGAAATCGATCTGAATGCCGATCTCGGCGAAGGATGCGGATCGGACGAGGCGCTGCTCGACCTCGTCACGTCGGCGAACATCGCATGCGGCTGGCACGCGGGCGGCGCCAATGCGATGCGCGACTGCGTGCGCTGGGCCGTGCAGAAAGGCGTGTCGATCGGCGCGCACCCGAGCTTTCACGATCCGGAGAATTTCGGCCGCAAGGAAATGCAGCTGCCGGCCGGCGACATCTACGCCGGCGTGCTGTACCAGCTCGGCGCGCTGTCGGCGATCGCGCAGGCCGAAGGCGGGCGCATCGCGCACGTGAAGCCGCACGGCGCGCTGTACAACCAGGCCGCGCGCGACCCGATGATCGCCGATGCGGTGGTGTCCGCGATCCACGATTTCGATCCGTCGCTCGCGGTGTTCGGGCTCGCGAACAGCGTGTTCGTCGCGGCCGCGCGGCACGCGGGGCTCGCCGCGGTGGAGGAAGTGTTCGCCGATCGCGGCTACCGCGCGGACGGCTCGCTCGTGCCGCGCAGCCAGCCCGGCGCGCTGATCGACGATGAAGAGGCGGTGCTCGCGCGCACGCTCGACATGGTGCGCAACCGGCAGGTGCGTGCATTGAGCGGCGAATGGGTGCCGCTGAACGCGCAGACCGTCTGCCTGCACGGCGACGGGCCGCATGCGCTGGCGTTCGCGAAACGGATCCGCGCGGCGCTCGAGGCCGCCGGCGTCGACGTCGTGGCGCCCGGCGCGCTGCAGGCCGACGAAGGCGCGTGACGCGTCTGCGTCGCGTGACACGTGCATGGCACGTATCCGCTGCACAAAAGCGCCGCACAAAAGAAAAAAGCGCCCTCGTGGCGCTTTTACGTTGGCGCAATCGCCGCGGACTTCGCCGTCTGTCGATTCGCCCCCCGAAACCGTCTTTCGACGGTGACCGGAAAAACATTCCGGATTAAAAAACGTCCGCCGTCGCCCGATCACTGTATTCCCCGGTCAGACGACGGAACGTTGCTTATCTGCAAGTCGGCCCGCATGCATTTGTGTGTCCGACGATGATTGGCCCCGCCGTGCATGCAGACACTCCGCGGCCGGCACGCGATTCACGTGCCGGCAACGCTAACCCCGCGCTTTATTTCTGCTACCCCGTAGAACTTATCTATTCTTTTCATTTTTTCAACTTGTGGGATGAAGAATAGATATTGGCAGAACGGGATGTCAATCGTTTTAAACGCTATTTCCCGACGATTCGAGGGTTTTCCTTATCGATTTCCGCGGCCGTGCAGCCGCCTCCCGGCGTGCGCGTGATGCCGATCAAACAGGGGAACATCGGTGCGTGCCGCCCGGCGCGATCAGTTCGCGTCGACCCGGTATCCTTGCTGGCGCAACAATTCGAGCACGCCGCGCGGGCCGCCCAGATGCAGCGCGCCGATCGCGACGAACAGCGGCCGGTTCGGCGCGGCGATTGCCGTCATCCGTGCAACGAAGCGCCGGTTGCGCTCGTACAGGATCTTGTTGTCGATCGACGCCGACAACGCCGGCGAACGCGCGAGCCGCTCGCTCTTCGCGACGGCCCATGCCGAGATCGCGTCGGCGTCGCCAATTCGCCACAGCCGGTGCAGCGCCCTGATGTCGTCCGCGTTCTGCGCGGGTGTCTGCACCATGTCCTGCGCGAGCATCTCGCGCTGCTCGGCCAGCGTCAGCCCGGTGAACGCGCGCATCTGTTCGGCGAGCGTCTCGAGCCCGATCACGCGGCCGCCCTTCTTCTTCAGGAACACGTTCTGCAGTTGCGCCTCGGTGCCGTATTCGGTCTGCAGGCCGGCCGACAGCGAATCGTAGGTCTCGACGACGAGCGCCGCGAGCCACGGCCGCATCTTGCGGATCTCGGCGAGCGCGGCCGGGTTGCCGCGCAGGCGCGCCGCGAGCCGCTGCCACAGCGGCTCGGGCAGCAGGCGCTGCAGGCACGGGTAGCGGCACACGCCGTACTTCGACACGTCGTCCTGCGATTCGAGCAGGTCGTCGGGCGACAGTTCGAGCGCGAGCGTCGCCGACGCGGCGAGCGCCGCGAGGATGCGCGGCCGGAACGGCTGCGCGCTCGGGTAGTCGGACGGGTCGCCCGTGTGCAGCGTGCCGAGCACGTAGAGCGTGACCTTGCCCTTGGTTGCGACATAGAACGGCATGCGCGCGGGCTGCACGCGCACCGCGCCGCTCGCGACCGTGCCGTTCGACACGGCCGGTGCGTGGAAGCCCGGCAGGCTCATGCCGGGCGGCGGGACTTGCGACGGATGGATCGGCGAAGTGGCCGGCGCGCGCCCTTCGGCGCGCGCGGCCTCGACGGGAACCGCGAGGCTGGCTGCCACGCACGCGCCGGCCAGCGCCGCGCCCGTGACGGTGCGCACGCTCCAGCGCCGCGCGTAGCGGTACGCGCGCATCACGCGCGCGCTGCTTGCCCCCGAACGGCGCGCGCCGGACACGCGCGCCGCCAACGCTTCAGGCATTCGCCTCCCCTACCTCCTCGGCGCGATGGCAGGCCACGCGCCGTCCGTCGACCTCGCGCAGCTGCGGCTCCTCGATGCGGCAGCGCTCGACCGCATACGGGCAGCGCTGGTGGAACGCGCAGCCCGATGGCGGATTGAGCGGCGACGGCAGCTCACCCTGCAGCTTGATCTGCACGCGGCGGTCTTCCTCGAAGATCGCCGGCGTCGCCGACATCAGCGCACGCGTGTACGGATGGCGTGGCCGCGCGTAGATCGTCGCCTTGTCGCCGAGCTCGGCGACGCTGCCGAAGTACATCACCATCACGTCGTCCGCGACATGCTCGACCACCGACAGGTTGTGCGAGATGAACACGTAGCTCGTCTTGAACTGCTCCTGCAGATCCATGAACAGGTTCAGGATCTGCGCCTGGATCGACACGTCGAGCGCGGACACCGGCTCGTCGGCGACGACGATCCGCGGATCGAGGATCATCGCGCGCGCGATCGCGACACGCTGGCGCTGGCCGCCCGAGAACATGTGCGGATAGCGCTTCGCGTGCTCGGGCCGCAGGCCGACCGTGCGCATGATCTGCGCGATGCGCTGCGCGCGCTCGTCGGCCGTCAGGTTCGCGTTGATCTCGAGCGGCTCGGAGAGCGTCTGCTCGACGGTCTTGCGCGGGTTGAGCGACGCGAACGGGTTCTGGAACACCATCTGCACGCGGCGGCGCAGGTCGGCGACCCGGTGGCGGTCCGCGCCCGCGACGTCCTTGCCGTCGATCGACAGGTGGCCGGACGTCGGCGTCTCGATCATCGTCAGCTGCCGCGCGAGCGTCGACTTCCCGCAACCGGATTCGCCGACGACGGCGAGCGTCTTGCCGCGCTTCAGCGAAAACGACACGCCGTTGAGCGCCTTCACCGTGCCCTGGCCGAACATGCCGCGCTTCACCGTGTAGTGTTTCGCGAGCTGGTCGGCGACCAGTACGACGTCGTCATCGTGCGGCGCGCGCGTATCTTGGACTGCATTCATCGTGCGCCTCCCGTCAGGTCGAGGTTGGAAACATTGAGCGGCTTGATGCAGCGCGCGCGCATCGCCTCGTTGCCGGACACCAGCGTGTCGAGCGCCGGCCGCGCCTTGCGGCAATCGTCGACCACGTACTTGCAGCGCGGCGCGAACAGGCACCCGGATGGGCGATCATCGCGGCCCGGCACCATGCCGGGCAATGCGGCAAGGCGACGCGCCCCCTTGTTGTGCTCGGGAATCGCCGCGAGCAGCGCTTCGGTGTACGGATGATGCGGCGCACGGAAGATCTCGGGCACGCTGTTGGTCTCGATGATCTCGCCCGCGTACATCACCGCGACGCGCTGCGCGACCTCCGACACCACGGCCAGGTCATGCGAGATCAGCACGAGCGCCATCCCGCGCTCCTTCTGCAGCTTCACCAGCAGATCCATGATCTGCGCCTGGATCGTCACGTCGAGCGCGGTGGTCGGCTCGTCGGCGATCAGCAGCTTCGGGTTGCATGCGACGGCCATCGCGATCATCACGCGCTGATTCATCCCGCCCGACATCTGGTGCGGGAACGACGTAATGCGGTTCTTCGCATCGGGAATGCCGACCTGGTCGAGCAGTTCGAGCGCGCGCCGGTGCAGCGCGTCGCCGCGCAGCCCCTCGTGCAGCTTCAGCACCTCCTTGATCTGGTAGCCGACCGTATAGCTCGGGTTCAGGCTCGTCAGCGCGTCCTGGAACACCATCGCGATGTCCTTGCCGACGATCTTGCGGCGCGCCTTCGGCGACGCCTTCAGCAGGTCGACGCCGTTGAACGTGACCTCGTCGGCCGTGACCTTGCCCGGCGCGTCGATCAGGCCCATCAGCGCCATCATCGTCACGCTCTTGCCCGAGCCCGATTCGCCGACGACGCCCACCACCTCGCCCGGCGCGATCGACATGTTGATACGGTCGACGGCGGGCAGGCCGTTGAAGTTCACCGCTAGATTGCGGATGGTCAGTAGATCTTGGCTCATGTTCAGGCCATCCGTTTCAGTTTGGGATCGAGCGCGTCGCGCAGCCCGTCGCCGAGCAGGTTGATCGCGAGCACCGAAATCAGGATCGACAGGCCGGGCATCGTCACGATCCACCACGCGTTGTCGATGTAGTCGCGCGCGGACGCGAGCATCGCGCCCCACTCGGCGGTCGGCGGTTGCACGCCGAGGCCGAGGAAGCCGAGCGCGGCCGCGTCGAGGATCGCCGACGAGAAGCCGAGCGTCGCCTGCACGATCAGCGGCGCCGTGCAGTTGGGCAGCACCTGCGAGAACATCAGGCGCAGCGTGCCGGCACCGGCCACGCGCGACGCCGTCACGTATTCCTTCTGCAGCTCGCCGAGCGCCGACGCGCGCGTGAGGCGCACGTAGGCCGGCAACGCGACGATCGCGATCGCGAACATCGTGTTGGTGAGGCCCGGGCCGATGATCGCGACGACCGCGACCGCGAGCAGCAGCGACGGCAGCGCGAGCAGCACGTCCATGATGCGCATCACGGGCGTGTCGGCCCACTTCTGGAAAAACGCGGCGACGAGCCCGAGCACGATGCCGGGGATCAGCGCGAGCACGACCGACACGAAGCCGATCCAGAACGACATCCGCGCGCCGAACATCAGGCGCGAAAGAATGTCGCGGCCCGCTTCGTCGGTGCCGAGGATGAATTTCCAGTTGCCGCCGTCGAGCCACGCGGGCGGGATCTTCACGTAGTCGCGGTATTGCTCGACCGGGCTGTGCGGCGCGATCAGCGGCGCGAGCAGCGCGACCAGGATCAGCGTGATCACGACGATCCCGGCGCCGACGGCGCCGCGGTTGCGCGAGAAGTTGGCCCAGAACTCGCGCAGCGCGAGCGCACGGCCGCCGGCCGGCGCGGATTCGCTCGGCAGGGTGTTTTGCAGATTGCTCATGGATTTACCTCGTGTGGCGGATGCGCGGATTCAGCACGCCGTACAGCAGGTCGACGACCAGGTTCACGACGATCACGAGCGTCGCGATCAGCAGGATGCCGCCCTGGACGACCGGATAGTCGCGGCGGCCGATCGCATCGATCAGCCACTTGCCGACACCGGGCCACGAAAAGAGCGTCTCGGTCAGCACGGCGCCCGCGAGCAGCGTGCCGATCTGCAGGCCGATCACGGTGACGACCGGGATCAGCGCGTTGCGCAGCGCATGCACGACGACCACGCGCACGGGCGACAGCCCCTTCGCGCGTGCGGTGCGGATGTAGTCCTCGCGCAGCACTTCGAGCATCGACGAGCGCGTCATCCGCGCGATCACCGCGAGCGGGATCGTGCCGAGCACGATCGCGGGCAGGATCAGGTGGCTGACCGCCGACTTGAACGAGCCTTCGTCCGGCGCGAGCAGCGCGTCGATCAGCATGAAGCCAGTCGGGTGCGGGAAGTCGTATTCGACGGCGATGCGCCCCGACACGGGCGTCCAGCCGAGATACGACGAAAACACCATGATGAGGATCAGCCCCCACCAGAAGATCGGCATCGAATAACCGGTGAGCGCGGTGCCCATCACGCCATGGTCGACGACCGAACCGCGCCGCAGCGCGGCGATCACGCCGGCCGGCAGCCCGACGGCGAGCGCGAACACGAGCGCGCACAGCGACAACTCGACGGTCGCCGGGAAGCGCGCGAAGAACTCGCCCGCGACGCTCGTATTGGTGATGATCGACGTGCCGAGGTCGCCGTGCATCGCACGGCCGATGTAGTGCACGTACTGCATGGGCAGCGGCTGGTCGAGCCCGAGGCGTTTCATCGCCTCAGCGTGCATGGCGGGATCGACGCCGCGCTCGCCCATCATCACTTCGATGGGGTCGCCCGGTATCAGGTGAATCAGCGCAAACGCCAGGATGGTGATGCCGATGAAAGTCGGGATCACCATGCCCACGCGGCGCAACACGAATCTGAACATGATGCGTCTCGTATTTTCTTGTGGGAAATGTGCGACCGGCGACGGGGGGCTTTTGGCCCCCCGCCGCCGGATGATTTCAAGCCGGTCTCGGTCTTCGTAGACAGCTTACGCCGGCTCTGTTACTTCACGCCGACACCGTCGAAACGTGCGTAGCCCAGCGGTTCGATGCGCATGTCGACCACGTTCTTGCGCACCGGCTGGTAGACCGTCGAGTTCGCGATCGGCGAGAACGGCAGCTGTTGCGCGAAGATCTGCTGAGCCTGCGTGTAGAGCTTCGTGCGCGCGTCCTGACCCGTCGTCGTGCGGCCCTTCTGGACCAGCTCGTCGAACGGCTTGTAGCACCAGTGCGAGAAGTTGTTGCCCTTGATCGCCTCGCAGCCGAGCAGCGTGCCGAGCCAGTTGTCCGGGTCGCCGTTGTCGCCCGTCCAACCGATCAGCATCGTGTCCTGCTCACCCGTGTGCGCACGCTTGATGTACTCGCCCCACTCGTACGTGACGATCTTCGCCTTCACGCCGATCTTCGCCCAGTCGGCCTGGATCATCTCGGCCATCAGGCGGGCGTTCGGGTTGTACGCGCGCTGCACGGGCATCGCCCACAGCGTGATCTCGAAACCGTTCGCATAACCGGCCTTCGCGAGCAGCGCCTTCGCCTTCGCGGTGTCGAACGCGGCCATCTTCAGGTTCTTGTCGTACGACCATTGGGTCGGCGGCATCGGTGCGCCGGCCGCCTGGCCCGCACCCTGGTAGACGGATTCGAGGATCGCCTTCTTGTTGATCGCCATGTCGAGCGCCTGACGCACCTCGAGCTTGTCGACCGGCTTGTGCTCGACGTTGTACGCGAGGTAGCCGAGGTTGAAGCCCGCCTGCGACGGCATGTCGACGTTCGAGTCGGCCTTCAGCGTCGCGATGTCGGCCGGGCGCGGATAGCTCATCACCTGGCATTCGTTGCGCTTGATCTTCTGCACGCGCACGCCCGGATCCGGCGTGATCGAGAAGATCAGCTTCGACAGCTTCACTTCGCCCTTCTTCCAGTAATCAGGATTGCCGTCGAAACGGATCGTCGCATCCTTCGTGTAGCTGCGGAAGATGAACGGGCCCGTGCCGACCGGCTTCTGGTTGATGTCGGCGGCCTTGCCTGCCTTCATCAGCTGGTCGCCGTATTCGGCCGACAGGATCGACGCGAATTCCATCGCCATGTTCTGGATGAACGGCGCGTTCGGCTCGGCCAGCGTGAACTTCACGGTGTACGGATCGACCTTCTCGACCTTCGTGATCAGCTTGTCGAGGCCCATGTCGGTGAAGTACGGGAACGACACCGGATACGCCTTGCGGAACGCCTGGTTCGGGTCGAGCATGCGCTGGAACGTGAACAGCACGTCGTCCGCGTTGAATTCGCGCGTCGGTTTGAAGAAGTCGGTCGTGTGGAACTTCACGCCGTGGCGCAGGTGGAACGTGTACACCTTGCCGTCGGACGACACGTCCCACTTCTCGGCGAGGCCTGGCTCGACCTTGGTGCCGCCGCGCTCGAATTCGACGAGGCGGTTGTAGACGGTGAACGTGGCGGCGGTGAAATCGACGCCGGTCGTAAATTGCGCGGAATCAAAACCCGCCGGGCTGCCTTCTGAGCAGTAGACGAGCGTTTTGTTCGGGATCTGTGCGAATGCAGAACCCGCGACGCCGAGCGATGCCGCTGCCACGCCTGCAATGGCTGTAACACGCAGGGTGTGCAACAGACGGTTGTATTCCATGTTTCCTCCAGGTCTCCAGATCGGAACCGGTCCCGCCAGGGTCCGGCGTACGCGGATATTACTTGAGCTAGCGATGCTGCAACAAGCTGGAGAAAAAACTCTTCTAGACGCGCCCGCACGGGTTTTTGCCGATGTATTGCACGGGCAAAAAATGCGAAAACGCGCGCGAGCGACAGTTCCGTTCATTCCGCGCATGTTTCGTTCGACAACTAAACAATTCGGGTGCGAATGCGAAGGTTCCGCGCGCGGTTTCCCGTGTTCGGCCACACATCATTGCGTTTTGCGAAACGATTCGATGACAGTCTTCACACTGTCATGCTGTCATGCCGGCGCGTCGAGATCGGCGTTGCGCGCGGGCACGAACGCGACCGCGACGATCGACAGCGCGAGCCCGACCATCACATAGTAGGTTGGCGCCAGCGGCGAACCCGTGACCTTGATCAGCCACGTGACGATGAACTGCCCGAAGCCGCCGAACAGCATCACCGCGACGTTGTATGCGATCGACAGCCCGGTCGAGCGCACGTTGGCCGGGAACAGCTCGGCGATCATCGCGCCGAACGGCCCGTAATAGCCTGCGAGCGTCACCGACAGCACGGCCTGCACCGCGATCAGCCGCCCGATGCTCGGCGCCGCGTCGAGCCACGCGAACAGCGGATACATCAGCGCGAGCGTCAGCACGAGCGACCACAGCGACAGCCCCTTGCGGCCGATGCGGTCCGACCACGCGCCGGCGACCGGCGACAGCACCATCAGCAGCAGGTTGCCGACGATCACCGCGTAGAACGATTCCGAGTACGGCAGCTTCAGCTGCTTCACCGCGAAGGTCGGCAGATAGCTGATCAGCACGTAGATCGTCACCGTCAGCGCGATCACCGAGCCGAGCCCGCACAGCACCTCGCGCGGGTGGCGCGTGAACACTTCGCCGAGCGTCGCGCGGCGCGCGCTCTGCTGCGCATGCAGGAACGCTTCGGAATCGGCGAGATGGCGGCGGATGTAGAAGCCGATCGGGCCGATCACGAGCCCGAGGATGAACGGCACGCGCCAGCCCCAGCTGCGCAGCGCGTCGTGCGACAGCCCGCGCGTGACGGCCGCGCCGACGAGCGCGCCGATCAGCAGCGCGGCCGCCTGGCTCGCCATCTGCCAGCTGCCGTAGAAACCGCGTTTCGAGAACGGCGCGGCTTCGATCAGCAGCGCCGTCGCGCTGCCGAATTCGCCGCCGGCGGAGAAGCCCTGCAGCAGGCGGCCGAGCACGATCAGGATCGGGCCGCCGATGCCGATCGCCGCATAGGGCGGCGCGATCGCGAGCAGGAAGATGCCGGCCGTCATCAGCAGGATCACGAGCGACAGCGCGGCCTTGCGGCCGGCTCGGTCCGCGTACAGCCCGAACACGATGCCGCCGATCGGGCGCATGAAGAACGCGACGCCGAACGTCGCGGTGGTCAACAGCAGCGACGAGTATTCGCTGGAGGTCGGGAAGAACAGCTCGGCGATCACGACCGTCATGAAACCGAACACCGTGAAGTCGTACCACTCGAGCGCATTGCCGATCACGGCGGCCACGACCGCGCGCCGGTTCAGCGCACGCTCGGGCCTGATCGTCTTCGTTGAATTCGCAATCGTCGCCATGCGTGCCTCATCCTCGTGAATTCGCCATGTCGGGCGGCGCGTGGTGTGCCGCGCCGCGCTGGTTTGCAGCGAGTGTAGAAAGCGACGGAACCGTTTTCAAGCAATAAAAACGCCCGCCGTCTTTCGACGGCGGGCGTTTTGCGGTTTTCGCCACATTGCGGCATCGCACGATGCCGCACGGGCCTCAACCCATCTTCGAGAATGCGCTGCACCAGCCCTTCGACGACACCTGCTTGCCGGGGAAGGCGCCGCACGGGCCCGAAGCCGAACCCTTCTTGCCTTGGTACAGCATGCAGGCCGCGCAATCCTGGCCCGCTGCGTATTTCGGGTATTTCGTCTTGTCGACCTTCGTGGCATCGGCCTTGTAGCCGAGCGCCACCGCGGTCGGATCGGTTTCCGACAGCATCGGCGCATCGGCCAGCGCTTCACGCGACAGCGCCAGCGCGGACACGACGCCAACGCTCGAAATCAGGAAACTCCGACGGGATGTTTTCATGGGGACTCGCTCCAACGTTATCGGTTTGAAAGCTGTTCTGGCGACAGCCGTTCGACAGAATAACGCCCACGCGAGCAAATGTGCGCGCCGAAATGCCGGAGATAAGGGATTTCACACGGCCGACGCGCGCGGTTGCGTCAGCCGTAAGCGGCCATGTCGCCGACGCGCTGCGCGAGTGCGAGCGACGCGGTGAGCCCCGGCGACTCGATGCCGAACAGGTTCACGAGCCCGCGCACGCCATGCTGCGCGGCGCCCTGCACGATGAAATCGGCCGGCGGCTCGCCGGGCCCCGAGACCTTCGGCCGGATGCCCGCGTACGCAGGCTGCAGCGCGTCGTCGGGAAGATCCGGCCAGTACGCGCGGATCGATGCGTAGAACGCGCCCGCGCGCGCCGGATCGACTTCGTAGCGCAGCGAATCGCACCATTCGACGTCCGGGCCGAAGCGCGCCTGCCCGGCGAGGTCGAGCGTCAGGTGCACGCCGAGCCCCGCGCGGTCGGGCATCGGGTAGACGAGATGCGAGAACGGCGCGCGGCCCGACAGGCTGAAATAATTGCCGCGCGCGAGATAGAGCGGCGGCACCCAGCGCGGGTCGAGGCCGCGCGTGCGGCGCGCCAGCGCCTGCGCACCGAGGCCCGCGCTGTTGATCACGCAGACGGCCTCGATTTCGGTCGGCGCATCGCCGCCCGTGCGCACGACGAAACGCCCGCCGCGCAGCACGTCGATCGACTCGACCGGGGAATTCAGCGCGCACACGGCACCGTCGCGCCCCGCATCGCCGAGCAGCGCGAGCATCAACTGGTGGCTGTCGACGATGCCGGTGGATGGCGAGAACAGCGCCGCGACGCATTCGAGCGCGGGCTCGAGCGTCTGCGCCTCGACGCGCGTGAGCGGCAGCAGGTCGAGCACGCCGTTTTCGGCCGCGCGCGCGGCGATCGCCTTCAACTGCTTCACCTGCGTGGCGCTCGTCGCAACCAGCAGCTTGCCCGTGCGCCGGTGCGGCACGTGATGCGTGTCGCAGAATTCGTACAACAGATCGCGACCGCGCACGCACGACATCGCCTTCAGCGAACCGCGCGGATAGTAGAGCCCCGCGTGGATCACTTCGCTGTTGCGCGAGCTCGTGCCCGTGCCGATCGCATCGGCCGCCTCGAGCACGAGCGTTTCCCGCCCGCGCGCGGCCAGTTCGCGTGCAATCGCAAGGCCGATGACGCCCGCGCCGATCACAACACAATCCATCTGCTCCATGACGTTTCGCGCCGCTAACGCGTCGAGGGGAGAGAAGAGAATTGTACGTCTCGGTTCGCAAGCCTGCCGAAAGCATGTGTGCCGCGTCGCGACGACACTGCGCACGACGCGGCGCGCGCCCCTCGGCCGTGCGCGCGCCGCCGGTTCAGAAGCCGATCGGCCTGCGCTTCGCGGCGCCCTCGTCGGCGCGGATGTCGTGCGGCGCGATCGCGTCGCGACCGTCGAGCCGCGCGGCGCCGAATGCATGCAGCAGCGCGCGGCGCATCGTGCGCGGCGGCGTCGCGGCCAGCACGTCGAGCGCGTCGTCGCCGAGCGTGTCGGGGAAGCGCCGCCCCCACGCGTGCGACGTGCGGATCTCGTCGTAGATCGTCTGCGCGATCCGGCGCGCACCGGCCGCATCGGGCGGCGCGATCTCGTACACGTTCATCCGGTTGAGCAGCGGCTCCGGGATCGCCTGCGCTTCGTTCGCGGTCGCGACCCAGATCACGTTGCCCGCATCGATCGGCACTTCCGCAAATTCGTCGACGAACGCGCGCGCCGTGTCGTGCTCGAGCAACGCATACAGCGCGCCGAGCGGATCGTATTGCGCATCGCTGCCGGCCTTGTCGATCTCGTCGACCGCGATCACCGGGTTCGCGTAGCTGCCGTTCACGAGCGCGTCGAACACCTTGCCGGGCTTCGCGTTCTTCCATTGCGACGACGCACCCGACAGGATCCAGCCGGCCGTCAGCGAACTCATCGGCACATAGTGGTACGCGGTGCCGAGCAGTTGCGCGAGCGCCTTCGCGAAATGCGTCTTGCCGATGCCGGGCGGCCCGAGCAGCAGGATCGGCATCAGTTCGAGCCGATCGTCCGTTTCGAGACACAACGCGACCTGCTTGCGCACGTCGTCGAGCGGTTCGACGAAATTGGGCAGTGCATCGCCGAGCGCGTCGAACGACGGCATCCGGTTCGGCTTCACGCAAAAGCGCAGATTCCCCGTCTTGAGCATCCTTTCGTAGGTGGCGCGCAATGCATCGCTCGCGCTCTCGTTCAGGTCGCTCAGCGCCGTCTCGACCTGCTCGAGGTCGTACACCGTGCTGAAGGACGCCACCGCCAGTTCCTGTTTCACCATCGCCGTCGTCATACCAACCTCGCTGCCGCTTGCTGTCACACGACCATCAGACCCTTACGATTTCAGTGTAGCGGGCCCGTATCCGCGCGCAAGCAAGCAGCCGTGCGAGTCTGCTGCTAACACCCGGCGTGCGCTGCACGGCTGCGCGGCGCGGCGTATGATCGTCGGTTCACCCACCCGCCCGAAGGCTTCGCCGACGGCGCCCGCGCGGCGCGTCGCGCCCCGTCCCGAAGGTATGCCGATGTCCGTCCCCACTGCTTCCCCGCGCGTCGATGCCGATGCGATCGGCGCCGTCGACGCGGCGCTCACGTCGCGCCGCGCGATCCGCGCATTTCTGCCGACGCCCGTGCCGCGCGACACGCTCGAGGCGATTCTCGAAGCCGCGAGCCGCGCGCCGTCGGGCACCAACATCCAGCCGTGGCGCGTGTACGTCGCGACGGGCGCCACGCGCGATGCGCTCGCCGCCGCGCTGACCGCGGCCCACGACGATCCCGCGCGCGACGAGAAATATGTGGCCGAGTACGACTACTACCCGCGCGAATGGGTGTCGCCGTATATCGACCGGCGCCGCAAGGTCGGCTGGGATCTATACGGGCTGTTGAACATCGGTCGCGACGAGAAGGCGCGCATGCACGCGCAGCACGCGCGCAATTTCCGCTTCTTCGATGCGCCCGTTGCGCTGTTCTTCACGCTCGATCGCGTGATGACGCACGGTGCGTGGCTCGATTGCGGGATGTTCCTGCAAGGCGTGATGACGGCCGCGCGCGCACGCGGGCTCGATACCTGCCCGCAAGCCGCGTTTGTGCCGTTTCACCGGATCGTCGCCGAACACCTCGGCATTCCCGCCAACGAACAATTCGTCTGCGGCATGTCGCTCGGCCACGCGGACCCCGACGCGATCGAGAACCGCCTCGTCACCGAACGCGCGCCCGTCGCCGAATTCGCGCGCTTTTTCGCTTGAAAACGCGTGACGCGCACCTACCTTTCGGACAGGACCGTATTGCGCAGCGAACCTGTCGCGGCGCGTCCTGTCACATCACGATCGAAATCGATCGGGCGTAAGATGTGCGTCCGTTCCCCGCTATTCCGCGTTTCCGGAGACGTTTCATGCTGAAACACGGCCTGGCCGTCCTGCTCGCGAGCGTCGCGCTCGCCGCCCATGCGCAGAGCCCCGCACCGGCCTCCGTCGCGTGGGAGATCCAGGTAGTGCGCGACGGTCAGACGATCGACACGTTCCAGCAGCGCACCACCGTGGGTCAGACCCGCACCGATACCCATCGTTATCCGTCCGCCGTGCCGGTCGGCTGCGGCAATGCCGCGCGCGTCGTGCCGACCGAGCGCTCGCGCTCGGTGACGGTCGCGCCGCTCACCGTCGACGCCAGCGCGAACACGGTGTCGCTCGCGCTCGACGTGCAGGAAACGCTCGACGACGAAAACGCGACGCGCGGCGATCCATGCGTGCCCGCGTCGCCGCGGCAGATCGTCGCGAGCCACCCCGGCTTGTCGGTCGGCAGCGACGCGTGGACCGACTGGACGCTCGTCGAGCAGCACCCGCACCTCGTGTACCGCGTGCGCGCACACGTCGCAAAGGACTGAGCGTCATGTCCGCAGACGCCCTGTCCCTGCCGTTCGCCGAACCGCACGCCGCCCCCGACGAAATCACCGCGGTCAGCTGGAACCTCCACAAGGGCCGCTCGCCGCTCGGCTTCACCGCATGGAACGCGATGCGCAACTGGATGCAGTCGACGCACGCCGACGTGTATTTCCTGCAGGAAGCGATGGCGCGCCGCATGCCGCGCCCCGTGCTCGCGCCCGGCTTCGGCGCGCCGATGGACGACGCGGTCGACGACGTGTGGCACTGCCAGGCCACCGAGATCGCGCATGCGCTCGACTGGCAGATCGCGCTCGGGCCAAACGTGTTCAAGCCGTCATGGCGGCACGGCAACGCAATCCTGTCGCCGCATCCGCTCGATCTCGGCGGCCGCTGGGACATATCCGCGCACCGCTTCGAACGGCGCGGACTGCTCGTCGCGCGCGCGACGCTCGCGGGCGCGCGCCCGGTCACGCTGCTGTGCGCGCACCTCGCGCTCACGCGCGCCGCGCGGCTGCGCCAGATGCACTGGATCGCGCACTGGATCGTGCGCAACGCGGGCGACGGCCCGCTGATGCTCGCCGGCGACTTCAACGACTGGCGCAACGATTCGGTCGCGCTGTTCGGCGAGATCGGCATGTCCGAGGTCGCGACGCTGCTCGGCGAATCGGGGCGCACGTTCCCCGCGTTCTCGCCGGCGCTCGCGCTCGACAAGATGTTCGTGCGCGGCCTGACGCCGCTCGAATGGCGCGCGCCGTCCGGCGAGGCCGCGTGGCTGTCGGACCACCTGCCGTACATCGCGCGCCTGCGCCTCGATCCGCAATAACGACGCGATCACGATCCGCGGCAAGCGCGGCTACCGGCGCGTGCGGCGCCCGCTCGACGCGCCGTGCGGCGTCGCGATCGTCGGCCTCGGCGCGAAACTCACGGCCGACCGATGAAAGTTGTTCGAAAGCATTCGTTGCGCCAAATCCGCGCGGCCACGCGGGTCAAGCCCGCGATCAGCGCCAACAGGGTAAAATAACCAGTTCGTCAATCGTCTGTCATCGAGAGGGCGCGTGTCCGACGCGCCGGCCGGCCGATCCGCGATCGGGCCGTCGCACTCGGTTTTTTTGCCCGTTTTTGGGCCCGTTACACGCGTTCGCCACGCGCGTCCGTTTTCAAAGCCATGAGCAAATACGACACCGCCACCGTCCAATCCGTCCACCACTGGACCGACACGCTTTTCAGCTTCACCTGCACCCGTGAGGCGAGCCTGCGCTTCAACAACGGCGAATTCACGATGGTCGGCCTCGAGGTCGACGGCAAGCCGCTCGCGCGCGCCTACTCGATCGTCAGCCCGAACTACGAAGAGCACCTCGAATTCTTCAGCATCAAGGTGCAGAACGGCCCGCTGACGTCGCGCCTGCAGCACCTGAAGGTGGGCGACACGGTCTTGATCGGCAAGAAGCCGACGGGCACGCTGGTCGCCGACAACCTGCTGCCGGGCAAGACGCTGTGGATGCTGTCGACGGGCACGGGCCTCGCGCCGTTCATGTCGATCATCCGCGATCCGGACATCTACGACCGCTTCGACAAGGTGATCCTCACGCACACGTGCCGCCTGAAGGGCGAGCTCGCGTACATGGACTACATCAAGCACGACCTGCCGGGCCACGAGTACCTGGGCGACATCATCAAGGAAAAGCTCGTCTACTACCCGACGGTCACGCGCGAAGCGTTCGACAACGAAGGCCGGATCACCGACCTGATCGCGACGGGCAAGCTGTTCACGGATCTCGACGTCCCGCCGTTCTCGCCGGAAAACGACCGCGTGATGCTGTGCGGCAGCACCGCGATGCTGAAGGACACGACCGACCTGCTGAAGCAGGCCGGCCTCGTCGAAGGCAAGAACAGCGCGCCGGGCCACTACGTGATCGAGCGTGCGTTCGTCGACTGATCGGTCCCTGAAATTTGCGCGGTATCAAGAACCGGAGCAAAAGCTCCGGTTTTTTTTCGTCCGCACTTGGCGAATTCGTAACAAACTGGGACCATCTCATCTCAAATAGTTACATTTCGATACGTCATCGTCCGGCGCTTGAGTGTCAGTGTTTTTCCTACAACAGCTTCATCCGGATTGTTCACATTTACCCTTAAATGTCCGCCCGACATGACCTTTCCGGAATTTTTGAGATATTATTCGGCGCGCGTGGATGCCATTCGGATAGGTCTTGAAGGGTCGGATGCAAGTGTTACAAAACGTAACTTTTGTTACCTCGGCATGGGACGATTCCCTGGCGGCGACCGTCATCGATACGGCAGCCATTCCACGCAGCCAGCCGGTGCCTGAACCGCTTTCTGACAGCAGGGAGAGTCATGGATACGTTGCTTAACGCGCCCTCGGGCGCCCACGCCCCGTTCCCGTCGCGGCAGCTCGTGCATGGCTGCGCCGCTACTCCGCCCATTGCCGAAGCCGCATCGACACGCGACGCCTGCGCTGCGCGCATCGCCGCGCTGTCCGCCCAACTGCTTGCCGCCGACGAAGCCGCGCGCCGCCATCTGGCCGGCGAGCTGCACGACGGGCTCGGCGCCGAACTCACCGCCGCGCGTTTCGCGCTCGCAAACGTTCAAACGTGGCTGCCGGCCGATGCGCCCGACGGCTGCCTGCGCGCGCTGGAGCTGGCCCAGCAGGCGCTCGACGCCGCGACCGACGCGAATCGCCGGCTGATCGACGAGCGCGATACGCCGGCGCTCGACGCGGGCATGGTCGGCGCGCTGTCGTCGTGGGTCGACAGCCATGCGACGCGCACGGGCCTGCGCACCAGCTTCGTGTGCGCGGCCGACGCGCGCCTGACGCAGATCGCCGGCGCCAGCGCGCTCGCGGTGTTCCGCGTCGCGCAGGAAGCGCTGTCGAACGTCGCGAAACATGCCCGCGCGTCGTCGATCGACGTGCGGATCATCACCGACGGTACGCATCTGTCACTGATTGTCGCCGACGATGGGAGAGGTTTCGCCCGGAGCCGCCGCACCGGCTACGGCCTCGCCGGCATGCGCGCACGCTGCGAAGCGTTCGGCGGCAGCTTCGAGACGGCCACGCCGGAAACCGGCCACGGCACGCGCGTCACCGCGCGCTTCGCGTGGCATTCGTTGCTCGCGATGCCCGCCGCGGCACGCCGCGCGTCGCTTTCGTGAGGTCGGCATGAGCCTGAACATCCTGCTCGTGGACGATCACGCGATCGTCCGGCAAGGGATCCGCCAGTTGCTGATCGACCGCGGCATCGCGCGCGACGTCACCGAGGCCGAGACCGGCGGCGACGCAATGGCTGCCGTCGACCGGCAGGAATTCGACGTGATCCTGCTCGACATCTCGCTGCCGGACACGAACGGCATCGAGGTGCTCAAGCGCCTCAAGCGCAAGCTGTCGCGCACGCCCGTGCTGATGTTCTCGATGTACCGCGAGGACCAGTACGCGGTGCGCGCGCTGAAGGCCGGCGCCGCCGGCTACCTGTCGAAGACGGTCAACGCCGCGCAGATGATCGGCGCGATCCAGCAGGTCGCGGCCGGCCGCAAGTACGTGAGCCCCGCGATGGCCGAGGCGCTCGCCGAATACGTGTCGTTCGAGAACGAGCCGCTACCGCACGAGAAGCTGTCCGACCGCGAATACCAGACGCTCTGCATGCTCGCGTCGGGCAAGCGGCTCACCGACATCGCGAACACGCTGTCGCTGTCCGTGAAGACGGTGAGCGTGTACCGGTCGCGGCTGCTCGAGAAGATGCGGCTGTCGAACAACGCCGAGCTCACGTTCTACGTGATGAGCAACCGGCTCGTCGACATGGCGCCCACGGCCGGCGCCTGATCCGCCTGATTCAACGGATTCGCCCGATACATCAGATTCGTACGATTCAACGGCGCGGCGCACGCCGCGGCGCGCTCGACCGCCGCCCGTTTTCGCGCGCAAGCGCTTGTTTTATCGGACGATTCCGCAAAGCGCCGCTGCGCCGCAGCAGGTCTTGTTCGCCAAATCGGCTAAAATTGCGGGTTTTCACTCAGTCAGCGCCGCCGCGCTCGCGCGCGCTGACAATTCATCCGCAATGTCTCTCTTCCGCAAGAAAAACGTCGATCGCATGATCGCCGGCGCGCACGCCGCCGGGCTCAAAAAAGCGCTCGGCGCGATCGACCTCACCTTCCTCGGCATCGGCGCGATCATCGGCACCGGCATCTTCGTGCTGACCGGCACCGGCGCCGTGCAGGCCGGCCCCGCACTGATGCTGTCGTTCGTGATCGCCGCGATCGCATGCGGCCTCGCGGCGCTGTCGTACGCGGAATTCGCGTCGACGATCCCCGTCGCCGGCTCGATCTACACGTATTCGTACGCGACGCTCGGCGAGCTCGCCGCATGGATCATCGGCTGGGACCTGATGCTCGAGTACGGCCTCGCGGCATCGGCCGTGTCGGTCGGCTGGTCGGGCTACCTGCAGTCGCTGCTGCAGGGCTTCGGGCTGTCGCTGCCGACCGTGCTGACGGCGGCACCCGGCGCGGTGCCGGGCGTCGTCACGTGGTTCAACCTGCCCGCGTTCCTCGTGATGCTCGTGATCACGACGCTGCTGTCGATCGGCATCCGCGAGTCGACCCGCATCAACAACATCATGGTGTTCGTCAAGGTGTCGGTCGTGCTGCTCGTGATCGCGGTCGGCGTGTTCCACGTGACGCCCGCGAACTGGAAGCCGTTCATGCCGCACGGCTGGAACGGCGTGTTCGGTGCGGCGGCCGTGATGTTCTTCGCTTTCATCGGCTTCGACGCGGTGTCGTCGGCGGCCGAGGAAGTGAAGAATCCGAAACGCGACCTGCCGATCGGCATCATCGCGTCGCTCGCGGTGTGTGCGGTGCTGTACGTGACGGTCGCCGCGGTTGCGACCGGCATCGTGCCATCGGCCCAATACGCGAACATCTCGCACCCGATCTCGTACGCGCTGCAGGCCGCCGGCGAGAACTGGGTCGCCGGCTTCATCGATCTCGGCGCCGTGCTCGGCATGCTGACCGTGATCCTCGTGATGAGCTACGGCCAGACCCGCGTGATCTTCGCGATGTCGCGCGACGGGCTGCTGCCGGCGACGCTGTCGCGCGTGCATCCGCGCTACGCGACGCCGTTCCTGACGACCTGGCTCGTCGGCCTGTTCTTCGGGCTGATCGCCGCGCTCGTGCCGCTCAACGTGCTCGCCGAGCTGATCAACATCGGCACGCTCGCGGCGTTCTCGATGGTGTCGATCGCGGTGCTCGTGCTGCGCCGCACGCACCCCGACCTGCCGCGCGCATTCCGCTGCCCGGGCGTGCCCGTGGTGCCGATCCTCGCGGTCGCGTCGTGCCTGTTCCTGATGCTGAACCTGCAGCCCGTCACGTGGGCCGCGTTCGGCATCTGGCTCGTGATCGGCCTCGTGATCTACTTCCTGTACTCGCGCCACCACTCGAAGCTCGCGCACGGTCACCACGACACGCACTGACCTCCGCCGCTGCGCGCGCACGCCGCGCGCAGCGCCGCGACACCGCACCGGGCCGTAACCGGCCCCGTGCGGCAACCGCCTCCCCACCCGAACCGACCGCCGGCGCACCTGCGCCGTGGCAGGACACGCGCCGCCGCGCCGTTCCCTTCCCGCGCTCGATCGCTGTCCGATCGTCGCGATCTCTTGCCCGATCCTCCGGATTTGCACGCACGAATTGCACGCTGCCTGCACGCGTGCGCCGGGCGGTTCATAATCCCGCCATCGAACGACGGCCCGGACCGGCGGGCCGCCCGGCAACAGGAAACAGAAGATGGAAAGCGTCGATCTCGATGTGCTGAAATCCAGCGCGCGCTGGCTCGAAGAAGGGCGCCGCGTGCTGCTCGTGACGGTCGTGAAGACGTGGGGCTCGTCGCCGCGCCCCGAAGGCGCGATGCTCGCGGTGCGCGAGGACGGGCTCGTGGTCGGCTCCGTGTCCGGGGGCTGCATCGAGGACGACCTGATCGCCCGTGTGCACGCAAGCGGGATCGCGGCCGACGCGCGCCCGGAAGCCCTCAAGTACGGCGTGACGGCCGAGGAAGCGCACCGCTTCGGGCTGCCGTGCGGCGGCACGATCCAGCTCGTGCTGGAGCCGCTCACGCGCGACAGCGGGATTGCCGCGCTGTGCGCGGAAGTCGAGGCCGGCCGCCTCGTCACGCGCACGATGACGCTCGCGACCGGCCGCGCATCGCTGTCGCCCGCGCAGGCGACCGACGGGCTCGCGTTCGACGGCGAGCGGCTCGTGACGATCCACGGGCCGCGCTACCGGATGCTCGTGATCGGCGCCGGCCAGTTGTCGCGCTATCTGTGCCAGATCGCGGTCGGGCTCGACTACCAGGTGACGGTGTGCGATCCGCGCGAGGAATACACGGATGCGTGGGACGTGCCGGGCACGCGTGTCGTGCGCACGATGCCCGACGATACGGTGCTCGACATGAAGCTCGATGCGCGTTCGGCCGTGATCGCGCTCACGCACGATCCGAAGCTCGACGATCTCGCGCTGATGGAGGCGCTGAAGACCCCCGCGTTCTACGTCGGCGCGCTCGGCTCGCGGCGCAACAACGCGGCGCGGCGCGAGCGGCTGCGCGAGTTCGACCTGAACGAAGCGGAACTGGGCCGGCTGCACGGGCCGGCCGGCATCTACATCGGCAGCCGGACGCCGCCGGAGATCGCGATCTCGATCCTCGCCGAGATCACCGCCGCGAAGAACAACGTGTCGCTGCCGACGATCCTGCAGGTCGAGGGCGCAAAGGCCGCGCGAGAAATCGCGGCGAACAGCGGCGCGGCCTGCGGCTTCTGAGCCGCGGCGGCTAGCCGCTTCGACCATGCCGGATGCGCGGCCGAAGCGGCTCGCGGCGGCAGGCCGGCGCGAGCGCCGATCAGGTCAGGCCGGCGGCGAGCGCCGCGGCGACCGAACCGACCACCAGCACGACGCCGACCGTGCGGCGCTTGTTCAGCTCGGTCCACAGCAGCACGCCCGTCAACGACAGCAGGATCAGCGAGCCCGCGATCGTGTCCATCAGCAGCACCCAGCCGAGGTTCATCCCGACGCCGCGATGCAGGTTGTTCAGCGTCGTCAGGAACGTGTTGTCCGTGCGCTTCACCGACACATAGCCGTTGCCGACCCAGTATTCGGCCTGCAGGTTCCGGTGCGGGCCGAACAGGCCGAACTGCCAGTGCTCGGGCTGCATCACGCGCTGCTCGCCCCATGCGACGGCCTGCGCGGGCTCCTTGCGGATGCGGCCGGGCCGGCCGTCGAAGTGCAGTTCCTGCTGCAGCCATTTCGTCATCGCGGCGGGCGTCTTCGGCACCGGATCGGGCAGCGCGATCTGCATCTGCTCGACCTGCGGCTCGCCGGTCGAAATCTTCAGCGGCGGCGCGCGGTGGTTCAGCACCACGCCCGTCACGCCGAACAGCAGCCCGAGCATCGCGCCCCACAGCCCGACCCAGCCGTGAACCTTGCGCAGCCACTTGATGAAGGTCGCGCGGCGCGAGCGCTGGCGGCGCGCGGCCAGTTCGTCGTCGGTCAGCGGGCGGGCCGCCGGGTGCAGCACGGTGACGCCCGCACGCGGCATCCCCGCCTTGGAAGAGTCGATCGTTTCGGGCGCGTTCACGCGAAAGTATCCATTCGTTCAAAACAACGGGCGGTGCGCAGAGGATGCGCGCCGCCCGGTCAACATGAAAATGAGAATGGATATCATTACACAAATCGAATTCCGGCTCAATCCGCCCGGATCGTCCGGATACGCGGCAGCGGGCTCGATGAGCGAGAAGATGCGCACGAAGCGCGCACGTTGCACCACGATGGCGATCGATAGACGACAAATGTCGGTCGAATGACCTTGCAAGGCCGAGACAACGTTTCGCCAGAAGCCGCGCGCCGCAGCGCCGTTCAGCGCAGCGGCGGCAACGGAAAGCGCGGCGCGGCGTCGTCCGGCGCGGGTTCGGTGCTATCGAGCGCGTACAGCCACGCAAGCAGATCCGCGACGGCCTGATAGAGCTGCGGAGGAATCCGGTCGTCGAGGTCGACCTGCATCAGCAGCGACACCATCTCCGGCGCGGTATGCACGTACAGCCCCGCATCGTGCGCGCGCGCGACAATCATCTCGGCGAGCACGCCGTAGCCCTTCGCGACGACGCGCGGCGCCGCATCGCCACCTTTCGGGTCGTAGACGAGCGCGGCCGCGCGCTTACGGGACGTCATGCTCATTGCGGCACCTCGTCGTCGCCGGGCACGCGCGTGCCCGGCCCGCCGGCCGCACCGTGCGCATACGCGGCGGCGGCGGCCTGAGCGGCAAACAGGTCGAAGCCGTCCGGCCCGTCGTCGACCGCGCGGATCGACAGCCCGCCCACCCGCAGCCCCGATCCCTCGAGCCGCTGACGCAGCGTGGCCTCGTGCCGCGTGAGGCGGTCGGCGCCCGTCTGGTTCGCACGCAGCCGCGCGACCAGTTGCGCACCGTTCAGCACCAGCTCCGCGTCGACCGTGCCGAGCGACGGCAACGTCAGCGTCAGGCGCGTGCGCCACGCAATGCCGTCGCCCGCGTCGTCGCCGCCGCGCGGCGCGCGGCTGCCCGGATCGTCGGGTTCGATCGTCCAGTCGAGCCGCGCGCCGGGCCACGCCTCGCCGGTCCAGCGGAACTGATCGGTCGCGAGCGCGTCGAGCTGCTGCCTGACGAGCGGCACGGCGGCCGGGTGTACGGTAGCGAGCGTCTGCGCCGGCGGGTCGGACGACGCGGCGGCCAGCTCGGCACGCGCGGGCGTCCAGCGCGGGTCGGCTTGCGCGCCGAGCGGATCGGCGGTGTCCGGCGGCAGCGACGCGCCCTGCCGCGCGACCGCCGGCAACGCCTGCGCGAGATCGCGAGCGGGTGCGCCGCCCTGGGCCGGCGCGCCCGCTTGTGCGGTCGCCCGCGCGCTCGCCGGCAGCGGCGTGCGCTGCGCGAGCAGTTCGTCGAGCACGTCGGTCGAGTCGTGCTGCGCGGCATCCGCGTCGGCCGGCGCGAGCGCGGCCGTCAGGCGCGCCTGCGGCTCGCGCATCAGCGCCGCGAGCGGGCGCTGGCCGGCCAGCCACTGCGCCAGATGGGATTCGTAGAAGAGGCCGCTCTCGCTCACGGCCTGTGCGAGCGCCGCGCGCAACGCCGCGACCGACGGCGGCGCGGCCGTTTCGCGCGCTGCCGAGGTGGATGACGCCGCGGCGGAAGAAGGTGCGGAAGAAGGTGCGGAAGGCGCGGCCGGCACACGCGCCGGCACGGCCGGATCGGTCAGCAGCACGGCGGGATCGGCCAGCAGCGGTGCGCGCCCGGCGATCGCGGGCGTCGCGTCGCCGCCCGCGCGCGAGATCGCATCGAGCACGCGCCCGACGTCGGACAGCGCGGTCTGCGTGGAAGCTTGCGGCGCGGCGGGCGGGCCACCGGCCGGTGGCGAGGACGACGCGCCGGTGCCCGGCGTGCCGACCTGCGAGGCCGCGCCGCCGCCGGCGGGCGCCGAAATGGTGCTGGTCAGCAGGCTGTCGAGGCGGCTCGCCAGCAGTGCGGCCGCAACTGAGTCGATACCGGTCATGATCGGAGCCTGCTCACCTCAGCCACATCGTTGCGAATCCGGAAGCGGCACCCGGTGCCGCCCGCGGGAACAGCGCGCGTGCCGCGCCCGTCCCCCCGGAAAACAGGCCCTACCCGCGCGCGCGGTAGAGATCGGTCAATACCTGGGTCGAGCGCCGCGCCTCGAACAGCGCGGACAGCCGTGCGACGTCCGGACTCGCGAGATCGCGGATCGCGGCGTCGTCGGCCAGGATGCGGCGAATCAGGTCGAGCTTGCGGCCGAGATCCGATTCGTCGAGCGCGACGCCCGGATCGGCTTCCTTCAGCCCGTCGACGAGCTGCATGAATTCGGCCTGCAACCCCGGCAACGCGGCCCAGTCGGCGCCGCGCGCGGCGCACAGCATCCGGCCCGACACGGCTGCGAGCGCCTCGTAACGCGCGAAGTATTCGGCCTTGAGATTCATCGTGCTGCTTCCACTGCCTGTTGCGCGGCCATCCGCGCGACTTCCGGGGCGATGCCCGTCCATGCTTCCTCGAGCGTCGCAAGCAGCCCGTCGACCTCGACCAGCATCGCGTCGCTCGCCTGCGCGTTCGCTTCCAGCAGGCGCCGGCCGATATACGCATACAGCGCGTCGAGCCGGCCCGCGATCTCGCCGCCCGCGTCGCGGTTCAGCGACGCCTGCAGGCCGCTCTCGACGATCCGGATCGCCTTGCCGATCGCTTCGCCGCGCGCGGACACGTTGCCCTGCTGCAGATGCATGCGCGCCAGCGCGATCGCCTGCCGCGCGCCCTGGTACAGCATCGCGATCAGCCGGTGCGGGGACGCGCCCATCACCCCCGTCTCGACGCCGACACGCGCGTATGCACTGGCTCCAGCGCGTCCTGGGGAAAACATGCGCTTCTCCTTGTCATGCCTTGGCTATACGGGAGCCGCCGCCGTGCATCGCACGACGCGGCCTTCTCCGGAGTTATCGGAAGGGATTTGAAAAGCTTTAGGTGCGCGGGGCCGCCGCCGGGCGCGGGAAACCGGCCGACCGGCCCCGCCCGGCAAGGCCGGATGGTCGCCCCCGATTGGCCAGCCCCGGATGGCCGTCGCCGGTTGGCCGTCGTCGGTTGGCCGTCCGCGGATGCCCGTCGCCGGATGGCCGTTCCCGGATGCCCGTCGCCGGATGCCCGCCCCCGAATGCCCGTCGTCGGATGCCCGCCCCCGAATGCCCGTCGTCGGATGGCCGCCCCGTCACACCGACATCTGCATGATGTCGTTGTAAGCGCTCACTAGCTTGTTGCGGACCTGAAGCCCGAACTGGAAGCCGATGTTGGCTTTCTGCATGTCGACCATCACGTCGTTCAGCGACACGTTCGGCGCGCCGACCTCGAACGCCCGTGCCTCGCCGAGCGCGTGCTGCTGGTCGCCGCTGATCTTGTCGAGCGATGCCTTCATCGCGCTCGCGAACGTGCCGGCCGTCGCCGCGCCGGAGCCGGCGAGCGCCGCCGTCGGGCTCGCGACGCCGCTCGATGCCTGCGCGGCCATCGACTGCATCTGTTGCAACACCGAACCGATTCCGCTGACGTTCGCAGTCATGCTGTCCCCAGACATAAGAGAAGATACCCGGACGCACCGGGCGTTTCCGCCGGCGCCGCACCACGCGCACCATACCGGATCGCGAAAAAGGATAGCAGCGCGCCGCGCGGCAAAGCCGAGAAAGTACGGGGGAAACCCCGCTCTTTTCGGTCGATCGGAGTACGGCCCGGATCACGATAATCGCATCGTGTCATTGTCCGCCCGCTCGCCCGAGCGAGCTCAGTCGTCCCGCTCCGGAGAAACTCGACGCATGGATTCGCAGGCCAACTCGCTGATCAACCCCGACGCTCGCGCGAGCCTCGCCAGCCCGGCGCCCGGCGCCGCCGTGGCCGCCGCGTTGCCTGGCGCGGGTGTCGCCGGCGCGGACTTCGGGCTCGGCGGCTTCGCGGAACGCATTCCCGGCATCTCGCGGATGAAGGGCAACCCGAAGCTGCCGTTCCTGATCGCCGTGGCGTTCGCGATCGCCGCGATTACCGCGCTCGTGCTGTGGAGCCGGACGCCCGACTACCGCGTGCTGTACAGCAACCTGTCGGACCGCGACGGCGGCGCGATCATTACCGCGCTCCAGCAGGCAAACGTTCCCTACAAGTTCGCCGATGCCGGCGGCGCGATCCTCGTGCCGTCGAACCAGGTGCATGAAACGCGCCTGAAGCTCGCCGCGATGGGCCTGCCGAAAGGCGGCTCGGTCGGCTTCGAGCTGATGGACAACCAGAAATTCGGCATCAGCCAGTTCGCCGAACAGATCAACTACCAGCGCGCGCTCGAAGGCGAGCTGCAGCGCACCATCGAATCGATCAATGCGGTGCGCGGCGCGCGCGTGCATCTCGCGATCCCGAAGCCGTCGGTATTCGTGCGCGAC
Source organism: Burkholderia sp. BKH01 (assembly GCF_025685725.1). Lineage (NCBI taxonomy): Bacteria > Pseudomonadati > Pseudomonadota > Betaproteobacteria > Burkholderiales > Burkholderiaceae > Burkholderia > Burkholderia sp. BKH01. Next base: position 50,441 of record NZ_JAOTQT010000002.1, on the reverse strand, counting down.
AAGGAAGCGCCGAGCGCGTCAGTGTTCGTCGACCTCTACCCGGGCCGCGTGCTCGACGAGGGCCAGGTCCAGGCGATCACGCGGATGGTGTCGTCCGGCGTGCCCGACATGCCCGCGAAAAACGTGACGATCGTCGACCAGGACGGCAACTTGCTGACCCAGCCGGCTTCGGCATCCGGCCTCGACGCGAGCCAGCTCAAATACGTGCAGCAAGTCGAGCACAACACGCAGAAGCGCATCGACGCGATCCTCGCGCCGATCTTCGGCGCCGGCAACGCGCGCTCGCAGGTCAGCGCGGACCTCGATTTCTCGAAGATCGAACAGACGTCGGAAAGCTACGGCCCGAACGGCGTGCCGCAGCAGGCCGCGATCCGCAGCCAGCAGACCAGCAGCGCGACCGAACTCGCGCAGGGCGGCGCGTCGGGCGTGCCGGGCGCGCTGTCGAACACGCCGCCGCAGCCGGCTTCCGCGCCGGTCGTCGCCGGCAACGGCCAGAACGCGCCGCAGACGACGCCGGTCAGCGACCGCAAGGACCAGACGACCAACTACGAGCTCGACAAGACGATCCGCCATCTCGAACAGCCGATGGGCAGCGTGAAGCGGCTGTCGGTCGCGGTCGTCGTCAACTACCAGCCGATCGCCGACGCGAAGGGCCACGTGACGATGCAGCCGCTGCCGCCCGCGAAGCTCGCGCAGGTCGAGCAGCTCGTGAAGGACGCGATGGGCTACGACGAGAAGCGCGGCGACTCGGTAAACGTCGTGAACAGCGCGTTCTCGACCGTGAGCGACCCGTACGCCGACCTGCCGTGGTGGCGCCAGCCCGACATGATCGCGATGGCGAAGGAAGCCGCGAAGTGGCTCGGCATCGCGGCGGCCGCGGCAGCCCTCTATTTCATGTTCGTGCGCCCGGCGATGCGCCGCGCATTCCCGCCGCCCGAGCCGGTCGCGCCGGCGCTCGCGGCGCCGGAAGATCCGGTCGTGCTCGACGGCCTGCCGGCGCCGGTCAAGGCCGACGACGAGCCCGACTCGCTGCTGCTCGGCTTCGAGAACGAGAAGAACCGCTACGAACGCAACCTCGACTACGCGCGCACGATCGCCCGCCAGGATCCGAAGATCGTCGCCACCGTCGTGAAGAACTGGGTGTCCGATGAACGCTGAAGGCTTGACCAAGAGCGCGCTCCTGCTGATGTCGATCGGCGAGGAAGAGGCCGCTGAGGTATTCAAGTTCCTCGCGCCGCGCGAGGTGCAGAAGATCGGCGCCGCGATGGCCGCGCTGAAGAACGTCACGCGCGAGCAGGTCGAGAGCGTGCTGCAGGACTTCGTGAAGGAAGCCGAGGAGCACACCGCGCTGTCGCTCGATTCGAGCGAGTACATCCGCTCGGTGCTGACCAAGGCGCTCGGCGAGGACAAGGCCGGCGTGCTGATCGACCGGATCCTGCAGGGCAGCGACACGAGCGGCATCGAGGGCCTGAAGTGGATGGACTCGGGCGCGGTGGCCGAACTGATCAAGAACGAGCATCCGCAGATCATCGCGACGATCCTCGTGCACCTCGACCGCGACCAGGCGTCCGAGATCGCGTCGTGCTTCACCGAGCGGCTGCGCAACGACGTGCTGCTGCGGATCGCGACGCTCGACGGCATCCAGCCGGCCGCGCTGCGCGAGCTCGATGACGTGCTGACCGGCCTGCTGTCCGGCAGCGACAACCTGAAGCGCAGCCCGATGGGCGGCATCCGCACCGCGGCCGAGATCCTGAACTTCATGACGAGCGTGCATGAGGAAGGCGTACTCGAAAGCGTGCGCCAGTACGACGCCGATCTCGCGCAGAAGATCGTCGACCAGATGTTCGTGTTCGAGAACCTGCTCGACCTCGAGGATCGCGCGATCCAGATGGTGCTGAAGGAAGTCGAGTCGGAAACGCTGATCATCGCGCTGAAGGGCGCGCCGCCCGCGCTGCGCCAGAAGTTTCTCGCGAACATGTCGCAGCGCGCGGCCGAACTGCTCGCCGAGGATCTCGACGCGCGCGGCCCGGTGCGCGTGTCCGACGTCGAGACGCAGCAGCGCCGCATCCTGCAGATCGTGCGCAACCTCGCCGAGAGCGGCCAGATCGTGATCGGCGGCAAGGCGGAAGACGCGTATGTCTGATTCGGCGAGCGATCGCGCTGGCAGCCTCACCGCCTACCAGCGGTGGGAGATGGCGTCGTTCGACCCGCCGCCGCCCCCGCCGCCGCCCGACGACGCGGCAGCGGCCGCCGCCGCGCTCGCCGAGGAACTGCAGCGCGTGCGCGACGCCGCGCACGCCGAAGGCCATGCGGCCGGCCACGTCGAAGGCCAGGCACTCGGCTACCAGGCCGGTTTCGAGCAGGGCCGCGAACAGGGTTTCGAGGGCGGCCAGGCCGATGCGCGCGAACAGGCCGCGCAGCTCGCGGCACTCGCCGCGTCGTTCCGCGAGGCCGTGTCGAACGCCGAGCATGACCTCGCATCCGACATCGCGCAGCTCGCGCTCGATATCGCGCAGCAGGTCGTGCGCCAGCACGTGAAGCACGACCCGGCCGCGCTCGTCGCCGCCGTGCGCGACGTGCTCGCGACCGAGCCCGCGCTGTCCGGCGCGCCGCATCTCACGGTGAACCCGGCCGACCTGCCCGTCGTCGAAGCCTATCTGCAGGACGATCTCGATACGCTCGGCTGGAACGTGCGCACCGATGCGTCGATCGAGCGCGGCGGCTGCCGCGCACACGCCGCGACCGGCGAGGTCGACGCGACGCTGCCCACGCGCTGGCAGCGCGTCGCCGCCGCGATCGGCAAGGTGAGCACGTGGTGACGCGGCCGCCCGAATCGCTCGCGCATGACGGCATGACGCCGCTCGAGCGCGAACTCGCGCTCGCGTCGTTCGGCCCCGCTGGCGCGCACGACACCGCACCCGACACGAAACCGCACACCGGCGTGGCCGCCGCACACGAAACGGCGCCGCGCGCGCCGCACAATCCGCATCTCGCGCACTGGCGCACGCACCTGAACGGGCTCGCCGCGCGCAGCCATCGCGCGCTGCCGCTGCGGCCGTGCGGGCGCCTCACGCGCGCGGCGGGCCTCGTGCTCGAGGCGATTGGGCTGCGCTTGTCGGTCGGCGCCGAATGCACGATCGAATTGCCGCCCGGCAGCACGCTGCCGCACGCGGAAGCGGAAGTCGTCGGCTTCGCCGGCGACCGCCTGTTCCTGATGCCGACCACCGACGTCGCCGGCGTGCTGCCCGGCGCGCGTGTGTGGCCGCTCGAAAGCGCGCCCGTCGCCGATCCGCTCGCGGGCGCGAAGCGGCTGCCGGTCGGCTGGGAGATGCTCGGGCGCGTCGTCGACGCGTCGGGCCGCCCGCTCGACGGCCTCGGCCCACTCGCGTCGAAGGTCGATGCGCCGCTGTCGGCGCCATCGATCAACCCGCTCGAGCGCGAACCGATCCACCACGTACTGGACGTCGGCGTGCGCGCGATCAACGCGCTGCTCACCGTCGGCCGCGGGCAGCGGATGGGGCTGTTCGCGGGCTCCGGCGTCGGCAAATCGGTGCTGCTCGGCACGATGGCGCGCTATACGAGCGCGGAAGTGATCGTGATCGGGCTGATCGGCGAACGCGGCCGCGAAGTGAAGGAATTCATCGAACAGATCCTCGGTGAGGACGGGCTCGCGCGCTCGGTCGTCGTCGCGGCGCCGGCCGACGTGTCGCCGCTGCTGCGGATGCAGGGCGCGGCTTATGCGACGTCGCTCGCCGAGTATTTCCGCGACCAGGGCAAGCACGTGCTGCTGCTGATGGATTCGCTGACGCGCTACGCGATGGCGCAGCGCGAGATCGCGCTGGCGATCGGCGAGCCGCCCGCGACGAAGGGCTATCCGCCGTCGGTGTTCGCGAAGCTGCCCGCGCTCGTCGAGCGCACCGGCAACGGGCCGGAGGGCGGCGGCTCGATCACCGCGTTCTACACGGTGCTGACCGAAGGCGACGACCAGCAGGACCCGATCGCCGATTCGGCGCGCGCGATCCTCGACGGCCACGTCGTGCTGTCGCGCGCGCTCGCCGAGGCCGGCCACTATCCGGCAATCGACATCGAGGCGTCGATCAGCCGCGCGATGACCGCGCTGATCGACGAAACGCATCTCGACCACGTGCGGCAGTTCAAGCAGATGCTGTCGCGCTACCAGCGCAATCGCGACCTGATCGCGGTCGGCGCGTACGCACCCGGACGCGACGCGCAGCTCGACCGCGCGATCGCACTCTATCCGCGCATCGAGGCGTTCCTGCAGCAGGGCTTTCGCGAATGCGCGCCGTTCGCATCGAGCCTCGCCGGGCTCGATGCGCTGTTCGACGCTTACGGAGGCTGATCACGATGGCTCACGGCTTTCCCCTTCAACTGCTGCTCGACCGCGCGCAGGAAGATCTCGACTCGGCCGCGAAGCAGCTCGGCACCGCGCAGCGCGACCGCACGTCGGCCGCCGAGCAGCTCGACGCGCTGCTGCGCTATCGCGACGAATATCACGCGCGTTTCTCGCAATCCGCGCAGCACGGGATGCCGGCCGGCAACTGGCGCAATTTCCAGGCATTCATCGACACGCTCGACGCCGCGATCGCGCAGCAGCGCAACGTGCTGACCGCGGCCGAAGTCCGCATCGACGAAGCACGCCCGAACTGGCAACAGAAGAAACGCACCGTCGGCTCGTATGAAATCCTGCAGGCGCGCGGCGTCGCGCAGGAAGCGCGGCTCGACGCCCGGCGCGAACAGCGCGACGCCGACGAACACGCCGCGAAAATCCTGCGCATGCGGGCCGACGCGGCCCGCTCGTCGTAACCGACCACCGCATTCGAACGAGAGAACCGCCATGCTTCCCCTGCCCCTGCTCGGCGCGCTGATCGACACCGCCGGCGCCGCACTCAAGGCCGCCCGCGGCTCGGGTTCGTCCGGCACCGCCGCCGGCAACGACACCGCGACCACCACGGCCGCCGTGCCGTTCGCTCAGACGCTGAAGCAAAGCGTCGCCACACGGCGCGACGCGGCGCCTTCCGGCACGCCGGATGCTTCGACGACGCAGGCTTCGTCGAAGCCGGCCGCCGGCGCGAAGCCGTCCGGCACCGACGATGGCCCGTCGACCGACGACACGAACGCCACCACCAACCCCGACGCCGGCGCACTCGCGGCCGCCGCGGCCGTGCAGGCGCAACTGCAGGCCCGCACGGACAACACAACGCCGGCCGATGCCGCCACCGCTGCCGCCGCTACCGTCACCACTGCCGCCGCTGCCGCGCAACAGACGGCCGTGTCCGGCCAGCCCGACGCGACGGCCGCGCTGGCGGACCACGCGGCCAAGGATGCGGCCGCCCAGCCGGCCGCGCCGGCGTCGAGCCGCGACGCGCTGCAAGCGGCACTCGCCAAGCTGACCGGCGGGTCGGGCGCGATCGGGACGCCCGCGAGCGGCACGACGGCTTCGACATCGACATCGGAACCGGCATCTTCCGCATCGACCGCCGCCACCGCACCGCTGACGCCGAAGGTGCCGACGTTCGACCGCACGCTCGCCGACGCGAAAGGTGCGCTCGCCACGCAGCAGACGCCGACGCAGGCCACCGCGCAGGCGCTGCAGGCCGACGCGAGCGTGCAGTCCGGCGCGCAGCATGCGCTCGCGGCAGCCAGCGAAGCAACGGACCCTGCCGCCAGCGCGACGCTCGCGGCCGGCGCATCGGCTGCGGCCGCGGCGCAGGCGAATCTGCAGTTGTCGCCCGCCGCGAGCGCGATCGCCGCCGCCAACCCACACGTGCTCGCGCCGCACGTCGGCACCGCCGACTGGACGGACGCGCTGAGCCAGAAGGTCGTATTCCTGTCGAACGCGCACCAGCAGAGCGCCGAGCTGACGCTCAATCCGCCCGATCTCGGGCCGCTGCAGGTGGTGCTGCGCGTCGCGGACAACCACGCGCACGCGCTGTTCGTGTCGCAGCACGCGCAGGTGCGCGACGCGGTCGAAGCCGCGCTGCCGAAGCTGCGTGAAGCGATGGAAGCCGGCGGGCTCGGGCTCGGCAGCGCGAGTGTCAGCGACGGCGGCTTCGCGTCGCAGCAGCAGAACCCGCAACAGACCTTCGCCCACGGCCAGTCGCCGCGCCGCGGGCACGGCGGATCGTCAGCCGTCGATGCACCGGCCGACGCTGCGCAATCCGCACCGGCCGCCGCGAACGTGACCCGCGCCGGCCTCGTCGATACGTTTGCATAGGGCCTGTTCCCGCTAATAACGGGCTTGCGAGCGTGCGTTGCCGGTCGTCCCCCAAGGGGACTTCCTTCGGGCGCATGCAAGAGGTGAGGAGCACCGTTTGGCCGTGCCGAACGCGCCGACGGAAGTCCCGTTGCCGCCGCGCAGCCCGGTGCACGCTCAGCGGCCGTGCACCGCCGCGGCCGCCTCGCCGCGCGGCATGCCGCCCTTGCGCGCCGCGACGATGAAATCCGCCGCGCGTTCGCCGATCATCACCGACGGCGCATTCGTGTTCCCGCCGACCAGCGTCGGCATCACCGACGCATCCACCACGCGCAACCCTTCGACGCCGCGCACACGCAGTTGCGGATCGATGACCGCGCGCGCATCGGAGCCCATCCGGCACGTGCCGACCGGGTGATAGATCGTGTCGGCATGCGCGACGATCGTCGCGCGCAGCTCGGCTTCGCTCTGGTCCGCTCGCGTGTAAAGCTCGCGCCCGCCCTGCGACGCGAGCGGCGCCTGCGACAGGATGCGGCGCATCGCCTGCGTGCCGCGCACGAGCAGGTCGAGATCGCGCGGATCGCTGAAGAAACGCGGATCGATCAGCGGCGCGTCGCGCGCATCGCCGCTCGCGAGCGCCACCGTGCCGCGGCTGAACGGCCGCAGCGCGCATACGTGCAGCGAATAGCCGAAGCCCCAGTGCATCTTGCGGTTGTGGTCGTCGACGAGCGCCGTGCAGAAATGCAGCTGCAGGTCGGGACGCTCGAGCGACGGATCGCTCTTGATGAAGCCGCCGGCCTCCGCGACGTTGCTCGTCATCATCCCCGTACGACTCGAGAAATAGCGCGCGAGCGCCGGCGTCATCTTCGCGATCCCGCGCAGGCACACGCCGACCAGTTCAGACGAATTCACGCGCGTGTTGATGATGAAGTCGATGTGGTCGATCAGGTTCGTGCCGACGTCCGGCGCATCCTGCACGACCGCGATCCCGTGCCGGCGCAATTGCTCGGCCGGGCCGATCCCCGAACACATCAGCAGTTGCGGCGAATTGAACGCGCCGGCCGACAGGATCACTTCCGCGCGCGCGCCGAGCGTCTCGACGCGGCCGTTGCGCGACACCGCGACGCCGACCGCGCGCTTGCCGTCGAAGCCGACGCGCAGCACCGTCGCGTCGGTGATCACGTGCAGGTTCGGCCGGTTGCGGCCATAGATATAAGCACGCGCGACGCTGCAGCGCGAGCCGTCGCGATGCGTGACCTGATAGAAGCCGACGCCTTCCTGCGTCGCGCCGTTGAAGTCGTCGTTCAGCGGATAGCCGGCCGCGTGCGCGGCCTGGATGAATCGTTCGGAGAACGGATTGCGAAAGCGCAGATCCGACACCGACAGCGGGCCGTCCGCGCCGTGCCACGCATCGGCGCCGCGCTCGTTGCCTTCCGCGCGACGGAAATACGGCAGCACGTCCTGCCAGCCCCAGCCCGTTGCGCCGAGCTGCGCCCACTCGTCGTAGTCGCCCGGGTGGCCGCGCGTATAGATCATCGCGTTGATCGCGCTCGAACCGCCCATCCCGCGCCCGCGCGGCTGGTAGCCGCGCCGCCCGCCGAGGCCCGGCTGCGGCACCGTTTCGTAGCCGTAGTTCGTGCCGAGCTTGAACGGCACCAGCGCCGCGATGCCGACCGGCATGTTGACGAGCAGGTTGCGCTCCGTATGCGAGCCGGCCTCGATCAGCGCGATCGTCGCATCGGGGCAGGCATCGGCGAGACGGCCTGCCAGGCTCGAACCGCCCGAACCGCCGCCGACGATGATGTAGTCGTATTGCATGTCACGTCTCCGTCGTGTCATGGAAGGCGCCCGGCACCGCCGCGCGACCGCGTCCCCTCTTGTAATGTTCGGGCATTGTATGAATCGCCGTCGCACACGCGGCACGCGGATTCAAGAGCGATTCCTCTAAACGCCCGCGTGAACTAAATTTAAGATGTATTGATTCATTTCGCGCGATGCGCCGGCCACGAGAAGCCGATCCGTCGCGAAACGGGAGAGACGAAGATGCAGCGCAAGGTTCTGCAGGCCGCGTGCCGACCGGGTTACCCGGATGCGACGCGCGCGGCCCGCATTTCATTTCAAACGACTGCCCGCGCGGGAACCTGCGGCGACATGCGTGCGGCCGATCGAAATCGAACGGCACGTGTCGTCGCCGACCGTTTGGACGGCCGTCTGCCACAGCGGCACGATGCGCGGCAACCCGCATTGGCATGTGTGTCGCGCTGCCCCGCCTCGCTGCGCCGGCAGGCGCTCGCGCTACAGCGTCGCGTGTCCGGCAACAGTCGTATCGCGCGGCACGCGCACACGCCGCGGCGCGGTTTTCGGATGCGGATATCGTCGCGCGGATGCGACGCCCGCCGCGCGCTGCAACCGATTTTCGAGCATGCGTCGCATCAAGCCCCGCGCCGCGCGACGCACACCACCCCGATCCGCGTCGCCGCGCTCGCCGAGCGCTCGCGTGCGGCGTGACGGCTGGCCGACAAGCCAGGCCCAACTGGAGGAGACAACATGAAAAACGACCTGCCCGAACTGGCCCCGCAAGCACTGTCGTCGGCAGATGCGCTGACGTCGCTGTTGCGCGACCAGCGCGCGGCCTACCTGCGCGCACCGTACCCGGCATGGGAAACGCGTGTGCAGCACCTGCGCGCGCTGCGCACGATGCTGATCGACAACGCGGACGCGCTCGCCGAAGCGATCAGCGCCGATTTCGGCCATCGCGCGAAGCAGGAAGTGCTGCTGTCGGAAATCTGGATGGCGAAGGAAGAGATCGACGACGCGCTCAAGCACGGCAAGCGCTGGATGAAGCCGATCCGCAAGCCGATGAACAAGTGGTTGCGCCCGGCGCGCGCGAAGGTGATTCCTCAGCCGCTCGGCGTGGTCGGCATCGTCGTTCCGTGGAACTACCCGGTGCTGCTCGCGGCCGGCCCGCTGATCTGCGCGCTCGCGGCCGGCAACCGCGCGATCGTCAAGATGTCCGAACTGACGCCGCGCACGTCGGCGCTGTTCGAGCAATTGATCGCGAAGACCTTCACGCGCGACCACGTCGCGGTCGTGAACGGCGATGCGGAGGTCGGCGCCGCGTTCAGCGGGCTGCCGTTCGATCACCTGCTGTTCACCGGCTCGACGCAGGTCGGCCGTCACGTGATGCGCGCGGCCGCGGACAACCTCACGCCCGTCACGCTCGAACTCGGCGGCAAGTCGCCGGCGATCGTCGGACCGAATGCACGCTTCGATGCGGCCGTCGACGCGATCGTCGCGGGCAAGACGCTGAACGCCGGCCAGACCTGCATCGCACCCGACTACGTGTTGCTGCCGCGCGGCATGGAAGCCGCGTTCATCGAGCGCGCGCGGGCACGGTTCGCGAAGATGTATCCCGACCTGTCGGCCAACGGCGACTACACGACGATCGTGTCGCCGCGCCATTACGCCCGGCTGCAGCAACTCGCGAGCGACGCGCAGGCCGCCGGCGCGCAACTGCACCCGCTGTCCGACGCGCAGTCCGATCCGGCGTCGCGCCGCTTCGTGCCGTGCGCGATCACGCAGGTGCCGGCCGCGTCGCAACTGATGCAGGAGGAAATATTCGGGCCGCTGCTGCCGCTCGTGCCGTACGAGCGGCTCGACGAGGCGATCGCATACGTGAATGCGCGCCCGCGCCCGCTCGCGCTCTACCTGTTCGACGAGGACGGCGGCACGATCGACCGCGTGATGCGCGAAACGATCTCGGGTGGCGTGTCGATCAACGAAACGCTGATGCACATCGCGTGCGGCAGCCTGCCGTTCGGCGGCGTCGGTGCGAGCGGCATGGGTGCGTACCACGGCTACGACGGCTTCGTGACGTTCTCGAAGATGAAGCCCGTGCTCACGCAGCCGCGCCTGAACGCGCGCAACCTGCTCGCGCCGCCGTACGGCAAGCGCTTCGCCGCGCTGATCAAGCTGATGCTGAAGTTCTGAGCCGGCCGGGCCGCGCGCATCGCGCCGCGGCCCCGAGCAAGCCTGCCGCGCGGCGCCGGTGCCGCGCGCGCCGTCACACGGGCCAGAGCGGCCCTTCCTGCATCGCGCCGATCTGCTCGCGCAGTTCGAGCACGCGCGCTTCCCAGTAACGATGCGTGTTGAACCACGGAAATGCGGCGGGGAACGCGGGATCGTCCCAGCGCCGCGCGAGCCACGCCGCGTAGTGGATCAGCCGCAGCGTACGCAGCGCTTCGACGAGATGCAGCTCGCGCGGCTCGAATTCGCAGAAATCCTCGTAGCCGGCCAGCAGGTCCGCCAGCGCGCGCGACGCGCCTTCGCGATCGCCCGGCAGCAGCAGCCACAGATCCTGGATCGCGGGCGCCATCCGGCTGTCGTCGAAATCGACGAAATGCGGGCCGCCATCGGTCCACAGCACGTTGCTCGGATGACAATCGCCGTGCGTGCGCAGCAGGCGGATCTCGCCCGCACGTTCGAACGCGGCCTCGACACCTTCGAGCGCGAGCGTGACCACCGTCTCGTACGCCGGTCGTACGTCATCCGGAATGAAATCGTGCGTGAGCAGGTAGTCGCGCGGCTCGTAGCCGAAGGTATCGATGCCGAGCACGGGACGCGCAACATACGGCTGAGTCGCGCCGACCGCATGAATCCGGCCGATGAAGCGGCCGAGCCATTCGAGCGTGTCGCTGCGATCGAGATCGGGCGCGCGGCCGCCGCGCCGCTCGAAGATCGAGAAGCGAAAGCCGTCGAACGCGTGCAGCGTGCGGCCGTCGAAAGTGCGCGCAGGCACCGCCGGAATCTCGCGCTCGGCGAGTTCGGCGACGAACGCGTGCTCTTCGAGGATCGCTTCGTCCGACCAGCGCGCCGGGCGGTAGAACTTCGCGACGACCGGCGGGCCGTCTTCGATGCCGACCTGGTAGACGCGGTTTTCGTAGCTGTTGAGGGCGAGCAGGCGCCCGTCGGTGCGCAGGCCGGCCGGCATCAGCACGCTGTCGAGCGCGTCGAGCACGCACTCGGGCGTGAGGCCGGCGAACGGCGGGCTGGCGGGAGAAGCGGGAGCGGAAGTGGCGTCTGTCATGCCCCGCATTGTGCCGCCAGCCGGGCCGAAAGACGAGCGTCCGGTGCGGTGTGCGCTTAGTGGAGCGCCGCGCCGGCCGGCAGCACCGATTCGCCGGTGTCGATCAGATCCTCGAGAAAGAACGGCTCGGTGTTGAGTTCTTTCGACTCACCCGGCACGCCCGCGTACCAGGTCACCATGGCCATGTCGCCCAGGACGCGCTGGACGATGCCGCGCGCGCCCTTCGGCACCGCGATATGGGTAGTGCAGACAATCGACCCGACATGCATGATGGTTCCCCACTCTTGAATCTTGAAACCCGGCCCGCTGGCGAGCCGGCAAATGCGCGATCCGCGCCGCTCTCGACGAAGCGTTGCGCGTAATCCCATTGTTCACGGTTTATCGAAGCGCGAAAAGAAGAAGAAGCAGGCGAAGTGCCGCGAATTCGTCGAATGTCTCCAATCAACCACTGCGCCGCGCGTGCGCTTGCACGTGCGGATACCCCCATCATACCCTGTCGAATGTGACTGCCCGCCGAATCCGCCCGGCGCTGCGGCGCACGGGTGATTGACGCAACGTGCGCATCGTTTGCCGCGTGCCGGGCCGTCAGGAGATTTCGCGTGACCGGGCCTGCCGGAATCACGCCGCTGGTCTCGCACGCCGCAGCCTCCTTCCCCCTGTCTCGAACCCGGCTCGCGCATCCGCCGCGCACAAGCGTCGCCCGGCATCACTGCAACACGTCTTTCGTCATGTGCCGCCGCCGACAGTTGTTGCACCTGATGCCGGCCTTGCAGTACCTTTGCATTCATTCGCGTTCAACCGCATTCCGACACGATGCATCCGCTCTCGTCCGCCGTCGCAAAATCCCGGCCGCAGTTCGACTCGCGGCCGCAGGCGTGCGCGCATCCGTCGGTCCTCCCGCCTCCTGTCGCACCGCCGCTCGTCGGCGCCGCGCCGCCCCCTCCGGCGGCACGCGCCGGCTGACCGGCCGGCTTCCGTTTCGTCTTTCATTCGCCCGTCAGCTTCCGTTCGTGCGTCGTGATGCACGGCTCCTTGCTGCGTGCGCGGATGGAACGTTCCGATCCGTTCGACAGGTGGACTCACATGGTCTCGTTCAAACGCGCGCTTGCCGCGCATGGAGCGACGTCGCTCTTCGTGCTGCTGTGGAGCAGCGGCGCGATCTTCGCTGAACTCGGTCTGCGTCACGCATCCGCGTTCGTCTTTCTCACCGCGCGTTTCGCGCTCGCGTCGCTCGTGCTGCTCGCACTGGCCTTCATGCGCAAACGCTGGCTGCCGCCGCGCGGCGAGCGGCGCATGGCCGCGCTGACCGGCTTGCTGATGATGGGCGGCTATTCGATCTTCTACCTGCTCGCGCTCGAGCGCGGGATCGCGCCGGGCGTGCTCGCGACGATCCTCGGCGTGCAGCCGATCCTCACGCTGGCGATCGTCGAGCGGCGCTGGCAGCCCATGCGCGTCGCAGGGCTCGCGCTGTCGCTGGCCGGCCTCGCGCTCGTCGTCTGTCGCGGCGTGGGCGACGCCGGCCTGCCGGTCACGGGCATCGCGTACGCGCTCACGGCACTCGTCGCGCTGACCGTCGGCTCGCTGCTGCAAAAGCGCGTACGCGCGGCACCCGCCGACGTGCTGCCGCTGCAGAATGCGATCGGTCTCGCGCTGTGCGTGGCGATCGTGCCGTTCCGGCCGATTTCGTTCGACATGAGCTGGGCGTTCGTCGTGCCGCTCCTGTGGCTCGGCATCGTGATTTCGGTGATCGCGCAACTGCTGCTCTACCGGTTGATGCAACGCGGCGATCTCGTCAACGTGACGAGCCTGTTCTATCTCGTGCCCATCGTCACCACGCTGATGGATGCCGTGTGGCTCGGCAACCGGCCCGAGCCGCTCGCGCTCGCCGGCATGGGCGCAATCGTCGCGGGGCTCGCGCTCGTGTTCCGCGCGCCGACCGCCCGCACGCAACCCGACCGCGCATGAGCGGACGGGCCGCCGCACCCGCGGGTGCGGCGGCCCGCATCGGACACGTACGACAATTCCGCGAAAACCGAAAGGGACAGGAAAGATGCGTGCAAGGCGTTCGTCGAACTTGCGGGAAAAACGCGCGACTCGTCAGGCTTTCCGCTGATTTTTAATGGTTCGGATAGCGAAAAACGCGACCGGTTGCCTATACTCGAATTGACCGCCCCGCTCGCAATCGGGTCGGACCAAGACTAGAAATTCCCGGCATGGGACTGGAGTCAGCACTGAAGCGCCACCTCCGGCTGACGTCCGGCAAGGGGATGGGGCCGAGGTGAGCGCTAGAGCTCCAACTTCGGCCGACACTGGAGACACGCATGACGACTTATTTCACGATCGGCGACTTCATCCTGTTGATTCCGATGGCGCTGGCCGGAGCGCTGTTTCTCGGCGCGGTGCCGTGCGCAACCGAATTCCGCCACAACCTGCTGCGCGTGCTGGGCGTCATCCTCGGCGTCGGCGTCGCGGTATTGCTCGTCGAAGGCCTGCCTGCACTGCTCTAGCGGCACACCGCGTGCCTGACGCGCATCGCTGCGCCGCAGCGATGCGACCTGCTGCCTGCAAGCCCGCGATACTGGCACGCGATGCTTCGCATGCCGTATCGACCGCCGGTCAGATGGCCTGATCGGTGGACGGCTTTTCCCACAGATTGATGCCGCCTTCCGTCGCGTAACGATCGATCTCCGCGAGTTCCTCCGCCGAGAATTCGAGGTTCTTCAGCGCGCCGACGTTTTCACGCACCTGCTCCGCACGGCTCGCGCCGATCAGCGCGGACGTCACGCGGCCATTGCGCAGCACCCACGCAAGCGCCATCTGCGCGAGGCTCTGCCCGCGCCGTTCGGCGATCGCGTTGAGCTTGCGCACATGCTCGAGGTTGTCCGCGCTCAGGTGATCCTGCTTCAGCGAGCCGCCGCCCGGCTTGTTCACGCGCGCGTCGGCCGGCACGCCGTTCAGGTACTTCGACGTGAGCAGCCCCTGCGCGAGCGGCGTGAACGCGATGCTGCCCGCGCCGACGTCGTCGAGCGTGCCGAGCAGGTCGCTCTCGATCCAGCGGTTCAGCATGTTGTACGAAGGCTGGTGGATCAGCAGCGGCACCTTGTACTGCGCGAGCAATTCGGCCATCTCGCGCGTCTTCGCGGCCGAATACGATGAAATGCCGATGTAGAGCGCCTTGCCCTGCTGAACCGCCGACGCGAGCGCGCCCGCGGTTTCCTCAAGCGGCGTATGCGCATCGAAGCGGTGCGAATAGAAGATGTCGACGTAGTCGAGCCCCATCCGCTGCAGGCTCTGGTCCAGGCTCGCGAGCACGTACTTGCGCGACCCGCCGCCGCTGCCGTACGGCCCCGGCCACATGTCCCAGCCGGCCTTCGTCGAGATCAGCAGCTCGTCGCGATACGGCCGGAAATCCTCCTTCAGCAGCCGGCCGAAGTTGGTTTCCGCGCTGCCGTACGGCGGCCCGTAGTTGTTCGCGAGATCGAAGTGGTTGATGCCGAGGTCGAACGCGGTGCGCAGGATCTCGCGCTGCGTCGAGATCGGCGTCGAGTCGCCGAAGTTGTGCCACAGGCCGAGCGACAGCGCGGGCAGTTTGAGCCCGGATTTGCCGCAGGTGCGGTATTGCATGTCCGCATAACGTTCGGAAGCTGCTTCGTAGGCCATGAGTATTTCCCGTCAGGACGTCGGAGGGAGGGGCGCGCACCGGCCGCGCCCAAGGCACGACGGCGGCGAAGAAAACGCACGACGGCTATGGTAACGAAGCCGGCCGATGCGCGCACGGCGATGGACGCGACCGCGGTCGTCGCCTACACTGCGGCGTCTCGAATCACCGTTTCAGCGAGGTTGGTATGTCCCGGGTCATCTCGGTCGCGCTGCTCGTCGGCGGCGTCGTGCTGCTGTATTTCGGCGGCCAGTCGTTCCATTCGATCAACGACAACGTGTCGCGCTTCTTCACTGGCTCGCCCGCCACGAAGACGATCCTGCTGATCGTGGGCGGTGCCGTCGCATCGTTCGCCGGCCTGATCGGCCTCGCGATGCCGGGCGGCAAGCGCTGATCGCGCAGCCGCGCGAACGGCCCGCGTCACCCGGATCGGGCCGCGCAAAACGAAACGGGCGGCCAGGCCGCCCGTTGCTTCATTCGCCCGCGATGCGCGGCATCGCGTGATCGTCGCGGCCTCGCCGCGCCGACCGATCCGCACCTAGAACTGCACTTCCGGCTTCGCCGCCGAGCGCGTGCCGGGCATCGGCCGGTTGCTCGCGCCGTGGTACGTGTACACGAGCGAGAACTTCACCTGGTCGGAACGGTTCTGCCCGGCCGAATGCAGCGTGTTGCTGTGGAAGAACACGACGTCGCCGGCCTGGAGCGTCGGGCACGTGGCCGCGTCGATCATCTTCCGGTTCTCCGGCAGGTCGCTGCGGAAGAACTTCGCTTCGTCGAACGCTTCAGGCCCGAATTCGGCCGTATGCGAACCCGGCACGAGCCACAGCGCGCC
This sequence comes from Burkholderia sp. BKH01, assembly GCF_025685725.1. Classification (NCBI taxonomy): domain Bacteria; kingdom Pseudomonadati; phylum Pseudomonadota; class Betaproteobacteria; order Burkholderiales; family Burkholderiaceae; genus Burkholderia; species Burkholderia sp. BKH01. The sequence continues at coordinate 34,651 of NZ_JAOTQT010000002.1, read as the reverse complement.
GTTCTCGTTCGTTTCCGGCCCGAGTGCGAGCCATACCGACACCATGTCCGAACGCTCGAACGCCCAGTAGCGGAAGTCGCGATGCCAGCCCGTCAGGCTGCCGTACGCGGGGTGCTTGGTCATCATGCAGTTGTGATGCGCGCGCGACAGCACGGGCTCTTCGCCGAAGTACTCGCGCATCCACGCGCCGATTTCGGGTGCGGTCGCGCGCTCGGCGAATGCCGGATCGCGCGAATACGCATCGAGCAGCCGCCGCACCGTGTGCCCGCCCGGCGCATGCTTCGACTCGGGCGCGCCCGGGTAGCGCAGGTCCGCCTCGAACTCGATCGGTTCGGCGGCCTCCTGCAACTGGCGCTCCGCAATCCGCTTGAGCGCCGCGCATTGCTGCTCGCCGACGAGGCCACGCGCGACGACGAACCCGCGTTCGCGCAATTCCGCGACTTGCGCGCGGATCGATTCCGACTGCAATGGAGACGACATGGGATGCCAGACGTTTATTGTGTGAATGTGACGATTGTAAATCGGCGCCGGATGCCGCGAACAGCGCCATTGTCGTACGCAGGGGCATGCCAATCGACGATTTGATCTGGCGCAAGGGAACTGTGCGGCGCGGCGTTGGCCTCACCGACAGGCGGTATGCGGCACACGCCTTGCGGCACAAGGGTTTATCGCGACTTTTGCCGGTCATGAATCCCCTGTAGCCTGACGCGGCCTGTCAATTCTGGCGGGCGCGGCGCGCAGCGGCTTTCAGTAAGATCCGTTGCGCAATCCGAGGCCGTTCATACCAGTGCGCTCTTCAAGGGCGCCACCCATACAAGCGAAGCATCGTTCACATGCCATTCCGTCTGACTTCCCGTCTCAACCGCGCTGCGAAGCGCGTCGCGCCGTCCGCTCCCGCCCGCTCGTTGCGCCATCACCGCGCACGCACGCAGGCGCTGGCCGAGCGCGCGCCCGCGCACGGCCGGCTCGACGGCATCCGCGCGTGGTTCCACGCGTTTTTCTCGATGATGAGCGCGCAGACGTTCGCACGCCGTGCCGGCCTGCGCTCGCTGCTGCAGAAGCCTTCGTCGCTGCGCGCGCTCGCGCTGCGCCGCGCGCTCGGCCCGCAGCGCCGCGTCAACCGCCCGCGCCGCCTCGCGGCCAGCAACGGCTGGTTCGGGTTCGGCGCGCGCTGAAGCAGCGCCGGCGGGCACTGCCCGCCATGATCGCCGCCGTTGCGCCGGCGATCGGAATCCATAAAAAAACCCCGGCAATGCCGGGGTTTTTTGTTTCGGGCGAACGACGCTTACGCGACGCGTGCCGTCGGCTCCACGCCGGCCGCTTCGGCCAGCGCGAGCGCCTTGTCGGTCGCTTCCCACGAGAATTCCGGCTCTTCGCGGCCGAAGTGGCCGTAGGCAGCGGTCTTCTCGTAGATCGGGCGCAGCAGGTCGAGCATCTTGATAATGCCCTTCGGACGCAGGTCGAAGTGCTCGCGCACGAGCTTCGTGATCACCGCATCCGACACGCGGCCCGTGCCGAACGTGTTGACCATCACCGAGGTCGGCTCGGCAACGCCGATCGCGTACGACACCTGGATCAGCGCGCGCGACGCGAGGCCGGCGGCGACGATGTTCTTCGCGACGTAGCGGCCTGCATACGCAGCCGAACGGTCGACCTTCGACGGATCCTTGCCCGAGAATGCGCCGCCGCCGTGCGGTGCGGCACCGCCGTACGTATCGACGATGATCTTGCGACCCGTCAAGCCGCAGTCGCCCTGCGGGCCGCCGATCACGAACCGGCCGGTCGGGTTCACGAGGAACTTGATGTCGCCCTTGATCAGGTCGGCCGGCAGCGTCGGCTTGATGATTTCCTCGATCACGGCTTCGCGCAGCGCGGGCAGCTCGATGTCCGGTGCGTGCTGCGTCGACAGCACGACGGTGTCGATCGAATCGGGCTTGCCGTCGACGTAGCGGACCGTCACCTGCGACTTCGCATCCGGGCGCAGCCATTGCAGGCGGCCGTCGCGGCGCAGGCTGGCCTGGCGCTCGACGAGACGGTGCGACAGGTAGATCGGCAGCGGCATCAGTTCCGGCGTTTCGTCGCACGCGTAGCCGAACATCAGGCCTTGGTCGCCCGCGCCTTGGTCGAGGTTGTCGTCGTGGGCACGATCGACGCCCTGGGCGATGTCCGGCGACTGCTTGTCGTATGCGACGAGCACCGCGCAACCCTTGTAGTCGATGCCGTAGTCGGTGTTGTCGTAGCCGATGCGCTTGATCGTGTCGCGCGCGATCTGGATGTAATCGATGTTGGCCGTCGTGGTGATTTCACCGGCCAGAACGACGAGACCCGTGTTGCACAGCGTTTCCGCCGCAACGCGCGAATATTTGTCCTGCTCGAGGATGGCGTCGAGAATCGCGTCCGAGATCTGGTCCGCGACTTTGTCCGGATGGCCTTCGGAGACGGATTCGGACGTGAAGAGATAATCGTTTGCCACTTTTTCAGGCTCCTGTGTGGTTACGGTTGGTTTCACGTAGCCAGCTTCGTTGGGCCTGAAGCGGCGACGCTTTAGCGGATTACCAGGACCGGGCAGCGCGCTTCGCGCCAGCCGGCTTCGCCCCGCAAGTTGTCAGTTAACTCGGCGAAGCCCGTATTATAGCGGCTTTCCTGAATTGTCACAGAGCGCCGCCCGTGCTGTTTCTTCCGCTGTCTTACTCCCCCGATCGCAACGCGCCAGCCATCCGGCCCCACGGAGGTTCCGCATGCTAGGCCGCCTCGGCACGCATCTCGCCATCGGCTTCCTGAAGCTGCTCGCCCTGTTGCCGTACGGCCTGACCGCGCGGCTCGGCGACGGTCTCGGCTGGCTGCTGTACCAGATCCCCAGCCGGCGAAAGCGCATCGTACACACCAACCTGAAACTCTGCTTCCCGGACTGGAGCGACGAACGGCGCGAGGAAGTGGCCGGCCTGCATTTCCGCCATGCGATCCGCAGCTACGTCGAGCGCAGCTACCAATGGTTCGCGTCGGAACGGGCCTACCGCAAGCTGTTTACGGTCGAGAGCGAGGTCGACCTCAGCGATCCGGACATGCCGCCGACCCTCCTGCTCGGTTTCCATTTCGTCGGCATCGAGGCCGGTTCGATGGCAATCAATCTCGCACTCGGCCGCACGTGCGGCTCGCTCTACACGCCGATGAAGAACCCGGAAATCGAAGCCGCGGCCAAAGCCGGCCGCAGCCGCTTCGGTGCGGAGCTGGCGAGCCGGGCGGACAGCGCGCGTACCGTGCTGCGCTGGCTGCGCGACCGCAAGCCGGTGATGCTGGGCGCCGACATGGACTATGGGCTGCGCAACTCGACGTTCGTGCCCTTCTTCGGCGTACCGGCCTGCACGCTGACGGCGGTCGGCCGGTTCGCCAAGACCGGCCACGCGCAGGTTCTGCCCTTTATCGGCGAGGTGCTGCCGAACTACAAGGGTTACCGGCTAAAGGTCTTCAAGCCGTGGGCCAACTACCCGACCGGCGACGACGATCTCGACGCGCGGCGGATGAACGAATTCCTCGAGGAACAGATTCCGCTGATGCCCGAGCAGTACTACTGGGTCCACAAGCGCTTCAAGACGCGCCCGCCCGGCGAACCGAGCCTGTACTGACCCTGCCGGGCGAAACCCGCGGGTGCGCCGTCATGCGCGCGCCTGCGCCCTCGCCACCTTCGGCGCGCCTTTCGCGCGCGCCTGCCGGATACCGCGCCCTTTCCGCCCGCGCAACAGACGCCCCCGTCCGCGCAGGACGCCCCTGTCGGCTGCATGTATCATTTACGGCTGAGATCAGCACGACGAACGAGGCCGCCCGGCATGGCCGCCGGCCGTTCGCGTCGTGCTGGCCGCCTTGTTCGCCATGGAATCCCGGACCCAGTGAAACTTTCGTTCACCAAGATGCACGGCGCGGGCAACGACTTCGTCGTGCTCGACGGCTATTCGCGCGCGTTGCCGCCGCTCACCGAAGCGCAGGTGCGCGCGCTCGCCAACCGGCATTTCGGTATCGGCGCCGACCAGTTGCTGCTCGTCGAAAAACCGACCGTCGACGGCGCGGATTTCAAGTACCGGATCTTCAATTGCGACGGCGGCGAGGTCGAGCACTGCGGCAACGGCGCGCGCTGCTTCGTGAAATTCGTCAGCGACCGCGGCCTGACCGACCAGCGCAGCGTGCGCGTGCAGGTCATGAAGGGTCTGATCACATTGACGTTGCAGGACAACGGCGAAGTCGTCGTCGACATGGGTGCGCCCGTGTTCGCGCCGGCGCAGGTGCCGTTCGACGCATCGGGCCTCGACGGCCGCACCGAAGGCCGCGACACGCTGTGGCCGCTCGACGTCGGCGGCGCGACACGCTGGATCTCGACCGTGTCGATGGGCAATCCGCATGCGGTGCAGATCGTCGACGATGCCGAAGCGTATCCCGTGCTGGAAGAAGGCCCGCTGATCGAGCGCCATGCGCGCTTCCCGCAGCGCGTGAACGCCGGCTTCATGCAGATCGTGTCGCGCAATGAAGTGAAGCTGCGCGTGTACGAGCGCGGCGCGGGCGAGACGCTCGCGTGCGGCACGGGTGCGTGCGCGGCGGTCGCGGCCGGCATCCGGCGCGGCCTGCTCGATTCGCCGGTGACCGTGCACACGCACGGCGGCACGCTGACGATCGGCTGGGACGGCGCGCGCGACGAAACCGCCGCGCTGATGATGGCCGGGCCCGCCACGACCGTGTTCGAAGGCGAGATCGACCTGAACGCCTGACCCTGCAACGCCCTTGATAACTGAACGCTCCAGCCACATGAACGATCGCGAAGTCGCCGACTACCTGCTCGCCAATCCCGAATTCTTCGCGCAGCACGCCGAACTGCTCGCGACGATCCGTCTCGCGAACCCGCACGGCAAGGCCGCGATCTCGCTGCAGGAGCGGCAGATGGAAATGCTGCGCGACAAGAACAAGCATCTCGAGCGCCGCCTCGCCGAACTCGTGCGCTATGGCCACGAGAACGACAGCCTGTCCGCGAAGTTCAGCCGCTGGACCGCGCGCGTGATCGCGGAACGCGATCCATACGCGCTGCCGCGCACGATCTCCGACGGCATCGCCGACGTGTTCGACGTGCCGCAAACGGCATTACGCGTGTGGGACGTCGCCGACACCTACGCGCAGGCCGACTTCGCGCGCCAGGTCGGCGAGGAGGTACGCCTGTTCACGAACGGCCTGTCGACGCCGTACTGCGGCGCGAACACGGGCTTCGAGGCCGCGCAGTGGCTCGCGCCCGCGGTAGCCGCCTCGGCCGCGAATGCGGCGGAAGGCGCTGAAGCCGCGCCGGCCGGCGACGGTTCCGCCACATCGGTCGCGCTGCTCGCGCTGCGTGCGCCGCTCGCCGGCACCGACGCGCCCGCGTTCGGCCTGCTGGTGCTCGGCTCGCCCGATCCGCGCCGCTTCCACGACGGGATGGCCACCGACTTCCTCGCGCAGATCGCGACGCTCGCGAGCGCGGCGCTCACGCGCCTGCTGCCGCACTGACCGCGCACGCGATGACAGACGATCCGGTCGCCGCCTACCTGTCGAACCTGAAGCACGTCAGGCAGCTGTCGGAACATACGCTGCGTGCGTACACGCACGAACTCGACGAACTGAAGAAGCTCGCGGCCGGCCGGCCGCTCGAAGCGCTGACGGCCGCCGACATGCGCGGCGCGGTCGCGCGCGCGCATGCGGGCGGGCTGTCCGCGCGCTCGATCTCGCACCGCCTTTCGGCATGGCGCGCGTTCTACCGCTGGCTCGCGCAGCGCATCGAGATGCCCGCGAACCCGGTTGCCGCGGTGCGCGCGCCGAAGCGGCCGAAAACGCTGCCGAAGGCGCTGTCGGTCGACGACGCGTCGGCGTTGATGGACGCGCCGCTCGCCGGCACGACCGAGAGCATCCGCGATCACGCGATCCTCGAGCTGTTCTATTCGTCCGGGCTGCGCCTGGCCGAACTGATCGGGCTCGACGTCATGTACACGCAGGCCGACGGCTACCGCTCGGCCGGCTGGCTCGATCTCGCCGAAGCCGAAGTCACCGTGCGCGGCAAGGGCAACAAGGAGCGCAAGGTGCCGGTCGGCCGCAAGGCGATCGACGCGCTGAATGCGTGGCTCGCGGTGCGCGGCGAATTCGTGAAGCACGACCCGCATCCGCTGTTCGTGTCCGTGCGCGGCAACCGGATGTCGCCCGGCGTCGTGCGCGAGCGCGTGAAGCGCGCGGCGCTCGCCGCCGGCATTCCCGCCAACGTCCACCCGCACGTGCTGCGCCACTCGTTCGCGACGCACGTGCTGCAGTCGAGCGGCGACCTGCGCGCGGTGCAGGAACTGCTCGGCCACGCGAGCGTCTCCGCGACGCAGGTCTATACGTCGCTCGACTTCCAGCATCTCGCGAAGATTTACGACAGCGCGCATCCGCGCGCGAAGAAGCGCGACTGACGCGCGTCCCGTGTTACCCGCCGCGCGCGGCGACCGGCAACGGTCGGCGTCGGGCGCGGCCCATTTCGATCTCATCATGCAAACCGTCACACTCAAGCCGTCCAAGGAAAAATCGCTGCTGCGTCGCCATCCTTGGATCTACGCCAATGCGATCGACCGCGTCGACGGCAAGCCCGCGCCCGGCGCAACCGTGATCGTGCGCACGCACGACGGCCGCTTCCTCGCGCGCGGCGCGTACAGCCCGCAGTCGCAGATCCGCGTGCGCGTGTGGAGCTTCGATGAGAACGAGCCGATCGACCACGCGTTCTTCAAGCGCCGCGTGCAGCGCGCGGTCGCGCACCGCACGACGATGGTGTCGGGCACCGGCGCGGTGCGGCTCGTGTTCGGCGAGGCCGACGGGCTGCCGGGGCTGATCGTCGACTACTACGTCGCGGACACCGCGGAAGCCGGCGCGGCGCCGCGCGGCCAGCTCGTCTGCCAGTTCATGGCCGCTGGCGTCGAAGCGTGGAAGGACGCGATCGTCGCGGCGCTCACCGGCGCGACGGGCTGCCCGAACGTGTACGAGCGCTCGGACGTGTCGATCCGCGACAAGGAAGGGCTCGAACAGACGACCGGCGTGCTGGCCGGCGATGCGCCGCCCGCGTCGCTGATCGCGAACGAAAACGGCGTGCGCTATCACGTCGACGTGCCGAACGGCCACAAGACGGGCTTCTACGTCGACCAGCGCGACAACCGCGCGCTCGTCGCGCAGTACGCGGCCGACCGCGACGTGCTGAACTGCTTCTGCTACACGGGCGGCTTCTCGCTCGCGGCGCTCAAGGGCGGCGCGAAACGCGTGGTGTCGATCGACTCGTCGGGCGATGCGCTCGCGCTCGCGCAGCAGAACGTCGTCGCCAACGGCTTCGATGCCGAACGCGCGACCTGGCTGGACGCCGATGCATTCAAGACGCTGCGCCGTCTCGTCGACGAAGGCGAGCGTTTCGACCTGATCGTGCTCGATCCGCCGAAGTTCGCGCCGACCCGCGACAGCGTCGATCGCGCGGCGCGCGCGTACAAGGACATCAACCTGAGCGGCTTCAAGCTGCTGCGTCCGGGCGGCCTGCTGTTCACGTACTCGTGCTCGGGCGCGATCGACATGGACCTGTTCCAAAAGATCGTCGCGGGCGCGGCAGCCGACGCGAAGGTCGACGCGCGCATCCTGAAGCGGCTCGGCGCGGGCGTCGATCACCCGCTGCTCGCCGCGTTCCCGGAAGGCGAATATCTGAAGGGCCTGCTGTTGCAAATCGTCTGATCGCCCCGATCTTGGCGGACACCACCGTCCGCCGGCCCTGCCTGGCGGGCCAGCGCTTTCGCCTGTCGTCCGGACGACGGGCGAGGGCTTGACAGGTATGTTTCAATGAATGGTTGTGCGCCCCGGCTCGCAGCGCGAGGGCGCGACGCACATTCTGGTTTTGACCCCGATTCACGAACCACAGGCGACCGACATGGCCACTCCCGTCACCATCCTTACCGGCTTTCTCGGCAGCGGCAAGACGACGCTGCTCAAGCGCATCCTGAACGAACAGCACGGCATGAAGATCGCCGTGATCGAGAACGAGTTCGGCGAAGAGAACATCGACAACGAAATCCTCGTGCAGGATTCGAACGAGCAGATCATCCAGATGAGCAACGGCTGCATCTGCTGCACGATCCGCGGCGACCTCGCACGCGCGCTCGGCGATCTGGCCGCGAAGAAGCGCGAAGGCAAGCTCGACTTCGACCGCATCGTGATCGAGACGACCGGCCTCGCGAACCCGGGCCCCGTCGCGCAAACCTTCTTCATCGACAGCGAAATCGCCGACGACTTCCTGCTCGACGCGGTCATCACGCTCGTCGACGCAAAGCATGCGGACGCGCAGCTCGACGAACACGAAGTCGTGCAGCGCCAGGTCGGTTTCGCCGACCGCCTGTTCATCACGAAGTCGGACCTCGTCGACGACCAGACCGTCGCCGATCTCAAGCACCGCCTGATGCACATGAACCCGAGGGCCGCGATCAAGGTCGTGAATTTCGGCGAAGCCGACATCAAGGAAATCTTCGACCTGCGCGGCTTCAACCTGAACGCGAAGCTCGAGATCGACCCCGACTTCCTCGCCGAGGACGATCACGCGCACCATCACCACGGCCACGACCATGATCACGATCACGCCGATTGCGACCACGATCACGGCCAATGCGCGCACGATCACGACCACGGCCACCACCATCACCACGCGCACCACGACGACAAGATCAAGTCGTTCGTGTACCGCAACGACCGCCCGTTCGACCCGAACAAGCTGGAAGACTTCCTCGGCGGCATCCTGCAGATTTACGGCGAGCGGATGCTGCGCTACAAGGGCGTGCTGTTCATGAAGGGCGTCGACCGCAAGGTCGTGTTCCAGGGCGTGCACCAGATGATGGGCAGCGACCTCGCCGCCAAGTGGCTGCCGGCCGAGAAGAAGACCAACAAGATGGTCTTCATCGGCGTCGACCTGCCGCAGGACCTGATCACCGACGGCCTCGACGCCTGCCTCGCCTGACGCGCGCGGGCGCCGCGTTTGCGGCCCTTTTTGCCCCTTTGCGCCCCGCCCGCGCCGCCGCTTTCGCGGCGGCCCCGGCGGCGGCGTGCGGGCAGGGTTTCGCCGTCATCGCTTTTTCGCGATTTGCGCGTTATATTTTCTAGATATTGGCGCAGCCGACGGGGATCGACCCGATACGGCGCCCGCTTGCGATTCAGTTACAATACGTGCCCGCTGGAGTACGGCAACAAACAGGCCCGGTTCTTGCTGAACCAGTTTTCCGGGCATCGCAACCGCGCCGGATCGCCAATCCGCCACCCGGCCGCGGCCGATGCGATCTGCCGCGCAGCACACCGGTTCGCCGCGCGCGCAAATCCGCGCCAGGCCTATCCTGGTATTTGAGAACCGGTTTTCCAGAGGCTTTCGGCCCCGCGGCGGCAAATCGCAAATGAATGCAAACGCGGTTGCGGGTAATCCCAAAGTGCAGGCAATATCTATTGATTTGCCGCACATTGAAGAAGCAAGCAGATGACGAAGAAACTCTTGACCGAAGCCGAAATCCTGAAGATGAGCGACAAGGATTACATGAATGAGGATCAGCTCGCCTTCTTCAAAAATCGGCTCGAACAGTTGCAGGCGGACATCCTCAAGAATGCAGGCCAGACGACCGAGAACCTGCGCGAGACGGTGATCGTGCCCGATCCCGCCGATCGCGCGACGATCGAGGAAGAGCACGCGCTCGAGCTGCGTACGCGCGATCGCGAACGCAAGCTCCTCAAGAAGGTTCAGCAGTCGCTCGCCCGCATCGATTCCGGCGATTACGGCTGGTGCGAGGAAACCGGCGAGCCGATCGGCATTCCGCGCCTCCTCGCGCGCCCGACGGCCACGCTGTCGCTCGAGGCGCAAGAGCGCCGCGAGCTGCGCCAGAAGCTGTTCGGCGACTGATCGAGCGGCGTTCCGCTCCGACACGCTGCTTCCCGAAAGCGCGCGGCCTGCCGCGCGCTTTTTGTTTTTCCGGCACCGGTCCAGAGCCGGTTCCCGGCCGGCCGATTTGCCTCCCGCCTCTTGATATCCCCGCGCCCGCCCTAAAATGAAACGGACGCGCGCCGGGCCGCTCCCCGGCGCACTGCGATTCACGCGGCGGCGCCTCGCGCCGCCCGACTCTTCCCCGTTTTTCTCAAGGAACGCAGATGGAGCAATTTCACGGCACGACCATCGTTTCGGTCCGGCGCGGCGACAAGGTCGCGCTCGGCGGCGACGGCCAGGTAACCCTCGGCAACATCGTCATGAAGGGTGGCGCGCGGAAAGTGCGGCGGATCTACAACAACCAGGTTCTGGTCGGATTCGCGGGCGGCACCGCCGATGCGTTCTCGCTGCTCGACCGCTTCGAGGCGAAGCTCGAGAAGCACCAGGGCAACCTGACCCGTGCGGCCGTCGAGCTCGCGAAGGACTGGCGCACCGACCGGATGCTGCGCCGCCTCGAGGCGATGCTGATCACGGCCGACGCGACCACCACGCTCGTGATCACCGGCAACGGCGACGTGCTCGACCCCGAAGGCGGCATCTGCGCGATCGGCTCGGGCGGCGCGTACGCGCAGGCCGCGGCCCGCGCGCTCGCCGAGAATACCGAGCTGTCTCCGCGCGAGATCGTCGAGAAGTCGCTCGGGATCGCCGGCGACATGTGCATCTACACGAACCACAACCGCATCATCGAAACGATCGAGTAAGGACCGCCCCATGAGCACCATGACCCCTGCCGAGATCGTCTCGGAACTCGACAAGCACATCATCGGCCAGAACAAGGCGAAGAAGGCCGTCGCGGTCGCGCTGCGCAACCGCTGGCGCCGCCAGCAGGTCGCCGATCCGCTGCGCACGGAAATCACGCCGAAGAACATCCTGATGATCGGGCCGACGGGCGTCGGCAAGACCGAAATCGCGCGCCGCCTCGCGAAGCTCGCCGATGCGCCGTTCATCAAGATCGAGGCGACCAAGTTCACCGAAGTCGGCTACGTCGGCCGCGACGTCGACAGCATCGTGCGCGACCTGATCGAGATCTCGGTCAAGCAGACGCGCGAATCCGAGATGCGCAAGGTGCGCAGCAAGGCGACCGACCAGGCGGAAGACCGCATCCTCGACATCCTGCTGCCGCAACCGCGCGCGGTGGGCTTCGGCGGCAATGCCGAGCACGCGAACGACGACAACAACGCGACGCGCCAGACGTTCCGCAAGCGCCTGCGCGAAGGCCAGCTCGACGACAAGGAAGTCGAGCTCGACCTCGAGCAGCCGTCGGCCGGCATGGACATCATGGCGCCGCCCGGAATGGAAGAGATGACCGAGCAGATCCGCTCGATGTTCTCGAACCTCGGCAGCGGCAAGAAGCAGCGCCGCAAGGTGAAGATCAAGGAAGCGCTGAAGCTGCTGACCGACGAGGAAGCGGCGAAGATGCTCAACGACGAGGAAGTGAAGACGAAGGCCGTGCAGAACGTCGAGCAGAACGGCATCGTGTTCCTCGACGAGATCGACAAGATCACGTCGCGCAACAACGAAGGCAGCGGCGGCGAAGTGTCGCGCCAGGGCGTGCAGCGCGACCTGCTGCCGCTCGTCGAAGGCACGACGATCAACACGAAGTACGGGATGGTGAAGACCGATCACATCCTGTTCATCGCGAGCGGTGCGTTCCACCTCGCGAAGCCGAGCGACCTGATTCCGGAACTGCAGGGCCGCTTCCCGATCCGCGTCGAGCTCGACTCGCTGTCGGTGGAAGACTTCGAGGCGATCCTCGATGCGACCGACGCGAGCCTCGTCAAGCAGTACCAGGCGCTGCTCGCGACCGAGGACGTACAGCTCGAATTCGCCCGGGACGGCATCCGTCGCCTCGCGGAGATCGCGTATTCGGTCAACGAGAAGACCGAGAACATCGGCGCACGCCGGCTGTACACGGTGATCGAGAAACTGCTCGAGGAAGTGTCGTTCTCGGCCGGCAGTCACGCCGGCGAGTGCGTGACGATCGACGCGACGTATGTCGACCGCGCGCTCGGCGAAGTGGCGCAGGACGAGGATCTGTCGCGCTACGTGCTGTAACGCGCGCGGCGGCGAATGCGAAACGGGCGACCCGACGGGTCGCCCGTTTTCGTTGGTGCGTCCGGCAGAGGGCCGAGCACGGCCTGCCCGCATGCGCGATTGCCCATCGCAACCCGCAGCGCCCGTCGTACTGCATCGACACGCGCCGCGACGACCGCGGCGCGCCGCTTACTGCCGCACCGGCTTCTTCGCGAGCTTGCGCTGCAGCGTGCGGCGGTGCATGTTCAGCGCGCGCGCGGTCGCCGAGATGTTGTTGTTGTTCTCCGCGAGCACGCGCTGGATGTGCTCCCATTCGAGCCGGTCGACCGACAGCACGACCGGATTCTCGAGCGCCTCGTCGGCCTGCACTTCGGTCGCGTTGGTCTGCAGCGCGGCCAGGATCGACTCGACGTTCGCGGGCTTCGCGAGATAGTTGTCGGCGCCTTCCTTCACGGCCTGCACGGCGGTCGCGATGCTCGCGTAGCCGGTCAGCACCAGAATCCGCGCATCGGGCTGCAGGTCGCACAGCGGCGCGATCAGGCTCAGGCCCGAATCCTCGCCGAGATGCAGGTCGACGGTGATGAACTGGAACTTGCCGCCCGCGGCGAGCCTGAGCGCCGTCTCCTTGTCGTGCGCCTGCTGAACCGCGTAACCGCGGCGCTCGAGGCCGCGCGCGAGCGTACCCGCGAACACCTCGTTGTCGTCGATCACCAGGAAATTGTTCTCGCTCATGTGGTTTCTCCGTCTACGTGTTGGTTGAGGCGACCGGCGCCGCGACGCGCACGACCGGCAGGCGCAGCACGGCCCGCGTGCCGCGCCCGGCGGTTGCGCCGGCCGCGCGGCTGTCCGGCGTGCCGGCCGTTCGTTCGGCCACGCGTTCGCCCGCGCGTTGGCCCGATGCGGCAGCGGCGTGGCCGTTCGCCGCACCGCCGGCGCGTCCGTTGCCGCCTGCCGCGCGCGGCGTGACATCGGACAGCTCGATCTCGCCGCCAAGCCGCGCGGCCGCACTGAACGCGAGATACAGGCCGACCCCGTGCCCGCCCTGCGTGCTGTCGACCGGCATCGCGCCGAGCGATTCGCGCAGCGCGGCCGGAATGCCGGGCCCGTCGTCGCATACCTCGAATTCGATCACGTCGGCCGCGCGGTCGTGCGCGACCTTCGCGGCCAGCGTCACGCGCTGCGGGCTCGCGCGCGCGGCGTTGTCGAGCAGGATCGTCAGGATCTGGCCGGCCGCGACCGTGTCGTCGAGCGCGACGCCCGCCGGACGCGCGCCGAGCAGTTCGAACTGCACGTGCGGATGCCGCAGGCGCCAGTGCTCGACGAACGTGTCGAGCCAGTCGTCCACCGGCTGGCGGCTCGCCGGCGCGCTCGCGCGGCTGCGCAGGCGCGCGAGCGCCGACGTGCAGAGCGTCATCTGTTCCTCGAGCACCTTCAGGTCGGCCTCGTATCGGGCAAGACCCGGATCGGCGCGCGCCGCGTCGCGCAATTCCTCGGCGAGCATCGCGATCGTCGACAGCGGCGTGCCCATCTCGTGCGCGACGGTGGCGGCCTGCACGCCGAGCGCGACCGCCCGCTCGTCGCGCAGCAGGTGCTGCTGCGCTTCGCCGAGCGCCGCATCGCGCTGGCGCAGCGCATTCGACATGCGCGCGACGAACCACGCGATCAGCCCGACGCTGACCATGAAGTTCGCCCACATCCCGGTGCGGTAGTAGTCGAACAGGTTCGCGGGATTGTCCATGTTGAGCGGCACGGAGTCGAAACCGAGCGCCGCGTAGCACGCGACCGCGAACGCCGCGAGCCAGATCATCAGGTGCCACGGCAGCACGGCGGCCGCGATCGCGAGCGACGGAAGGTACAGCGACACGAACGGGTTGGTCGTGCCGCCCGACAGGAACAGCAGCGCGGACAGCGCGCCGAGGTCGACCCACAGCTGGCCGAGCAGCTCGAAATTGGTCTCGGGCCGTGCGCGCAGCACACGCACCCAGGTCAGCGCATTGAAAACGATTTCGAGCGCGATGACCATCAGCATCGCCGGCAACGGCAGATGCACGCCGAAATAAGTCTGCACGACGCCGATCGTCACGAGCTGGCCGATGATCGCGAGATTGCGGAGCCAGAACAGGTGACTGAGGTTGACGCGCCCGGTGGTGGTGATTCGTTGCATCCGGGCAGTTTACCCGTTTAGCGGGCGGCGCCTCCAGCGGGGCCGGATCGGAGCGGGCGAACGGGGCGCATCGCGTGCCCGGCCGGTGCCGTCAGCCGGCCGCGCCGGCCATGCGCCGCGCGATCTCGTCGGCCAGGCACTCGGGGCACCGGCAGCGCGTGCCGGCCACCGGCTGCGTGCCGCCGGGCAGCGCCGGCATCGACGCACACCAGCATTCGAACGGCTGCGTGCGGGCGCCGCAGTCGAAGCCGCGCCCGCAGTGCGGGCAGCGCGCGCGGCGCGGGGCGGAACGGGCGTCGGCGGCGGAATCGGTCATGGTGCAATCGCGAAAGCGGGCGTGAAGTCGCCCCACGCGACAAGCATAGCGCGGCGCACGAATCTTGCACGGCGGTCTGCCGGCCGAAGTTCGCCGCGAACGCACGCGAACGAACCCGCCGCCGCTGCCCGCGCACCGCCGCCCGCATCGCGCAGCGCCATAGCCGGCGGGCCGCCGCGTATGGTGTCCGAGCCGCGCCGATCACCTTCCGGCCAGCCCAAAAACCGATGCTGCGCTGCGCCACTCCTGTACAATTCGCCGTGTTTCAACCGTTCCCAGCCTGAGCCGCCGCCATGTCCGAGCCAATCGACCTCTCGCAGATCGCCCCGACGCTGAAAGCAGAAATCCTCGCCGAGGCGCTGCCGTACATCCGCCGCTACCACGGCAAGACCGTGGTCATCAAATACGGCGGCAACGCGATGACGGAAGAACGGCTCAAGCAGGGCTTCGCGCGCGACGTGATCCTGCTGAAACTGGTCGGCATCAATCCGGTGATCGTCCACGGCGGCGGTCCGCAGATCGACCAGGCGCTGAAGAAGATCGGCAAGGCCGGCACCTTCATCCAGGGCATGCGCGTGACCGACGAAGAGACGATGGAAGTCGTCGAATGGGTGCTGGGCGGGGAAGTGCAGCAGGACATCGTGACGCTGATCAACCACTTCGGCGGCCACGCGGTGGGGCTGACGGGCAAGGACGGCGGCCTGATCCACGCGCGCAAGCTGCTGATGCCGGACCGCGACAACCCGGGCCAGTACATCGACATCGGCCAGGTCGGCGAAGTCGAGGCGATCAACCCGGCGGTCGTGAAGGCGCTGCAGGACGACGCGTTCATCCCGGTGATCTCGCCGATCGGCTTCGGCGAAGACGGCCTGTCGTACAACATCAACGCAGACCTCGTCGCCGGCAAGCTCGCCACGGTGCTGAACGCCGAGAAGCTGCTGATGATGACCAACATCCCGGGCGTGATGGACAAGGACGGCAACCTGCTGACCGATCTGTCCGCGCGCGAGATCGACGCGCTGTTCGAGGACGGCACGATCTCGGGCGGCATGCTGCCGAAGATCTCGTCGGCGCTCGACGCCGCGAAGAGCGGCGTGAAGTCGGTGCACATCGTCGACGGCCGGATCGAACACTCGGTGCTGCTCGAAATCCTGACCGAGCAGCCGTTCGGCACGATGATCCGCTCGCATTGAGCGCGCGCCGCAAGACCACCAGCCCCGACCTGCCGGCCCCGCTGCGGCGCCGGCGCATCTCGCGCAGACGGCCGCGCGCCGGCGCGCCCGTCTGGCTGTTCGATCTCGACAACACGCTGCACCACGCATCGCACGCGATCTTCCCCGAGATCAACCGTGCGATGACGCAATACATCGTCGACGCGCTCAAGGTCGAGCGCGCCGAAGCCGACCGCTTGCGCATCGGCTACACGCAGCGCTACGGCGCCGCGCTCCTCGGCCTCACGCGCCACCATCCGATCGATCCGCACGACTTCCTGCGCGCGGTCCACACGTTTTCCGATCTCCCCGCGATGCTGCGCGCCGAGCGCGGCCTCGCGCGCATCGTCGCCGCGCTGCCGGGCCGCAAGTTCGTGCTGACCAACGCGCCGGAGAAGTACGCGCGCGCGGTGCTGCGCGAACTGCGCATCGAACGGCTGTTCGAGCGTGTGATCGCGCTCGAGCACATGCGCGACCGCCGCACGTGGCGCGCGAAGCCCGACCACACGATGCTGCGCCGGACGCTGCGCGCCGCGCATGCGCGCCCGTCCGATGCGATCCTCGTCGAGGATACGCGCGGCCACCTGAAGCGCTACAAGCGTCTCGGCATCGGCACCGTATGGATTACCGGCCATCTTCCCGGCAACCTGCCGGGTACCGGCCGCCCGCATTATGTCGACCAGCGGATTCGTTCGTTAAAATCGCTTCGACTGGGCACTCGATCGGGGCGACAGAAATGCAGCCGACTCACCCGCAGGACCAAGCCGTAACGGACGATCAGGCATCACCCACCCGCACCCGTACGCGCCCGAAGCCGGGCGAGCGCCGCGTGCACATCCTGCAAACACTCGCGACGATGCTCGAGGCACCGAAGCGCGAGAAGATCACCACCGCCGCGCTCGCGGCCCGGCTCGACGTGTCGGAAGCAGCGCTGTACCGCCATTTCCCGAGCAAGGCGAAGATGTACGAAGGGCTGATCGAGTTCATCGAGCAGTCGCTGTTCGGCCTCGTCAACCAGATCGTCGAGAAGGAGCCCAACGGCGTGCTGCAAGCCCGCACGATCGCGCTCACGATGCTCAATTTCGCCGCGAAGAACCCGGGAATGACGCGCGTGCTGACGGGCGAGGCGCTGGTCGGCGAGGACGAGCGGCTCACCGAGCGTGTGAACCAGTTGCTCGATCGCATCGAAGCGACCGTCAAGCAGTGCCTGCGGGTCGCGCGCACCGAAGCTGCCGCGCCCGACGGTGCTGCGCCTTTCCTGCTACCGGCCGATTACGATCCGGCCGCGCGCGCGAGCCTGCTCGTCAGCTACGTGATCGGCAGGTGGCACCGCTTCGCGAAGGGCGGCTTCCAGAAATCGCCCGGCGAGCAGGCCGACGCGCATTTGCGGCTGATCCTGCAGTAAGCGACGCATTGCCGACAGCGAAACCCCGCTCGCCGCTCCGGCCGACCGGCGACTGCGCGTCGCCCCTGTTCAGCCGGGCGCCGCCCTCTCGATACTCGACGATTCGCGCCTGCAAACCGACGGCTGCGCCGCGAAATCCGTGCCCAGCGGAATTCCGCTATACTTTGCCGACTTGCCGCCTCGTTGGCGGCAGGTCGGAAGCGCGCCGATTTGCTGACTCGATTGCGGGCGCGCGAACCGGCCGGGGCCTTGATTTGTCTTTGTCCCGGCGGTTCACTACAAATGCGGCTAAAGAGGTCGTCAGCCGCGCATCTCCGACTCCGCGCATCGCCGACACCATTTAGCTGCCCAGTCATAAGGCGGAACGAATGGAATCGATCGGCATCGTCGCTCCACAGACCATGCACTTCGCCGAACCGCTGCGCTTGCAAAGCGGCAGCGCGATCGGCAACTATCAGCTCGTCGTCGAGACGTACGGCGAGCTCAACGCCGCACGCTCGAACGCGGTGCTCGTCTGCCACGCGCTCAACGCGTCGCATCACGTCGCCGGCATCTACGCGGACGATCCGCGCAGCACCGGCTGGTGGGACAACATGGTCGGCCCCGGCAAGCCGCTCGACACCAACCGCTTCTTCGTGATCGGCGTGAACAACCTCGGCTCGTGCTTCGGCTCGACCGGCCCGATGAGCATCGATCCGTCGACCGGCAAGCCGTACGGCGCGCGCTATCCGGTCGTCACCGTCGAGGACTGGGTGCACGCGCAGGCGCGCGTCGCCGATGCGTTCGGCATCGAGCGCTTTGCCGCCGTGATGGGCGGCAGCCTCGGCGGGATGCAGGCGCTCGCGTGGAGCCTGATGTACCCGGAGCGCGTCGCGCACTGCATCGACATCGCGTCGACGCCGAAGCTGTCCGCGCAGAACATCGCGTTCAACGAGGTCGCGCGCTCGGCGATCCTGTCCGACCCCGATTTCCACGGCGGCGACTATTACGCACACGGCGTGAAGCCGAAGCGCGGCCTGCGCGTCGCGCGGATGATCGGCCACATCACCTATCTCTCCGACGACGACATGGCCGAGAAATTCGGCCGCGCGCTGCGCCGCGCCGACGGCGCGCTCGACGCGTACAACTTCAGCTTCGACGTCGAGTTCGAGGTCGAGTCGTACCTGCGCTACCAGGGCGACAAGTTCGCAGACTACTTCGACGCGAACACCTACCTGCTGATCACGCGCGCGCTCGACTACTTCGACCCGGCGAAGGCGTTCGACGGCAACCTGACGGCCGCGCTCGCGCACACGCAGGCGAAATACCTGATCGCGAGCTTCTCGACCGACTGGCGTTTCGCGCCCGCGCGTTCGCGCGAGATCGTGAAGGCGCTGCTCGACAACAAGCGCACGGTCAGCTACGCGGAGATCGACGCGCCGCACGGCCACGACGCGTTCCTGCTCGACGACGCGCGCTATCACAACCTGATCCGCGCGTATTACGAACGAATCGCCAACGAGGTGGGCGCATGAACCAGCAAGCGCTGAATTCCCTGTCCGCGCGCGCGGACTTCCGCACGATCGCACGCTGGGTCGAGCCGCGCTCGACCGTGCTCGACCTCGGCTGCGGCGACGGCTCGCTGCTCGCGCTGCTGATGGAGGAGCTGGACGTCACCGGCTACGGCATCGAGCTGAACGACGCGGGCGTGCTCGCGAGCGCGAAGAACGGCATCAACGTGATCCAGCAGAACCTCGAGGACGGCCTGCGCCTGTTCGAGGACCACAGCTTCGACATCGCGATCCTGTCGCAAACCTTGCAGACGATCCACCAGACGGCCGCGATCCTGCGCGAAACGGCGCGCGTTGGCCGCGAATGCATCGTGTCGTTCCCGAACTTCGGCTACTGGCCGCACCGGCTGTCGGTGCTGCACGGCCGGATGCCCGTGTCGAAATCGCTGCCGTACCAGTGGCACAACACGCCGAACGTGCGCGTGCTGACCATCGAGGATTTCGAGGCGCTCGCGCCCGAAGTCGGCGTCACGATCCTCGACCGCGTCGTGCTGCACGAAGGCCAGCCGATTCGATGGGGAGCGAACTGGCGTGGTAGTCTTGCTGTCTACCGCGTCAAGCGCAGCTGAGCCGGGGGGCCGTTGACGAACGCCGGGCCCGGCCCGCGCCGCTCCCCCGCCGCGCGCTGCCGCCGCAATCAGTCAACGCTACCCAGTTCCAGTCCATGTCGAAAACGCCACACGAGGCGCCCGCACTCACCGCTCACGAGGATCACCCCGGCTGGCGAGCCTATCTGAACACGCACATGCTGATCTGCGTGTTCCTGGGCTTCACGTCGGGGCTGCCCCTGTTTACGCTCGTCTACCTCGTGCAGGCATGGCTGCGCTCCGAAGGCGTGAACCTGAAGGAAATCGGCCTGTTCGCGCTGATCCAGTTCCCGTATACGTGGAAGTTCCTGTGGGCACCGCTGATGGACCGCTACCTGCCGCGCCTGCCCGGCTGGCGGCCGGGCCGCCGGCGCGGCTGGATGCTGCTCACGCAGGTGCTGGTCGCGGGCGCGATCGCCGCGCTCGGCTTCGTGTCGCCGCGCGATTCGATCTGGACGGTTGCCGCGCTCACGACTCTCGTCGCGTTCTTCGGCGCGAGTTCCGACATCGTGATCGACGCGTACCGCCGCGAGCTGCTGCGCGACACCGAGCAGGGCCTCGGCAACGCGGTGCACGTGAACGCGTACAAGCTCGCCGCGCTGATCCCCGGCTCGCTGGCGCTGATCCTGTCCGATCACATGCCGTGGGACGTCGTGTTCGCGATCACCGGCGCGTTCATGCTGCCGGGCATCCTGATGACGCTCGTCGTGCGCGAGCCCGAAGTGGTCGGCGCACCGCCGCGCAACCTGCGCGACGCGATCGTGCTGCCGTTCCGCGAATTCATCCAGCGCGACGGCTGGACCGGCGCGCTGCTCGTCATCGCGTTCATCTTCCTGTTCAAGATCGGCGACACGATGGCCACCACGCTGTCGACGTCGTTCTTCCTCGACATCGGCTTCACGCGCACCGAGATCGGCATCGTCGCGAAAACCACCGCGCTCGTCGCGAGCGTCGCCGGCGGCATCATCGGCGGCGTCTGGCTCGTGAAGATCGGCATCGGCCGCGGGCTCTGGATCTTCGGCGCGCTGCAGATGGTGTCGACGCTCGGCTTCGCGTGGCTCGCTCAGCTCGGCCCCGGCTCGCCCGTGCTCGCGGTGCTCTACGACTTCACCGTTTCGACGAGCCATGCGATCGCATCGGGGCTGTCGGTGTTCGGCATTGCCGTCGCGCCGCAATTCAGCCCGATGACGGTCGCGCTCGCGATCGTCTACGGCGTCGAAACCTTCACGACGGGCCTGACGATGGCCGCGTTCGTCGCGTATATCGCCAGCACGACCGACCCGCGCTACACGGCCACGCAGTTCGCGCTGTTCACGAGCCTCGCATCGGTGCCGCGCACGCTCGCGTCGGCCGCGAGCGGCTTCATCGTCGCGAAGATCGGCTGGTTCGACTATTTCATCGTGTGCACGGCACTCGCGATTCCCGGCATGCTGCTGCTGTTCAGGATCGCGCCGTGGAACGGTGCCGCACGCAACGGCGAGGCCAGCCGTGCGCAGTGACCGCGTGCACCGCCTCGCGCGCGTTGCGGCTTCGCTGAGCGTCGGCGCCGCGGCACTCGCCGCGGGGTTCGCGCACGCGGCCGACACCGGCACGGCCGCGGCAGGCTCCGCGCCGGCCGCCGCGCAGGCAACGCCATCCACGCCGGCGACTTCGGCCGCGCCCGTCCCGCCGTCCGCCGCCGAAGCCGCGCAGCCGACCGGCGCCGCCGCGTCAGCGAAGGCGTATACGCCGACGCCGCAGCAGGTCCGCTACGGCAACGAGATCGCATTTCGCACGCTGCTTCCTTCGCCGCTGCTCGAGCAACTCACCGGGAACGAATACGCGCAGATCGTGCAGGCGGCCGCCGACAGCAACCGCCTGCTGCCCGCAAACCAGCCACGCGTGAAGCGCCTGCGCGCGATCGTCGCGAAGCTCGCGCCGTATTCGGTGAAGTGGAACGATCGCGTGAAGAACTGGACGTGGGACGTCAACGCGATCCGCTCGCGCGACATCCGCCTGACCTGCCTGCCGGGCGGCAAGGTGCTCGTGTACGGCGGCCTGCTCGACCGCATCCGCCTGAACGACGACGAGTTCGGCGTGCTGCTCGCGCACGGCATCGCGCATGCGCTGCGCGAACACGCGCGCAGCAACTTCAGCGCGACCTCGCAGACGTCGCTGCGCGCGGCCACGCTGCCGCCGCTGTTCGGCGTCGGCGATCCGCTGCCGCAGGCACTGAACCTCGGCGAGCGTCTGCAGGCGCTCCACTACGACCCGACCGACGAGACCGAAGCCGACGTGATCGGCGGCGACATCGCCGCACGCGCGGGTTTCGATCCGCGCGCGGCGATCACGCTGTGGGACAAGCTCGCGGTCGCGACGCGCGCGAACAAGGCGACGGGCTTCATCTACACGCACCCGTACAGCACCGCCCGGCGCCAGGATCTGCTGAACCGCCTGCCGGACCTGATGCCGCTGTATGCGAAGGCAACCGGCAAACGGGTCGACACGCTGCCCGACTACGCGGGCATCAGCGCGCAGCGGCGCAAGGCCGCGCGGCGCTGAGCGGCGCGAGAAGCCGATCGCTATGCGTCCACGTCCGCCGCGATCGGCCGGCCTCTGCTCTCACGCATCCAGCGCACGTCGTCACCCGGGCTGCGGCCGAACAGCCGCTTGAACTCGCGGCTGAATTGCGACGCGCTCGCATAACCGACGCGGGCAGCGGCCGTGCCGGCGCCGACTCCGTCCCGCACCATCATCAGCCGCGCCTGATGCAAGCGCGCGGCTTTCACGTACTGCATCGGCGACGTCGCCGTCACGTGCTTGAACTGCGCGTGGAACACCGCGAGGCTCATCCCGGCCTCGCGCGCGAGCGTCTCGACGTCGAGGTCGGCCTTCAGGTCGACGTGAATGCGCCGCAGCGCCTTCGCAATGCGGCCGAAATGATGCTGCTGCACGAGCGCCGCG
Organism: Burkholderia sp. BKH01; assembly: GCF_025685725.1. Taxonomy (NCBI): domain Bacteria; kingdom Pseudomonadati; phylum Pseudomonadota; class Betaproteobacteria; order Burkholderiales; family Burkholderiaceae; genus Burkholderia; species Burkholderia sp. BKH01. The sequence continues at coordinate 12,426 of NZ_JAOTQT010000002.1, read as the reverse complement.
CGGATCGCGTCGCCCTGCGCGCCCGTCAGCACGCGATATGCGATCTCGCGCATGATCGCCGGGCCCAGCACGCGCGTGTCGTGCGGCGACGCGAGCGCTTCGAGCAGCCGCACCACCGCGTCGGCCAGCGGCGCGTCGAGCGGCGTCGAGTACACGCCGTGCGGCTCGCTGACAGCCGCGCCGAGCGTCTCGTCGAGCAGGATCGCGAGCTCGGCGATCACCGCCAGATCGATGCGGATCGAGATCGCGAGGAACGGCTCGTCCATGCTCGCGAAAGTCTCGCATTCGAACGGCAGCGGCACCGACAGCACCAGATACTGCTGCGCGTCGTAGACGAACGAGCGCTCGCCGAGATAGCCAAGCTTGCGCCCCTGGCACACGACGATGATGCTGGGTTCGTACAGCACCGGCACGCGCGGCGCGGGACGGCTCACGCGGATGAAGCGCACGCCGTCGAGCGCCGCGAGCGTGTCGCCCTCGTTCGGCGCGAGGCGCGTGTGCAGTTCGATCATGCGGCGCTGCACACGTTCGCCCGTGTCGGTGAAAAGGGGCTGGAAGCTCATCGGCGCGGTCCTGTCCGGCAAGAGAATCTGGCTCGAAATGTAGCACCTTGAATACGTTTTGACGGCCGTTCGCATGCAATTCGAGAGGAATAGGCAAATCTTCCAGACCTTCGTGTATTTCGCCGCGGCGCCGCGCTCCTTACGATGACGTCCTGCCTCGCCGCATCGCCACATGATGCGACGGCAGTCTGTTTCGCCGGATATCCATCCCGGACAAGGAGCCCCCTGCATGAGCACAACCTATGCCTACGCGGCGACCGATTCGCAATCGCCGCTCGCCCCGTTCGAATTCCAGCGTCGCGCGCTGCGCGATCTCGACGTCCAGATCGACGTCCTCTATTGCGGCGTCTGCCACTCGGACCTGCACCAGGCCCGCAACGAATGGCGCAACACGATCTATCCGGTCGTGCCGGGCCATGAAATCGTCGGCCGCGTGACCGCGACCGGCTCGCAGGTATCGCGCTTCAAGGTCGGCGAGCTGGTCGGCGTCGGTTGCCTCGTCGATTCGTGCCGCACCTGCGCGAGCTGCGCCGACGGCCTCGAGCAGTATTGCGAGAACGGCTTCGTCGGCACCTACAACGGCCAGGATCGCGTGACGGGCGACGTCACGTACGGCGGCTATTCGACGCAGCTCGTCGTCGACGAGGCGTTCGTGCTGCGCGTGCCGGAGACGCTCGACCCGGCCGGCGCCGCGCCGCTGCTGTGCGCGGGGATCACGACCTACTCGCCGCTGCGGCAGTGGAACGTCGGCCCCGGCAAGAAGGTCGGCATCGTCGGCCTCGGCGGGCTCGGCCACATGGGCGTGAAGCTGGCGCGTGCGATGGGCGCGCATGTCGTGCTGTTCACGACGTCGCCGTCGAAGATCGACGACGGCAAGCGCGTCGGCGCACACGAAGTCGTGATCTCGAAGGACGAAGCGCAGATGAACGCGCACCTGAACAGCTTCGACTTCATCCTGAACACGGTCGCCGCGCAGCACGACCTGAACCCGTTCCTGAACCTGCTGAAGCGCGACGGCACGATGACGCTTGTCGGCGCGCCGGAGCACGACCATCCGTCGCCGCAGGTGTTCAACCTGATCTTCAAGCGCCGCCGCCTCGCGGGCTCGCTGATCGGCGGGATCGCGGAAACGCAGGAAATGCTCGACTTCTGCGCGCAGCACGGGATCACGTCGGATATCGAAACGATTCCGATGCAGCAGATCAACACGGCCTACGAGCGGATGCTGAAGAGCGACGTGAAGTATCGGTTCGTGATCGACATGGCATCGATCAAGCACTGAGCGTTGCCGGGCGGCATGCACGATCGCCGCGCCGAAGCAAGAACGAAACGGGCCGCATGTTCGACATGCGGCCCGTTCTGCATCCGGCGACCGGATGGTTCGACCGCTACGCGCACTGCGTGGCGCCGGCGGTCACTTCTTGTAGTCGTAGTCGATCGTCAGCGGCGCATGATCGCTGAACTTGATGTCCTTGAAGATCGACGTGCTTTTCGCGGTGCCGGCCACGCCCGGCGTCGCGATCTGGTAGTCGATCCGCCACCCGACGTTCTTCGCGTACGCCTGGCCGCGGTTGCTCCACCACGTGTACTGCTCGGGGCGCTGGTCGAGCGTGCGGAACACGTCGACATAACCGACATCGTCGAACAGCTTCGTGAGCCACTCGCGTTCTTCCGGCAGGCAGCCCGAGTTCTTCTGGTTGCTCTTCCAGTTCTTGATGTCGATTTCCTTGTGGACGATGTTCACGTCGCCGCACAGGATCACTTCGCGCTTCTTCTTGAGCTGGGCGAGGTGCGGCATGAACTCGTCCATGAAGCGGTACTTCGCCTGCTGGCGCTCGTCGCCGCTCGAGCCGGACGGCACGTACACCGACACGACCGACAGCTTGCCGTAGCGTGCCTCGACGTAGCGCCCCTCGGCATCGAATTCGCTGCTGCCGAAGCCGATGATCACGTCGTCGGGCTCGTGGCGGCTGTACACGCCCGCGCCGCTGTAGCCCTTCTTCTCGGCGTGGTGGAAATAGCTCCTGAAGCCGTGCGGCTCGACGAATTCGGTCGGCAGGTCGTCAGCCGATACCTTGATTTCCTGCACGCACACGCAATCGGCGTTCTGCTCGCCGAGCCACTCGAAGAAGCCCTTCTTCGCGGCGGAGCGGATGCCGTTCAGGTTGGCGGTAATCACTCGCATCATGTCGGGTTCCGTTCAGTTCGATGTTTTACAGGGTGGCAGCTTAACGGATCTTCACGCCTTCGAGTTCGGGCTTCGGCGGCGGGAATTCCAGCTTCATGTCGGTCATCGTGCGCAGCAGCAGTTCGGCGATCATCACGTTGCGGTGCGTCTTCGAGTCCGCCGGGATCACGTACCACGGCGCATGCTCGGCCGACGTCGCGGCGAGCGCGTCGCGGTACGCGGACTGGTACGCGTCCCAGTGCTTGCGCGCGTCGAGATCGGAGATGTCGAACTTCCAGTGCTTGGTCGGATCGTCGATGCGCGCCTGCAGCCGCGCGCGCTGCTCGTCCTTCGAGATGTGCAGGAAGCATTTGACGATCGTCGTGCCGTTCTCGACGAGCATCGTCTCGAAATCGCGGATCTGCCGGTAGCGGCGCTCGCATTCCTTGCTGTCGATCGTATCGAGCACGCGTGGCACGAGCACGTCTTCATAGTGGCTGCGATTGAAGATCGCGAGCTCGCCCGCGGCCGGCACCTGCGCATGTACGCGCCACAGGAAATCGTGCACGGCTTCGATCGGCGTCGGCGCCTTGAACGACACGACGCGCAGGCCGAGCGGATCGACCTCGCGGAACACCGCGCGCACGGTGCCGTCCTTGCCGCTGGTATCCATCCCCTGCAGCACGAGCAGCACGCGCTTCTTCTGCTGCGTGTGCAGGCGTTCCTGCTGCACGTCGAGCTCGGTCGACACGGCCGACAGCCGTTCGCGGTCGGCTTCCTTCGAACCGGACGAGAACGGCTTCGCGGCCGGGTCGAACGCATCGAGCTTGAATGCGGCGGCTTCCTTCTCGCGCGTGCTGTACGGCACGCGGAAATCGTCGAGCGACGGTTGTTTCGCCATTCGTTCCTCCGTTGGACGGTGTGGTGCATACGATAACGCATCCACCAAACGCGACGGGCCGCCCCGAACAGGTTCGGGGCGGCCCGTCGTCAAGCGCGGCTCAGGCGCGCGATCATGTTCAGCCGAGCTTCTTCTTCAGCAGTTCGTTGACCTGCTGCGGATTGGCCTTGCCCTTCGTCGCCTTCATCGCCTGGCCGATCAGCGCGTTGAACGCCTTTTCCTTGCCCGCGCGGAATTCCTCGACCGACTTCGCGTTCGCCGCGAGCACCTCGTCGATGATCGCTTCCAGCGCGCCGGTGTCGGAGATCTGCTTCAGCCCCTTCGCGTCGATGATGCGGTCGGCCGCGCCTTCGTCGTCCGCCTTCTCGTCCCAGATCGTCGAGAAGATTTCCTTCGCGATCTTGTTCGAGATCGTGCCGTCGGCGATGCGCTGCAGCACGAGTGCAAGCTGGGCCGCCGACACCGGAATCGCGTCGATCTCGATGCCGTCGCGGTTCAGTTGCGACGACACGTCGCCCATCAGCCAGTTCGCGGCGATCTTCGCGTTCGCCGCGCCGGCCTTCGCGACCACGGCCTCGAAATACGCGGCCATCGCCTTGCTCGACGTCAGCACGCCCGCGTCGTACGCGGACACGCCGTACTGCTCGACGAAGCGCTGCTGCATCGCGGCCGGCAGCTCGGGCATCCCGGACTGCACGCGCTCGATCCAGTCCTGGCCGATCACGAGCGGCATCAGGTCGGGGTCGGGGAAGTAGCGGTAATCGTGCGCGTCTTCCTTGCTGCGCATCGAACGCGTCTCGCGCTTGTCCGGATCGTAGAGGCGCGTTTCCTGCACGACTTCGCCGCCGTCCTCGATCAGCTCGATCTGGCGACGCACTTCGTAGTTGATCGCTTCCTCGAGGAACCGGAACGAGTTCAGGTTCTTGATTTCCGCGCGCGTGCCGAACTTCTCCTGGCCGACCGGGCGCACCGACACGTTCGCGTCGCAGCGGAACGAGCCTTCCTGCATGTTGCCGTCGCAGATGCCGAGCCACACGACAAGCGCGTGCAGCGCCTTCGCATAGGCCACGGCTTCGGCCGCGCTGCGCATTTCCGGTTCGGTGACGATCTCGAGCAGCGGCGTGCCCGCGCGGTTCAGGTCGATCCCCGTCATCCCGGCGAAGTCTTCATGCAGCGACTTGCCCGCGTCTTCCTCGAGGTGCGCGCGGGTCAGGTTGACCGTCTTCTCGTACGCTTCCTTGCCGGCCTTTTCGTTGGCGGGCACCTGGATCGTGATCTGGCCGCCCTGCACGACCGGAATCTCGTACTGGCTGATCTGATAGCCCTTCGGCAGATCGGGGTAGAAATAATTCTTGCGCGCGAAGATGCTGCGCGGCGCGATGGTCGAGCCGATCGCGAGGCCGAAGCGGATCGCGCGTTCGACCGCGCCGCGGTTCAGCACCGGCAGCACACCCGGCAGCGCCAGGTCGACCGGGCAGGCCTGCGTGTTCGGCTCGGCGCCGAACTGCGTCGACGCGCCCGAGAAAATCTTCGAGACGGTCGACAGTTGCGCGTGCGTCTCGAGACCGATAACGACTTCCCATTGAGTCATGGTGCTTACACTCCCGCCGGAACTTGCTTGTGCCAGTCGGTCGCGCGCTGGAACGCGTCGGCGACCTGCAGCATCCGGGCTTCGTTGAAATAGTTGCCGATGATCTGCAGGCCGACCGGGCGCTTCGCGTTCGCGCCCGCGCCGAAGCCGCACGGCACGCTCATGCCGGGCAGGCCGGCGAGGCTCACCGACAGCGTGTAGATATCCGCGAGATACATCTGCACCGGATCGTCGCCCTTCGCGCCGAGATCCCACGCGACCGTCGGCGATGCCGGGCCCATGATCACGTCGCAGGACTCGAACGCCTCCTGGAAATCCTGCGCGATGATGCGGCGGATCTTCTGCGCCTGCAGGTAGTACGCGTCGTAGTAGCCGTGCGACAGCACGTACGCGCCGACGAGAATCCGGCGCTTCACCTCGGGGCCGAAGCCTTCGGCGCGCGACTTCTTGTACATGTCGAGCAGGTCGCCGTATTGCGCGGCGCGATGGCCGAAGCGCACGCCGTCGAAACGCGACAGGTTCGACGACGCCTCGGCCGGCGCGATCACGTAGTACACGGGGATCGACAGTTCCGTCTTCGGCAGCGACACCGGCACGAGCGTCGCGCCGAGCGCTTCATAAGCTTCAAGCGCCGCGTCGATCGCCGCGCGCACGTCGTCGGCGAGGCCGTCGCCGAAATACTCGTTCGGCAAGCCAATGCGCAGGCCCGCGAGCGGCTTGCCCGCATCGTTGCCGGCCGCCCACGGCTGGCCGAGGTGGCGCGTGAAATCCTCGTCGTCGCGCTCGAGGCTCGTCGAGTCGCGCTCGTCGAAACCGGCCATCGCGTTGAGCAGCAGCGCACAGTCGGACGCGCTCTGCGCCATCGGGCCGCCCTGGTCGAGCGACGACGCGAACGCGATCATCCCGTAGCGCGACACGCGGCCGTAGGTCGGCTTGATGCCCGTCACGCCCGCGAACGACGCGGGCTGGCGGATCGAGCCGCCGGTGTCGGTGCCGGTCGCGGCCGGCGCGAGGCGCGCGGCGACGGCGGCCGAGCTGCCGCCCGAGCTGCCGCCCGGCACCGCGTTCGTGTCCCACGGGTTCTTCACCGCGCCGAACGCCGAGTTCTCGTTCGACGAGCCCATCGCGAACTCGTCCATGTTGGTCTTGCCGAGCGTGACCATGCCGGCCGCCTGCAGGCGGGCGACGACGGTCGCGTCGAACGGGCTTTCATAATTCGCGAGCATCTTCGAGCCGGCGGTCGAGCGCCAGCCGCGCGTGACGAAGACATCCTTGTGCGCGATCGGCAGGCCGGTGAGCGCGCCGCCCGCGCCGCGCGCGAGCTCCGCGTCGGCGGCTTTCGCCTGCGCGAGGGTCAGATCGGCGTCGACGTGGACGAACGCGTTCAGGGCGCGCGCGGCGTCAATCCGTTTCAGGTAGTGCTGCGCGAGCTCGACGGCCGAGCATTCCTTGGCGGCGAGCGCGGCGCGCAGTTCGGTCAGGCTTTTTGCGTGCATTGAGTGGTTTTCCTGGGAATTCTGGGTGGCGCGCGGCGCTGGCCGGCGCTTGTCGTCGAATGCTTACTCGATCACCTTCGGCACGAGATAGAGGCCGTCCTGGACGGCCGGCGCCGGACGCTGGTTGTCGTCGCGATTGACAACTTCCGTCACGGCGTCGTCGCGCAGGCGCTGCGCGACTTCCTGGATCTGTTCGATCGGGTGGGCGAGCGGCGCGATGCCGGCGGTGTCGACCGCCTGCATCTGCTCGACGAGGCCGAAGAATTCATTGAGCTGGCCGAGCATGTGCTCGGCGTCGGCGTCGGCCATTTCGAGTCGCGCCAGGTGCGCGATGCGTTTCACATCGGTCAGGGTCAGGGCCATGCGATCACCGGAAAAACAAGGCTGCGCAGCGCATCGAAAGCAGCACTGCGGCGGGGGGTTGGAGGGTGCGATCCCACCCTCAAAAATCGGGACCGAAGCGGCAAAAATACCGCCCGTTTCGATTCAAATACCGTGAAATTATAAGGTATCATTACGCGTTCGACCCAAACCCGGCAGCCTTTTCCCGCACCGTTTCGCCTCGCTTCGGCAAGCCGTGCGTGCTTCGTGCGATCCCCGGTAGACATCACTCGCAGCTTCGTGCGCCGCGGCGGCCGCTTCCGCCACGCTTCCCGAGGCTGTTATTTTTTCCGCTGCCGCCCTCAGCGCTCGCTATACAGGGCCGGCCCAGAGCGAAACAGGATTCTGAATGTTCGGTTTTTTGCGCAGCTACTTCTCCAACGATCTCGCGATCGATCTCGGCACCGCAAACACCCTGATCTACATGCGCGGCAAGGGCATCGTGCTCGATGAACCGTCCGTCGTGTCGATTCGCCAGGAAGGCGGCCCCAACGGCAAGAAGACGATCCAGGCGGTCGGCAAGGAAGCCAAGCAGATGCTCGGCAAGGTGCCGGGCAACATCGAGGCGATCCGCCCGATGAAGGACGGCGTGATCGCCGACTTCACCGTCACCGAGCAGATGATCAAGCAGTTCATCAAGACGGCGCACGAGTCGCGCATGTTCTCGCCGTCGCCGCGCATCATCATCTGCGTGCCGTGCGGCTCGACCCAGGTCGAGCGCCGCGCGATCAAGGAAGCCGCGCACGGCGCCGGCGCATCGCAGGTCTACCTGATCGAGGAGCCGATGGCGGCCGCGATCGGCGCGGGCCTGCCGGTGTCGGAAGCCACCGGCTCGATGGTCGTCGACATCGGCGGCGGCACGACGGAAGTCGGCGTGATCTCGCTCGGCGGCATCGTGTACAAGGGCTCGGTGCGCGTCGGCGGCGACAAGTTCGACGAGGCGATCGTCAACTACATCCGCCGCAACTACGGGATGCTGATCGGCGAGCAGACCGCCGAGGCGATCAAGAAGGAAATCGGCTCCGCGTTCCCGGGCTCCGAAGTCAAGGAAATGGAAGTGAAGGGCCGCAACCTGTCGGAAGGCATTCCGCGCAGCTTCACGATCTCCAGCAACGAAATCCTCGAAGCGCTGACCGATCCGCTGAACCAGATCGTGTCGTCGGTGAAGATCGCGCTCGAACAGACGCCGCCGGAACTCGGCGCCGACATCGCCGAACGCGGGATGATGCTGACGGGCGGCGGCGCGCTGCTGCGCGACCTCGACCGCCTGCTCGCCGAAGAAACCGGCCTGCCGGTGCTCGTCGCGGAAGATCCGCTCACCTGCGTCGTGCGCGGTTCGGGCATGGCGCTCGAGCGCATGGACAAGCTGGGCAGCATCTTCTCGTACGAGTGATCGTCTAGGCAGTTTCTTGACATGACGCACCCGCGGCGTGGCCGGATCGCTCGTTCAGAACGAACCGCCGCGCCGTTTGCGCGTCTGAGCATCATTTAACCGATCACACGCGCCCGGCGCCGACCATGGAATACAGTCCGCCGCCCCTCTTCAAGCAAGGTCCGCCCGCGCTCGCGCGGCTCATCTTCTTCGTTGCCCTCGCCATCGCGCTCCTCGTGTCGGACGCGCGCTTCAGCACGCTCGAAATCCTGCGCGGCGTGCTCGGCACCGTGCTCTATCCGCTGCAGCGCGCAGCACTCGTGCCGCGCGACCTGTTCATGGGCGCGGCCGACATCGCCGTCACCGGCGCATCGCTGCGCCACGAGAACGACGACCTCCGCAAACGCAACCTGCAACTGTCGACGCAGGCCAACCAGGCCGCCGTGCTCGCGCAGGAAAACATGCACCTGCGCGCGGTGCTCGAGCTGCGCCAGCACATCGCGACACAATCGACGCCGGTCGAGATCCAGTACGACACGAGCGATCCGTTCACGCAGAAGATCGTGGTCGGGCAAGGTTCGCAGCAAGGCATCCAGAACGGTTCGCCCGTCGTCAGCGAGGACGGCGTGATCGGCCAGGTCACGCGCGTGTTCCCGCTGCAGTCCGAAGTCACGCTGGTCACCGACCGCGATCTCGCGATTCCGGTGCAGGTGCTGCGCACCGGCCTGCGCAGCGTGATCTACGGCACGCCGAAGGGCGATTCGCTCGACCTGCGCTTCGTGCCGACGAGCTCGGATCTCGTCGCCGGCGACGAGCTCGTCACGAGCGGCCTCGACGGCGTCTATCCGCCCGGCCTGCCGGTCGCGAAGGTCGTGCACGTCGACAAGCTCGCCGATACCGCATTCGCGCGCGTGACCTGTGCGCCGGTCGCGGCCGTGCGCGGCGCGCGCCAGATGCTCGTGCTGCATTACCAGAACGACATCCCGCCGCGCCCGGCCGAGCTCGACCCGGCCGCCGACAAGAACGCGAAGGGTGGCAAGAAAGGCGCGAAAGCCGCCGCGAAGGGCGAGAAAGCCGACAAGGCCGACGCGAACGCGAAACCGGCCGCCGCGGCCCAGCCCGGCGCGAAGCCCGCGCCGGCCGCGCCCGCCGCCGCAGCCGCGAAGCCCGCGGCCGGGCAATCAGGAGCCCAGCGATGAACCGCCCGCAATACATCCTGCAGCCGGTCAATCCGTACTTCATCGTCTTCAGCCTCGCGGCCGCGTTCCTGCTGAACCTGATGCCGTGGGGCCGCCTGCCCGGCGTGCCCGACTTCGTCGCGGTCGTGCTGCTGTTCTGGAACATCCACCAGCCGCGCAAGGTCGGGATGGGTGTCGCGTTCGCGCTCGGCATCCTGATGGACGTGCATGACGCGGGGCTGCTCGGCGAGCACGCGCTCGCCTATACGCTGCTGTCGTACGGTGCGATCACGATCCACCGCCGCGTGCTGTGGATGCCGATCGGCGTGCAGGTGCTGTATGTCACGCCGCTGCTCGTCGTCGCGCAGCTCGTGCCGTTCGTGATCCGTCTCGCGATGGGCGCCGCGTTCCCCGGCTGGCGCTACCTGGTCGACGGCTTCGTCGAGGCGGCCCTGTGGCCGATCGCGAGCCACCTGCTGCTGATGCCGCAACGCCGCCCGGTCGATCCGGACGATACGCGCCCCATCTGAGCCGGACGACCTTTGAATACCCGCCGCCCCCAAACCCGCCGCGCGCCGCGCTCCGGGGCGGCACCTCGCCCGCCCGCGCGCGGGTCAGATCGACGCTAACCGCATGACCGATTTCAACGACACCCAACAGCAGCTCTCGAAGTTCCGCCTGCGCGTCGCGGCGGCGGGCCTGTTCGTGTTCGTCTGCTTCGGGCTGCTCGCGAGCCGCTTCTTCTACCTGCAGCTGATGCAGCACGGCAAATACGCGCTGCAGGCCGAGGAAAACCGCATCTCGGTTGCGCCGATCGTGCCGAACCGCGGGATCATCACCGACCGCAACGGCGTGATCCTCGCGAAGAACTATTCGGCGTACACGCTCGAGATCACGCCATCGAAGCTCGACGACACGCTCGACAACACGATCGACAAGCTGTCCGCGATCATCCCGATCGACGCACGCGACCGCCGCCGCTTCAAGAAGCTGCAGGAGGACTCGAAGAACTTCGAGAGCCTGCCGATCCGCACGCGGCTCACCGACGCGGAAGTCGCGCGCTTCACCGCGCAGCGTTTCCGCTTCCCCGGCGTCGACGTGCGCGCGCGGCTGTTCCGCCAATATCCGCTCGGCACGACGGCCGCACACGTGATCGGCTACATCGGCCGGATCTCGAAGCGCGACCAGGATCGTATCGACGCGATCAGCGACGACAACGACAGCGACCAGGAAAACTACGATCCGCGCCGCGACGCCAACAACTACAAGGGCACCGACTACATCGGCAAGATCGGCGTCGAGCAGAGCTACGAGACCGAGCTGCACGGGCTGACCGGCTTCGAGGAAGTCGAGGTGACGGCCGGCGGCCGGCCCGTGCGCACGCTGTCGCGCACGCAGGCGACGCCCGGCAACAACCTCGTGCTGTCGCTCGACATCGGGCTGCAGCAGGTCGCCGAACAGGCGTTCGCCGGCAAGCGCGGCGCGCTCGTCGCGATCGAGCCGAAGACGGGCGACGTGCTCGCGTTCGTGTCGTCGCCGAGCTTCGACCCGAATTCGTTCGTCGACGGCATCGACCAGCAGACCTGGGACGAGCTGAACAACTCGACCGACAAGCCGCTGCTGAACCGTCCGCTGCACGGCACCTACCCGCCCGGCTCGACGTACAAGCCGTTCATGGCGCTCGCGGGCCTGACGCTCGGCAAGCGCTCGCCGGGCTGGGGTTTCCAGGATCCCGGCTACTTCACGTTCGGCGGCCACACGTTCCGCAACGACGTGCGCTCGGGCCAGGGCTGGGTCGACATGAACAAGGCGATCATGGTGTCGAACGACACCTACTTCTACATGCTCGCGCGCGACCTCGGCGTGAACGCGATCGCGAACTTCATGAAGCCGTTCGGCTTCGGCCAGATCACCGGGATCGACATCCAGGGCGAAGCGCGCGGGATCCTGCCGTCGACCGACTGGAAGAAGAAGGCGTTCAAGAAGGCCGCGCAGCAGAAGTGGTTCGACGGCGAGACGATCAGCCTCGGGATCGGCCAGGGCTACAACTCGTTCACGATCCTGCAGCTCGCGCACGCAACCGCGACCCTCGCGAACAACGGCGTCGTGATGAAGCCGCACCTCGTGAAGGAAGTCGAGGATCCGATCACGCGCGGGCGTCGCCTGACCGTGCCGAAGGAAAGTGAAACGATCCCGCTCAAGCAGGCCGACATCGACGTCGTGAAGCGCGGGATGGAGAACGTGATCGAGAACCCGTCCGGCACCGCGTACAAGGTGTTCCGCGGCGCGCCGTACCTCGCCGCCGGCAAGACCGGTACCGCGCAGGTGTTCTCGCTGCAGGGCTCCAACTACAAGGGCCACCTGCTCGCCGAGCATCTGCGCGACCACGCGCTGTTCATCGCGTACGCGCCGGTCGACCATCCGCAGATCGCCGTGGCGCTGGTCGTCGAGAACGGCGGCTGGGGTGCGCAGGCCGCCGGCCCGATCGCGCGCCGCGTGCTCGACTTCTTCCTCGTCGAGCGCCAGAACCCGCAGAACGAAGCCGCGGCCGTGGCTGCCGCGGCGTCGGCGACCGAACCCATCAACGCACCGGTGATCGGCGACGCGAACAAGCCCGCCGCCGTCGCGGCCGGCTTCAAGACGCTGCCGCAGCCCGTCGTGCCGACCGCGGCCAGCGCGGCCGATGCGGCATCGGCCGCGTCGGCGCCCGACGCGTCGGGTACGGCAGGTGCAAGCGCGGCGCAACCGGCCGAAGCGAGCGCCGCGGCGCCCAGGGC